>JABDMH010000014.1 GCA_013001595.1 Saprospiraceae bacterium | reverse complement strand
TCGGGCATACTGCTACAATTGCATCAAAATGACCAACCCATTCGATTGGCGAAGATGCCAACATTGGTGAAGAACGCGGATAAACTGGAAGAGGAGTTAAAGCAAAAGGTAGAAGAAATAGCATTGCTTTGTGAGTGGCCAGGTCATAAGGTTGATCGTGCTCAGAAGCGAGCTCAGGCTTCTTTGACACCGGAAGAGCAAACACTTTTCTCCATTGGTAGGAAGCACTATCTAACCTCGTGTGCTAGTTGTCATGGTGATGATGGTAGGGGGATAGGAAGATTTGCACCGCCATTGAAAGGTTCAGAATGGGTTTTGGGTGACGATCGCCAACTCGCATTGATCCTATTGCATGGCATCGAAGGACCAATTGAGGTAAATGGTCATACTTACCAAGCTCCGGAAATTCTGCCGGTGATGCCGGCGCATTCGGTATTAAATGACAAAGAGATTGCAGCTGTCATGACCTATATTCGAAACGACTGGGGCAACAATGGCGGTGCAATTAAACCTGGGCGTGTGGGACACATACGTCATAGATCCCAAGGGCGCGTGCAGCCTTGGGATGTTAAAGACCTGAATGCACATTTGGCAGGATTAGAAAATCAGGACCTTTAACTGTGTTTGTCATAGGATAGCTCAGGTTGATCTAGTATCTATAAGGTGATAAATCCAGTCTTTTGACAATATTTCGTTGAGAGCCACATACCTATTGCAGTCTTGATTCTCCTCTTCAGCCATGCGTGATTTCATCGCTAGGTAAGTTTTGCGCGCATGGTCGTCCTTTCTCAAGATATTGCGTGAACGTAGATGGCACTTGAATTCTTCACTGTGACTTGGACATACATATAGGTGATGAGGAATGATGTCTAATACTAGATGCTGCCGCAGGGAATCGGTCCGTTTGAAGGCTTCTCGGTCCTTGATGCCCTGATCGCCATTGTGTCTGTAATCTAAGGCCTCCAAATTCATCAAATCCGAGAGGATGATCAAAGGCGATATGAATATCAATGATTGGTTTAGCTACCAATTCTGGGACAGCAGTACTACCAATGTGCTCCACTACCACATCTCAGTGCGGCATTGCTTCCTTAAGGATTTTTTTCTATAGCCAGGAAATCTTGCGCTCATCTTTTCTGATGTGAATGAACTAGCATGTTTTTCCGTTGCTACTAGAAAAAAGAGGGTTTCTCATTGAGAATTTGCAAAACAAGTCGCAGGTACATAGTCTTATGAAAAGACAAATTCAATTATCAAAATTCGAACTGTTCCCCGGATACTTCGCTAGTACTTCAAAAATTTACTTCCAGCGGATTTCTTTCCATGGCCCCAGTGAGTGATCGCTTCCACTTTGCCATCTGAGAATAGTCGAAAACTTACTTTGGGATTGCCATTGATGCCTTCAAAAGTATTGTTACCCACATACTTCAAGCTTCTTACAATTTGTCCATTTTTCTTTACCAGGAGTAGATCATCACTTTTTATGTACTCGATTATATTTCTTTCTGTTTGATATAGTCCGGTGATTTTTTGATAAACCTCATCACTCAAGGGGATGTTCTCAGTCATAACCACATCAAATATTAATTCTTGCTCATTATCTGCATTTCTAGTTAAATCCAGTATTCGGTGTATGGCGTCTGGTGACGAAGCACTGGCATCTGTATCAATGTATTGATCACCCTTCAGATATATTTGAGTCACCAAATCCTGTTGTGCCTCACTTGATATTCTCATATGTATATGAGCAGGTCGCCAGGAAGAATCGTCGTCGTCCATATCCACTTTGTATGGCACAGGTACGATCGTATTAAAGTGGTATCGGCCGTCTGCATTGGTTCGGAGTGCACCTCGAAAGCGAAAATCATCTGAAGTGTTATCGTAGTATCTATTCTCGTCACACTGCCAGATCTCGACGATGGCATCTTCCAATGGTGTTTTTCCATCATCTCCTAACACAATACCCCTGAGATTAAGTGGGGTACCTTTTGAATTTACAGGTATAATATTATTTCTGAAGGGTGCCCCTGGCCGGTAAAACGGTCCAAGAATGTCAGATGTAGTTGGTGTATCTCCCACATAGTTTTCCCCATTCCATCGTATCAGACCAAAAGCGCTCGTACTAAATGCAAGAATTGAAGACTTTTGAATAAAATCTTTCCTTTTCATAAGTATTCTTTTGCTGCAATGGAATATTGCATTTGTGTGGTATAATATGATGCCGCGATGTCGGTGACTTCCTACTGACAGCGCAATAGGTCTTAATAAACAACTTCATTTAGTTGAACCTGGAGAGTACTTGTAAAGTACGATATTTATTCGGGGGTCATTTGATTTTTTAGAAAGTATAAGATAACTAGCTGGGGGGCAGCACGACCCTTATTTGAAATGATGATTTAGGGAGATAAGTTTCTTTTAAGAATGGTGAAATCCATGTCCAATTTTAATTATCTTAATATCCTCCATAAAGATGGTCGAGTTAAAGGAAAAACATAGATCAATCATTGAATCCAAATTCATACTATGGCGAATTTTAAGAGCTCAATGGATCGGAGGAAATTTCTTGGATCGGCAGTAACTACCGCTGCTACCATTTCTCTCGTTCCCAGACATGTTCTAGGTGGCAAAGGTTTCATTCCACCATCAGATAAAATCACGGTGGCAAACATAGGGTGTGGAACCCAAGGTCTTAGAGAACTGCCTGGAATGTTGGAGAATCCGCATATACATGTGGCTTCTGTCTGCGATGTCAATACACTCACAACAGACTATTTGGACTGGTCAGCTCACGGGATTCGGGATTCCATTCGTAAGACATTGAATGAACCCGATTGGGGTAGCACCTATGATGGAATCCCGGGGGGAAGAGACATTGGCAAGGAGTATGTCGAAGCTTATTATGCAAAGCATATGCCTTCAGGTACCTACAATGGTTGTACTGCGTTTGAGGATTATCGCGAGCTCCTCGCCAAAGAGTCTGATATAGACGCTGTAAAGATTATGACACCAGATCACCACCATGCTCATTTGGCGATAGCAGCAATGAAGGAAGGCAAGCATGTGATTACGCATAAGCCAATAGCCAATCGCATGGCAGAAGGCAGATTGACTATTGAGACGGCCAAGAAAAGTGGGGTAAAGACCCACTTGTTAGCTTGGAGTCACAGGCCGGAGTATGAGCTAGTACTTAAGTGGATCAAAGAAGGAACAATTGGTAACTTAAAGGAAATCCACAATTGGTCCTATCGTCCTGTGTGGGAACAATGGCCCTCGCGCCCCAAAGAAGAGGCACCTATACCTAAAGGTTTCAATTGGGAGCTGTGGCTGGGCCCTGTTCCAGATATTCCTTATCATTCTTTCTATACGCACAATCGATTCCGTGGATGGTATGACTTTGGAGGTGGAAGCATAGCAGATATGGGTCACTACAGTCTATTTCCATTGTTCTTAAGCATGGGGATAGATGTCGCACCAATTAGTGCCAAGGCATATGGAACGACTCATCGTTATGTAGATGGTAATAGTTACAAATGGGTAGAGAATGATGTCTCATTTCCGCTGTCTTGCCTGATTCAATTCGAATTTCCAACGCAGAAGAATTTACCTGCTTTTGATCTCCTATGGTATGATGGAGGGATGAAACCTTTCGTCCCCGAGGAACTAAAAGAAGACAACCGAGATATGCCAAATGAAGGTATGATGTTCGTTGGTGATCGTGGGAAAATCCTTGCGGGATTTCGAGGTGAGAAGCCCGAGATCATTCCCTCTCGAGTCATGAAGGCCTATGAAGGAGAAAAGGAAGTGCCTGAACGAGTGCGAGAACGTCGTTCAGATACATGGGTCAAAGCTATCAAGGAGGATATTGAAGCTCCAGGTAGTTTTACTTATGCTGGTACAGTCACCGAAACGATTAATTTGGCCGCCGTAGCACTTCGAGCGGGGAACAAGGTCGTCTATGATTCTGAATCTATGAAAATTACAAATGATGAGTCAGCCAACAAATTTTTATCACGCACCTATAGAAAAGGCTGGGAACTTTAAATACATTTAGTTGATGAAGCAAACACAAAAGCCTTATACTCGCAGGGATTTTTTGAGTAATGCTGCTCTAGCCGGAGCAGCTACCATCGTTGTCCCAACTTTAGATTTAAATTCGACCATGATGACTAGTTCACCAATGACATATGATGATATTTCGCTGGCCCAATGGGCACTTGTGCAAGAGATTAGAGATGGTAAATGGAGCAACCTAGATTTTCCACGAATAGCCAGGGAGGACTTTGGATTAAATGGAATTGAATTCGTCAATACGCTATTTGAAGTTCCTACAGTAAACTACCTCAATAGGCTAAAGCAAAATGCTGCAGATCATGGTGTAGAGATGGTCTTGATCATGGTGGATAATGAAGGAGATGGCTGTGAACCTACAGCAGAATTAAGGAAGCAGTTTGTGATTAATCATAAGAAATGGATTGATATTGCACATTATCTAGGTTGTAAGGCGATAAGAACAAACTGCCGAGGACCGGAAAATGTGGACAAAGATGATGCATTAAAGTGGTCGGCTGAATCCTATCAAATGCTCTTGGAATATGCCATTCCAGCTGGTATCAGCGTATGTATTGAAAATCATGGAGGCATCTCTAATGATGCCGATTGGATGGTAGCACTTCTGAAAGAAGTTGATAACCTGTACTTTGGTTCATATCCGGATTGGCGAAGTCCTTCTGATGATTTTGATAATGTAAATTATCTGGATAAGATGCTTCCCTGGGCTGTAGGAATGTCCTATCGAAATCAACCAACGGAAGAGTTGTCTGCTAAGTTGATAAAGATGTGTCATGATAAGGGATATCGAGGTTGGTATGGCATTGAATCAAGTGGGCGGGAAGCTATAATGCAAGGAAAGAAACTATTGAAGAAGTACCTAGAAATCTGACGCTGCTCAGTAAACAACCAACTGAGACATTAGCCCTCTTGGCCTTATAGTACGTTACAAGGCTTCGCCAGGACATGTCCTGGCGTTTTGATGCCCATCCAAAGAGCTTAGACGGTCAGGCGCTGTCAGATAAGACTATTTTCAAATTAGCGAGAAACTTTCAGCAGACGGTGTACTAACTATCGTTTTAATACTGATTTTGAGGTTGGGTATCATTATCAACCCGGGCGTCTATTTCAAGGTTCACCTGTAGGGATATTGTCAAACTAGAGAATAGTTAGCACTTTCATCTATCAGACATGATTGGGCTGATCAAATTTTATATATTATTGGGAAATATAATTGCACAAAAATGAAATTACTTAGTCTTTTTCTATCGATCATTTGCTACAGCTCGCTAGTTGCTCAGCAAGAAGTGGATCACGTTGATGCCTTGGTGACTCCGAGGTTCGCAAAAAGAACAGTGACTGTCGGGAGCAGTATGGCTGATGTCGCTGGTTTTAGTAATCAGTCCATTCAATTCGCCATCGACGCCTTAGCTAAGGTAGGCGGTACGATAAAATTAACCGAGGGCATCTTCAAGATCAATGCTCCAATTCGAATGCGATCAAATGTGACACTGCAGGGTGCTGGGAAAGGCACGATATTGAGGAAAGGCACCGGAGTCCAAACTAGGTTTATCGTCGATGCAGACTACGGCGAACTGAAATTAACCGTGGAAGACGTGGAGGGTTTTAGGATTGGTATGAAGGTACAGATCAGTGATGAAGACAATAGCTCGTGCTGGAATGTGTCTGCGGCCTACGTCACCGACATACAGGACAATGTGATTTATATCTCTGATGGATTGATTCGTGATTACCGATCAGATCGCAATGGGTACATTTCTGACGCTTCGTCTGTCATTGAGGTCATTGGTCTGGAAAACGTATACATATCAAATTTGACGGCCGATGGAAATGGATCGGAAAATTTTTTAGCGGATGGTTGCAATAGTGCTGGAATATTGGTCCTAAGATCAAAGCATGTCACAGTAGATAGTGTGCACGTGAAAGACTTTAATGGCGAAGGCATTAGTTGGCAGATCACTGAGCATGTAACCATCCGCAACAGTGAGATCAGCGGCAGTGGAAATACTGGACTTCATCCAGGCACTGGCTCTCCTTATTCGATAATAGAAAACAATAATATCCATCATAGCAATACCGATGGCCTTTTTATTTGCTGGCGCGCATATCATAGCCAGGTCAGAGGAAATAAGTTTCACCATAATGAAAGATTTGGAATTTGCACCGGGCACAAGGATACCGATGTTATTTTCTCTGAAAATCACATTTTTGAAAATGGGAGTGATGGAGTTAACTTGCGTCACGAACGCAAAAGTAATGCACCACACAGAAATACTTTTGTAAAGAATATTATTGAGAACAATGGCGTCCAAGGTGGAGGGTATGGATTCTCGATTAATTCACCAGCCATGGACTTGGTTTTGAAGGAAAACAGCTTTAGAAATGGCAAGCAATCTCAAAAAGCCGCAGTATACATCTATGCCAATGGATCTGAGCCCACCTTAGAAAATAACGAATTCGGTAGTCATAGCCTGGGAGATGTTGTCTATGAACAGGAGGAGAAGTAATGTAACGACTTGAGCAGTAAAGTCCTATCTAATCTCACCCGAATGGGTGAGAAGGCAATTCCTTCATGTTTGCACCTTTAGACCTATATTGATCCAACGAATTGCTTTTGGTCTACGTAAGCAAGTAGTTTTTGGAGAGACCCGTTCTTTTGAATTTAGTGCCGTATTGGGATTCAGCGATAAAGGTAAAGTCTGACTTAGTCCCCATTGGTACTCACTTATAGTGCTCCTTATGAAGTTTTTTATCATACTTATTGGGTTTCAATTTTCAATGACATTATGCTCCCATACATATGGTCAAACAGCAGATGGTGATCAAACAAGTATGCAATCGAGTCAAGTATTAAGATTCCCTAAGCCCAAGCATTGTGGTATTGAAGCTGCTCTATTGGTCAGAGAATTGGAGCTGGGAGTGTCTCATGCTAGGTTGCGAGAAAAATATCGAATGTATCCACAGGATGGACGATCCTATGTTCCAGCAATAGTTGCGGTTAGAGCAGGATTTGATAGGAGCAAGCTACACCGTTTTGACGTACGGATAAATTCAGACCTTGGTAAGATATTGACTATTCATATACCATCTGAGCAGTACAAGGCATTTATCGAATTGCCAGGAATCGAATACGTTGAGATTGCTAAACCGATCTATCCTAAGTTGGACAGGGCTTTAGAAGCCTGCAATGTTACACAAGTACATGCAGGTCAAAATTTGTCACAGCCTTTTACAGGCCAAGACGTAGTCATAGGAATTCTTGATATTGGATTTGACTACACTCACCCAACATTCTATAGTCTGGAAACAAATGAGTTAAAGATTAAAAAGGTATGGGAGCAGAATTTCTCTCGCCGTGCACCACCAGCCGGATATACTTATGGCCAGGAACTAGAAACAGAAGAAGTAATTCTTGCTGAGGGGGCAGATGTCGCTTTTGATGGTCATGGAACACGTGTTGCTGGAATAGCTGCAGGTACTGGTGGTGAGCTAGCGAGTGAATACAGGGGTGTTGCTTCTGCCAGTGATGTTGTCATGGTTTCCCTCAATATGGGAGCAGAGTTAGATGGGCTAAACACTGGCGTGATTGATGGAATCAACTATGTATTTCAATATGCCGAATCCGTTGGAAAGCCTGCCGTAGTGAATTTGAGCCAAGGTCATCATACTGGACCTCATGATGGCACCTCTTTGACCGATCAAGCTATAGATGCACTTTCTGGGCCAGGTAGAGTCGTTGTAGGCGCAGTCGGCAACGAAGGCGATGTCTCAGGATTCTATCTGCATTTTGACCACACTTTCGCCAATGAACCTGAGATATTAAGCTATTTGGTGTGGCCGGATGAAGTCAGTGCCGGTAGGACTTTGGTGGATATTTGGGGAGAAGTGGGTGTAGATTTTGAGGTTGGAATAGAAATATTCAACCCCAGTAGCAACATGGCCGAGGGGACGGGAGTGATGCTTTCGTCGCAAAATCCAATTTCCATATTGAGTGGTATAATAGTAGATCTAGAGGGAGATACGCTTACCTATGAGGGAGGAATTGAGATCAATCCAATTAATGGTCGGGCCCATGCTCAATTTTCCATCGATAACACGGCACAATCTAGGGGGAATAATGTTGACTTGGAAAACCTACTAGACAATGACTTTGTACAATTTAGGTTCCGAGCTGATCGTGGGACGGTACATGCTTATGCAGCCAACAATAATGGTGAAGCCTTTTTCACCGACCTTTCAGGAGTTGGTGCACTTGAATTCATAGATGGTGTGCGGGTAATCGGGGGAAATCCAAGTTCAACTATGGGGGAGTTGGGAGGAACAGCTCATTCGATCATTTCGGTGGGTGCATATACTTCTAAAAATACATTCGTCAACACACTAGGTGAAACACTGAGTACGGAGGAAATAATCGGTGCCAAGTATTTTAGAACAAGCCAAGGCCCTACATTGGATGGCAGGATCAAACCAGATATTTCGGCACCTGGAGGTTTAATAGCATCGGCTCAGAGCTCCTACTACCAAGCTTTTGACGAGTCTTTCCGCGTAGATAGCATTGCAAAGGAAGACGATGGTTCATGGCCATTCAGCGTCGGTAGGGGCACCTCTTCTGCAGCTCCCCTGGTAGCTGGTATCGTTGCATTGATGCTGCAAAATAACCCTGAGTTGACTCCCAGCGATGTGAAAGATCTTTTGGAAATAAATGCAGTGGAGGATGAATTTACCGGAGATTTGCCTAACCAAATATGGGGGTATGGTAAGGTAGATGCTGCAGCGGTAATGACTAGTTTGGATCAGCCCACCAGTACGGAAAGCGGAATATCCAGTAAGCAAATCAGAGTTTTTCCCAATCCAACACAAGGGATGTTTAGCATTGCATCAGAGTTGCCAGGCGACTTAGAGCTTGCCATAGTCACACCGGCAGGTAGGATGATATTTGAGAGAGAGTTGGTTCAGGGGGCGTCTTGGATAGTCGATCTTCCGCGCCTTGCTCCGGGCATATATTTCCTACGTCTCAAGCAAGAAAATCAATTAATACAGAGAAAAATAGTGTTCGTAGATTAACCATGGTTTAGGCTGGCCTTTAGATAAGACATTGATAAAAGCTGTAAACCGGTATACATTACAGGTGTACTAAATTCTTAAGAAGTACATTGGTTGTTTCAGTAGCGTCGATCTTTTTGTGTTGAACGATTTGATCTCCCTTTCCCCAGAAAACTCCCTGAGTAATACTGCAATCTGCAATGGCCTCTTCTATTTGGATCAACGATTGTCCATCGCCGCTGATATTCATAGCGTGGATGTTGTGGATTTTTCCTGGCTGAGAATCCTTACCATAACCCTTACCTCCAATCAGCATGGCATTGTACCCTCCTCGAAAACGGAGCCCATCCACGAACACATGATGAATACTAGCCTGATCGTTTGCCCGGATTGCTACTCCCCGTGTTGAACTTTGACATACAATATTAGTGATGAATACATTTTCTGTATTGTCTTCAATTCCCCGCCAGGCTTTACTCGAAACCATGGTCGAATGAATGCTTCCCCCGATTGGGTCTTCCGCATCCAGACCCAAGATAGACAGGGCGATGAAATCGTCACCGGTTACGCCAGAAATATTATTTATGCGAAAGTTCTTGCAACCATGGCGTAGATTTATTCCATCTCGGTTGGCAATGAAAACTGGTCTGCCTGCAATTATTTGTGTCTCGGGACAATTTAAACGGATGTCAGATATATCAGCATCAGTGGTTCGCTCACAACTAACTGCCCAACCATGTGCATTTTCGATCGTTACATTCTTCAGCACAAAATGATGCACATAGGACATCAGGATCATAATATTTCGCCAGTCACCCTTTTGCTTCATTCCTTCCTTATCCGCATCGCTTCCATAGCTCACGCGCCAGTTTCCAGCGTTTTTCTCCGCAGCTGGGTCTAAGGTCAATGTTCGATGCCCATCACCTGTAGATCGAGGGTTGTTAGCACCCTTCAGATGCACATCGCCGATTCCAATTACTCTGATATTTTCTCGCCACGCTGGCTTTGTAATTCCAGCACCTACATTGCCACTCCTAAATAAGTTGTCTCGGCAACTGTCAGAAAGTTGCAGTGTACAGTTGTCTAGAACAATCGTCAGATCACTTGGGAGCAAGAGGGCACTATCCAGGATCCATTCATGTTTGCCATTCAACTGATTAAATGAAATGAATACTTTGTTCATGTTACCGGCAGCGGCATCAATAGCCTGTTGAATCCGCTCCGTATCGGTACCATCAAATTGATTAGGAGTGATTTTTACATTATGGCTATCGTTGGTCGATAGGCAGCTGTTCAGTAAGAATAACGCAAAGATTAGCATGGTCATATGGTATAGCCGTACCAGTGGTGACTCGGTGGTGATCATAAGTTCTTATCCATTTAGCTGGTCAAATTTGGTGAAAATAAATGCAAAGCCTTGCAGGAAGTATTGCAGGCTCATTAGGTAGATCGCCATGCTCAGCAGTTGGCTGTCATTTACCCTCTTTGAAAAAGCATTCGTTATCTTGTCCCTGCAAAGAGACTTGGATACCCCAAATAGAAAGAAGGAGGTAAGTTGAATATCCTTCCTGAGATGAGCTAGGATGTCTCTATGATAAGAATCAACTTGAATAATGAAATATCGAATTTTTTGGCAGTTATTATGTAGTCTGTTTATTTCCTTGCCGGCTACATGTCAGGATGATGTAGATCTTTTCAACTATTGGTCCTACTATTCTGATGTAGAAAATTCTCTCTACAAATACTTTTGCGATGTGGCATTCGATCAATTGGACCAAAGAAAACAGACCGTCAATAGACTGAAAACTAGAGAGGATTGGGAGCGCCGGCAGCAGGAGGTGAAAAGAAGAATGAAAGACATAGTCGGCAGTTTTCCTGATAAAACGCCACTTAATATTCAGGTGACTGGTACCGTTCAAAAAAATGGTTTTTCTGTAGAAAAGTTAGTGTATGAATCACGCCCAGGATACCATGTCACTGCAGCGCTTTTTATTCCCGAAAATTTAGTAGATCCTGCGCCCGCCATTCTAAATCCCATAGGTCATAGCACACTGAGTTTTCGCCGTGATATTTATCAACACACCATCATCAATTTGGTAAAAAAGGGATTTATTGTATTGGCATATGATCCCATAGGTCAAGGTGAAAGATTGCAATATTATGATCCAGCATTGGGTAAGTCCATCTTTCCTTCAAATCATGAACATTCCTATCCTGGTGCCCAATGTTTTATTTCCGGGTATTCTCCAGCTAGCTACTTCATTTGGGATGGCATTAGGGGGCTAGATGTGTTGGAGTCGAGGCCTGAGGTAGATCCTCAACGCATTGGAATGACTGGCATCTCAGGTGGAGGTACATCCACTGCTCAGATTTGCGTCTTTGATGACCGCATTCTCGCAGCGGCACCTGAGTGTTATATCACGAACTATAACCGCCTCTTTAGAAGTGAGGGTCCTCAAGATGCTGAACAGAATCTGGTAAGGTTTATAGCAGAGGGTTTGGATCATCCTGATTTTATTGCATTGCGTGCACCAAAACCAACATTGATCGTGAGTACAACGCGAGACTTTTTTAGCATCCAAGGAGCGATGGAATCCTATCACGAAGCGGGTGAAGCATTTGCCGCACTGGGGGAAGCTGAAAACTTGCAAATGACCATTGATGACGATAGGCACAGTTTCACGAAAAAGAACCGTGAGGCGATGTACGCTTTTTTTCAAAAACATCTACAGAATCCAGGAGATCCAACTGATCAAGAGATCGAACCATTGAGTTTGGAAGAATTGCAGGTTACGCCTACTGGACAAGTATCCACATCATTTCAGGGAGAGACCATGTATTCGTTGAATAAAAAAGTGGTTGAGAACCAGGTGGAAAAACTCAATGCTAGACGCCGTAATATCGCAGAACACCTGCCTCAGGTGCGTCGGCTCTTTCCCAAGATTGCTGGTATTACCGTTCCTGAAGAATTTGGGTCTGCAGTCTTTTCGGGAAGATTTGTAGGAGCTGAATATGCTATTGAAAAGTACCTGATTCCCGGTAGTGGGGCATACATGCTGCCATTGGCTTTGTGTATCCCAACTGAAAAGCAATCGAGTGAGGTGGTGCTGATATTACATCAGCAAGGTAAGGACTACGCCATAAATGAGGATGGATTGACAAAGGAACTGTTGGCTCAGGGATTCACTGTATTGCTCGCTGACTTGCCAGATATTGGCGAAATGGGTCCAGGATACCTCAGAGGAGATACATTCATTAGAAATGTGTCTTACAACAAATGGTTTGCCGGTATTCTTACGGGAAAAACCATTGTGGGTCTACGTGCTGAAGATATTATCCGCATGATCAATTTTTTGCATTCAGATAGGAAATATGAGTCCATTGCAGCCATATCGATTGGTACCCTGGGGAGCGAACTACTGCACGCCTTAGCTATTAGTCAGGATGTAGCAAAGGTTTGTCTGATTGAATCTTTTCAAGGATATGCAGATATTGCGCTTTCGCAAGAGTATCGTACTGAGTACATCCATTCCACAGTTCCAGGAGCCATTGAGGCTTATGATCTTCCTGACCTGGCAGCACTGATTGCACCTCGAAAACTGATGATCTTGAATCCACTCTCGGCAAATGGTGACACCGTTGATGAGTCTGTAGCATCAAAGAATTTTGCATTTCCTTCCAAGGCTTTTGTGCAACAGGGAGTCAAGGATAATTTTAGTTTGAGAGTAACTAGTAGGGAAGAAGCTAGTGGTAGCGTTCTAGCATGGCTCAGCCCAGAATGAGACAACTTTGATGTGAAGATGTTACTAAAATATTGTTTCCGTCGCCATTTGCGAAATCGGTAAGGGCAAGCATTTTTTGGATTAAGGGCTTCTTTTCGTTTTTAGTCTATTCTTCCGAAAGAATCCAAGTACAATTGCTTGTGATATTATTGGACAGCAGAATGGACAATGATTTGGTGGCGTTAATCCAAAGGGTGATTAATCCAAATGTTCTCTTCTAGATATTCTCCATGACCTGTTTCTATGTCAATTCGTACTAAGTTTAATGCCCCAGGAATTTGGTAGTCACCGGTTTCAGTTATTCTTTGATCTAGAAGTTTTTCCCAATAAGACAGTTTTGCCTGGATATGCATGGATTTTGAACAAACACCGATGATTTTGGCTCCCGTTTTTACATGTGTCCTAATCCAAGGGTCATAGATCTTATCATTCTCTTGCTTCTTCAAATAGTTCAACATGGACACTTTAGGGTGTTTATGCTTCAAGGTCGGACGGATTGGAATGATGAAATTGCGAAACTGCAATTGACGCTGTATGCGTTGACCTTCTACTATTAACGTCTTGCTGAATCCTTTGCCCTGATGTTCTTTAGCAACAACTACCTGCAAACCCCCCAAGCAATTTGGATCGCTGCCATCCTCGAAGTCACTGATTCCTTTTTGCATGAGCCAGTCCCAACCTTCTGCAGGTAAATTCCCTAGCTCAACATCGAGTTTAAGTGGTAGGGTATTGATAAACCCTATCAATTGGCCTGCTGAACCGATCAATATTCTCTGAAAATCAGGAAAGTATTGCTCAACTTTTGTCCAACATGAGCCGACCACCTCAGACTGAAAGATGACCTCTGGGAACGCATGGTTAAATACATATCGGTACTGATTTAATAGGTCGCCGTCCAATTGTGAAAAGTCTAGGAACATGCCTGTCTAATCTTTCTCGACCAGTGTCTACATTTAGCAATAGAACTATAGTTCCCTGCTATTTGATATCAACTGCATATATCATCCCTGCCATCATATCGGGAAGTAGAAGTCGGTGCTTATCTTCTTCCAAATAGAAATCTGCTGCAGATTCTAGCCCATCGATCAGCACCGTCGATTCTTCGGTTTTTCCATCGATTTTCCATGCGGTCCCCAATGCCCAACTGCTTACATAGTAGTTGCCCTCACTGTCTTGTTCGACTGCATCTGCACCTCTGAATCTGCCTTTCAGTGGCTGTAGTTCATTGCCTCGTCTTACGAGGAAATTGCCAAGAAAAAAAGCACCTACCATGATCTCTCCATTGTTATCGATGCCCACCCCATTTGGGTTCAACATGAGGGGAGAGGTGTCTTGTATAATATTGATTTTGCCATCAAGTGCAATGTGATATATGCGACCCAACTGCGGCACCAATTTGGCCTGTTCACTTTCCAGTGGCCACAACTGGTTGTTTTCATCTCGCATGTATTTTGTGTCACCCATATCTACCACCATGATCCCTGTGTCGTCTGCGTCCTTGGATACATCATTCAGATAAAGCACCTCATGAGGAAAGTCTTCCTTGCTCACAAATATGGATGCTTCGCCATTTTGATTGACCTTCCAGACTTTCGTCAAGTCTGAGAAATACAGATGTCCATCAAGAAAAACAATGCCCTTGGGTTCATCAAAACCTTCTGCAAAGACACGAACACCGCTTGAAGATATTTCAACTACCTGTCCATCGCCATCAATTTTCCCATTCATGACTGTTACATAATACTTGTTACCGAAGCCTTTGGTGATGCTCTCTGGCTTCATACCTACCTTCACAGGGAACTGAATATCGGATTGTCCAATGATGGCCGATGAGGAAATGAACATCATCACGATGCTAAGGTAGAGGGTGCATTGAAAAGTCATATGAAAAGAGTTATAAGAATAATTATACTTCAAGGCTGCAAATTATTTCTTCAGTGAGATGCTATCAACAAAGTGTCTGATCCCATGCTGCAAGAAGTTTCTGGCATGAAGGTAAGGATTCTTTGGTAGGCTCCTATGACAGATTTCATCAGTTGCAGGTATTTAGGTTGATTAAAGATAGCTGTCATTGTTCCCTTTTGGGAAGCCCGGACTTTATGATCTGCTTAGCGATCACTAAGGGACCCATTTGGGGTCTATCTTTTGCACCTTAAAACCCAAGGATGGTTCAGGATCCAAGTTGGGATTGGCGGGGTTTTGACTGAAAATCACGACAATCTCTCGTACAGATTTTGATCTTCAAGCTGTCACTACATCTTCCATTTTGAAAATGTGGGGCTACTTTGGACTTATTTATCAGTCAACCAAGTACTTGTTCTGTAGACATCTGTGTTTCTAGCTGAAATGAAGTACAAAAGCCGAATTAGGAGACTTAAGGAATGGATAAATCCCAGATAGATGTATATATTGAGAGCTCAATCTAAATATTTAGTGACTATGTATCAGCGATTTCGAAAATTTGGACTTTGTCTATTTGGCGCATCCCTCATCTGGACGGTGCAAGGCCAGTCCCATGAACACGACCATCACCATCATCATCACCATGGACATAGTCACAGCCATGGCAATAATCATGGACCAAGTGCAGATATTCCTATGCAAAGTAAATTGGTCACCGGCCAGGGCGAATTTGTGTTCTCTTGGGACCAAGAGCTAACTGCAGCATTTCCTGAAGGTGCTCGAGCAACAGAGTCTCAGATGCATGGTGGTTTTAACGAGGACCCAGAGACTTCGATCGTTTATACAGGAATACCGGGATATGGTCTCTGCGCCATAAGTCCAGATCTGGAAACCTGGACACGCATCGGTTCAGATGAACGATTGAAAGACAATATTCATGGCATTGTTTTCTTTGTGCACAAGGGCAAGAAGCTCCTGGCATTGGCGCAGAATGGAAAAAGAGTATTGATTACCACGATCGAAGGTGAAATCGTAAGTGATATACTAAAACCCAAGGGTATAGAATTTGATTATCCTCGAGCCAATTACTTCTTTTCTTCATCAGCTAGTAATTTTGGTGTAACAGATGTTACCTATTATGACTCAACAATCTACGTTGCCCATGGGTATTCTAAAGGTGATTTTGTCCTTACCATAGTAGAAAATGATGGATGTTGGGATTGGGGTAAGCTGGCATGGGGAGGAAAGGGAGATTTGCCCGGACAGTTTATGACAGCTCACGGCATTTATGCACATGACGATCACATTTATGTGGCCAACCGAGCTGCTGGACAAGTCGTACAATTTACGCCAGAAGGTGAATTCGTAGAAATGTTTCAGGAAATCCCAGATGGAAGCCTCGTTTGCAATGTCTCGTACAAGGATGAGCACTATTTTTTCAACGCCCTGAGTGCGCTAGGGGATCAGAAGTCAGCCCCAATTTATGCACATACCGGTGATAAGCTGGTCTCGACCATTATACCGGGAGACCTCGATATTCCGGTCATCACCAACATACACCACGTATGGCCACATCATGTGATGGGAGATGATGGAAGCAAGCATTTATACCTGCTTGTGCATGCGTGGAATAAGGGGAAGTATGCGGTACTAAAGTTGGAAAAATAGCAAAGGCCCTTCCTGATGCAGTGGTCTCTAATTGAGAACGGTCACCTGCCAAAAGGAAGGCGATCATCTTACCAAGTACTATGTCAAGCAGAATATTGTCAATAATTTTAAGTTCTTTTTGCGAATTTCTTCATTGCAACTACTCGCCAGAGCTATGGCTCTGTCTGTGTTTTGCGCCTCGAACTTCATCAAAAATCAAATTAAAATTCACTAACATAATTAACTTGACAGAGTACTAGTGGGATTCTTCTCTTGCCATGGCCTGCGACTAAATAAATAACTGATTAAGTAAAAAATCAAATGGCGAACGACGAAAAACTACCGGGAATTAAACTATTTGATTGTAGTGGAAAACTTGCGATTATCACTGGAGGTTCGAAGGGGCTCGGCTTAGCTATGGGTGAAGGACTTGCTTCGGCAGGTGCAAATCTTATGCTGGTAAATCGCAACGCAGAAGATGGTGAGAAAGCTGCAACGAAGTTGACAACAGACTATGGCATCAAGGCCATTTCTTTTTCTGGGGATGTGACATCGCCAGCGGATATGGAGGACATGGCAAAGGAGGCTATGGACACCTTCGGCCACATTGATATACTGATCAATAGTGCTGGAATCAATATTCGTGGTGCCATCGACGAATTGACTGCCGAAGAGTTTAAGAAAGTGATGGACGTGAACGTAAATGGTACCTGGCTGGCTTCGAAGGCGGTAACACCTGCTATGAAAGCTGCCGGAAATGGACGCATCATAAATTTAGCAAGTACGCTTGGTTTGGTTGGACTTGCCAATCGTACACCCTACACAGCCAGTAAGGGTGCAGTAGTGCAAATGACACGCGCCCTTGGATTGGAGCTGGCTCCGCATGGCATTAATGTCAATGCAATCTGTCCAGGACCATTCCTTACTGAAATGAACATTCCTATTGCAGGTTCCGAAGAGGCAAAGAATTTCATAGTTGGTGCCACTGCCCTCGCTCGTTGGGGTGAACTCAAGGAGATTCAAGGTGCGGCGTTATATTTAGCCAGCGATGCGTCCACTTATATGGTAGGAAGTATGCTCACAGTAGATGGCGGTTGGACTGCGAAATGATCTACCTCCCTCAAATCAATGTTAGGCTTCCCAATTCATCTTATTGATGCTATGACAGAGAACAAGCTTAAATTTGGTCATAATCCGACCCTCAGTAAACTAAGGTTTCCATAAATGATACTTAGCGAGTTCTGCATCTAATTGTTGATCAAGGGCTTCTATTTGTGCTTGACATTCCTGATCAGATGCCAGATTTTCCGTGGCAATCGGACTGGATGAGTGGTCATACAATTCACGGGCCACCACCTCTGCTGGATCTTCATAGTGTTGCCAACGCGTGTATCGATAGCGCTCAGTACGGATACTATAGCCCATCCATTGATTTTTCCGATCATATCCCAAGGAAGGTCCTCGAGGATACTGGCTAATGGCCACATCTTCTTCATTTCGTGTTGGATTATCCAGTCTTTGCACGAGACTTTGCCCTTCTAAATGCTCAGGTTTCGGCACACCTGCTAAATCACATAGAGTGGGGTACAGGTCTACCAACTCGGTGATGGACTGAGTCTTCAGGGCTTTGGCATGAGAAGGTGACGAAATAAATAACGGAACCCGGGTATCCAGTTCCATATTTGAGTGCTTGCACCAGCTAGCATATTCTCCCAACTTATAGCCGTGGTCACCCCAAAGAACGATAATGGTGTTTTCCTCCACTCCATTTTCCTTTAGCGCATCTAGGAGTTTTCCAAGTTGTGCATCGATCATACTAACCGAAGCATAATACCCGTGAATCATCTTTCGAGTTGTGGCTTCATCCAGTGGACCCTTGGCAGGGATGTTGTCATATTTTCGTAGCTCTCCAAAGCTAGCCAGCGCCATGGATGCCATGTTTTTCGGCAGACTGGTATCAGGTATTTGAATGGCAGCTGGATCGTAGAGGTCCCAGTACTTCTTGGGAGCTACGAAGGGTAGGTGTGGTTTAACAAAGCCCACTGCCAAAAAAAACGTCGAGTCTTTCAACTTCCCTATCCGTTCAACTGCATGATCTGCGGTCATCGCATCGGTCATATGTGCCTCTGGTTCAGGGGAGCAGTAAAAAGGCAATTTCTTACCGTACAGGGTTGGAAAATCACTTTCAAGTCCTAGGGTATCCCCTCGGGTGATCTTTGGCAGCGCCCTGAGAAGGGTAGAGTGAGCAAAGTCAAACTTGCTCCAGGACAAGGTATCATCCTGGTTGCCATGTCCAGTGTGATACAATTTTCCCATGCGCTCTGTGTGGTATCCCTGTCGCTTAAAATGTTGCGGAAGTGTAACTACCTCGGGTACTTTCTTGCGAAAAAAAGTAGACAGATCATAGATTCCCAAGGCGTCCGGTCGCAATCCAGTGAGTATACTATTGCGACTGGGTGCACATACGGCCTGCTGACAATATGCGCGTTCGAATGTGACACTTTTGGCAGCCAATCGATCAAAATTGGCGGTAACCATTTGCTCCATGTCATAGATCCCTAACTCCGGCCTAAGGTCATCTACAGCGATAAATAACACATTTGGCAGCCTCTTTTGTGAGGTTTCTTGGCAAGCTGTATGTATTATGCTAATTAAATACAATATTAAGCACATGTACGGAAGGCCATTCATTGTCACAACATATCATTGATCTGTATGAAAGGTACGTTTTTCATCAATAGTCATATTGCATGAGCTGTTACTTGATGATTTGAAAATCTGGCAAGTAGTATGCAAACTTCGATTTGTTGCATCACCTTACTTAGCCTACTTCTTTAACCATTTCTCCCTATCTTGATTGCTTATTTTCAACGTATGAAAAATTTCTTATTCATTGTGTTGGTGTTGGGACTGGCTCAAAGTGCTGCCATTACTCAGAACTGGTCTAGTAAGTTGGTTGCACCGGCGGCTACCATCCAGTGCCTGGACACTAGCTATAGCTTCACTGAAGGACCTGCTGTCGATCCCTACGGAAACGTTTATTTTACAGATCAACCCAATAATCGAATCCTGAAATGGACTGCCAGTACGGGGGAGATATCCACCTTTATGGAAAATGCAGGAAGGTCCAATGGATTGTACTTTGATCATAGAGGTATTTTACTTGCCTGTGCAGACGAAAAGAACCAATTGTGGCAAATAGATTCAGATGGATCAGTCAAGGTACTGGTAAAAGATTTTGAAGGAAATCGCTTGAACGGACCTAACGACTTATGGGTTGATAAAAAAGGAGGGATCTATTTCACAGATCCATTCTATAAGAGAAAGTGGTGGTCACATACAGATAAAGAAATCGAGGAGGAGCGCGTTTATTATCGTTCTCCCGATGGAAAAAGTATACGTGCGGTGGCTTCTGATTTCAAGCGGCCCAACGGCATTGTAGGTTCGAAGGATGGAAAAAGGCTTTATGTGGCCGATATTGGGGACAAAAAAACCTATGTCTTCATAGTCTCTAGAGATGGGTCTCTAACCGATCGTCGTTTATTTACTGATATGGGATCAGATGGTATGACCATCGACCATCGTGGTAATCTCTACCTGACAGGTAAGGGGGTTACCGTGTTTAGCAAGAAAGGGGTCCAGGTTGATCACATTCCGATCGATCAGCGCTGGACTGCGAACGTCGTATTTGGTGGCCAAGATCAAAAAACCTTGTTTATCACTGCCATGGGTGCAGTCTATAGCCTGAAGATGCGGGTACATGGAGTACGATGACGAATGCTACAGTGCGCATATTATCTGTTGGCATCGGTCAAATGCATATAATTCCAGGCGACGATGAGCTGAACATACATAATGCCATTGGGCTTGTTGAAAGAGCGGGTGCCGAAGGATGTGACATCATAGTCTTGCCGGAATGTCTTGATTTGGGATGGACGGATCTTTCTGCAACCACCAAGGCGGAATCTATTCCAGGACCAAGAAGCGAACTGCTTGCTGAGGCAGCAATGGCAAATTCAATCCATGTGGTAGCTGGGCTCACCGAAAAGGCCGAGGGGGCGGTTTATAATACCGCTATCCTGCTAGACGATGGTGGTGACTTGCTTGCCAGACACCGTAAGATCAACATACTAGATATCGCACAGCACATCTATCAAAGAGGACAAGATATCGGTATTGTAAATACCCAATTGGGTAGGGTGGGCATCAACATATGTGCGGACCTGCTGCCGGAGTATCAAGATGTAGGCTTTGCCCAAGCAGCCATCGGTGCTGAGATCATTTTGTCTCCTTGCAGTTGGGCAGTGCCACCAGACTTTGATCAGAAGAAGACACCTTATGGACAAGAATGGATGGCGTCCTATGGGGCTATTGCCGCCAAATACAGCATACCTGTTGTAGGTGTCAGCAATACGGGCTGTGTTAGGAGTGGCGCATGGTCTGGATGGCAATGCATTGGCTCGTCCTTGGTAGTACATGCCTCGGGGAAGGTGTATCAGTGCCCTTATTCAGATACTGACCATCAGCTTTATTACGTACAAGTGGCGATCGGCCAAGATTGATATCTTGAACAACCAGGGATTTTTTCTCTTGTTGAGAAATTCTTGTACGTGCTGTTAATCATAGAATATTTCAAGCTTACCTGTCCATAATATGTATTTTATTGGATCAATGTGCATACCAACTTGAGACAAAATAACATAGCGACCATGATGTGCGGTCTGGTGATGTTTGGATACCTTGACAATCTAACAGGTAGTATGCGTAATTCCATCATCGCACTGGCCATTTGTTTTGCCGTTGGAGACATTGGGTTATTTCATACCCAACGACAGGCCATCAAAGAAATAGTAACTACATGTATTGATGAATTCAGCGTGCTTTGTGGTAAATCTCAGTTGCAGTACTCTGAATCTAGATGCCCTTAGTCCTGAAACCAAAATGCTATTTTTATTTACTTTAGTCCCTTGCAAAAACCATTTTCGTGAAAATGTTAATCTTTGAAAAGATGTACCGCAGCCTTATAATTTTTATCGCATATCTGATTGTATGGTATCCCTCTAATGGTCAAAATGGGGCTGCCAATCAAGTCGATGATCGTCCCAATATTATTGTGATTATTGGTGATGACATAGGATATGCGGATATCGGATGTTACGGTGCGGAAATCGAAACTCACAACCTGGATCGACTGGCAGAAAATGGCATGCGTTTTCGGAATTTTTATAACATGGCCAAATGTAATCCAACTAGATCAACCATGATCACGGGATTGTTTCAAGGGGATGAACGATCGATCTCATTTGTGCCTTTGTTGAAGGAGGTCGGATATTCCGCAATGATGAGCGGGAAGGAGCATTTTGATCCTTGGGTGCCACAGCGATGCTATTTCGCAGAAACTTTTGAAAATGCCTTTACTTTTTGGGCTACCACAGAGTATTTTGTTCCACCTTCTGGAAAATTTGAACGTCCATTTTACTTGAATGGCGTAGAGCTCGATGCAGATGACATTAAAGCCAACATAGAACCTAAATACAAAACTGATTTTATTACTGACTATGCGTTGGATTATTTAGACTTAATGATCGAACGCGACCAACCTTATTTTCTGTTATTACCCTATCACGCCGCACATTATCCATTGCAGGCGCGTCCAGAAGACGTAGCTAAGTATCGAGGAAAATATGCGAGGGGATGGGATCAGGTGAGAAACGAACGATTTGAGCAGATGAAGGATATGGGTATTCTTCATCAGTACACAAAGATTTCTCCACCGTCAGATAATACCAATCAGTTTCGGGGGGCTCCGGATGGTTGGCCAGAAATTCGTGAAAGATTCTCCAAGTATTTTCCATGGGACTCATTATCCAAAAAGGAGCAGGATGAAAAGGATTTGGAGATGGCGGTTTTTGCAGCAATGATAGATCGCATGGATCAGAATATTGGTCGGGTGTTGGACCGTGTGGAAGCTGCTGGAGACATGGAAAATACACTAATTGTATTTTTTTCTGACAATGGCTCCTGTCCATTTGATAGCAATAAAGATTTTGATGTTCCACCTGGTCCGACAGAGTCGTATCGCTGTTTATCCACTCCCTGGGCAAACGTTGGAAATACTCCATATCGCCTGTATAAGCAAAATGGACATGAAGGAGGTGCGAATACACACTTTATTGCCCATTGGCCAAATGTCATCGAGCCAAACCAAATCACGGATTCTATAGGTCATGTCGCTGATCTCTTTCCTACCTTTCTGGATATCGCGGACATCAACTATCCTGCAGAAAGATATGGACAGGAAACACTTCCGTTGGATGGACGATCTCTCTTTCCAATATTTACCGGAGATAAACCAGCAGATCGTGGTTCATTAATCTCTGGGCATAAAGAACGTTTTCGGATGTTTCGCAACGGTAAGTGGAAAATTGTACGAGAAAACGGAGCAGACTGGGAACTCTATGATATGATCGAAGATCCTACAGAGCTCAACGATTTATCAAAAGATAATCCTGATGTTCTGGATGAGATGGTTGCCTCCTATAACAATCAATTTAGCTATTGATGGTTTCTACAAGTCTTATATGATTATTTATACAGATTTGGATGGGTTGCTTATAGAGTTTTATCAAGTACAACCAATTCTCATTAATGGTGCTAATTTTGCATTATGTCAGTGAATGTATTGCTGGTTACTCCACCCTTTACCCAGCCTAACACGCCGTATCCAGCAACTGCCTATTTGAAGGGGTTTTTAAAGCAACAAAAGATCGGTGCTCAACAAGTAGATCTGAGCTTAGAAACTATGTTGGCACTTTTCACCAATAAGCAACTGACACGAGTTTTTTCTTTGGTAAGTGGAAATGATTTGGAATTGTCAGAGAATAATGCTCTGATTTTTGCGAACAGGTATTTGTATTTAGAAAGAATTGATCCTGTAATATACTTCTTGCAGAATGCCGATCCCACTTTTGCTCATATTATTTGTGCCGGAAGTTATTTGCCGACGGCATCCAGGTTTGCTGGTTTAGATGATCAAGACTGGGCTTTTGGTAACATGGGCATACAAGATCGCGCTAAGCACCTTTGTACCCTTTTTCTAGAAGATCTCACAGATTTTATTTCCACTACGATCGATCCTCACTTTGGATTTAGTAGATATGCAGAGCAACTTTCGACTTCTTTGTCAGATTTTAGACCCATCGATGTAGAACTAACTTCAGGGCAAACTTTTATTGATGAGATCTATTTGAATTTATTAGAGCAATCGGTCATAACAAATAGACCTGCTCTAGTTTGCTTGACAGTACCATTTCCCGGCAATCTTTTTGCTGCTTTGAAATGTGGGCAATTTATCAAACGGAAATACCCTAATATAAAAGTTGCGATGGGTGGTGGTTATTGCAATACAGAATTGCGCACCGTTGCGGAAGAGCGACTCTTTAGCTATATCGATTTTCTTTGCCTTGATGATGGCGAGGCTCCTTTATTATGTCTAGTTGAATTTTTATTGGGCAAACGCAAGTCCACTGATTTGAAGCGCACTTTCATGATGGAGGCTGGGGTGGTGCAGTTTATCGATGGTGCGGCTGAGTTGGATGTCCCTCAGCGGGATGTAGGCACTCCAGATTATGGTGATCTACCTATCGATCGATATCTGTCGATGATAGAGGTACCCAATCCCATGCACCGTCTGTGGAGTGATGGTTTTTGGAATAAGTTGACCTTAGCTCATGGTTGTTATTGGGGGAAATGTACATTTTGTGATATTAGTTTGGATTATATTTCCAGGTATGAGCCTGTATCCGCATCAATGATTTGTGATCGCATCAGTGAAATCATCAGCCAAACAGGACGCACTGGGTTTCATTTTGTGGATGAGGCTGCACCCCCTGCTCTACTCCGTGACCTGGCAATAGCATTGATTTCTCGTAAGATAAAGATTACTTGGTGGACTAATATTCGCTTTGAGAATCGCTTTACTCCCGATCTGTGCAAACTCCTACATGCATCGGGTTGCATTGCCATATCGGGAGGTCTCGAGGTGGCTTCCGATCGTCTTTTAGGTCTCATTAAGAAAGGAGTAACGGTAGGTCAAGTGGCGCGAGTGTCTCAGGCATTCACCCAATCAGGGATTATGGTGCATGCATACTTAATGTATGGTTTTCCCACACAGACTGAGCAAGAAACAATTGATTCCTTGGAGATGGTGCGTCAGATGTTTGATCTAGATATTATTCAATCCGCATTTTGGCATCGCTTTGCGATGACGGCGCATAGTCCAGTTGGCATTGATCCCCCGGCTTTTTCTGTGCAGATAGCTGGTCCGGAGTTTGCTGGGTTTGCTCACAATGACTTAGACCATAGAGATGAAATAGGTGCCGACCATGCCGTCTATGGCCCAGGACTTACGAAGTCTTTATACAATTATATGCAAGGAGTTGGGCTGGAATTACCGCTATCAGAATGGTTTGACTTTGAGGTTTTGGAAACTACGATCGCACCGGATTTTCTTTCGCAAGTGCTGGCAAGCTCATCCAGTGAGCAACCAAGTCGAAAAGATGCACTGGTGATATGGTTGGGTGGCGAAGTGAATTCATTTATTTGTGATAGTAACGAAGAAATTCATGCATGTGAACTAGCCACCATCAATGGAACACTGGAATTAACTGTTGATTCCAATACGGCAAAGTGGTTAGACGGTTTCCTGCCAAGGATTAGGCAGCATAATTATAAGCGAACACAGCTGGCTGAACTAGTGGCCAATTTGGAAGAAAATACATCCCATTTATTTTCTGATTTCTCCAGGACAGATTCCTGGAATGGGTTGAGGAATCATGGACTACTTATCATCTGAATCAAGGAAATAGATATATCCTGTTAGCAGGTAAGTTCTCTCGCTATTGGACTGCAACAATCAAATTAAGCATATCAATTGGTTTCTTTTGCGCCAGCTCTTCATCATCAAACCCCGATCGCTATCGGGGTACGTAGCTAAAGCTACCGCGCCTGACTGAAATCGTTCGGGCGGGTGCGCGCAATTGGTTCTACCGACGCTTCGGTCGGCATCCGAGATTTGATCTGCCACAAAATAATTTCGATTTAAAATCATCATCTGAATGTTACAATCCACTAGTCATCGATGGCAGCAGTAGCCAGAATTTTAAATTTCCAATTTGTGGGATCAGAGATTGGACCACGGGTTTGTTTCATGATCACGCCGATCAATCCTTCCTCTGGATCTGCCCAATACTGTGTATTATAATATCCACCCCAGCGAAATGTGCCTTCGGAACCACTATGCCCAGTTGCTTCCCCCTTCTTTGTAGTCACACCAAAAGCAAGACCAACATAGTTTTCGGTATCAGACCAAATATTGTCAAATTGATTATCCATCATGAAATCAATCGTCGTTCTACTCAGTATTCGGTGACCATTGAACCCACCATCATTGAGATACATTTGTAAAAACTTAGCATAATCTTTGGCTGTGCTGGAAAGGCCAGCACCACCAGAATAATAGGATTTAGCACCTTCTATCGGGTAATTTATGTTATACGCATCCGTGGTGAAGTTTTTCCATTGATCATCCGACTTAGTTTGCACAGCTACGAGTCGACCAGCTTTTTCGGTTGGCAGATAAAAATGAGTATCATTCATCTCCAATGGATCAAATAAGCGAGCCTTGAGAAATTGAGCAAAAGACTGACCTGAAATAACCTCAATTAAATAACCCAGTACATCTAAGCCTTCACTGTAGGTATACTTCTCCCCTGGGTCATGGTGTAATGGCAATTCGGCCAATTTCAACATACTTTCTTCTATCGTAATTGGCTCAGCCGAAAAAGCATCAGTCACTCCCGCTTTGTGATAAAGCATCTGAAAGCGCTCATCACCATCAATAAATCCATATCCAATGCCCGACGTATGTGTGAGCAGGTGGCGTATGGTGATTTCTCTTAATGCAGGTCTCGCAGTGTAAGTTGTATCGCTATAACGAAAAGTATTGAGTACCTGAGGATTTGAAAAGGCTGGGATGTATTTAGATATGGGATCATCTAATTGAAAATGCCCTTCTTCATAAAGGATCATCACAGCAGTAGCTGTAATGGCTTTACTTTGGGACGCTATTCTGAAAATATCATCTCGCTTCAACGCTCGTTTGGTGACTGCGTCAGCCTGACCAAAAGCTTCGTGGTAAACGATTTTGCCACGGCGTGCCACTAGCGCTACAACTCCTGGAATATTTCCATCATCCACTGCTTTTTTACACATAGCATCAATTCTTGCCAATCGTTCTGCTGACATGGATACTGAACCAGGAGATGTTTCAGATAGGACAAGACCATTGGATTGTCCCAATAGAGTTGTCCAACATAAAAAGAGGACAAGTACGTCTAGGCAGCTTCTTGAAGTTTTGCGCATGTCTTAGATATTTTGCTTATTTAGTTCCTTGGTGGCATAGTCCACGGCGCGGGCTGTTAGTGCCATATAGGTGATGGAAGGATTGACACAGGCTGCGGAGGCCATGCAAGATCCATCAGTGATGAAAAGGTTAGGAATGTCATGACTCTGATTCCAACGATTGAGTACCGAAGACTTGGGATCTTTGCCCATACGTGCTGTACCCATCTCATGTATTCCAAATCCTGGATGATCCACACCATTAAAAGACTGAACATCTTTCCCCCCAACTGCCTCCAACATTTCCATAGCCTGATTGATGAAGTCTTTTCTCATAATCGCTTCGTTTTCACGATGCTTAACATGAATGGATAATGTGGGTAAGCCATGCACATCTTTCACATCTTCATTGAGGGTAATATAGTTATCTGCGTACGGCAGTACTTCTCCGAAACCGTGTAAACGCATATTCCAGGGACCGGGCTTCATCAGTTCATCCTTAAAATCCTTACCGATGCCTGAGGTTTCACTACCCCTTAGACTTCCCTCACGACTTGCGCCTCCTTGGTAGCCATAGCCTCGAATGAAGTCGGGGTGTTGATCACTGACATTTCTAAATCTTGGAAGATATATGCCGTTTGGGCGCCCACCAAAATAATACTGGTCATCAAAACCTTCGAATGTGGCGAATGCACCCGCTTGATATTGGTGATCCATTAGGTACTTTCCCAATGCACCACTACTATTGGCCAACCCTTTGGGGAATACTTCATTGGCAGAATGGAGTAGGAGCCATGTACTATTTAGTGTCGAAGCACAGAGGAACACCACTTTGGCCTTGTATTCAATGTCTGTACCGTCTTGACTATTAAGAACATGGACACCGGTAATCCGCCTGGTATCTTTATCATACAAAAGTTTCGTGACCACCGAATTTGCGACGAAGGTCATATTCCCGGTATTTTCAGCAGCAGGAAGTGTCACCGCCTGGCTGCTAAAATATGCTCCGTACGGACATCCACGATAGCATAAATTGCGCCTTTGACATTGACCACGTCCATTATGTGGGACCGTAAGGTTGGCAACCCGCCCAATGGTCATCCTGCGGTCAGGGTAGACCTGTTCGATGCCTTTTTTTACGTGTTCCTCCACACAGTTCATATCATATGGAGGCAAGAATTCACCGTCTGGTAGTTGTGCAAGCCCCTCTTTCTGGCCACTGATGCCCACATACTTTTCCACATAGCTGTACCATGGTGCGATGTCCTTGTATCGGATCGGCCAGTCGACTCCATAGCCATCTTTTGCATTGGCGTTAAAATCAAGATCACTCCATCGATAGCACTGCCTTCCCCACATGATTGATCTGCCACCTTCGTGGTAACCTCGGATCCACTTATAGGACGGCCCATCGGCAGTGGAAGTATAGGGATGTTCTGTATCCTTTACCCAGTAGTCTCGAGTACCTTCGTTAAAGGCATAGACCGTGCTCTGTATTGGATATTCTTTTCGATCCGATTCAGTTCGAGTACCTCGATGGGGAAATTCCCAGGGAGCTGTATTTGCCTCTGGGTAATTAGGATGAGGTAGGCGATTTCCCCTTTCCAAAACCAGCGTTTTCATTCCTTTCTCGCACAGTTCCTTAGCGGCCCAGCCACCAGTGATTCCCGATCCTACTACGATCGCATCAAATTCTTGGTTCTTTTGCATCTTTTTTCTATACGATTCTACCTTCAACGTTATTGTCGATATAGGTTGGCTGACCATTATGCGGAACGCATCCATCATACCTACCCGGGATGGCGTGATAATCCAAATGATTTTTCATGACACTTTCTGAGGTAAAATATCCTACTAATATTAGATTCTTGAAAATTCGGTAGTATTCGGACAAGGCTGAACTTGATGTAAATGCTTGCTGATCCACTTCTTGAATGAATTCGGATTGTACGGAGGCACTTGCAATATTTAGTGTAACTCCCTTTTGTTCCTTAAATGCATCCAGCAGCTTGCGTAGACCTTCACGCCAAGCAGACTTTTCAGCAGTGGTCATGCACTCTTGGGCGATCATGTCCAGAAAAGAAGGCACATTGGCATCACTGGCAGAGGGAGATTCACTAGCAGGGAGAATGATGTCACTAATTATAGATATGGCATCGGCCTCCTCCGCAGTATGAAAGTTAGGTTTCCAATTTAGCTGCGGTTTCGCGGTGCATCCACTCAAAATCGAGGTTACTAGCGAAAAAGAAAGTGTGCCGCCGCTGAGTACCGCTGCTCTTCGTAGTGCTTCTCTTCTATCCATTTTTCAGGTTTTCGCTGAAAGTACGAAACATTGAAAAAAGGAATCTGAACACTTCGTATGCTATCTTAACAGCTGTTAAAGGTATGACTTGAATTCATTTTATATGGCGGCTGATCCTCGCTCATCGGTGCGAATGCGTATACATTCTTCGATCGGTGTTATGAATATTTTACCGTCTCCAATCGTACCCACCTCATCGGTTTCATAGCCTTTTGTTGATTTTGCCGCTTTGATAATCGTGTTGACGGTCAGGTCTACAAAGTCGTCATTAACGGCAATTTCCAATTTAATTTTTGGGGACAGATTCGGTACTACTTTCTTACCACGATAAATCTCCTCACGATTTTTCTGTCTGCCATGCCCAGAGACGCGACATACAGTAATTCTAGTGATATCATTTAAGACCAAGGCCTCCCGGATTTGGTCCAATTGAGTAGTTCGAATAATTGCAGTGATCAATTTCATAATGTCTTAGTTAATTTGGGTTGAGCATTCCATATCCATGTTCTCCGTGATAGGCTTCATCCATTCCCTGCATTTCACTGGCTCGGCTGGAACGGAATCCAAGCAATTTATCTACAAGCATCAGAAGTAGCCACGTACAAATTCCAGCATAAACAATGGCAATGATCACGGCAGTAGCTTGTACGCCCAATTGTTGCCAGACAGTCCATGACCCACCAGCCAAGGAGGCAGCTTCTTCCATCCAACTGTCGCGTATAAAGAAAGTCAGAAATATAGCCCCAATTATTCCACCAATACCATGTATGCCGAAGGCATCTAAGCTATCGTCATAGCCCCACTTATTTTTCAACAGAATGCTGCCATAGCAGGCCAATGAAGCAAGGAAGCCCAACATCATGGCTCCAAAAGGTTGGACCACACCTGCCGCCGGTGTCACCGCCACAAGTCCGGCCAAAATACCAGAGACAATGCCCAAAGCGGTAGCTTTTCCCTGATGGTAACCTTCAATAACCATCCAGCCAATTGCTCCTGCTGCAGCTGCTACCTGGGTTGCGGTCAAAGCTTGTGCAGTACTTATGCCACTTTCAACTGAGCTGCCGGCATTAAAACCGAACCAACCAACCCAAAGTAATCCTCCACCAATCATTGTCATCACCAAATTGCTGGGGGGCATATTGGTTTTCGGAAATCCTCGCCTGGCTCCAAGATATAAGGCAGCCACTAGTCCACTGACACCAGCGGATATATGAACTACGGTTCCTCCCGCAAAATCAATCGCACCATTGGCTCCCAAATTGAAGAGAAATCCATCTTCGGCCCAGACCCAGTGGCACAATGGATTGTAAACAAGAAGCCCCCAGAGCGCAATAAATAGGCAGTAGGATTTAAATATCACACGCTCTGCGAAAGCTCCAGCAATCAAGGCTGGCGTAATGATGGCAAACTTAGCTTGAAACATACTGAAAACGTACTCAGGAACCCCACCGTCCAAAACCGATGTATCAAGTGATTCGAGGAATACAAAGTCAGCATTCCAGCCAAACCAACCACCAAGGACATTGGGACCAAAACACATCGAATAACCGAATATTATCCATAGGATTGTCATAATGCCCATGGCTGCATAACTATGCATCATGGTTCCGAGCACATTCTTAGTGCGCACAAGTCCTCCATAGAACATCGCTAGCCCTGGCACCATCAACAGTACCAGCGCAGTGGAGACAAGCATCCAAGCAGTAGATCCAGTGTCTAAAGGTGCCTCTTGATTTCCAGCATAAGTGCTCACTAGAGCAATAACAAGTAATAATGTAGTTAGTAGTATTTTTCGTTTCTTAAACATCTGGTTGATTCTTTTATAGCTGGCATTTGCCAGAATTCATGCCCATGATTTTTGCAGCGCGCAAGATATAAACAAAAAACATATTCTTAGAAGGCAAATACCAACATCTGTTGGTAGTACAGGAGGCAGCCTTCACTTAACATCAAAATCCCATTTTTACATGGGGTATCTGATCCATTCCCATCGATGGCAGCATAGGGTGAGCAAAGTGCTGTATCTTCACTCTCGTTAATAAAGATGTCTAATGCGCTTCGACACATATCCGCTTGCACCAATACTGAAAGAGAATATTTCTCTCTTGGGTTGGAGAAGACCTACAGACATACAGTATAAAGCCATTCCATCAGTGCTAAGGGGGGAGGATGTGCTGGCCATCGCTCAGACTGGTACTGGTAAAACAGCGGCATTTGCCATACCAGCCATCCAACATATCCTCAATTTGCAAGGTAAAGACCGTTATCAATCGGCAACACGATGTCTAATCATGGTACCCACACATGAGCTTGCATTGCAAATCAGTGATGTATTGTCCACCCTGAGTCGAAAAACGAAAGTCAGTATTCTGGCCATATTTGGTGGAGTGGGCCAAGATGAGCAAATAGATGGCCTTCGCAAAGGTGCTGAGATAGTGGTCGCTACTCCAGGGCGACTATTCGATCTACGCAGTCAGGGGCATCTGGATCTTACAAGTGTAGACTTTCTCGTTTTGGATGAAGCCGACCACATGTTGGATCTTGGTTTCATCACAGATATTAGGGATTTGATGCGATTTCTACCCCAGAAAAGGCAAACACTTTTCTTTTCGGCGACTATTGACAAGAAAATAAAGAAACTGGCTTATTCACTTGTTAAGAATCCGATCCGAATTCAGATTTCACCTAAAAATCCTGTTTCAAAAAATGTACATCACACCGTTGCTTTCGTTGAAATGGACGACAAGCGGTTCTTTTTGGAAAGACTGATTCGAGAAAACCCAGATCAGAAAATACTGGTCTTCGTAAGAACACGCGTACGTGCCGAGCGTGTGCAAAAGGCGATGGCTAGAGTGGACATCAGCTGTCAATTCCTACATGGAGATGTAGTGCAAAGAGAAAGATCGGCCGTGCTCGAATCATTTCGCAGTGGAGAAGTGAAAATTCTTGTCGCTACGGATGTGAGTGCTAGGGGCATACATATCCCTGACGTTCAATATGTGGTGAATTATGATTTGCCTGATCAAATTGAAAATTATGTACATCGAGTCGGACGGACGGGAAGGGGAAAGCACCGAGGTTTTGCCATTTCCTTTTGTAGTGATCAGGAGCGAGATCTGCTTCAGAAAATAGAAACCTTCATTAAGGGAGAGATCGAGATTTTTCCAATCAAACCAGGAGAGCAGGAAATAACCAGGGATCTATCTACCGATTTCCGATTTGATATGGATGCGTTATTGAAGGATGTGGAGCGAACGGAAAAGAAGCAACGCGGTAAATGGAAGGGTAAGTAGTATCAAGGGTGTCTCCGAGGACTCTGAAAGACTCTCTAAATGTTTGATTTTCGATGTAGACCAAGCAGTCAGCCCGAACATGCCCAATCCGAATAGCCACAATCAGGTCGCGTGGCCTATACTTAGATAAGTTATTGACGAATACCTAAGTATAGATCGTGAAAAAGCATTAAAAAAATTCAATAGAAATTGACCTTGCCCGAAAACGAGTCTTTTGGAGACCTCTAGTCTATTGCAAAAAGATGGATTTTGATCTGCTCATTTTCGGACAGTACCAGAAAATACGCTGACCTTCGAATTCCAAGGGTTGCCCGAAGCTCTGCGGAAAGATACCACTTGACCAACATGCCAAATTGCATCTGCGACAGGACCATTGATTAAGTTCCAAAAAGGAAATTCATTGGTTCTATCTCCTCTTTGAAAGATAATTTTGTATTTGCTTACATCGGCTCCGCCATTCTTAAGAAGCTGGCTAGCTTCGGCCAGGTTGTCCAGTGTTTCTTGTCGCTTTACTTGAAAGTCCTTCTGACCTTTAGCTTGCCCATTTCGCTGATTCGGACGTTGGCTGATTGCATTATGTATCATATTGGAAAGGCCAAGTATGTGATCGATCGTCTGCATACAAGTTCTGCCATCTGCACTTGGTTGATATGCCAAATCCTCGGGTCTCAGTCCTTCGGTCGCCCATTGATACCGAAAACCCAGGGCGTCTACCATTCTTGCAGCTATTAGATTGCTGCTGTAATCGTCAGGATATTCCTGAATATTACTAAAGGGAAGGCTGTCTTTTTCCATGACTTGTGCATTAAGTTGTGTCACTACTGGAAGCAGCCCACACAAAACTAGCATGATAAGGATACGCATATCTGATGATATTATATTTTAATTGACATAAAGATAGTGGACTGCTATTAAGGTATGTAGGCAATTTTGCAGGGGTGTTGATTTGGCTGGAAATATAAATTGTCAAAAGCAGAGATTTGATTAGATCTTAAAGATTTTGGGTTGGTAAGCTTGATGTGACATGGCAATTAGGTCACCTATGCTTAATTTCTGTACTTCTGACTCAGTCGAAGTAACTTTCACTAGTTTATCACCCACCAAAACCAACAACGCATTGGGCTGATCATATGGAGCTATTTCAATAACTTCTCCGGTCATTTGATATATATCCTTGCCGAGATTTGGGAAGAAAAGGTCTTTAGGTGAACCATGATTGATCACTTTCCCCTGCTCTATAAGGAACACTTCATCAGCAAGTTTAATGACTTCGCGCACATCATGACTCACTAAGATCGTTGACAGGAGCTCCTTGTTGTGAGTTTTTAAAATATAGGTCTGCATTTGATGTCGCATTGTTGCGTCTAATGCCGATAATGGTTCATCAAGAAGTAAGACTTCTGGTTTTCTAGCGAGGGTCTGCGCCAGTACAGCCAGCTGTGTTTGGCCTCCAGACAAACGATGAGGTTTTTCATCTCTGAGCATGGATAAACCGACATCTTCCAGAAGTTGCTCAGCCTTTCCATCTTTATTTCCATAGGGTTGGGCAAAAACAATGTTTTCTTCAAGTGTCAGGTGTGGAAATAGGCCTCCATTTTGCATAACAAAACCCAGTCGGCGATCTTGAGGTCGAATATTAATGTCTTTTTCACTATGAAACCAAAGCTTTCCATTTACTGAAATTCGTCCTTCATCTGGGTTCATTAGGCCGGCCAGCATTCTTAAGAGCGACGTTTTGCCCACACCTGATTTTCCAAAGAAACTGATAATTCGGCCTGGCGTAAGCTGGCATTTCACTACTAGTTCAAAAGGGCCTTCCGCCGACTCCAAGCGTTTACGTATATCCACTACGATCATATAGAGGTGTCTTTTTTTCTGATCTCGATGATGGATCGTCTGAAGTATCCACCATTGAGGGAATAGACCAGTAAAAGAATCAGAAACGTGGTAATGATCAAAAAAAGCGCATAGGTGTTGGCCGCAGGATAATTCAGGGATTCCACTTCATCGTAGATGGCAATTGATGCTACTTTGGTCTTACCGGGAATACTCCCGCCAATCATGAGCACTACTCCAAATTCTCCAATTGTATGAGCAAATGCCAGCACGATGCCAGAAAGTAGAGATGATTTTATGTTGGGAAGTAGAATTTTAACAAGGGTGATTAACCGGGATTTACCCAGTACAATAGCTGATTCTCGCAGATATTTGGGAAGATTTGTAAGGCCTGAATGTATCGGTTGTACCATAAACGGCAAACTGTATATGATGGAGGCCAACACTAGACCTTCGAAAGAAAATACTAGACGCAGCCCAATATAGGACTCAATCCATTGCCCAAAACTACCCGAAGGGCTGAATGCTAGCAGGAGATAGAACCCTAAAACAGTGGGTGGTAATACCAGTGGCAGGCTGACCAGTGCCTCTACAACAGGCTTCCATTTACTTCGAGTGTAGGCGAGCCAGTAGCTTATGGGAATGGCCAGGAAGAACAAAATAATGGTTGTGACCAATGCCAATTTGAACGTCAGGATGATCGGCTGCCAATCCATATTATAGATTATCAATGGGCCTATCAGCATCATTGGTGTAAGTGTCATACCCGTATTTCCTTAAGATTGATGTTCCCAAATCGCTGCGTAGGAATTTCACAAAGTCTATAGATGCTTGTGGTTGGTGTCCAGTTTTTAAAACCACAAAAGCCTGCTCGATGGCTGCATAACTTTCTGTCGGTACTTCCATCCAATAGCCTTTTCCTTGAATTCCTTTAGACAAGATAACAGATTTGGCAGTGAACCCTACATCGGCAGCCTCAGATAAAATGAACTGGTTAGTTTGCGAGATCGACTCACCAAACACCAGTTTGTGCTCTAAATCTGGTAAGAGATTAAAGTACTGCAAGGCCTGCTGAGCGGCACGGCCATATGGTGCTGTCTGTGGATTGGCAATGGCAATCTGTTCGATCAGAGGACCAGCTAGGGATTTGATCTCGGATATTGAGTCAACGACCATGGACCAAAGCACGAGGTAACCCTTGGCATAAGTGGTAAGTTCACCTTCGGTAAGTTCATTACTAGAGAGCACTTGGGGATACCTCATGTCTGCCGAAAAAAATAGATCATAGGGTGCACCTTGAATGATCTGAGCTGTTAGTTGCCCGGAGGAACCAACAACTAGGTGAGCCTTAACGCCACCCTGCTCCTCGTATCGATCTATCAGCTCACGCATTACATAGTGCGTATTTGCAGCTGCGGCAATGGTAAAGCTGTGCTTTTGCGGGACGCAACTTACAAGGATCACACAATAGAGTAGACCCAAAGAATAATTAAGCCGTCTACACTGCAGAGACAAGATCATTGACTTGCCAACTGTAGCGAAGACACGGATAAGAAGCTCCATCAGGGCAATCTCGATTTTCACGTTCTTCTTTTTTGCCTCCAGCCCGCTCATAAAATGCAATAGCACCATTGTTTTTCTCAAAGACCCACAGATAGCATTCCTGAATGGTCGGGTCAAAAGTATGAATCTCTAGAGCCATCCTAACTAATAATTGAAACCCGATGCCTTGCCCCTGATGCTGGTGGAGCACATGAAGGTTGTCGATATAGGCTCCAAATTCTTCATGATGATAAGCAAAAGCACAAACAAAACCACATGGAGAATCTGCCACTTCGGCAATCATTGTCAATTGATCTGAAGAGGGACTGGTACACCGTTCTTGCCAAACTGCAAATCTTTCTTTTTCAATAATGTACTCAAGATAGTGATCCGAAACTATGCCTTTGTAGTGCTTCTTCCAACTCTGCACATGGAGGTCGGAGATGACATGTGCATCTGTGGACTTCATCGGCCGGAAAGAAACTGGACTCACAGCAGCGAAAGTAATATTTAGCAGGGTAAAGCACACAGCTCATATGAAACGAGATCTAAAAAGTGGATGGATTGCATTCATTAATGCAATCCCATCCAAACATGATTAGTAATCAAAAAACTCTTTGATTTTTTGGGGATATGCATAGTTCTGATTTCCTACCAAATGATGACTGTCTGCAAAATGGCATTTAGAAGATTTAGGAAGATGGGAAAATCTTCGCATCTGCCGTATCCCAAACAGATCGGTTCCAGTGTAACGTCTTGTAATTTTGATGATCAAGAGTTGGTGCAAAAGAGCATGCCAAACTGTGTAATTATTTGCTAGACATTACACTACTATTGAAAGTTGAGGTATTGGAGAGCGAGTGTTAGGAAGCCTTATAGTTTCAGACTCTTTTCAATGATATTAAATCTCACGAAATAAGTCTGCATCCATTGACAAAATGCTCTGTTTCATAGACGCATCGCACAGTGAAATAGTTATAGGACAACCCCTTTTTTTTGATCCAATTATTACATGCCTTCATGAGTTTTCTGAATAGTGGTTGGGAAAGTGTTCGGTAAAACCCTGTGAAGACCTATCTTGGGGAATCAAACTTTCGTCAAATGAGTCTATATCGTCGATGCTATATTTTGCTGACTGCGGCCCTTTTGATTGCCTGTCAGCAAAAGAGCTCAGTCATGAAGGGGGAAGACAAGAATGGTACAGAGGAGGTAACCCTATTTGCAAGTATAGATCCAGCCGGTGAGCAGATTGCTATCCACGGACTGGATTCCACAATCCCTTTGGCCATACATCATGTACAGCAGGATTTTAGACCCTATATACATCCCATCCGATCGCCGGATGGACAGGGAGTGCTGACTGAATATAGTCCTGGTCACCATAAACACCAAACAGGCCTCTACTGGGGGTTTACGCGAATCAACAATAGAGACTATTTTCATAATCCAGGGAAGGATTATTGGCGCAAGGTGTCTGCCGAAGTTGATGTTGAAAAGGGAAAGGAGATAAAGTGGCGGATAATGTACCACCTTTTAGGAGAGGGAGGTCAGCCTGTAATGGAGGAAAGGCAATTATGGTCTATGCAGCAAAAAAAAGGACGCTACTACATTGCATTGGAATGGATGAGTACGGCACTTGTTGACATAACGATTGGCGAGTACGACTATGGTGGACTTTTCTTAAGAATGCCTTGGAAGAAGGAAATTGATGGAAGAGTGCTCAATGCAGCTCGACAGCAGGATGAGAAAGCCGAAGGTCAAAGAGCCATGTGGATAGACGTGGGCATGGCAATAGATGGACGGGAAGATCATGGACACGTGACATTATTTGATCATCCACAAAATGATCGATTTCCGACCGCTTGGCGTGTGGATAATCAAATGGGGATTGGTCCAGCACCTGCGCGACTTGGAGATATCAATTTGAAGAAAGGAGAAAACAAAGTGATCCAATATGGGATGATGGTATACACGGGTGAAGTTCCAGATGTCGAATTAGCTCAAGAATGGAAAACCTATAGTGGGGCGAAAGGTCGCTATTCCTCAGCGGCTTTATGGCGCATTGCCCAAGAAGAGGGGAGAGAGGCCAAGTTTCTTTCACCTCAGGAAGCTGTAACGGCAATGACTGTTGCTGAAGGCTACCAAGTGGACGTTTGGGCTGCAGAACCTCTAATTACACAGCCGATGGCCTTTTGTTGGGACAACAAGGGCCGACTTTGGATCGCTGAAAACCGGGACTATGAATCAAGGGGACATGGCTTTTCGAATAGTGGAGACAGCCGAATTCTCATATTGGAGGACACAGATAACGATGGCCAGGCTGATCAACGCAAAGTATTTGCTGAAGGGATTCCCTTTCCCGCAGCATTGGCCGTCGGTTTTGATGGCGTTTTTGTTGGTGCTCCTCCCAATTTGCTTTTCATACCGGATAAAGATGGCGATGACCGTGCAGATATCGAGGACATCGAGATCCGCTTGACTGGCTGGGGTATTCGAGATCGTCATGAAACATTAAATAGTTTTCATTGGGGACCGGATGGTTGGCTTTATGGTTGCCAAGGCTTTGCGACACCATCGGTGGTAAGAAAACCAGAAGGGGGAGGACGGATTTTTAAACCAGGGGAAGCATTTCCAAAAGACCTACTTGAAGCGGCAGGTGTGGAAATCAATGGGGGAGTGTGGCGATATCATCCAACTAAAGAGCTGTTTGAGGTGGTCGCTCATGGTTTTAGCAATCCGTGGGGAATTGACTATGATGCTCATGGTCAGCTTTTTATAACCGCTTGTGTTATTCCTCATTTATGGTATGTGATACCCGGAGGAATTTACCACAGACAGGGTGGGCGACATTTTAATCCTTACGTCTATCAGGATATTAAAACGATCACTGATCACAGTCATCGATCCGCTCATGGAGGCGCACGGTTTTACCTATCTGACGCTTTCTCATCCGAACAATATGGACGCCTCTTCATGGCAAACATACATGAGCACGCTGTCCTGAGTGATGTCATTGAGCCTGCCAGGTCTGGTTTTAGAGGAAAACATGGAGCAGATTTCTTAATGGCCAACAATGCTCAATGGGTTGGGTTTAGTATGGAACTGGGACCAGACGGAAATCTGTATGTCTTAGATTGGCATGATGCAGACATCTGTGGAAAAGAGGTGCTACATAAGGAAACAGGCCGCGTTTTTAAGATCTCACCTGCTGCCTCCGCTGCCAAAGAATGGGAGGGGCGATATGATGATATGGATGGTTTTTCAGGCAAGCAACTCATCGAACTACAACTAGATCGGAGCTCGTGGCACGCAAGGAGGGCACGTTTAATTTTACAGAAGCGAGCTAGTGAAGGTAAACTGGGAGCTGAAGTAGAATCCTTGGCAAGAACAATATTGAATAATGAGACGCATCCGGTAGACATCAGACTACGAAGTTTGTGGACTTTATATGTGACCGAATTACTATCTGGACAAGACCTATTGGAAGCCCTTCATGATCGCGAACCCTATGTTCGGGGTTGGGCAGTACAGCTGGCAACGCAAGATAGTTCCCTGACGGATGAGATGAAAAGATCTATTGGAAAAATGGCTCAAGATGGTGAGCCCTCGCCTGTCGTGCGCTTGTATCTCGCTTCCGCTATGCAGCGACTACCTGCAGAGGTCACTTGGGAAATAGCAGAATCTCTCGTAACTACAGATCAGGATGAGGAGGATCATAACATACCTAAGATGATTTGGTATGGTATAGAGCCTTTGGTTGAGCAAGACTCTGATAGAGCGATGAGGCTTGCCAATTTGAGCCGGCTAAGTATCATTTCCGCTCACATATCACGGCGCTTGACCGATGTAGGCAAATACGATGCAGTGCTTTCAGGGTTGAAGGAATCGTCTGAGGGGCAATACCATATTTTAGTTGGATTACGTGATGGACTGAAGGGAAATGAGGATGTCAACTTTGGCAAGGCATGGACAACTGTGTATCAACGCCTTTCTTCCGCAGACGATCCTTCGGCCGGAGTGATATTGGAAATCGCTCAGCTGCTCGGCGATCAGGCGGCCGCAAAGACCTACCTGCAACACATTGAGGATTGGGGATTGGATGTTAAGAAGCGAAGGACGGCGTTAATGGGGCTTGCTCAACAGCGAAATCCAGCATTGATCAAACTGCTACCCGGGCTGATTGAGGAATCGTCTCTGAAAAAGGAGGCCATTCGTGCGGTTGCTTCTTTTGATGATAAATCACTAGGGACGCTATTGCTTGATCACTATTCGTCATGCAGCGATGAACTTAAGATGGAAGTACTACAGACGTTGTCCTCAAGACCATCCTACGGTGGCTTACTTACGCAGGCCATTAAAAATGGAGACATAAGGAAACGAGAAGTGCCGGCTTATGTGGCCAGACAGCTCCGTAGAGTCGTTGGTAGTGGGTTTGTAGAAGTCTGGGGACCAATTGATGAATCGATCCAGGGATTGAATGCACTGTATGATCACTACCGAGTACTGCTCACTCCTACAGCCATCCAAAATGCTGACTATCAATTGGGTAGACGCCTTTTTGATCGATCTTGCGGCACATGCCATCAAATGCATGGTTATGGTGGAACACTTGGTCCAGACATTACTGGATCTAACCGGCTCAATACTGAATACTTGTTGGGAAATATATTGGAACCGAGTAGTGAAATTCAGGACGACTATCAGATGGTGGTTCTGACAACACAGGACGGAAGAACCTATACAGGTACCATTAAGAATGAGACTGAGACCGAGTTGACACTAGCGGTTGTAGGTTCATCTTCAGTCGTGCTCCCAAAGTCTCAAGTGCTTAGCAGAGAAGTAAACGCCATTTCTATGATGCCGCAGGGCCTTCTACAGACCTTCACTAATGAGGAGACGCTGGCATTGTTCAAGTATTTACAAACAGAAGAAATGCCAAAACTCTAATAGATAATCTTACGGCAACCTTCTAATACATGACACAAGGAACCTAGATAGGGATTTGAAGCAACTTGGTTTAATGAAATTGACAAATCGCTATCATGATCACATATGATCACTGTCATTCAGATGAAAAAGTGTTTTAGATAATTTGTCAGAGTTATTTATCTTATGAATCTAAACGATTAACCATGAATAAGATGTTCCCGAAGTTGTTACTTGGTGCTGCCATTTTGTGTAGCATATTACTTTTTATAGATTGTAACACTGTATCGCAGGAAGGTACACGCCATGCACAGGCTATGCGCGGCAAAGAGATATTTGCTGAACAATGCATGTCCTGCCATGGAATGGATGACTTACCTGCAACCAAGACTGATCTGGAGGAGAAGGCACCAGATCTGACGCAGATCATAAAACGCAGGAAGAAGTCGGAATTTCCAGTTGCAGAAATTGCACGAATTATTGATGGCCGACTCATAGTCAAAGGTCATGGTCCCCGTGAAATGCCGGTTTGGGGAGAAGTGTATGATTCCTTAGGTATGGACAAAGAATCGATTAGAGGCCGAAAAGGTGAACTGGTGGCCTACCTCATGAGCATACAAGAATAGCGTCTGCTAGAGATGTAAGCCACACTCTGTCTTGGGGCTATTGTTCCATCGGCCTGAGCGATCTTCTCCAGGCACGGTACAATGTTTGCAGCCAATCGAATGGTAACCTTTTGCCACAAGTGGATGAAATGGAAGATCATTATCGCTAATGTATTTTTCCCTGTCCTCCTGACTGACATCCAGAAGTGGATAGAACTTGAGAATGCCGCCTCGATCTTCAAAAATATCTAGCGTAGCACGATGATCGCTCTGCCATTTCATTAAACCGCTAATCCAAACTGTAAATTGCTGTTTCACCAAATCCAATGGTTTTACTTTATTTAGGGAGCAACAAAATTCGGGATTCTTTTTCCAGGTCTCATCCTTAGTGGTAAATTCATGTTCCTCCTTCAAAGCACTAATTGATTTAACATTCAAACCATATCGATCTACTAGCTCCTGCTTATAAGCGAGGGTCTCCTCAAAATGGTAGCCAGTATCAATGAAAAAGATGACCTGCTCCTTGTTGACCAGTGAAAACTCCCTTAGAAGAAATGCTGAAGTGGCGGCAAAAGAGCTGGTTAGCATAATTTCCTCAGGAGCAAAATCATGGTATAGATTTTCAATGCGTTGACGAATATTCATACCATGATATTTGTCATTTAGCTCTTTGATTTCTTCAGTAGTAAGCAATCTTTTGGCTATAGCAGGTGTGGATGACTTCATATGCGTGAAATTAAATTCTCTGGATTGAAAGCAAATATAAGATAAATACCCGTCGAAAGTAAAATATGCTGATTTTCAACAAGATACGTGTCGAATTGCTACGCTAATAGGTCTCTGAATACATGAAAATATGATGACATATTCATATGGTAATATGTTGTTAAATAGAAATCTTGATCTTTTTTTTTGTGATCGATAAAAAAATTAGAAAATCTATTTTAAGGCGATAGAGATCCGAATTTCGCACGATTTTCTTCCTTGTCAACGCAAGAAATAGCCATACTTGATGTACAGCGTTTCCAATATTGAAGACATTATCGAAATGCTCGTTTAGACTTTGTCTTTTACAACATAAGGATCACGGTATTCCCTAGTCAACATTTTATCGGCCTCTGCATCGTTTACAAATTTTTCGGATGCTCCATCGAAAGTTAAATTTCTTCCCAACCGATAACTTATATTGGAGATAATAGGCAAGACACTAGATTTGTGCCCCTCCTCAATATCGCATGTCAAGTCCTTTCTGTCACCGCTACGTATGGCACTAATGAAATTTGCGTAGTGACCACCACCTCCAGGAGCAGCTAGGTAGCCCACGACTTGATCTACACCTGTATCATCGTCTTCAGAACTTGGTCCGGGCTCATTATCGGGACCGAGGTAAGATTTCCAAGTACTTCCTTTTAGTTCTAGCCATCCCTCGGTGCCATAGAATAAATTACCGATCTTGACATCGAGTGGCCCTTCGCCAGCAGTGTAGAGTCCACGTACCTCAAATTGCAGGATTTTCCCATCTGCATATTCGAGTTGTGCAGTCTGTGTATTTGCAGTTTCTTGACTACATTCTTCGGAAGAATACTTGAAATACCCTCCGGTAGAGCCGACTTTTACTGGATGCTCATCCTTGTTCAATCCCCATCTCGCAATATCAAATTGATGCGGACCTTGATTACCAATGTCTCCATTACCAGTAGCCCAGTGCCAATGCCATTCATAGTGACCTTTCTTCTCATTGTAAGGGCGCCATCCCGCAGGTCCCAACCAGAGGTCATAGTGTAATCCTTGAGGAGGGTCTGTATCCGGTGCGATGCCAAATGACTTACGAGGTTTATAACACAGACCTTTAGCCATGTAGATGTCTCCAATGCCCCCATTATGCAGGAATTGCATGGCCTTTCGCACATTCTGAATTGATCTATTTTGAAAACCAACTTGCACAATTTTATCATACTTTCGAGCCGACTCAACCATCTTCCTACCTTCGTAGACGTTGTGAGAGCTGGGTTTTTCCACATAAACGTCCTTGCCTGCTTGTACAGCCCAAATGGTGGCTAATGCATGCCAATGGTTTGGGGCGGCAATAGACACAGCATCGATGTCTTGATCTTCAAAAACCCTGCGCATATCAAATTGCGTAGATGGTTTTGTACCTTGAATCTCCTCAACAACCTTAACTCGCTCAGCCCATAGGTTTTCATCTACATCACAGATGGTTTGGACGACTACATTCTTTTCCTTGGCCATTCCAGCCCATCGCCGTAGATGACCAAAACCTTGACCTCTGCAACCGATGACACTCATGTGAATACGATCGTTGGCACCTATAATATTTCGATAACTCTGAGCACTAAAGGCAGATGTTGCACCTAGGGTGATTCCAGTGGTTCCTAAGGCTGCTTTCTTAATAAATGAGCGGCGATTATTATTCATGTCAATTTCAAGTTTTGATGAACAATTGACAAGATAACAATCTAGTCAGACCTTATCAGGATCCTTTGCTCTAAAATCTCTTGCCGATCAAATATCCTTCCGCGAGAATTGGGCATTCTAACTCATGAAAATATTGGACTCTATATTCTGACGATTGATGGAGTGGTTAAATATTTCCAACATTTTCTTGGCAATACCTGTCCAGCCAAAGTGCCGGCGAGCAAATTTTGCGCCCTCCACTGATAGTTCGTTGCGTAGATCCTGATATAGGAGCGGAAGTGAAAGCATGGTGCCGAATTCAATAGCTCGATGTGGATCAGCAAACAAAGCCTGGTCACCAAATTTTATTAAGTCTTTTAGTCCGCCGTGCACGGTGATCACACTGGGGGTTCCACAGGCCATGGCTTCAATGGCAACCATACCAAAAGGCTCATAACGAGAAGGCATTGCAAAAACGTTAGCTGCTCGGTAGATGTTTGCCAGGTCTTCATCTGAGATATATTGCTTCCATAGGATGCGATCTTCAATCTCCAGGTCTTTGGCCATTTTTTTTAACTTTCCTACACCTTTATCATCTTGATCTGAATCCTCTCCTCCAATGGCAGCCACCAATCGAGCCTCTGGAACAAGCGCAAATAACGTAGGTAGCGCTTGCAATAATAAATCATATCCCTTATTGTGCGCCATACGACCCAGTGCAAGTATATCAAGTGGTTCCATATCGTGTGCCAATCTAATCTTCTGCACTTCACGTGATGGCACAGGAAAAAACCTGTTTTCGTCTATTCCCGGTGGCACCATCGTACAACTACGTGGCAGCATATCGTATTGTTTGGTAAGTAGCTCTACCTGCGGAATGGTTGTGGCAATCACATGACTACACATTTGGTAAACGAAGTACTCCTTACGAATTCGTTCCTTAAAGCGATAAGTTTTCTCCATTTCCTTTTCATCCATATCACTACCCATGCTTTGTTGTTTCCACCAACCCAGAGAGTGTGGTGTATGCACATGTGATATTCCTAACTCTTCCGCAATTTTTTGGCCTGCTAAACCGGCATCCCAGTAATGAGAATACACAACATCATATTTATATCCCTTCTTGCGGATGGAAGCGAGACAATTTGTCACAAACTGATTTACATGATCGTGCATATCTTCCTTCCTGATGAATTCTTTATCTCCGAAAGGTATGCGCCAAACCGAGTAGTTTTCATTGACATCATCATACTCTGGCTGGTCTTCAAATTGCCTGGTGACCAGATGAACTCGTTTTCCCAATCGACTAAACCTATCAGCGAGCTCCAGTACATAGACGACTTGTCCACCAGTATCTGGTTTTCCAAGTTCTGGGTTGGCGCTAACATAACCATGTAGAGAAATCATTAGAATGGATTCCATAAGACTATATTTTTTTATCCCTATTTAATTTTGAGGGCGTTTTTCTGAAAATTCATGAATGAGATCAACTTATAAATCTGATTTCAGTACGAATTGTATCGGCCTAATTTATATTTTCTTTTATAAGTTTAATCTGTAGTAAGCTGCAATATATTGAGCTGCAGACCAAGCTTGATATGTCTTTCCCATCGGGCGTCCGGTTTTACCATGTGCCCATTCATTAAATTCCCATTCATTGCTGACTCCTGCTTTGTTGAGTAGTGCCAATTTGTACATTTCATTTATGGCCATTTCTCTTTGCCCCAACTTATCAATAAACTGTACCCAGAGCGCCCCAATGAAAGGCCAGACACCTCCGTTGTGATAGTGATCAGGAAGGTTTAATAAATTTACAGTATAATAAGCACGCCAATCAGGATCACCTGGACTAACAACAGGATATACATTACGGATTGGAAATGGCTCGTTAATCCCAACACCCAACATAAAGCGAAATGCAGACAATGCTTTTTCTGAATCAGTTACATCGTACAAAAAGGCCAGTATATTTCCATAACTATCACAACGCCAGGAAAAATCAAAGGGCGTTATTTGAGCTACTAAATATTTAGTATCTCCCAATGAAAATTGATGTTCAGCAAAGGAAACAGATTGTGAAAGTTTCTGCTGCGTAGAAGGCCAGAAATTCGAAAGTATTTCTTTTTTGATGACTTGCGACCATCGAATATAGTCACCTGCAGCTTCATCACTGCCTAGCATTTCTTGCAATCGGCCAAAACATACATTGGTTCGATACCAAAGTATTTCGTCATAAAGTACATGATAGCTTCGACCAAATAAATCGGTCCAATCTCCAGCTTCAGGTATTTCGAGAAGGGCATCGTTATTGCCATCTTGCGCACTAAGCCAGTTCATGGCTTTCTGCAATTCCGGCAGATGTTTTTTCAAAAAATCAAGATCTTCTGTCAGGTGTATGTATTCATACAAGGCAATGATCACCCAAAGTCCGCTGTCTATCGAACAAATTCCCCCTACACCTGAATAGTCAGCCACCCCATCCTTGAGCTGCACATTAGCCGGCAATTGTCCATTGACCGATATATGTTGCAAAAGGGTATCGAAAGTCTGTCTCACGCATGCATGGATATCTTCATGATGCAATAATGATAAAGCTCCAATAATGGTGATTGCTCCATCTCTAGCCCATACACTGTGATAGTTTTCATCAGTGCCGTGCGCCACATTATGTTCAATTGGACAAGCCAGAAATCCTAGTGGAGAAATATTTTTCTTAAGGGCCAAAATTGCTTGCTCATAGCCTTCATGTATTAAACGCAGCCGCTCGTCCTCTTCCGAATCTGCCGTTTGCTCAATCTGTTGTTGGATGAAAAACTCTTCACCCTGCAGATCTTCTTTTGATAAGTCCTCAAGGGCCTCTTCCGGCAAAACACCATAAAATACCAATCCCTCAACTACACCTTCTCCAACAGCTCTTTCCGAGTGGTAAACTTGTTGATATTTGGTCGTTTTGTATAATTCCTCCCGGGCATTGCTTACTGCAATTCCATTGATGTTCTTTATTTCAAACATGGCCGAATCATTGGCACTATCACCAGCAACCAGTGATTGATTAGGAGCGATCTGTAAATGGTCCAAAAGCCATTTTAGAGAATTGCCTTTATTGGCCCATTTTGGTAAAATATCCAAATGTTGATCACTGGAATAGACTACATTTACATCTAATTCAGATGCCTCAAATATTTCTTCTACAGCTAGGATGTCTGATGGAGATGCATCGTGAAAAAAGTAACTCCTTTTAAAATCATGTTGGAATTTTCTTGGCTGCAATTCGATTGGGTAGGGGAGGGAGTCCACGATCTCTTCAACTAGACTTAAATTCCAGCCATCTTCTAAAATATCACGAAATTCTTTTACAACTGATTGCCCTTTAAAATCATAAATATGCGTACCGACACCACCGATAATAAATGCCGGTTCTGGCAGTATCTTTTTCTTAATTAATCCAAGTACGTCTTTGTAAAGTCTGCCAGAATTATAGGTGAGCAGAATCCCGTTGTCTTGATGGTGTTTTAACCAGGTTTTAGTGAATTTTCCCTTTAATGTGTGAAGATCAACTAGTGTGTTATCAATGTCAAATGATAATAGTTTGATGTCGTGGTTGACTGCAGGCTTTTTTCTTTGCATATGGAGAAAGGAACATTATTCATTTTGTATCCAAGGTGCCACAAATATACGACAATCATGACATTGCCCTTAGTTAGGACATGATGACAGGCCATCTACGGCTGCTAATCTTTTACCATAAATCCATAGCTACCATTTTTATATTGGAGATGGCCTGATGCCACAATCATATTGCGATATATGTGTGGTATTCGGAATATATTATGACCTTTCTAGGTGCAATCCACATGTTTGACTTAATTGAAGACCAGGGAGGGGTGGATGGGATATCGACCGAATGACTGACCATAGACGGCTATTCCACCCCCATTACTCTCCAATCGTATGTCCACATATCCCTTTCTGAATGCATTTTTCAAATCATCGGAAGATAGGGGCAGTTGAACCAGGTAGCCATAAGATCCCGCTTCCCTGAGCTTTCTGTCTTTAAGTTGATGATGCCAAGAAAGGATACCCCTGTGATCTGCTGGATCATCGGCTAATGTGATCGTTTTTCGTTTTTTACCAGCAACCCAAATAGTGAGTTGCGAAGGGAAAGTTACTTCATCAGTCATCGGATAGGAGTTGGGATTTCTACTGGGAGCATCTTTACCACCTTTCATGAAATTAATGTTGGCCTGAATGCCCTTTTCTGTGTCTTTGACAAAAAGCTGTTTTGCCGAGACTTCGCAAAGAAAGGTGACTTCTGAGTAGCGGCCAGCAGCCTCTTTCGACACAGGAATGCGGTATTCGAAAAATCCTGTCCCTGCACCATTGACTTTTAGACCATCCATTACTTCCCATTGCTTGAGCTCCCACTGGGCTTTGTGAAGTTGGTTGGGGGCAACTGAGGCGATCATCTTATCATCTGGGTCTGTACCATTTTGAATGACGAAATGCGTGAAATTATGCTGCAAGACCTGACCATGCTCATCTCTAACTGTGAGTTTGAGAATGGATAATCCATTCAACTTCGTCATTTCGACCACCAAGTCTTTTAGATCGCTTTGCATATATGGCCGGTAGTGGAAAGGTTGACTCCCTTGATCAATGGTGTGCTTTGCTCCCGTCTGGTCGGTGTGTTCAAGCACATAGGAGACGGTCATTCTCTGGACAGGATGAGCATCCGTCATTGAGGATAAGAACATGGGCACGGAAACCACGGCATTGGCTTCGACGGTACTACAAATTTCATTTCCGGTGGACAGATATACGGCAGAATGTAAGTCCCGCAGTGACATGCCTTCCACAAGTTCACCCATCCCTGTAAATTTATTACTGCGATCAAACCGCCAGTACCCATTCCATTCATTGATCACATCGTGATGTTCGGTGTATAGCCAGCCAGCAATTTCGGGGAAGAGTCTAAATGAGTTGAGCATGCGATGATAATCATAGCTCCAATCAACATCTCCTGTACTTCCCTCATAGCCCCAAACATTGCCGCATTCGGAATTAATTTTAGGCTCATTTCCTTGGACGAAACCTGGTTCATATTGAAAAGGACTTCCTGGATGAGACCGGTCTACGATATCCTGTAAATGTTCAGTCCAAACCCAACCAGGTTTGTAGTCGTGAAACGAATTGATGTCGGTTTTTGTATGACCAACACCACAACATATCGAGTTGTCTTCCACCAAGCGCGTAGCATCTAAAGACTTAGCAAGGTAGTACATAGAAGCCACCCATTGCTGGGTTGAAGGTAGATAGGTTTTCTCAAGGCGACCGTTCTTTTTTTCGAGCTTTTGAAGACCCCAAGTCTCATTAAACAGTACCCAACTAAAAATCGAAGGATGGTTATAATCTCGGTCGATCATGGCCCTTAAAGTATACTCGGCTTCCTCCTGCATTCGACGATCCGGTTCGCCCCAGCTATTCGGAAGATCAGCCATCACCATGATGCCAAGTTTGTCAGCCCAATATAATTTACGTGGTATTTCGACTTTGATGTGTGGTCGGATGCCATTGAGACCGATCGCTTTGGATCTTTCAATTTCTTCGCGCATGAATTGATCGGACGGGAAGGTGTAGAAACCGTCGGGATGATAGGATTGATCCAGCGCCATCTGCAGATAAATGGGTTTACCATTCAAGGCAATATATGGATGTTTGGTACCAGGAAGATGAACTACAGAAATGCTACGCATACCCAGATAAGTATGGACCACATCATCAGTGTAGGTAATCTTGGCATCGTAGAGATGGGGATCCTCCAGTGTCCAAAGACGCATTTGATCTATTGGTACATTTAAATCAGCAGCTTTGCGACCGCCCTTGATTTCACCCTGGTACTGTTTACCTTGGATCTCAATACTGAAGGGCGTGTCTTCCTCAACGGGTGCTTCGATGCCCACACTTGCCAATACACTACTGGTCTCAATGTTGGGTGAAAAATGAATGCTGCGGATGTAATGACTTCCCCTGGCCTCCAAGTATATGGTTTGCCAGATGCCTCGGGCATTGCCATAACCTTGCTTACCATACAAAGTGAAATCTCGCCTTTTATCATCAACCCTAATGATTAGACTCTGTTTCTCTCCATGTGTTATGTGATCGGTGAGATCAAAGGAAAAGGGTACATATCCCCCTTGGTGGCTACCGAGCAATTTACCATCTAACCACACCGTCGTTTCCCAATCCGAAGCACCAATCGTCAGGAAAGTGCGTTTTCCTTTCCAATCGGCATCAATGATGATCGAGCGTCGATACCACCCGATGTCAGCCTGGTCATCAACCCCGGAAAGTACAGACCCCCAAGGGAATGGAACTGAGATGCTCAGATCAAAAGATTTTGCTTGCTGATACCACTCTTCCTCGATGCCTACGTTGGTTGAGTCGAAGGCGAATGACCATGTCCCATTGAGATTTTGCCATTGATGACGTTGAAAATCCGGTCTGGGATGTTCCGGGAGAGGTATGGGCTGAGCTTGCGAAACTTGGTAGCTTAAAATGAATGTGCTTATTAGGACCTGAATTCTCATAAAATAAGAAGATTTGAAAGACTTAATCTAGTTACTAATGTAGTGAAATCGTCAACAGCTCATGCCTTTGGCATCGTTAACCATCTGTCGAGAAAGTTGTGTTTTCTTCCAAAGGATTCTGCATCCGGCTATAGGATGGTGCCATCACCCATTTCGATAATGCGATCAGTCCGCTCAGCAAAATCGATATCATGCGTAACCACCAATAGGGACATGCCCATGGAGTCACATAGCGTTTTTAAAATATTGAAAACATTCTCAGAGTTCTTACTATCTAGATTGCCTGTAGGTTCATCGCCCATAATGATTTTAGGATCGTTTATGAGAGCACGAGCAATGGATACGCGCTGTTTTTGACCTCCAGAAATCCTATAAGCTTTCTTGTTAGCCTGATCGGATACGCCTAAGATTTCTAATTTTTCCATGGCTCTAGCTCGGATGCCTTCCACATCCTCTCTGCCCAGTTTCAATGCTGGTAACATAACGTTCTTCAGGACAGTAAATTCTGGGAGCAAGTAGTGAAACTGAAAAACGAATCCGATCTTCTCATTTCTTATCCTTGCCAATTCATTTTGGGTAAGATCAGACATTTTATCTCCATCGATCCATAATTCGCCCTCATAAGCTGTATCCATGGTCGACAAGATGTATAGTAGGGTAGACTTTCCACAACCAGACTTACCCATAATGGAAACAAATTCTCCCTTTTGCAATTCTATGTTGATATCCTTTAGTACATGAAACTTCACGGGTTCAAGGAAGTACTTGTCGATGTGCCTGGTTTCTAGCATTGGATTCATTGTATGCTACTATTGTCCTCGAATGATTTCGACGGGATCGATTTGCTGGGCTTTTCTCGCAGGTAGATATCCAGCCAGGAAAGTTGATGTCAAAGCGAAGGCCACTCCGCTGATGTAGACCAGCGGATCGTAGTTTATGGGATAGGTCTTTATCGTAGGTAAGGCCTCGGTGATGAAAGGCAAATTATCAATGAATATGGAAACTCCATATCCCATGATCAGTCCCATCGTTCCACCCAACAATCCAATAACCATCGCCTGGGTGATGAATATCCATTTGACATCAGTGCCTGTAAATCCTGTCGCCTTAAGAATTGCTATGTCATTCATCTTTTCATAAATGAACATGTTCAGAATATTGTAGATGCCGAATCCAGCTACCAGCAGGAGTGTGATGGACACTGCATACGAGATAAGGTTCCTAATATCTGAACCAGTATCGAATTGCGCATTTGCTGTCTTTATATCCAGAGCTCTTAAGTCATATAATGTCTCAATGGTTCTGGCTAGCGGAACGGCATCTGCCATTTCAAAAAGCTTTACGTGGAGCCTCGTTATATGATTTCTGCCTGCACCTAAGATTTGTTGGGCCATAGGTAGACTGATATAGCTCTGTACGTCATCGACTTCTGCCAACCCACTTTGAAAAATACCACTGACAAGGAGTGAGAATGTGGTGCCGTTGGTGCTCATTACCTGAATACGATCGCCTACCGAAAGTGATAAGTTCTTAGCAATGCCCGCACCCAAAAGGATACTGTTTTTTCGTCTTACCAAGCTAAGTACATCCCCTTCGGTAATGTAGTCCTTGAAGTTAAACAACCTAATTTCTTCCCGAACTTGAATGCCGTTGAGCACTCCATTTAGTTTATTTGCGCCTGCCAAGTAAAAAACCTTTGCGGTAGTTTGAGGTGTGGCGCCTTTGACCTGCTGATGTCTTCGCAGTTCCGAAAGGAGCGGAAGTGCGTTATGTATTCGCTCCAGTCTTGCTTTTGGCTTGACCGAATGTACATAATGTAAGTCAGTGGTAGCTTTATTGAACCTTTCCACTGGCTGGATCTCCGAAGGTGTGGTTTTATTGAAGACTTGTATGTGCGGTGTGCGGTTTAGTATGAGACCATCAAGTAGTCCATTGAGCCCGGTCATGAAACCCATCAATATTATATAAGTTCCAATACCAAATGTAACACCTAAGGATGCCACTGTTGTCTGCTTTATCTTTGACAATAAATGCGTCCTGGAAATATCGAAAACCAAGGGGAATCGAATCATTCTTGATCCGGTTTAAGTAACACAGTAGCTGAATCAATACCAGAAATAATTTCTACAAAGTTTAAGTTCGTTATTCCGGTGCTTACCATTTTATCACCATCAATAGTCCGGACCATATTTGGACCAGATAGATACTCCGTGGGTATGGTCAGTGCATTGGAACGTTTAGCAATAATAATATTTGCTTCACCTGATAGTCCATTATATACTCTAGGTGGTTTCTCAATAAAACTTGCTTCTACGAGGAACGTTTGTGAGCGCTCATCTTTCTTGGGGTGTATCCGCCTAATTACGGACATAAATACTTCTTCAGGGTATGCTTCCAGAGATATGATTGCTGTATCTTTCAGATCTATTTTTGTAATGTCTACCTCATCTATATCCAATTCCAATGTATAATTGTCGATGCTGCCAATTTCTGCAAACTTATCCTGAGGATGGATTACTTCTCCTTCGTCCTTAAAGATTTCATAGATCTTACCATCCATTTGCGCTTGCACTAAATATTCTTGAAGTATTGAGCGCTCATTTTCGACTTTGTTAAGTGCCTTTCTATAAGCGCTCTCTAAGCGCTGGTATGTTTGGGTGTATTTCTGCTGTAAGGCTCGAAATCTATTCTTCGTACTTTCGAATGTTAACCTAGCTCGATCCAGGTCTAGCTGTGCACCGATATTCTGTGCTTGAAGTCTCTCCTGTCTCAATAGATTAATGGAGTCTAACTTCAGTTGCTGAAATTCCGTATCCAGTTCTAGCTGTAGCGTATTTAAGGCATTGTCTTTGCCGAAAAAGTTGTCTTTGGCCTCCGAAAGATTTAGTTGCGCATCGATAAGCCGCGTATCCACTCCAGTAGCCGCAATTCGGAATAAAATCTGTCCTTCTGTCACATGATCTCCTTGCTCAACGAGGATCTCCTTAATCACACCGGCCCTATTGGCTTGTGGAAAGTAGGATTCACTTGGTCGGATTGTTGCCGAGCCATAGACAGACTCTTGCACATTGCTGAAGGTTGGCTTTATCTCGTTTTCAGAAGTGCTACCCTGGCATGACAGAAGAGAGACTAAAAGTAATAGAAGTCCTGTGGTTTTCATCGACCATTGTTTCATAGTATTAACACTTAAGTCAATCCGTTCGTTCGCTCCACAAACAGCAATCATAATTGCTACATTTGTTGTTGATCTATACAGGTTTGACCATCCAAGAAATGTCTTCGCAGATCCGTCGATTCCAATTATTTATTTTAGCTAAGAAGGAGTCGTTCCCAGTGGAATGTACGTAGATGGTTCGCTGAGACTTTCTTAGAGCGTTTTTGTACTCTGAATATTGAAGATTTCATCATTGCCTAAACTCTAATCTTTTTTGTAACAAATTTTATGCATAGGCGGACTGATTCTCGGGATCAAGAGGGGTGGGAATAAGATCCTAAGAACAAGAGAGACATCATTTGTCGTGAATTTACAGGTTTAAGCATTAATAAAGCATATGTGTTTTTATGGAGTGGCGGTTGGATAAAGGATTTGGTTGCACAAAGTTCACTTCATTTTTTACTACTTTGTGAATAGCAGATATAAATAGATGACAAAGAAACTGGGCCTGATTCACACGTCGGCGACACTTGTGCCAATTTTTCAAAAATTAGTAGATGAGTATTTAGTCGGAAAAGACATCCAAGTATTCAATATTGTAGACGACAGTCTAATTAAAAATACCATAGAAAGAGGTGCATTGACGGAAGACACTTCACGCCGAGTCGTTGACTATGTCGGGTCTGCAGAGGCGGCGGGAGCTGATTATATCCTCGTCACCTGCTCTTCTATCGGTTCAGCAGTGGAGACCGCGGCTTCGCTCAGTAGGGTGCCTGTGTTGAGGGTCGATCAGCCTATGGCGGACAAGGCGGTAGCTATGGGTACTAGGATTGGTGTATTGGCAACTTTGTCGACCACTTTAGAACCGACCAGTGATTTGGTTCAGCGAAGAGCTGACCTCGCAGGCAAGCATATTACACTAACCTCCAGACTTTGTGAAGGTGCTTTCGAGGTATTGATGCAAGGCCGTCCTGAAGAGCATGACGCAAAGGTAGCGGCCGCTATGAAGGAATTATCAGAGCAAGTAGATGTGATTCTATTGGCGCAGGCATCCATGGCTCGTGTAGTTGATCAATTGGCAGAAGAAGACAAGAAAGTGCCCATCATAACTAGCCCTGAGCTCGCCATGCAGCACCTTGCCAAATTGCTCTAGTTAATGCTAACCGCCCAACGGTATTCGTTTTGGGTAGGCCTGTTGTCCCTGCCAGCTATGTTTCTATGCTATATTTTAGATTGGGAGCAGCTATTTGCATCGCTGGCTGTTGTTGCATCGATTCTGATTGCTTTTGGTTTTGGTTCTTTGAGATCGCTTAGTACTTATCAATATACGCTGTGGATCATCGCCGCGATCGTCTGTGGCCTCACCTATCCAGCTGCGTTCTTACAGTGGGGATCCGTTGACCTGAGGAATCCATGGCTCATTCTTATCGTAGTTCAAATTATCATGTTTGGCATGGGAACGCAGATGAGTTACCATGATTTCATTGGCATCAAGACTATGGGTCGAGGAGTACTTGTCGGAGTAGTTTGTCAATTTTCCATTATGCCCATTGCAGGCTACCTACTTACCCGAGTCTTCACCTTCGAACCTGAAATTGCTGCCGGTATTATACTTATAGGATCTTGTTCTAGCGGTCTGGCTTCCAACGTTATGGTATATCTAGCAAGGGCAAATTTAGCCCTGTAGGTTACCCTAACAGCCACGGCTACACTTATGGCGCCTATAATGACACCCTTTCTGATGAAGATGCTGGCGGGCACTTATGTGGAAATAAATTTTCTGGACATGTGTGTGCAGATTATAAAGATCGTGGTGGTACGCATCGGTGCGGCTTTTTTTTATGATCTACTTTCCCGTGCTGACTTTAGGCTCCGAAACTTACTAATATGGCTGGTTGTTGTTTGTTTTATTTGGCTGATTTGCACGCTAGTAGGTGGATGGAATTTGCTGCATGCCTACCTTCCTCCCGCTAGCATGACGATTCTTGAGATTATTAATTTTCTCTGTGGTGCCTTAGTGGTAGGGAAGATATACTACCACCTGAATAAAGTCCTTCCTCAAGTGCATAAGCTGATGCCCATCTTATCCATGTTTGGCATTGTTTATTTTACCTTAGTAACCACCGCAGCTAGTCGAGATAATATATTAACCATTGGCCTCTTCATGTTGCTGGCTTGCATGCTGCATAACACATTTGGTTATCTGGCAGGATTCTGGATCGGTCGGGCAGTAGGTTTGGATCAAAACTCCGCTCGGACTGTTGCGCTTGAAGTAGGATTGCAAAATGGTGGTATGGCAAGTGGCTTAGCAGGTGTAATGGGCAAACTAGCTACCTTAGGTCTTGCCTCAGCAATATTTAGTCCATGGATGAATATTTCCGGATCCATGTTGGCAAATTTTTGGAGGAGGAAAGATAAGGTTTAGGAAATTATTACATTTTTATATTGCTACGACAAAGATGTTCAATATGAAAAGAAAAAGATTTGTCAGAACTATGGGCGTTGCTCCTTTTGTATTATCATGGTCTTATCTGTTCGACCGAGCAGATCATGGGCCTGAAAAGTTCTTTTTTAAGGATGATGGAAAGATTCCCAATAGCGAGTATCCGCTCCTAGTATATCACGACGCCATCCCAGATGGTGAACAAGCCCCTGATGGATGGTTGCTGAAGAAGTTTGCCCAAGAAAACTGGACTAATGCATGGACCAATGGGATCTATGGATTTCACCACTACCACAGCACCTCCCACGAAGTGCTTGGTATTTTTTCAGGAAGCGCATTGCTGCATTTGGGTGGTCAAGCGGGCGCGCGCGTGGAAGTCAAGAAAGGTGACATCATTATTATTCCGGCAGGTGTGGGTCACAAAAGGATCAGGGGCAGTAATTTAGGAGTAGTGGGTGCCTATCCCGATGGAAGAGATTGGGATTTATTAAGGGGAGAAGTTGGAGAGCGACCACAGGCAGATGAAAACATCAAGGCTTTGCCCATTCCTGCTAGTGATCCTTTTTTGGGTAAAGTAGGTGGATTACTTGACCTCTGGAAATAGCACACGATTTATCCTAAAGAGTTTTTTAATTTCGACAGATGAAATTACTGTTGCCTACTTTTTTAATACTGTTTTGCTTTTCATGCCAAGATGCCACGGATCCTCTAGATTCAAGAAAAGTGAATTTTCCTACACACCTGGAAAAAGTATCCCAAGTTCCAACCAAAGAAAATGTTTGGATTTTTATTTTGGCGGGTCAATCTAATATGGCCGGTCGGGGATTGGTAGCACCAGAAGATACTCTTTCGCATCTGAGAATACTTGCTCTTGATAAATTAGATCAGCTGATTTACGCCAAGGAGCCGCTTCATCATTATGAACCAAAATTACAAGGACTGGATTGTGGAATGGCATTTGCCAGAAAGCTCGTTAGAAATTCACCAGACAGCATCTCCATACTGATGGTTCCTACCGCGGTTGGTGGCAGTTCGGTTGAGCAATGGCTAAATGATGACGTACATCGAGGAGTAAAACTTTTGTCGAATTTTAGATCTAAAGCGAGATCGGTCGCTGACTTGGGAGTGATAAAGGCGATCTTATGGCATCAGGGAGAAAGTAATGCACATCCAGATAAACTACCAACTTATGGGGTAAAGTTGGATTCTCTTATTGGGATCTTTCGTGAAGCAGTGGGGAACGATACCTTACCTATTTTGTTGGGTGAGCTACCGGCTTTCCCTAAGAACTATGATAATCGTCAGGCCGTTAATGGTATCATACACGGATATGTGCAGATGGATGACTGGGCCGAAATTATCTATACGCAGGACCTTAAGCACAAGGGAGATAGTACACATTTTGACGCTGCCGGCCAGCGTAAGATGGGAGAGCGATTTGCAGATGTATACTTAGACATGCTTGAGTAGAGCGGTATCACATATATTGCTCCGCTGACCTACCTATGGTCTCAATGGGTATGAGTATTTACTTTAGGCAGAGGTATTATGGAAGGGCATAGCTCGCATTAAAATTTGCGAGGTGTGGAACAGACTTTGATGTCATGGTGAAAATCTGTATATTCCGGTGTCTAAAAATAAAGTGTTATGAAAAAGTCTATACTAGTTGCTCTTGCATCCATGCTCTGTTTGTGCTGGTCTCTTTCCTTATCTGCACAGGATGAAATGGCTTACAAAGGGGAGGTCTTAGATCTTTCATGCTACCTGAAGAGTGGTGCCAAAGGTCCTGATCACGCTCAATGTGCCAAATCTTGCGTTAAGAGTGGACAGCCGATGGGCCTACTCACAGATGATGGGAAAGTACTTCTACTTGCCTCCGGAGAAGACAAAGAAAAGATCGAAACGCTCAAGGATTTGGCTGGTGAGATGGTCGAAGTAAAGGGAGCCGTATCTGAGCGGGATGGTATTAGCATGTTGGTGGTTTCAGATGCCAAAAAGTCCGGTTCTTAGGTAAAATTCTGAAAAACTTTTCCTTGACTCATTGCTGCCTTTCAAAAGTAGCGTCGTCTCTTTGCTGCGGATATCCATAGCGTTGGGATCCGATTTAACAAACGTAGGTAAGGGAAATTGGTCACTCCTAAAAACACAGAGATAGCAGCATCCCCTTACTGCGGCTTCAATGAGTCTAGGACCTAGATTTAAAAATTGCAGGTAAAGGAACCTGCGGACTCAGGCACAACAGAGATGGCGGCCTTTCTTTGCTGTGGATATCCATGAAGTTGGAACCCGATTTAACAAACGTCGTTCAGGAACCTGCGCCCTCGGGTACACATAGATAACAGCATCCTTTTGCAACCTTTTCATGGAGTGCTGATGGAGGCACATGAGGTAAAAGATACCGTCATTGTGAAAGCGATCGGCATCATGCCTTATTCATTTTTTATCAAGATGGACGCGAAAGACCAGTGAGTTTCTAAACTCAGCGTAAGACAGCAAGACAACTAAGATTATTTCGATCATAAAATAGGCCAGGCCTAAGGCAGTCAGGTACTGCCAATAGTATAAGACAAGTACGACGGTTATACAGCAATACAACAGGTTGGCAATGGCTATTATTCTTAGAGCTCTCCTCCAGCTTTCCTTAGCAAATGCCCAAGATGCTATGGAGTTTATGCTAAAGCCTATGGCGATGCTGGCTAGAACATACAGTACATTTTTGGGCATTCCGAATAAATGTTCAAAGCGCACCAGGAGATAGCCAAGGCACAATGCAGATACAAAGGCACCTAAAGCATCGATCAAGAAAAGTTTCTTGGGTCGGTTCAAAATGAATATAGATTCAAGAGACATTTTATTGTTCTGGTTAATTTTTTATTATCTGCCATTGGTAGTTGAGTCAAAGGTTACCATTTTTCTGATTTTTTTCCTTTTAGAATTTGCTTGATTATCTTTCCGCGGGCCTTGTCTTTTCTTCGTCTATCAGCCACAGTAGACTCGAAATACTCACTTTCCCGTTTCATTTTTTGGTAGTTTTCGAACTCTTTTTTATCAATTTCCGATGCCTCTATGGCTGCTCGTACAGCACAGCCCGATTCTTTAACATGCTGGCAGTCTTTGTATTTACACTCTTGTGACAAAGCATCTATTTTAGAGAAAGTGATGTCTAGTGCCTCTTGGGAATCAGCTATACCAACTTCTCTCATTCCTGGATTATCAATGAAGATTCCACCATCCGGTAGTAATATTAGTTCTCTATGGCTGGTGGTATGCCTGCCTTTTGATATTTCACTTATGGTGTTGGTTTTCATCACTTCGTCACCGACCAAACTGTTTAGAAGACTGGATTTTCCAACTCCAGATGAACCTAATAAACAATAAGTTTTGCCAGGTTTAATTTCATGCTTAAGGAACTTCAATCCTACTTGTGTTTCGTTGCTCACAGCCAGAATCTGGGTATCTGTGGTCCGCTCTTGCACTTGGTTAATCAAGGTGGATAGCTCCTTTTCTGAGATCAAATCTATTTTATTCAAGACGATTATCGGTGTGCATTTGGCGGTATGACATATGGCAAGGTAGCGTTGCAGTCTATTAAGGTTGAAATCCCTATCCACTGATTGAACGATTAGGGTGAAATCTATGTTTGTCGCGATCACTTGTTTTTCTGCCGCTCCACCTACAGCTTTTCTTTCAATGATGGTCTTGCGAGGCAAAATTTGACGGATCAGTCCCTTGTCTTCATTGTAAAAGGACAAACCAACCCAATCACCCACAGCAGGAAAATCAGACCGACTCTCGGCAGAAAACCTCAGATTTCCCATTATTTCAGCCATCATGGTTCCGGCAGCAGTCATCACAACATACCGTTCCTTGTGTTCAGAGATTACCCGCCCTAATTCACCCATTTCTAAGTCATGGGCATTGAGATGCGTTAACCAATATTCGTCAAATCCTAGACGCTCCAGTACAGTATTCTCCATAATCTGCGCGATCGATGATAAAATTGCATGAATCTCTGCTCCAGCCTTAGTGGTAGCTACATCTAATTTGCTTACTGATAATATCTTTTTTATCTGAGGCAAGCACCACATTTTCGCAGCTGTAGGCAAAATTAGTAGAAGTGACATTATTATTCATTGACCCTTCCATAAACATTTGCTCTGCACCGAAGGAGATGTTGTTCAATGGAGACGCTTTGTAAACAATATTTCCACCAGATTCTGAATGTGTGTAGTAGACACGAAGTGTTTGACTAAGGGTGTCGATGGTGACCATAGGTCTTGTACCATGATGGCTTACATGGTAAAGATCATTCCAGACTCCCTGTGGGTTGCGAATTAGAAGCCCGATTTTTGTGTGATTGGCAGTATCGAAACTGGTTTTTACAGCAGCATAGATGGTACCATCTGCCAAGGACTTTAAATTGATATGGTCATCTGCGAGACCATGACCCACATCTAGGGCATCATCAATGCCTGGAAATTCTGTGCCAGTCCATGTGGTCATTGGATCTCCATCGCTGTGTGTGCGAAAACCAAATTGTCGCGCCCGTTGATTGGACCACATCACACCTACCGCATTTGGCATGCGCACAAGCGCACTAATGTCATCGTCCGCAACCATGCTAGCGATCGTTTGGGGTGCGGACCATTGATCATATGGTGGGGCAGATCGACGTACTTCAATATTCCCATTGGCTTCATAGGTCACCCAAAGCCAAACCAGACCATCTAGTGCAATTGTTGCAGTCTCAGTACTTTCATGAAATTGGATATCAGTGGTGGGATTTGCATCGTCAATAAATTGGTATCGTTCTTTGTCTTGACGATACCACACAACGGCACTCTCCGAATCCTCACCTTGAAAAAGCAGGATAAAAACTGTATCCATATGGGCAAAGCAATCAGCTTGAGAATTCACTTTCTGCGATAATAGCAGATGCTTATGCCACTGCCGTTCTTCTAGTTGCCAAATATAAGTTCCAGTGACATCCGGGAATACTGCGAAAAAGGTCTGGTCATACTTCCAGACTTTTGCTTGTGGCTTAGCGGCTGAACTACAACTCGTAGGCTGTCTCATTATGGTATCCTGCGGATCTGATTGACAGCAAAAAAACAGGCTAGGGGATACCCAGATGAGAACTGCAATGGCAATTCGCATCGTTGCATTTATCTTGTTGATGGTGGTATTCAATTTTGGTATTTAAATTTGATATCTGTGGGTAACTGACTAATCGAGGATATCGTGCATACTCTGAAAGGCGACTACTTCCCGGCCATCGATCTCCCTTAATTCCCAGGTCTATTCATATATCTCCTTTGGATAGGAGACACCATTGGTTTGATACATACCTCTTAATTTGCCGAGTTTGCTAATATGCAATTTAATGTGAAAACACTCAGGGTCGTTTCTGAAGTTGGTAACCATATATGTCTCACCCTCTTCCTTGATGAAAGTCTCAAAAAGTATCGTAATTCTGATGCGCTGTTAATCCGTATTTTTTCTTCCAGTTTATTTTCTAGATTCATTACTCCTATTGTTGATACACATGGGAAAGGAGGTTGGTGATAGTGTTGAGGAAGATCACAGGAAATAATTCCGAACAGAAGGAAAAAAGGAACGAATGGGAATTTCATAGTATGATTGCTGCCAAGATAATCTGCAGTGATCGCCAACCTATTGAACTCGAAAGAAGCATTTTATAATTTTGGTGATCTTTTCGCAGTGGATTCACTAGATATTCCGAAGTTACAAATTATTCATTGCCATGATACCTGTTGTGAGATGAAATCCTGGTGCTTTCCGCCCCAATTAGCCTGATTTAAATTACGGGATAATTTAAATCACTTTAAGCCCTTTTCTAGGAGCGCATGTATGTACACCTCGTCGGAATATTCAATCGTACAAATCTCCCAGATCATGGAGGTATAGACTATTGCTGACAGCCCTGAAACGATTGCCTATAAAGAGATGGCCTTGAAGGCTTCGGCATAAAGCCAATGACCAAAATCGTTGGGATGATTGATATTGTTTGCCAATAGGGATGATTGATCTTTTCTTTGTAATGCCGTTTGCCATACTGCATAAACATCGGCATAGGCACATTGAGATTCTAAGGCAGCATCTTTGGTGGCTGTCGCAAAGTGCTCCATGCGGTGACTCCCAAATTTCCAATGGTGGTTTGGTGGAAACGCAGAGAACAGAATTACCTCGGCATTTTTTCGCTCCCTAATCATGGTGACCAGCATAACTAAGTTATTCTTGAACTGTTCGGGACTATTTCCTCCGACATTGTGGTCATTCATACCCCAGCCCAGGAGTACCAGATCTGGCTCTGTTTTTCCGACGTAGTCGTCCCACAACTCGATGCCGTCGGAAGAAGCGCGACCTGGTATGGATACATCTTGCATCATCAAGTTGGCCGCTGGAAACAATTTTTGTAGATGTTCTAGATATCTGAATTGAAACCTTAAGGAATCTGAAGAGGCTTCGCCTCCTGCAGTGATGCTATTGCCATATGAGACGATCGTGGTTTTGGTTCCGGACTCTACTCGTTTGCGGAAGTTCACTAGGTATTTTTGCTGATCATTGGGTTTTGCCAGGGGGTATGCGTTTTCAGTCGTGTAATCTACCCAGATAAAATAGGGATCATTGGAGTAGTTGGGAGTTTCCGTGTGGTCGAAGTTTACTTTGCCAAAAAGTGGATGCAATGAGTAATCTGGAATGGTTGAATGTAACGTCCTTGATATTTCACCTTTAGGGTAGTCAATGGTATAATCTTTACCTTCCTGATAGACTACGTGGGTTGTGTCATCCGATAGATAAGTACTCCTCATAAGCACGCTGCCCTTTACCAAAGCATCAAAACATAACTTTCCTGGTATACTGGATGCCAGTACTAGACTTTCTCCTTGAATATGATTGACTGCATCTCTTTTTTGACTTGCAGGATGATTCACAGGGCATGCGATCAACAGCATATATATTAAGGGCACGAATATGAATAAGCTTCTCTTTGATGACCTATCAATCAATTGAATGCAGTTGCAGAGGTTAGTGGGAATAGAGGTACTGCTAAGTTTCATAAGGATGGAGTACAATCTCTAAGTGATATACTTTTAAAGTGTGTAGGTTATAGAACACTATTTCACGATGTGATTCCGACGCGTTAGCAAAATGAAGCCAAAAAAGAACCAACCGGCGACTGCCAACCACCAAATCTTAAAATAGATATCATTGCGGCTCGTATTATCCAAATCCCAGAGAGGCAAGAGAAAAAACTCGACAGCGAGATTGATCAAGAAGAGAATAACGAAGCCCAAAAACCAAATTATTTTCTTATTCATCTTGTGTTTTTCCCTTATTAGTAATGGAGTTTATGATTATTCTATTGCATCAATGCAAAGAATGAATTGTAAAATATGCTCTTTTTCTTTGTTTTCAGCTGTGGTAGCGTGATCAAGATAGTGAAAAAGGACTTCATTTTTTTCTAAGGTCTCCAGATTTTTTCTAGGATTTGCTCGCCCAATTGTCCCAGCAATTCTAATTATCGATAAGGTTGAAGGTTCCTTCATAGGATTCAATCAATGATTTTCGGTAATAGTGGACTGAGCTACCATCCATCTAAGTGTCTCAGTTTACTTTCTTCATTTCCATCCAAAATGGAAAAATGTTTTTTCTATCCACCGCATAAAATGGTATGATGTCGCAATCCATGGCTGGTAGAAATACGTTGTGCATTTCAATGATGTCGCCGGTATCCTTCCTATTTTCCTTTTGTACAACCAGCGTGTTTGCTTCCAGGTACATTCTCCCACCACCAATTACGGGTTCGATAAATTTGAATCTGATGTCGTAGTGACCTTTCTCTATGTTCACATTCCACTTACCGTATATTTCCTCCTGGGCCCAGATGGCCCGTTGCCCACCAGCATCATTCCTATTTAAAATGACAGGATTCTCTTGGGGCCTCCCAATAGTGATGCGAGGTTGACGAAGGAGATTTTCAGAGGTGATGAGTTCAGCATAGGTGCTATCCATGATGTGCTTTAGATCTTTGGCAATCTCCCTGCGTGTGGCTACAATATTATGCTGCTCGTATGGATCGGCTTTGAGGTCAAAAAGTTCGAATTCTTCAATAGGTGCGTCGTAGTCAGTTTTAGCTACCAATTTAAATTGACCTTTATGCAGACTCATATTGTTGTAGCGTTCTGGATAACGCCTGGACCAGTAAAAAAATATGGCCCGCTCCTCCCATTTCACACGTTTGCCCTGCATTAGGGGCACAAGACTTTCACCATCAATTTGGCGTTGATTGGGTACCTCCACATTACACAACTCAGCGATCGTAGGTAGTATATCAATATGGGCTGCAGTGGTCTGAATATCTTGCAATTCGTTGAATGCAGCAGGATATTTTAAATAAAAAGGAACTCGGATACCACCTTGATAGACGTTACCTTTTCGTCCCCGCATACCAGCTACATATCGAGTTTGTTGTGGACCATTATCAGTCATGAAAATGACGATCGTTTCTTTTGTGATTTGGAGTTCATCCAATGCTTGCATCAATTTGCCCAAGTTCTGATCTATATTAGTGACCATCGCATAGACTTTTCGCGCATCTTCCTTATCTTTTTCAGTCATTCCTGCAAAGGGGCGGTCGTCACCATCGAAACCTGAAGCAGGATCTATGTCTTTGTACAAGTCATAGTACTCGTCTGGGACTTGAAGTGGGGTGTGCGGTGCATTGAATGCGAGATAGCAGAAAAAAGGTGAAGTAGCATTTATTTTAATGAAATTAATGGCTTCATCGGTGAATATATCTGAGCAATACCCTTTGTATGACTGCTGCTGGTTATTGTGCCATAAAACTGGATCAAAGTAGCTGCTGTCTCGCTGAAAGTAAGTGGTGAAATCACCAACCTGCCCCATTCCCCCTGCAAGATGAATGACGGATTCATCAAATCCTTGATCAGTGGGCCTACTGGGATAATTATCGCCTAAGTGCCACTTGCCAAAAACTCCCGTATTATAATTTGCCTGTTTCAGCATTTCGGCAATGGTGACTTCGCTTGAAGCCATGATGGCGCCACCGTTGTATGTATCCCTGATACCCGTCCTGAGTGAATATCTACCAGTCATAAGACTTGATCGAGTTGGTGCACATACCGGTGATACATAAAAATTATTGAAACGAACACTTTCTCTAGCCAATTGGTCGATAACAGGCGTCTGCACATGTGGATTGCCCGTAACACCAAGGTCCCCATATCCTTGATCATCTGTCATGATCAGAATAACATTGGGATGATCTATCGTTTGACTTAAACCACATACACATACTTGAAGCAGAATGTGACAGATTATGATGGTGATCAGGGTTGATCTTGAGAACATGTATTTGAATGGCGCTTGCATATTGGTGGTCTTGAGAACTTGAAAGTAATGGAATGTCAATTTTAGCCCCTACCCATGAAGGGCATTTCACTAGCCATAATCGTGATAAAGGGCACGTTGGCGTACAGGGGGAGATCTGCCATCATTAGAATGGCATCTGCAACATAAGCAACATCAAAAGTTTTTTCAATTTTATTGCTGCCATCTGGTTGTGGGACTCCAACTAGCATTTTTTTTGATAAATCTGTCAGCGCATTGCCGATATTAATCTGTCCGCAAGCGATATTGAATGCCCTTCCATCGAGGGCAGTAGACTTGGTCAATCCAGTCAAGGCATGCTTGCTAGCTGTATATGGTGCAGAAAAAGGCCGAGGTGTATGTGCCGATATAGACCCATTGTTGATGATTCTTCCCCCCATGGGATTTTGATGCTTCATTATCTTGAATGCCTCTTGGGTACAATAGAAAGCTCCAGTGAGATTGGTGTCCAGGACCATTCTCCATTGCTCGACGCTAACTTCCTCCATGGGTATGGCAGGTATGTTGGTGCCAGCGTTATTGAATAGTAGATCGAGCCTGCCAAATTTTGACTGAGTCTTTTCAAAAAGCTTTTTGACATCCACCGGATCAGTCACATCGCAAGTTTGCACCCAAGCATAGTCGGATGTTTTTGCACGGTTAGCAACTTCTTGAAGTTCCGTTTTTCGACGTCCAACAAGAACAACTGCATATCCATTACTTAATAATTTAAGACTGACCACACGTCCGATTCCGCTGCCCGCACCGGTAACGATGGCTATCTTTTTTGGTTGTTCCATTAATCGATGTTTCTAAAGGATTCTTATCAGAGAAAGATAAGATATTTATACTGTTCCTTCGACCGTAGTTCTGACACTCTTGTATCATCTGATCGTAAGGCAGTTGATCGCAGCATGCTCGACTTATTTTTATGCTCTTTTAGAGCTTGGTCATTAATTTTCCTCTATTACGATCGTGCAAATACCCCTTTTCAGAAATGGCTGAACGGTCTGCAGCACATGACAAATATCACGGTCTCTGTCCAACCATTAAAAAGAGTTCGAGTTTTTTAGAAAATCTAGATCAACTTGGCCTGTGCTGGCAAAATAGCTCAAGATCCTATTGATGAAATTGTCTTCCTAATCGGTATTTAAATCATCTAGAATTATTGTCCGCAGTTATTGAAGGAATGTGGTATGTCGGTGCCAACAATTTAGTGCTATTGACTGGTAGATATTTTGCGTTTTGATCTACGACGAGGACGAGGTTTGGCATTATTGAGATCTAGTCGTGCATAGTAAGACATCAAATCAAAGGTTTCTAAGGTAAACCCTCTTTTTCGAAACATATGAACCATAACCTTATTGGCGGCGAGTACATTTGCGTAGATTATTTGAATATTTCTCTGGCGAGCGATGTTGATGACATAATCTGTCAGTTTGTTTCCTAGTCCTTGTCCCTGCCAGGGATCAGCCACCACGATGGCAAATTCAGCCTCTCGATTATTGGCTTCTGCTAGTAGTCGCACCTCACCTGCCATTTTCATCTGCTTTTTCACTTCGATTTCTGCGATAATGGCGATCTCACGGTCATAGTCTATTTGGGTAGACCTTTTCAACAGTTCTTTCGAAATATTGGGCTTAAAGCCAAAGAATCGAAAATACTGAGACTGTTTGGAGAGGCTTAGCAGCATTTCTTCTTCAAGCGGTTCATCTTCGGGCCGAATGGGTCGGAGTTTGGTCTTTTGACCGTCTCGTAAGGTGAAAATGGTTTCATATTGTTTTGGGTATGGCGAAATAACCAAGTGACTATAAGGCCTGATTTCTTTTTTGTGGTAGCTGCGATCTAGGATTACGTAAGCATCGAGAACAATTCCACCTCCTCCATCGACCACGAAGGGATTAATGTCAATCTCCCTAATCTGTGGACACTCAATGACTAGAAAGGCAAATTTATACAGGGCAAATTGTATCGCTCTAATATCTGATTTAGGCATACCTCTGTATCCTTCCAGCAGTCCAAATATTTTTGTGCTTTTTATGATTTTTTCGGCCAAGGCCATATTGAGGGGTGGCAACTCTAAGGTTAGATCTTTAAATATTTCGACTGCTACTCCACCCATACCGAAAACGATGACCGGACCAAAGATGAGATCTTTTTTGGCTCCTATTAGTAGTTCATGGTGCTTAAAAATCATTCTTTCCACAGTCACCCCCAAGATCTTAGCTTTTGGCCTGGCCTCGGCTACGGAATCGAGAATCTGACCATACGCTGTTCGCACTTCCGCTTCTGACTTTCTATTTAGACTTACTCCACTGATATCCGTTTTCAGCCCAATATCTGGAGAGAGTATTTTGAGTACTACAGGGAAGCCTAACTCAAGAGCTAAGGCTACCGCTTCATCTTCCGTAGAGGCGAGTTTCGACTCAGTTATCGGCATGTCGTAGTAGGTTAGCAATTGTTTAGCTTCTATTTCTGTCAGTTGACTGCGGCCAGCAGCCAGTGATTGATCGAGTAACTCGTGAGCTGCCTCTGTATTGGGTGTAAATTCCTTAGGAATATTTGATGGTGTCTCGTAGAGCAATTCTATATTGCGTGTGTAGCTGTACATTTTCACAAACACATCAACCGCGCTTTCGGGAAAGTGATAGACCGGAACTTTCCCCTTTTTCATCAAGTACTTACCAGACCAATTTTGGTCATCTCCCATCCAGGAAGCCAAGATCGTCTTAGTTGTACCATGTGTCACCTTAGCCAACTCTCTTTCAACCTCTTTAGGATGTATGAGGGCCTGTGGGGTGAGGATAACTAGAATTCCATCGCTATTAGGATCAGCTAAGCATATCTTAAGTGCCTTACCGTACTGTTTGGCATTGGCATCTCCCATCAGATCGACCGGATTACTGTAGTTAGAAGAGGATGGAAGCACCTTCTCTAACTTGTCGATCGTTTCCTGGGAGAAGACAGCCAATTCACCCCCCTGGTGGATTAGATGATCCGTCGCCAAAATTCCAGGACCTCCTGCGTTGGTAATAATGGCAAGGCGATTGCCCCTTGGTCTGGGCTGGAGTGCTAAACCTTGTGCACAGTTAAACAACTGAGATATGGTCTCCACACGAATTACACCAGCTCGTTTTAACGCTGCTTCAAAGACTGCATCGTTTCCGGCCAAGGAGCCTGTATGTGATAAGGTCGCTTTGGCACCTTCTCTGCTGCGACCTGCCTTAAGGATGATAATTGGCTTTGTTCGAGCGAATGCTCGTGCCGCACTCATGAATTTTCTGGCGTCACTCAAGGACTCCATATAGATCAGAATGCTAGAAGTATGGGAGGAACGTCCAAAATAGTCGATCAAATCGTGAAATCCCACATCGATCATGTCTCCAATGGATACAAAATGACTGAATCCGACATTTTGGCTTTTTGCCCATTCTAGAATGGCGGTGCATAAGGCTCCACTCTGAGATATAAAAGCAATTTTCCCCGGCTTAGGCATTCGACCAGCAAAGCTGGCATTTAGTTTGAGTGCAGGATTAATAAATCCCAGGCAATTGGGACCAACAATTCGCATCCCATACTTTTGCGCAGTTTTCGAGATTATCTTACTCAGTTGCGCCCCTTCCTTGCCACTCTCCTTAAAACCTGAGGAAATGATCATGACCCCTCCAACTCCAGCTTTTCCACATTCAAGGACAATATCCGGCACACTAGCTGCTGGAGTAGCAATGATCGCCAAATCAACTACATCGCTGATGTCACCTACATTCTTGAAACACTTAACACCCTGAATGCTCGTCTCTCGTAAGTTGACAGGAAAAACAATTCCTTCATACCTTTTACCAATCAGGTTGTTCATCAAAGCATATCCAATGGTCTCAGGCTTGTTTGAAGCACCAATGACTGCAATCGTCTTTGGTCGAAATATCTTGTCTAATTTCCGAGGCATATCAGCTGTATTAAAGGTAATATGATGCTTTTCTTCGTGTCAAAAGAAACTCGTTGGGGCGTAAATTACCTCCTGAGCCAGGGCGAGAACACCATTAGCCTTCTAAAGGATATGACAGGTCAGACTAGCAACCTTTAGAATTCGATTCTGCAATGGGCACCTTACTTCTAAACCCTCGGCCATTTGGTAGTAGTGATAGGTCTCTACCACTGCTACCTTTAAGTTAAGCAAATTCTCACTTATTTGCATCCTTTTGACCATGTAGGCTCCGATATCCAGCTTCGCAAGGCTTTAAAAGACCAAGAAGTGAGCTATCTAATCGCATGACTGGATGGTACAGAATTTTAAGCCATGAATTAATCAATTTATCTCAAATAGTACCCAGATGACAGGAACCCCTGATTTGATTTTCTGGTCACCTTTGACCTTCGCAGTTTATGCTCATATATATAGGCAGGCCTTAGATTCTAGTCTGCAAGATTAGGGTTGTGTGGATTACCAATAAGTGATACAGGTATTCCAGAATAGTAACTTCTATAAAAATGTGATGCTAAATGTTACAGGGTGTGCTATTTTTCAGCACACCCCGTCCATAGAAGTATAAAATATAATCAGTTGATTATCAGATCATACACATCTTGCTACTCTGACAATAATGCAGCATTGTAATAGATGATTTCACTGATGATTTTTCCGTCTTCATCAAAATCGTCATTCATGTGCATGGCAAGTGTGATCTCCTTCTTGTCTGATTTTCTTACCAAATGAAAATTCCACCAGGATAGCACTGAGCGACCGTTACCCATTTCATATTCCAAATAGTCGGGATAGCCGATGAGCTCAATCGCCTTAATCTCAAAATTATCTAGAAAATCTTGACGCCTGCTTTTTATCTCCTCCAAGGTAAATGTAGAATCCAATGACTCATTGATGTCAAAAAGTCTGGCATCCTCATGATAGCTTGCATGGGCATTGTCTATGTCTAAGTTTTCAAATGCATATACCATTTTACGAACGGTATTAATGTTATCATGGTGATTGTAAATGGTACCATTGGTGCGATCAGAAAAACTCGCTCCCACTTCATCAAATAAACTTCGATTAAAGTAGTTTATGATCGTCTTAATTTTATTGTCTTTGGTGAGTTTGAATAAACGATGCATTGAAGAGTTCATCTTCACACCAGTTTTTTTATGCACACCCTTTATTACGTCCCAAGTTTGTACCCACACCTCTTCTTCATCGTTATCCTTACTGTACTTTATGGCATCTGGATATGTCCCGGGGAAAGCAGATATTGAATAATAATCAAGTTGTCTTGACCATTGCAAGGAGCTATTTATGAATGATGATTTACTGCGTCCCCTGATATCCATATTGGTCGAAACACCATTGTATCCTTGAAAATCATCCGTCAAAGCTGCAGCTATTTTGCTTGAATCTCCGCTTACTGTGGCTTCAGTGAAGGATTTGACGACTTCAATCGCTGGATGATCGATGTATACCGTGCCATTTTCTGTCATTTGGGAGAATAGCGTACCAACTCCGAGAGTAAAGAATGTGAGTGCTAGAATAGAATTTTTCATGATTTTGTATTGTTTGTTATTGTTCGATGGTCCATGTCTCTTGAAGCAAAGGCCTTTCTCTTTCGGTCCTCAGAAACTTCACTTTCATGGAAATCGCTGCAAAGTAGTAATAAATACATTGCACCAAGCCATAAATTTTTGCAAACGGCATGTTCTACGCAATCGTCACAATATCAATGGATTACATATACAACAGGTAGCTGGAATAGGTATATTCACTCCTTGTGTTGGTACGAAATGCTATACGTGCATCCCGTATTTTTGCAGTGACTCCCAGACCAAAATTACAGTCCTTGATTCAATGAGACGATAGCGGTAGGTCAGTTGGTAAGAATTAAATTTGGAGGCGACGGTGGTTAAGTCGTCGGGAGTGAAGAGTGCTTCTCCAAATGTATAGCCTCAGCAAAGGTACCTTCTGTCTCAAATAGGAGTGGAGCGTATAAAGCAGATATCGTATGTCTATTATTATTATTAATAGTATAGGAAGCTCTTATTCTGTAAAAGAGTGTGCTACCCGTTCCAAATTGTTTGGGTATGTCGACTTGATCACCCATACTCGATTCAGCATTTGGATACCTCACAGAATTTTTACTATTAAAGGATGCTCCAGCTTCCAGGTTTAGATTGAATTGTGCACCTATTTGCCCAGCGTATAAAAGTGCAAGCATTAGTAATGGAAACTGTTTCATAGACGCTTAAGGCTTCTGTTAATCTGGAGACAAAACCAACTCAGATAAGGTTCAATGCTGAAGTTAAAGTTGGTCACTCCAGCTCCTTGGTTGTTACTGCTGGTGCCTTTTTAACCTGTTCCAACTCAGGAGCTACTGTTCTCATTTCATCCAGCATACCCTGCCATTTCTTTTCTAAATCCAATACTTTAGACGGCTCATTTTGAGATAAATCAATGCTTTCCGAGCGGTCTTTAGCAAGGTTAAAAAGTTCCCAAGGTCCATTCTTGTCAGCTACTAATTTCCAATTACCCTGACGAACAGCACGGTTACCTTCGTGATAGTACCATAAGGGCCTGTGCGAATTGGCATCGCTTGAAAAAATCGACGTAAGTGATTTACCGGGAAGCGCCTCCTTTATATTTTGGTCAGCAGGCGAACCGGCAAGTTCAAGTAGGGTCGGTACGATGTCTATTACATGTCCATAGGTGTGTCGTAACTCTCCACGGGCTGTGATACCCTCCGGCCAATGCATAATTAGGGGAGTGCAGCTTCCACCTTCATGCACCCACGTTTTATGACGTCTAAAGGGTGTATTGCACATAGATGACCAGCCTGGTCCAAGGCATAGATAGCTCGATGCAGATCCGGGTATAGCCTCTGGGTCGTGACCATCTGAGCGCACCATGATTTCTGCGCTTGCCCCATTGTCGGACAGAAAAACAATCAAAGTGTTTTCGAAAACATCCCTAGTTTTTAGTAGTGCAATAATTCGACCTATTTCGATGTCTACTCGTTCGATCATGGCGGCATGCAGCGTCATTTTAGTCTGTTGAAATTTCTGCTGCTCAGGTGTGAGTGTTTCCCAAGTTACTGGCCGATTTACCTCACCTGGTCCCAGCAGTTCTAGTGCTTCGGGAAAATCGTAGGGAGGACCAATTTCGTCCTCAATCTTTGATAACTTTCCCTTGGCAATCCCCAGCTCTTGAATACGTTTCCATCGTTTTCGTCTACGCACATCCCAACCCTCGGCATATCTGTCACCTACTGCATCGATGTCTTCTTGCAACGCATGCAGCGGGAAATGAGGTGCGGTATAGGCGACGTATGAAAAGAAGGGATTCTCTGGATGATCTTGTACATGCTCACTGAGTTGATCAATGGCATGGTTGGTTATTTCTACCGTTGCATAAAATCCGGATTCCCTTTTGACTGGTGCCAACGGTTGGTCGTTTAGAAAGTGCTTCTTAGGGCTGAAGAAACGACCTTGATCTGCGAGATAGTAGGATCGGTCAAAGCCATTTTCAATGGGCATGCCATCAATATGCCATTTGCCGGAGTGATAGGAGCGGTATCCTGCATCCACTAATCGATTAGGCACAAGGTCGGCCCAGTCAGGTCGTTTGCCGCCCGCTCCGCCTTTGATACCGGGAGCGTTATCTCTGCCAATCTGTTGTGGATAATATCCTGTGATGAGCGCCGCGCGCGTAGCCCAGCAGCGAGCAGTATTATTAAATTGAGTGAAGCGCAATCCTCCTTCAGCCAACGCATCTAAATGGGGAGTGAATATTTCACCTCCGTAGCACCCCAGATCTGAATATCCCATATCATCCACCATAATCAATAGTACATTGGGTGGTACTGATTCTTCGCTTGCACATGAGGCCAAGGTGAGAATACCGAGAATTAGACCAGATAGAAGATTAATGGTCTCTGACATTTTTTCTGAATTAAAATCTGACAAATGGACTGGTCAATAGTAAGCTTTACCTCTAGCGGCGCTCCTCTGGTGTATATTTCCAATCAATACCTTCTTGTTCCAATATGGGTTGTATCATCATTCTGCTGTTTATGCTGAAGCGCACTTTTTTCTCCAACTCGGCGGGATTAAAATGGTCTAAGATGATTTTCCTCATTTCATGCTCGAGACCTGCATATTTTCGTTCGCCACTTAAATTATTCCACTCAAAAGGATCTGAAGGCAAGTGAATTAATTGTGCCCCATAGCCGGTAAACCAGTTGTATTTATATTCATTTTTAACTACACTAAAACAAGTGGTATAAACCCCCTCAGAATGATTTTCTATAATGGCAAATCTGTCTTCATCTATTGATCCATCCATTAGTGGCTCCAGACTGGATCCATCGCAATGCAGTCTTTTTTCTTTGGGAATGCCGGCCCAATCCTGCATTGTGGGCAGCATGTCAACCAGGGAAACCGGAGTAGGTTGTGCGGTTCCGGCAAAGCGTTGGTCCGGGTATTTTACAATCAGGGGTACTCGCGCTGACCATTCATTGAAACTTCGCTTTTGTACCATACCTCTTTCACCGATCATATCACCGTGATCACTGGTGAAAACAACAATGGTATTATTATCCAGGCCCTGATCCTCAAGTTTGGATAGTATTTCTCCCACTTTATCATCAATGTAGGTATAGAGTGCATAATAAGCTCTTCTCACTTCGCGAATGCTTTCAGGAACAGTTACGTCCATTACATCAGTACTCGAATGACGTCGAAGCCATCGATCCATGATGCTCAATTTATCTTGCCAATTATCAGGAAGATCAGGGAGCTGAATTTCGGCATCCTTATACATGTCCCAGTACTTCTGAGGAGGCCAAAAAGGTTCGTGAGGAAAATTGAACGACACAAATAAAAAGAACGGGTTCGAAGATTCGTTCTTCGTATCTAAATATTCCAGGGCTTTGTTCTGCGCCATTTCATCTAACCGCAGGTTGTTATTGGGTTGATCGATTTTCAGACGATTGGCAACATAGTTATTTACATGTGGACGTGGGATTTTCGCCTCGCGTGACTTGACCCAGCGATAATCGGCTGGATAATTGCTTTCGATCAGTCTATGTTGGAATCCATGTAACTGATCCGGACCCACAAAATGCACTTTGCCGCTTAACACCGTCTCATACCCTTGATGTATGAGGTAGTGATTAATGGTTGGAATATCCGAAGCTAGGGGGGCAGCATTGTCATACATTCCAATATTTGAAGAATACATTCCGGTGAGCATCACGGCCCGTGCCGGTGCACATAGTGGATTGTTAGCATAGGCCGCATCAAAGCGAACACCCTGCTGCGCTAGTTGGTCAATATGTGGGGTCTTTACCACGGGATGTCCATAGGTTCCCAATAGCATGGGTACCATTTCGTCGGCTGAGATGATTACAATGTTGGGTTTGGATTCCTGAGCAGATAGATTTGCTGATACAATAATCCCGGCGATCAATAGGCATTTCTTTATCATTAGTATTCTGTTAGGCTAGTCAGCAAATGGATTCAGATCTTTCTACTTCGAATCACATGTCTATAACTGTGAATTAAGATAGGCTTTATCCTTGGTGAGGAGAAATTGTGCAGAGACAATTCTTGATGATAATACTTCCTTATCATTTAATCGGCATAGCAGATGTCAAATCTATTTTGAAGTTCAGCTGTGTAGAGCAGGCTGTCACAAGTTTTATTATGTCCTGGTCAGCAGGAAAGGCTATTCAGTTGCTAACATGGTTCCGGTAATGGCCTCTTGTCTGTTGTCCCCAAAGTTTACATTTAGAACCCGATCAATCCTTATCTTTTCATTGTCGAAAGAAACCTTGAGGTTGTACCCATGTGGTGTTTCTGGCAAATACATCAGCATGTCTAGGGTATCATCCTTCGTCCAAGCCGCCGAGGTTGCAACGGTTCGTTTGCCCGCCACAGGAAATTCAAATATTCCTTTTTTGTAAGTGCCAAAACCCAGTGGCAAGGTATAGTGACCATTTGAATTTGAAAGAATTAGAGAAGGTTCATTTTCAGTCAGATCAAAGGAGAGTGTGGAAAGTCCCCAGTCATTTTCATCCATGCGATACTCTGCTCCACTGATTTGCGCGGCAGTTGGAGATGTTTCCGGTCCTTTTTTCGGAGTCAGACGAAGTCTGGTAGTCTTTTCTAGTAGGTTTTGATATGCTCGATCATTTGCTTCCAGTGGTGCTTTGCGAAAACTTGGCAGCAAGTATTCCCAGGCCAAGTTCATGATGGCTTGCATATCGCGGGTTGCTGCGGTAATAGCGAGTACGACATCCTCTTCTGGCATTATGATACAAAACTGGCCAAAGGCTCCATCGCCACGATATAAGCCATGTCGGCACATCCAAAATTGATAACCGTAACCTTGCTCCCAGTCGCTATCAGGATCGCTGCCGTTGGAAGTCTGGAAGGATGTTGCTTCGTTGATCCAGGCTTCTGATATCAACTGCTTACCTTCCCATTTTCCTTTTTGTAGGTACAACTGTCCAAATTTGCCGATGTCTTCTGTACGTAAGTATAAACCCCAACCACCATAGTCGATCCCATCCTGATTTTGATCCCACGTAGGTTCAGATATGTCCAGTGGTTCAAAAAGACGAGGTCCTAGGTAATCTCTTAGTCGTTGGCCTGTGACCTTCTGAATGATGGCAGAGAGCATAAAGGTGGCCATACTGTTGTAGACAAAGTGCGTTCCAGGTTTATGTGGGATCTCAGCCGACAAGAATCCAGTAACCCACCCGTCGGGGTGTTCTCGTGCAGAGCGTGGTTCCTGTTCGTGACCGGTGTTCATTTTCAACAGATCACGAATCCGCATAGCTTTTAGATTCTCTGATGGATTTGGTGGTGTCTCTGGTGGAAAGAAACTGATTACGCGATCATTAATAGTAAGTAGTCCTTCAGATTGTGCAATGCCAATGGCCGTCGATGCAAAACTTTTACTCAGTGAGTATAACATATGGGGTGTGTCGACGTCGTAGGGATCCCACCATCCTTGAGCCACAATTTTTCCATGTCGTCTCAATTGGAAGCTGTGCAAATCATTGGGTCGCTCTGTTTCCGCAGCCTCAATAAAGTCTCGAATGGCCTGGGAGGATATGCCTAACGATTCAGGTGTTACTATGCCATCATCCTGATCAGACTTTGGCGTATTACTCGTACAACCGATCATTATCAGGGCAAGGAGCAAGGTGGTTGGCATATATGTAGCCATCATATTGATCTAACTGGCTTTAAGATAAGACAAACCAACGGGAAATCCAGTGACATATTTGCACTATGTAGCACCATGCTACAGATTCCACTACGCTCTGAACATCGATTCTCTCAGTGTGCAGTACCATGATAAGCCAACATGTGTAGGCGATATAAGATTGCATCTGGGACCGAGCTGATCCCAGCTGGTATCAAGCAAGAAATTGAGTAACTTATGTCTTCAATCCAGCACATGAAATCATTATTGTTTTACTCCCTGCCCGTCATTTTGATATCGATGAATGCTTGCACTTCGAAGGACTCTTTGCTTCCACAAGTTGAACAAACCATGCTCAAAGCCACCCAGCACATGGTAGAGGAGGTCGGCACAGAAGGTGGCTACGTCTGGTACTATCTACCTGATCTATCTCGTAGATGGGGTGAGATGGAGGCCTATCCCACCATGATCTGGTTTCAGCACCCAGGTACCGTAAGCATGGGCCACCTGTTTCTTGATGCCTTCCAAGTCACTGGCAATGAATACTATTATCAAGCGGCATCGAAGGCAGCATCCGCTGTGGTTGAAGGCCAAAGACCGGAGGGAGGGTGGAACTATACCTACGATTTTGCTGGAGAGCAATCCCTCATCAGCTGGTACGAGCAGATTGGTAAAAATGGATGGAGACTCGAAGAGTTTCAACATTATTCCGCTAACAGCACATTTGATGACAAAGTGACCGCCGATGCCGCACGTTTTTTACTGCGCATGTATTTGGAACGAAAAGATCCGATCATTCATGAAGCATTGCAAAAGGCCATCGAGTTTGTATTGATTAGTCAGTATTCCAATGGCGGATGGCCACAGCGTTATCCAATCCCATCATCAGACCATGATCCGGCTGGCAAACAGTATGCTGCCTTTTTTACTTTCAACGATGATGTGATCTGGGAGAATATTCATTTTCTAGTACAATGTTATCAAAACCTCTCCAAAGCAGACTACGCCAATGCGATTCGCCGGGGAATGGATTTCTATTTGCTTTCCCAAGATGGTAGTGGAGCTTGGGCTGAGCAATATGATCTGGAGTTAAACCCCGCAGGAGCTAGAACGTATGAGCCATTGGCACTAAGGCCCTCCACGACGTTTAAGAATGCCATGCTATTAGCTCGGTTTTATGAACTGACTGGTGACCGAAAATTCTTGGATGCCATACCCAGTGCCATCTCATGGCTGGAGCAGGTCAAGTTGCCTGATTCGTCTACAGCTGGGGGTAAATATTCACATGCCACCTTTGTAGAAATCGGCACCAATAGGCCCATCTATGTCCATCGCAAGGGCTCTAATGTAAAGTACGGTTACTACTATCATGACTATCGAGATACGCTGCTATTGGGGCACTATGGTGGAAAGGGTTTTATTGACATCGATGCTTTGCGAAAAACGTACGATCGAATGGCAAACTTAGACCTAAAGAAAGATAGTGGAAATGTCTTTAATGATCCTTCTGGTCATTTCGAACTGAAAAGCATGCAGCCTGCTGCTGATTTCGACTCGATAGAAATACAGGAAATTATGCAAGAGCTGGATGAAAAGGGAAGATGGTTGTCGATAGGTGCTATGATCAGTAATCCCTATATCGGTGAGGGGCAACTTCAGGAACCCACCGACGGTTACGCAACTACCAATGTCGGAGATGCAACGGATACGTCTCCTTTTCGAGATGAATCTGATCAAGAATATATCTCGACCGCAGTTTATATTAAAAATATGCGTCTCCTATTGGATTATCTTAGAAAACATGATGGCTCATTGACCGAGGCTGAGGAATTACTCTTTCTGACCTCTCCAGTTCGGTAAGTCCTTGTATTTGTAAGCACTAATTTGGGGATCTCTCCATTCTAATGTAAGTCGAAATGCAGTTGTCCACCAAAACCACGTGTATGATGTCGTTGACTGCGAATCAAGATGTGATGTTGGGAGTCAAGCCCATCAATTTGTTTTGGATTTCGAAATTCTGTGTTCTTAATAGTGAATCTCTACACTTGCCACTGGACCAGCACATTGTATACCGAATGCCGCCCACAAATACTACATTCCATTGCTGTGACTGTTCAAAACCAGGAACCTAAGATAATTTCCACGGTGATCGATACGGATAGTGTAATAGTTCATTGGCCTCTTTTACGTTGGTGATGACCTCCTTTTCAGCATCCCATTCTATCCTTTGACCCACTTTTAAAGCAATGTTGGCCAGATGGGCAAAGGAAGTAGAGCGATGTCCATCTTCCAAGGTGCATAAAGGTTCGTTACGTGATTTTACACAGTCGAGAAAGTTGCGGATCAGATTAGCTGTAGAGTCCTCTGCTGCTGTCAATGCAGGATTCTTGGGCTCCATGAGTTTCTTCCAGGTTTGAAATTGACCTGGGCTAGACGGTTTAATTTGGTAGCTTTTCTGATTAGCAATCAATGTGCCTTTGGTTCCATTTAGTTCGACTTCTCCACCCATGATACCACCTCCACTACCGGCCTCATAAATTCCGAAAGAAATGATTGTACCAGAATCAAATTCAAAGGTCACTTGCATCGTATCCGGAATATCACGATCATCATCAACCATTTGATTCGTGCCGTGTGCTGTAATCGCGCTTGGTGCGGTTTCACCCAGCATCCATCGAATCACATCCATATAGTGCACACCCCAGTTTCCCATTTGTGAGGAATAGTCGCTCCACCAGCGGAAGTAGTAGGGAGCAATGTTGTATTGGAAGGGTCGAAAGGCCCTTGGACCAAGCCACATGTCCCAATCTAAATTGGAAGGGGCCCCCTCAGGCCCAAGTTTACCAATGCCATTGGGGTACATGTTGCTGATCCGGCAAGCTCGAGCAAAACTCACCTTGCCAATCAGATCATTTTGTACGGCCACTGCCAAGTCTTGATACATTCTGGATCCACGTCTATTCAAACCTACGGCCGCAATTCGACCACTTTTGTTCTGGGCATTGACCATGGCGCGGCCTTCTTTTAGGGTAATGGTAAGAGGTTTTTCTACATATACATCCTTACCTGCATCCATAGCGGCTATGGTTTGAATGGCATGCCAATGGTCTGGTGTGGCAATGCATACTGCATCGATGTCCTTTTGCTCCAACAAGACGCGAAAGTCGTTGTATTGTCTGATGTTGCCATCCAAAGGTGCCAATTTGGGAATCCTGCCGGAAGCCTTCACCCGCTCGCTTATTTGCGACATATCTCGAGTACGATAGGGTTCGTATACATCGCAAAGTGCCACAACCTTTACATCTGGATTTGCTTTGAATCTATTGAGCAACTGCGTTCCCCGGTTTCCCACTCCAATAAATCCCATTCGTATTTGATCATTGGCTCCAAGTACTGGGTTGATGAGGGGGGAAGAAAGATTGGTACCCAGTGCTATACCAGCAGCAACTGTGGAGGACTGCTTAAGGAAATTTCGACGATCATGTGAAGTGGTGCTCTTTTTCATTGCAAGAATGTTTGAATTTAGGAGTTGGCTTGCTCTTCAAATCTAGCAAACTAAATACTTCTCTGATATGTGTGTGCGTCAATTTAATGCTTTTGTCATGCATGGAACTCATGACGAAAAATCGGTGCTCATTGGGTGCACTCGCATTTATAACCATCTGTGTCAACTGTACCGAATCCTTAAGGCATGGATACCTAGTCACCCAGCCACCGGAGTAAAAAAGGTATACCCGAGGCGATTCTGGCTTCATGCCCTCCGTCAAATATTTCGATTTGTATACGATCGGCTAATCCCAACTTTTGGTAGTGTTCCTGGGCGATTTCAAACTCTTCTCTAACTTGTGGCCAATAGGCAATCCGATCACTCTTTCCATGATGAATCATAAGTGGACGAGGACAAATCAATGACACTGCGTCATGATCTGTAAATTCGGTAAGCCAACCCCTAAAAAAAGCATGCTCTTCTTCCACAACCAGAAAACTGACATAACGTTCGTCAGGCAATGCCATCTTGTTGCGGCGGTGATTGAACCAGGCACTCACAACACCCACTTTAATACGCGGTTCCAGCGGCATCCAAAACATAGTGGCCATGCCACCTAATGACAGTCCCCACATACCGACTCGATCCGCATCAATGCGTGGGTCGATGAGTATCTCATCAAGTAAATGTTGCGTGCGAGCCAACTCAATTCCTGGAAGAGTCGTATTGATTAGGCGGCATAACCGCTCAATGTAATTACGAGATGGCATGGAGCGAAGGTTTAACGGTGCCAACACAGCAAAGCCGGCGTTGAGCAACTCGCGAGCATAGGCATGGTATAATTTATGCCCACTTGCAAAGGGAGTTTCAGGAAACGAACCAATGCCGTGTTGTGCAATTATCAAAGGAACGGGATGATCGGCACTGGCATTTTCCGGAAAAACCAATATGGCTTGCGCGGAAACAGGACCCAATGGCAATTCAATCCATTCGGCATGAATATCCTTTAAATCGGGGTGAGGTTCGGTGCTAAGGGGGCCGGATTTTTGTAGCTGAGGTGGATTTAAGATACTACGCCATCGCTCACGGTTGGGTGCGACACTGCGCTGGTAGGCATCTGTACTACCGTAATCTCGCTTCCAAGCAGTTGAAGCTCGAGTACTATATCCCTCAATGATCCATTGTTGCAGATAAGTTTCTAATTGGCGTTGATAAGCCACATTGCGATCCTCCAATATTGAATCTACTTGTGATTTTGCCTGATACTTAATATCTTCCTGAGCACATAGTTGAATGCCTGCCATTAGTAGGATCAACATACTGGTCGTTATTTTGCAGATATAGCTCATATTATTCTGGTAGTTATAATAGCACATTTCGTAAATCGATATCGTAACATCAGGCTCGTTACTTGGGACTGGTAATTTTATTTTTACAATTTCCGGTATGAAGACAAGACTACTTGTGATACATTAATATTCTGATACATTGTGAAGTGCCCCACCAAATAGGGACCTTTACATGAAGATGTTAATATAACATCTTTATCACCATTATCAATAATTATTAACCGCTACATATTTCATACTATTTGCTACTACCTTTAGCTGACCATTCACGAAAAATTGGGTGAGTTTTCCAGCAATATGAATATGGAGACGTGCAAAACTTTCAGTTGAGCTTAGTTGAATGATTGTGGTTGAGGATCATCGTTAAAGATGATGTGCGCCGAGGTATTTAGGGTCACTGTAACTTCCTATTTCACTAGCGAGTTTTGCAAGAAGTTCAATATTTTCCCTGGGAACTTTGGGAGCAATAGAACAGGCAGTACTCAAAATAAAGCCTTTATTCTGCATCCCAACCTGTATCCTTTTCGCAACATCAGCAGTTATGGATTCTTCATTCCCATTTAACAGTGTACTCACAGAGTCAATATTACCCTTTATAAACATAGAATCACCAACTCTATTAAAGGCATCTTCAAGTTCGGTGTTTCCAATAGGTGGCGGATCAAGACATTCTAAACCCGACACACCGGATTCCTTCATGATTTCAAGCCTGTCATTAATATGTCCACAGGTGTGAATATATACAGCTTTGCCGCAATTTTTAACTGCGTCTACAACTCTACTGATGTAGGGTAGTTCAAATTGACGATAATGGTCTGGTGAAATAAAACCCATTCCGGTAAAAGGAGAAGAAATTTTAATAGCATCAATTTCTACGCGTTCTGCTAATCCAACTGCCATATTGATAACCCCAACGGTAAATTTATCAAGTATGAGTTTAACTTTTGCAGGCTCTAGGACCAAAGCCATCAGAGCGTTTTGATAACCAATCAAATCGAGCAGGTAGTCGAAGGGTGATGTTACCTCTCCGTGAATGGAATATTGTCGTTTTAGGTTGTCATCAAGAATTTTAAAAACCCTGTAGGGGTCTTCCTCATCTATGAAAAAATAGCAATCTTTAGAAGCTGCAATGTAATCTAATTTATCGGGGATACTTGTCGGATTAATACTATCGAGATTTCTTTGTCTTGGTTCGAAAAAATTACCAATCGGTAGATCGTCATCTAAATACAACTCCGTATGCCCTTCAAAAGTAGCCTTTTCAAATGTATCAACTACTTCCACCTTTTTGATTTTTTGACGCCAATCTTTCGCGTGACCATGAATTGAAACCAATATTCCATCGAAATCAAATATATCTCTAAGGAAAATTAGTCCTTCGGCATATTTATCTGCATCCAGCCAAAGCTCCATTGGAGTTATCCCCGTCCCCTTTAACTGTTGATTCATAAAGCCAATACTAAATTGACACATCACCGGAACTCTATCAGGATGCTCCAAATTCATAGCTTTCATAATTCGCTCTCTGGGATTCATATTTCAATCTATTTAAGTTCAAGATCGGGTGGGTGGAATTATTTCTAGATTGTTGGAAATCAGTATGTTAATTACCGTGAAAATATTCATTCAAGTTCGGTCAAAGGGGTACATTAAAAGTATTCAATTATGGAATGTCTAGACCAATTGGAATATTGGAGAAATGCCCATGCCTACTGGGAAGAAGTAAATCCGGGAAATAGATTGAAACATCGATCCATCCGATCTGCCATTCGTCAGTTCCTCCTTTCCTTTCCAATTCGCCATGTGTCTATTCCTTCAAAATATTTACCTTCTAGCTACCTGATGTATTGCTTAATGGGAGTTCCTGATTCTTATAGCAATGGGATACTCTGCATGCGCTACATGGATATTCCAACCTTTTCATCTCTTTACCTAATCCGATAATTCCACTGACTGATTTATGAGGTTTCATCAAAGCAGACTCACTTAGTGAAACTCCACAAAAATTTTCGGGGAAGAAACTAAATAACTTATGTTGTTCAGCGACGCTCCATCCGCAATAACCGGGACTGTAACGATTACTGCATTTTTTCCCCTCTTCTTTGGCTAGAGCAACTATCTTGTTCTCCAGCCAATCAGTTGTGCGTTCAGCAATTTCCGAACCAACAAGGTCTATAATATAGCCTGCAAGTGCATCTTCAGATTTAAATGTATTGCGTGACCACGCATCGAATTGATGGCCGATTGTAACAACAAAAAGTGCTGCCTCTTCCATTTTTCTTAGCGGTACGCTCACTATTCTTTCCGTATGGAAGGTTAAGTCCTTCAAGTGGATATATCCATCTTTAACAGAAATACCATTTGGAGGCAGTACAACAAAACCACATTTTAATTTGATATGATGTCTAGACTCATCTAATTGTTTTTTTACCATCTCAACAATCTCAGGTGGTGCGGCACCCTTAGGATATCCCATGGCATTAATGATGTTCTGCACTTTTACTTCGACCTGGTCAAATTTCAAATTGTATTCTTGTACTTCGCAATTCATAACAAGTATTTATAGGTCCGAACTCAATAGCGCGCAGATGATCAAATTGTATTAACTTGAAGAATTCAAATGACTCATCTGATTCCCTTATTTTCAAGAATTTGCATGCGTGATTATTTGCGAAAACCGAGCAATATGATCAGGAGTTGTTCCACAACAACCGCCAATGATATTGACATTTTGATCAATAAGATGGTGAAGTTGAGCCCCCATTTCCACTGGGCCTTCTCGAAAATAACTCTTTCCATTTATGATCTCTGGGATTCCAGCATTGGCCTGGATCATAAGATAGGCCGAGGGATTTGCCTTTCTCATTTCTTTGGCAATTTCTACCATCCGATCAATGCCATTCCCACAATTGGCTCCAATAATTGTAGCGCCACTATCTATAAGTGCGGAGACCATATCTGTTGGTGAAACTCCCATCATACTTCTATAATCATTATTCATTGTTTTTTCAAAAGTAAAGGTGCAGATTACCGGCAGCGAGGTATTTTCTTTAGCAGCTGTTATAGCAATAGTAGCTTCATCCAGTGCCATCATCGTTTCTACTATTAAAGCGTCAGATCCACCCTCTTCAAGAGCAACTGCTTGTTCACAAAACACCTGATAAACTTCTTCCTCTGAAACTTCACCCATCATTAGGATTTTGCCAGTTGGACCTAGCGATCCAAAGACATAGACATCATCTCCGGCAGCCTCCCTGGAAATCCTTGCCGCAGCATAATTGATTTCTTTGGCTCTGTCGCCGAGCTCATACATATCCAGTTTCATTCTTGATCCACCAAAACTGTTGGTTTCAATAATGTTAGCTCCTGCATCAACGTAGCTTTTGGCAATTTGGAAAACCTTGTCTGGATTGGAAATATTCCAAAGTTCCGGGCACTCTGTACTTTTCAGTCCTTTTTCATACAGCATGGTACCCCACGCACCATCTGAGAGCAGCACACTTCCTTCCCTAATGCAATCCATAATGTTATTCATGGCAAGGTAATTTTAAGTTTGCTCATTTAGAAAATCTAAAGCGCCATGTGGCTCGGGAGAATAGAAATCCGCACCGATGTCATCACAAAACGACTGAGTCACTGGAGCACCACCAACCAAAACATTGATGCCGGGGTAGTTTTCCTTTATTTCTTTAACTGTATTTTCCATGTTTACCATAGTTGTTGTCAATAAGGCCGAAATTCCCACGGAACAGCCGGGGTTTTCCTCTATGGCAGCTAAGAACTTCTGCGTTGACACATTTATCCCTAGATCTATAGTATTCCAACCGCCACCTTCTACAATCATGGCCACGAGACTTTTGCCAATATCATGCATATCGCCTGCAGCCGTACCGATTATAAAGGTCCCTTTTTTACTGATTAGACCTTGGTCAAAAAATGGAATTAAATGTTTCATTGCAGTACTCATTGCTTTTGCAGCCATCAGTACTTCTGGGACAAATATTTCATTGTCTCTGAACCTGATTCCAACCCTTTTCATGGCTTTGAACAATGCCTTATTTAGGATTTCTTCTGCAGGAATATTTTGGGTAATCGCTTGCCTGGTTAATTCATCGGCTCCCGGATCACCTATCATGTCTGATGGGAATGTGGCATTTGTATCCACTTTTCCTCGCTCAATACAAAGGGTTAGTTTGTCAAGTATATCATTCATCTTTGGGTATTTCGATCTCAAATTCTCTGTCATTGATCATTATGATTTTACACAGAGAGGATGAAAGCTTTCGTCTATGTTCCAGACTATAATGTTGGAGAAAAAAGAATCATTTCTGATTATGCTTCCAACTAATAATATGTGTCGGTTCACCGTGTTTTTCAAATACTGATAAATATCCCCGAGTAAGATCAAATCTTTAGCATTCATCGGACTCAATCACGTTATGATTTTGCCGAACTCAAAAGAAATCCTTGCTCATTGGGCAAAAGATGATGCTAACAGGTATCGAGTCCGGCCCTCAAAATGGACGCAGCCTGACGATAAGTGCAAGGACAATTTGTTCTAGTTGACATTCTGCTTACAGTAATGCAATTGCGGACCCATCAACAGGGAAACGCAATGCCTTCTTTCGCTGCAAAAGATAGGACTTTATCCTCCGCCGAGTAAATATAATAGGGGATATTTGATCTCTTTTCGAATTTTGGTGTCTCGCCACTGTATTTTGAGCCTGTGGGTGGGGCATTGCCAGAAGGGCTGTGAGAGAATCATAGATCCAATTGAAGTATTTGCAATCATCACATTTTATTTCCATACGGATGCTTGTGCCGTTCGGACATTCATATTTATTGAATTCAAAGCCGTATCGAGGATGGTGAACTGAAATTTGAATTAGCATGACACCTGACCAGTTTCTGTGATTTCAAAGAATTGGGATAGTCGATCAAGGATTTGGCAAGAAGGAGTCGATCCGAGGTCAGAAATAACGATAGATTGCCCTAGTTTTTTTCAGTTGCCTTGAATTTCAAGAGTTCCTTGTACTTCAAAGAATGCATTGGGTTGTACATCGATCATACGAGCTTGCCTCATCTGCATGCCAGAGATATCGGTCATGTCAGCAGGAATTACGACATCATGGCACAAAGTCGGAATTTGATCCATACTCCAGTGATCATGATCATTCCATGTGCCCGTACTGCTTTTTGTATTGGTGTTTGGAAAGGATGGACAGGTACTAAAGACATCATCATCCAGGTTTTGCTTGACGACAAAAGACGTGCACGAATTAGAGATGTTGTGATAGATGATTCCCAGGCCAGCCGGCAGCAATTCGTTTATACACTTCAGTTAAGTATGGTACATATCATCCCATTCTTATCTTAATGTCAATATCTACAGTTTTTCGTAATTGATGGTATAATAGATTTTAATCAGACCAATGGCTATGGTCATTCTGCAACTAACCCTGCCATCTAATATGGTGCCTGTGCCCGAGGCAAACGAAGACTCCAGAATTGACTGCTCATCAAACATAAAATTGGAGCCTTCGATCTTGGCCACTAGATCTATTTCATCAACATCACTAAGTGTATCCTAAACAAAAATCTCTCCTGGATTTTCTCCGGCAGAGAATGTTACGCTCTAAGTGTCCTCGCTTAGCGTCTCACTGGCCATTTAGGCGCCATAGTATTCTGCCAGTGGATCCACAGCTTCAACTTTGTTGCATGATGCAAACGTGAATATTAGGACGATAAGACTGAGTATGGTTAGATTTTTCATGATGGTTAGATTTTGAATTTTTAAGATTGTTTAAGGGTTTGCATAAATATGCCTGGAGATGGTAGGCATCTCATGTGTTAAATAGTTTATTGATAATGCTATGGAAAGGATCTTCGAAAATCGAATACCTAAATATATTTTGTCGATGCTAATAAAGCAAGTTTAGCAAGGGGTTATTGCCATTCACTCATCAAAAATCACCATTTACACGATGGATATCACCTAGTTTGTCGGATACCAGATCCAATTATCTCCTAGAATACGGTAGACTTGTATTATTCTTGAGTTTGCCGTTTATCGACTTGCCTGCGCCGACTGTGAAATCCTTCTGATGACTTTCTGTTTGGTATTCTTTTTCGTTCGATTTGCAAATTCGGCTTCAAAGTCATTTACATATGATATTTTGTTGGGCGCAGAAAGTTCAAATTGATAATCGTATATCAACGTCTTACTAACGTCTAGATTGGCTCCCTCGATCTCTTTCGGAATCTGGTCTATCGGAGCACCCATTTTTTCAAAGAGCCCGTATAGGTATTTTGACATGGCTTCGGGCTTGATCTTGCTCTCCTGCACCAGTCGGCATTGAGAATTCTCTTGTTCTCGACCCTGCTATCTGAATAAAATGTTTTGGTCATATATGGTAAAGTATACTCAAGCATAAAACTTATTGAAATAGCCCAAATGATGACTTTCCATTTGGCACTGAACAGTTGATCATTGAAGATTGCCTGACATAGCCATACACCAGCAATCATCATCGTAGTTAAAGACCAAAGCTCGAATAAGATTTTTCTTATAATCAAAGCCCTATTTTGACGTTATAAAAGATATCGTTTAATGAGGTGCTATCTTGACCAGTCGTTAAGTATCTGCGTTGCTAAGTGATTCTTTTACAATGACTAAGTCCAGTGATTTCGGTGTCGTATTGAAACCTTTATTCGGTCGTCTGACCTTCTTCAAGGTAGCATTTAGTCTGCCAAAGGCTTAATACAGGTTCCAAGAGTCGCACTTCTTAAGCATCTAAGATTCCAGATAGAAGGAGGATCAATCTGAGTATTAAGCATTTACCCATGACAACATATTGGGATATACCTTATTTAGTCAGTCTATTAGCAAATCTTTAAAAATGTTTGTACATTTATATCATACCTATTTATGTTCTAGGCGAGATGTTCTTTTCGCCATGGCTATTCTGCAAACGATCAAAGTGAATAGATGTTAAATTATCATCATATTTTTGGATGATGGGCTCACTGCTGTTAGATAGTGATCTCTTTGCCACAACCTAACCAGGTAGGACCATCACGCAGTAATGTGTCTCCTAATGCACTGTACACGGCCACTTGAGATACAGTAGAGATTGATGCAGGAATATCTGCCGATATTGAGCAAGGCCGGCTCGATGTTCAGAACCTTCCTGGGGGCACCTATATCGTCTTGCACCCGGGAAAGATGACTCGGATATTAAAACGATAGCGGAATGATATATAATAATCTAAGCACATATTGGCATGGACTTTGAATTATTATAATCATACCTAAAGAGCATTTCCTTACGGATTTGAGTGTGTTACAGGGAAAGAGCAGCAAACCTAGCTGCTTTTTCCCTTTTGTTTTTTTGACAAAGCCTTTAGCTGTTCACAAGCTTTGCGATGGTTTCTCTTCATAGAGATCACTACCTATCCGTGTAGATAGACCTTTTTTCGGCATTTAAAAATAAGATGATGCATAAGGTGACATTTTGCTAGCTTCGGCGTTTGTCTTAGTATGGCCAGACCACATCGATCTTATCCTCTCCTGATTATTCCAGTGTTGTTGGCATTATTGCAGCCTATGGTTTTGGGCCAGTCACTGGCAGATGAACAGTTGGATTTTAATTCCCCGGCGATGTCGCTACAGGAATTTGTGGAAGCGTTGAAGAAGCAGATACCGGGTAAAATATACTGCGTACCCACGGAGCTGTCGAAAGGGATTGCTGCCATTGATGTTCATGCAGTAGCTTTATCGACTTTGCTCAATCAAGCACTCGATCCACTTGGACTGATTGCATTATTTCACCGCAATAATCTGATAATCGTCCTGCCAAGGGATGAACTGAGTGATACTCAAACACCGGAGTATTTTCAGGCCTTGGAGGAAAGTATGATCGCTTTATCCCAGGATGCTTCAGAACGAACGATCGTTGGCAGTTTGGATGGCGTTTCGTCGCGAGGTGACCATATTGTAGAAGGACGGATCTTAGATGCAGAAATTGGGGAGGAAATTATCGGAGCCACCATCTCCATTGCGCAGTCTGACGTGGGCAGTACAACAGATGCTGATGGCAGCTATAAGATTTCCCTAAAGAGTGGAGAACAATTGATGATCGTGCAGTATGTAGGCTATCAAATACTGCGCGTGCCTTTGAATGTGCTGAGTTCGGGAAAGCTGGACTTGGGTCTAGACCGAAGCACGGTGCTCCTGGATGAAGTAGTGGTTCAAGCTCGGGCCAAGGACAATAACATCAAAGAAACACAGGTAGGTGTCACTAGAGTTTCAACGAAGGATTTGGTAAAACTACCTAGTTTTCTTGGGGAGGTAGATGTCGTGAAAGGGCTGTTATTACAGCCTGGAATTACCAGCATTGGGGAAGGTAGCAATGGATTTAATGTTCGTGGTGGAAATGTCGACCAAAACTTGATCATGATTGATGAGGGGATGATATTCAATGCCAATCATGCCCTCGGATTTTTTAGCTCTTTCAACAGTGATGTTGTGCGTGAAGCTGTCCTGTACAAAGGTACGATGCCTGCCACTTATGGAGGTAGGCTGGCATCCGTTCTCGATGTCAAGGTTCGCGATGGCTCATTTGATCGTTGGCATGTTAAGGGTGGAGTTGGTTTAGTATCTAGTCGCATCAATGTAGATGGTCCAATCAAGAAGCAAAAAACCTCGCTACTTCTTGCCGGACGCAGCACATATTCCAATTGGTTATTGCGCCAAGTCCAGATACCAGAAGTACAATCAAGCAGCGTCAATTTTTACGATCTAAATATGAGGTTGGCCCATCGTTTCAATGAAAAAAACAACTTGATGATCTCTGCTTTCGTCACGCAAGACAAATTTGCGTTTAACGACGAATTTGGCTTTGATTATCGGACCATGATGGGGCAGCTGCAGTTTCGCAGTGTGTTGGGTCTGCGTGTTTTATCTACTACAAATGTGATTCGTAGCAACTTCGACAGCAATCAAGAAGACTTGCGAGCATTGAAGGCTTCTACATATGAGACGGGTGTCGATTATTGGAAGGGTAAACATAATTTCAGTTACCTAGGTGAAGGGCTTGAAGCCAATGTGGGTTTGAGTGGGGTTTTCTACGACGTCAAAGGCAATCACATCATGCCTACCTCACTGTTGTCCACCATCCAACCCGAACATCTTAGTAATCAAAAAGGCATTGAATGGGGCATCTATGCGGATGTGAATCTGGAAGTCAGTCCACGGCTATCTCTAGTCGGAGGTCTCAGATATGCCATATTTCAGTTCCTGGGCCCTCACGATACCTATGCATATGAGGACCCCAACCAGCCGGTAGAGGAAGAACTCCTTACACCCTTACGCATTGTCGATCGCGTTGTTAAGACCTATGCGGATCCACAACCCAGGTTGAGTTTTCGATATAACCTTAGTGCTACTAGTAGTATCAAGGGTGGTTACGGTAGAACAGTGCAATACATAAATCAGATCTTCAATAGCGAGACACCTACCCCTACGAGTTTTTGGCAATTGAGTAATCAATACATCGCACCTCAAAAGGCACATAATTTCAGTCTCGGCTATTTTCACAATTTCAATGAGAATATTTGGATTACTTCAATCGAGGGCTTCTATCGAGACATTGATCAGCTTTTAGACTATCGGGGATTTGCCGATTTGTTGGTCAATGATCATTTAGAGACCGAACTATTAAGGGGGGAGGGGAGAGCTTATGGTGTTGAGCTCAGTGTCAATCGACAGGTCGGAAAAATCAATGGATGGTTTAACTATACATATTCCCGCTCTGAGCGGCAAGTACCAGGTATTAACGATGGAGAATGGTATCCGTCCAATTTTGATAAACCTCACGATTTTAAATTGGTTAGTACTTTACAGATTAATAGGCGAAATTCACTATCTCTGAATTTTAGTTTTGGTACAGGCAGGCCAATCACCGTGCCACTAAATAGATATGTGGTTCAAGATAGGGTGGTTGTTCTTGAATATTCGCAACGCAATGCTTTTCGCATTCCCGATTATCATCGCTTGGATGTGTCGTATTCCATTGCCCAAGGTTTTAAGAAAAATCGAAAATTCAAGACAAACTGGACCTTTTCTATTTATAATATTTATAGTAGGAAGAATCCTTACTCCGTATTTGTGGAACAAGATTCCTCAGGCAATAGTAAAATCAAAAGGCTGGCCGTTTTAGGCACTGCATTTCCAGCGCTCACCTTCAATTTTGAATTGCTATGAAGTGGGGATTCTGGATGGGTAGCATTTTACTACTGAGCTCGTGTATAGATGAAATCGATTTAGATTTACCTGCTCAGCAGAAGCAGCGAAAGGTCATAGAGGGTTATGTAGAACGAAATGGACAAGATTATTTATTTTGGGCAGATGTCTCAAGCACGCAGGGTATTTCTGGTGCCCCAACCGGTCAAAAAATGCAAGGAGATTTCTCCATATTATATGGTGATGACGAATTCTCCATTATTCAAGATCAACTGACAAAAATACCGATCGTTGAGTTTCATGATAGGTATGGAGGCGACCCTGCATCGGTGACGTTTCAACTGGTAGCCTATGTAGAGGGCGATCGATATCTTTCGAAAAGGCAAACCCTTTTGCCGGTTCCTAGGGCGGATTCTTTGAGTGTCCAGCTAGAATCTCGTCCATTTCTAACTGAAGTAGGAAACATTATTTCGCAAACGTATGTGCAACTATTGGTGCATACTCCACTCATCAATGCCGTTGGAACACCTGTATCCCTGACCTGGTCGGTGACTTCTACCTTTGAGTTTGTTGAAGGCACACGTTCGAATCCAAACTACCAAAGAAAGACTTGCTATGCAAAGAACGATATTTTCACTAATGACATCAATATTGTGGCAACTCAAGACTTTCCGGGTTCAGATGCTATATCCGATTTTGAGATTGCAGAAGTCATTAGTGACTATAGGTTCAGCAGTGCCAATTACTTTACGGTGGTTCAGAAATCACTAACGCAAGCTTCCGTGGAGTATTGGAAAGAGGTAAAAGCAAGTAATGAGAGATCTGGAAATATTTATGACGTTTTTCCGGGTAGAATACGCAGCAATATTATTAACGAATCGAATCCTGCGGAAGCCATCAATGGTTTTTTTCATGCTTCTGAAGTGGATACGATGCGATTGCGTGTAACCAATACCATGGCCGGTCGTCCAGTATCTAAATGTGCCCTTTGGGTAGAGCCCATGTTTATCACAGCAGATGATCCAGATCCTTGCCTTAATTGTTTAATGCTGGCTAATAGCACAACCAGTAGACCTCATTATTGGCAATAAGATGGATGTACTTCAACGTTATTTTCGATTTGTTTTATGGTCCTTCTTCTTAGGCACTATTCCTCTTGTGATTAGGAGTCAGACCACATCGATCCATTTTGACAAGCCCTATTATTTCGCTGGAGAATATGTTTTTTATAGCTTTTGCAATGCTGCCCTCCGCGGAGATACCATCATTGCTAAAGTTGACTTGGAGGGTACTGGGGATCTCGTTGAACCCTATTACCTTTCTGTTAATAATGGTTGTGCGGAAGGGTATATTAAACTAGATTTTACATTGCCTTCAGGATCATATCCGTTGAAGATTGGCGTTTATGCGGAGGATTTTGAAAAATCACTCGTGGTGCATACCGTACTGCATGTCTTCAATGACCAAGAACATACAGCGGAAGAGACCATTGATATCGATTCGCTGACCGCAGCTGACCCATCCATCAGCTATGTATCAGAGGCTTTTGAGGTAGGCAAACAACTTGAGCATACTATTGATCTACCAGTAAACATAGATGCTGAAGTGCAACGCATCTCTATTTCTGTACGCGACCACAAGCTTTTCACTGGACATACGGCGACCGTCAGATTAGCGAAATCAGCTCAATTGCCTTCCCAACGACTTCAGGGTATTCCTTTTTTTGGATCAAGAAAAGTAGAAGAACCAGGAAGAATTCGGAATCATCTGCTGTTTGCATTCAATGCGCAAGACATGGTCTTTGATGGCACGGGAGTTAATCTAGATACAGATGAATTCAACCTAGCTTTGACGCCATTTAGCGAAAAACGTCAGATCTTATTCTTAGATTATTTGGACCGCGAGATTTCCATTACGCCAAGGGTGCCGGATCCAGCACCTCAAGTAGTGCTGCCTAAACCAAGGCTGGATGCCAGTATAGCCAGACACCTTTTATCCTATCGTGAGGAGAAAAAGATCAATAGGCTATTCAAGCAGGTAGCCATTTTGACTATTCCAGATAGTACAAATACGGGTAGAACAGTTCCCGAACCAGTCCATTTTATTGATGTGCAAAACTATGATCTAAGAGGTACCACTGTGGATCTGATGAAAGAGATTTTAGTAAGCCTGAAATTTCGCCGTAATGGAAAAGATCGATATCGCACACAAATGATGTACCAACGCTACGGGATTACCAAACTATTCAGCAGGTCACCGCTCTTTTTAGTCAATAATTTAGGCACCAGAGATGGCAACTACATTGCCCACCTTCCTTTACAGGATATCGAAAGCTTCAAAATATATTCAGATTATGGTGTATTGGAAAAGCTTTCCACTATGGCTTTTGGTGGTCTGGTATATGTGGATATGTTAGATCCGAATTTCGTACTTGCTAATGAGCATGCATTACCAGTTATGAGATTGCAAGGTGTACAGGCGCCCATACAATATCCGATTGCGATCAAAGAACCAGTTGAAGCACCAGCAGTTAGCAGCTTACTTTTCTGGCATCCAAACGTAGATCCTGAAAATGGGCAAGTACGGTTAGATTTTCAAGCGGCTGATGTCGCTACCGATTACCTTGTAGAGATTGTCGTGCATTATAAGAATGGAAACAATGCTCAGATTGTTCGGCAATTGGTGAGAGTGCAGTAATGGGTGTTGGCGGCTGGGTGGTTGGCTTGCTAGCGAATTAGCTGACTTCACTATGGCACCACGATTATTCAGTCAGGAAAACAGCTTATTTTCTTGTTCTTTCAATCCTCGCTACGAATTTCTAGTATATAAGCCAGGTTATTGTGTAAGTAACTGATTATCATTGAATCCGGAGGTGGCGAGAACAGCTGCTCTGAAAATATTTTCAAAGCAAGTTGAGTATTTGAATGGCCTCCTATTCAGAATGAGTGCATATTTACAGAAGGGTAGAGCTAGAGAGACAGTGTAACCCTTTGGAATTTAAGGCTTAAGACAGAGTATGAAGACATTAAACATCAGTAAGTATACGCCATTTGAACCAATATCCTTAAAGGACAGGCAATGGCCAGATCGTACACTTGAACGTGCCCCTATATGGTGTAGTGTGGATCTTAGAGATGGAAATCAGGCGCTTCCGGTGCCTATGAATATCAAACAAAAAGTAAGACTATTTGAGCAGCTGGTTGCCATTGGATTTAAGCAAATCGAAGTAGGTTTTCCTTCGGCTTCGGATACTGAGTTTAACTTCTTACGGAAATTAGTGGTGGAAAACCTCATACCAGAAGATGTTACCATTCAAGTACTTGTTCAAGCTCGTGAGCCACTCATTCGTCGCACTTTCGAATCGTTGAAGGGTGTGAAAAATGCAATAGTACACCTGTATAACTCCACTTCAAAATTGCAGCGGAGAATAACTTTTAGCAACGCTAGCAAGGAGGAGATCAAAGCGATCGCTGTTGATGGCACACTATTGATAAAATCACTTGTCGGAGAGATTCCTGACACGCATATTACACTAGAGTATTCACCCGAAAGCTTTTCTGATACGGAAGAAGACTATGCCATCGAGGTATGCGAAGCAGTGATAGACAGTTGGCAACCGACCCCGGAACACCCAATGATTCTCAATCTTCCATCTACTGTGGAATGGAATATGCCCAATACATACGCAGATCAAATAGAATGGTTTTGTCGCACAATCAAAAATCGGGAATCCATAGTGGTGAGCTTGCATACGCACAATGACCGGGGAACTGGTATTGCGTCAACAGAATTGGGCTTATTGGCAGGAGCAGATCGTGTAGAAGGCACCTTATTTGGGAATGGAGAACGTACGGGTAATTTAGACATTGTCAACGTGGCTCTCAATATGAATAGCCACGGGATTCAGACAGGCTTGGACTTCTCTGACATAGATGCAATCCGGAAAGTTTATGAAAGAAGTACCGGAATGATCGTTCATGAGCGTCACCCATACGCCGGAGAGCTGGTGTTTACAGCTTTCAGCGGCAGTCACCAAGATGCCATTAAGAAAGGGATGGATTTAAGGGAAGACGATCAGACGGACTGGGCTGTCCCTTATCTAACCATCGATCCAATTGACATAGGTCGTAGTTATGAAGCCATTATTAGAATCAACAGCCAAAGCGGTAAAGGTGGCGTAGCTTATATTTTAAAAAGGGAGTTTAAATATGACCTGCCAAAGAAAATGCATCCAGAAGTTGGTTTACATATCAATAGCTTAGCAGACCAATATGGGAGGGAGTTAACTTTCAAGGAAATCCAACAGGAGTTTCAAAAAGAATTTGTGAACCGTCGAGATATCATTGACCTAATAAAATATGACATTAGGGAATTGACGGATACAGAAGTTCATTCCGTGTTGACACTTACCCACCGAGATAAGGAAATGGAGTTGGAAGGAAAGGGAAACGGGCCCATTAATTCAGTGGTATATGCTATGAAACAAAAAGGATGGAAGGACTTTGATGTAGAACAATATCGTTCGCATTCTATAGGACACAGCTCCGCTTCAGTCTCTGTTTCTTACATAGAAATCTCGTTAAAGTCGGATCCGAAAATCAGGTTTTGGGGTTGTGGTGAGCATACGAGCATTCGCAGGTCTGGGGTGAATGCTTTGATTTCTGCTTATAACCGAGCTCAGGTTATTATGAAGAGCAAGGGTCAAAAAGTAGAAAGGGTATAAAATATAGAAAGGGTTGGACCAACCGGGCGAGACCTTATCCCATAGTACCACCATACCAGCCCTTTTCGATTACGTCGGAGGAAATGCACCGCGACGGTCAATACCGACCTCAACTTAGACCGCAGGTCCCTCCAGCTCCAACAGTGTAGCTCCGCATGCTGTCGCCAGAGAGGGCTGCACCCCCTTTTACCCTTTTCTACTCCTTACCCGCCATTTTTCCACCGTGGAATTATCCACCGCTACAGCTGATCTGGGTCAGAACTTATCCCATAATACCAAAACACCACACCACCATAACACCCCTTCCCCCCACATATATTGAAAATGTTAGATATAACTATGGGGTTAGATAGAATCAAACTATATTTGGTCCTCAATAAATAATGCAGAAATGAAATCTTATAAAAGCCATCTTATTCACGCACTAGAATCTTGGACATTGAAGGGAGTGCTCTTGCTATCCTTGCTAGCTGGTTCATATAATCTGACCATTGGACAGGACCAGATGTCTGATGAAGAGATTATAGCTGCATTGAGAGCTCCTGCCAACAGTACTGGAAATATTGCTGATGCCGTTGAAGCCGTCACTGGCGCACGGGGATGGATGAGTGCGGATATGAAGCCCATCTTTGAGCAGAAAATAGTGGGAAAGGCTTGGACGGCGCTGCTGCGACCTGTATTGAAGAACGACGACCGAGAATATCCCAACTATGCGCTGCAAATTTTAGATGAAGCACCAGCTGGTAGCGTACTTGTGTATGTGCTGGAAGATGGTCTTGAAATCGCCGGCATAGGCAATTTGATGGCAACCACAGCACACACAAGGGGTTTAGAAGGTACCGTAATCGATGGAGCTGCCAGAGATGTTACCGAAATTCGTAAGATTGGATTCCCAGTTTTTGCACGGACCATCAGTCCAGCTACTTCTGTAGGCAGGATGGTCAGCGTTTCAAAACAGGAACCGGTGATGTGTGCTCAGGTAATGGTACATCCGGGTGATTTCATAGTTGGTGACAACGATGGGGTAGTAGTGGTTCCGGAGGATTCTGCTGAAGCAGTCATCGCTTTGCTTGCTGACTATGATGACAAAGAAACCAAGATGGTACCCATTATAAAACGCGAGAAGTCAATGTTGGAAGCCCTTAAAATTTACGGAAGATATTAATCTGTAAAAGAACATTTGCTCTGAGGCCAGCAGTTTTTTTAGGATTACGCAACACTGATTGAAGAGATCTCACATCAGAATTTGACAAATCTAAGTTGGGTACCAAGCTTTTGATCTTCTGTGGGAGACAATTTCAAGATGTAGGTACCATTAACTAGATCGTCAACCTGGCTGTCGTCCATATTGGGATTGATTCTTCCCTGTTTCATTACCTGACCTAGTGGAGAAATAATAGTGAAGTTTACATTGTCCAGGTCCGCATTCACATGGAGAATAGATTGGGCAGGGTTTGGGTAAACCATATATCCCGTGAGGCTGGATGAATAAGTAGAAGTAGTCATTTCATCCAAACCATCATAGTCTTCCTCTATTCCATTGTTCGCAATTTCTGGGGCATCTGGGTAAATGCTGGGATCATTATCGTTGCAGTCGATGTCAGAAAGTGCACCATCTCCATCATTATCAACTACTGGTATTGATTCGTTTGATAAGTCGCAAGAAAGAAATCCCGGAAGGTGCTTGCATCGTTAAATAGCGTCAACATTCCTTCGTTCTCTCCATCTAGGTCACGATAGGAAATTGAAGAATTGGCACCATTAAAATAGTAATATCTTTCTGCATCAGGATCAATCGCAAAATTGCCAATTAAATCCGCCGAATTTTGAGTATGAGTTTAAATCTCCATCCCCGAGCTCAATTCACCTATACCGGCTGCTGTCCGCTGACCACTGAAATAGAATCGGTCTTTGCTTGGGTGCAATGAGATTGCTTCGACCTCAAATGCAAAGGGTTTAACCTGTAGATTATCACCCAATAAATCGGTGCTATAGATCTCCTTGGAGCCCTCAGAAAAATAAATTCGATTACTTAGTCTGTCTATATCTAAACCCTGGA
>JABDMH010000068.1 GCA_013001595.1 Saprospiraceae bacterium | reverse complement strand
GGAGAACCTATCCACTGCTCTTCCCAGGCATCCCACTTAAGTGCATTTTCGGTTACGGCCACGTTAAATCCATGACCGGCACCGTCTAAGTCAAGGAGTTTGTCCAGATAGTTTTGATTGAAACAATTGTTACCGGGCATCCGGCATGCGACCACCGCGGTACCGAAGCCAAATTCATGCTTTTGCATATCAATGGATACCTTCAATTCGGGCATGGGAAGACCATCTTTATTCACAACCTGGATGGTCAGATTCTTTCGACGAAGACTGTCGATTCGCCTTTGTGCTGGGGCCCTCCAGGCTGCATCTGGTTCAGATCCACCATAGGTTCCTTCAGGAAAGGTCGTGGGTGCTTGGCCCAGTTCTATTTTGCCCAGATTATAGGCAGTGAAACCTCCCAACTGCAAATGTTGTACTTGTGAAGCCAGGTGGAAACCAAGGGTCAATGCCTCACTAGCGAAAGCCTTAGAAGATTTAAAGGGAAAGAAATAGCGGGTCCATTCAGAGGAGACATCATAGCTCTGATAAAGTTCTTTGGCAAAGGAACTGGCATCTTCTGCCAATACCGTTAGCTCTGAGGTGGCCGACAGTTTCTTGGCCCAAAAGGTGATTAGGATGACATCATCTTTGGCTATAGAAGCAAGATTAGAATATCCGGTTCCACTATCCCAACGATTGTCTCCGGCCGATTTCACATCGATATCTTCCAACAAAGAGAAGCTCTGATCATTGACATTCGAGATATTCCTCACTACATCGCCATAGATGTATCTTCTGTCGAGGTTGGCTTGTTCAGACTGTAGAACAACTGCGCTGACATTTGTAAGCAACAGGCTGTCTCTAAGGTATGTCTCAAGTTGCTGATGATAAGCATCCTGACCGAATAAGAAAACTGTATATAGAAGAAAACATACTGCTACTGATAGATGCTTCATACCAATACCTCATTTTAAAATGCTGCTCAGGCACACTCAACTTCTGTGGGCAAAGGTCGAAAAAAAAGATGGCTGAAGCACACTTCAGCCATCTTGTAATCTCAAATGGTTCTTTATTACCTATTGCTTGAGAAAGCGTTTTGTTTGGATACCTTGGTCAGAGGAAACTTGTGCGAAGTAAACCCCTGCAGGATAGTCACCAACCTGCATTTCAATAGCCCCAGCCTCGGCATCTAAGACACGCTGTTGAAGTGTTCTGCCACTCAATGTGACAATGCGAATGTCACTAACTTGTGCATGTTCGTTCGACCAATTCAAACGAATGAAATCTGTGGCTGGATTAGGGGCTAGCTGAAGATTAATCTGTTGAGCAAGGTCAGCAATACCAGATAAGACTGCTTCGTCGATGACAAGGCTCACTGTATCTGGTTCATCACCACTCGTTCCACCGTTTCCATTCACGGCGTTGCCGGCGGCATAAAAGCCAACAGCACCAGCACCTGCATCAGGGGCCGTCCACTCTATTTCAAACGAATTGGATGAAGACCTTGCACTGTGCTCGGCATAGTCGATTCCATTAACCGCTGTAACCTTCACACCATCACCAGGAGTACCGTACATGCCGGCACCATTGTTATCTGCATCCAGGGCCACTGCTTGAAAGCCATATCCAGCGGCTCCCTCAGCACTGATATCCACACGGAGGGTATAAGTAGCACCAGGTTCGTATTGTGCAACGGTGTCCATTCCTTCTAGCAAAGTGATGCTCACATCGGTACCGAAAGCACCCCCCGAATGACAGTTGACACAATAACCAGAGGCAATTGGGCCTCCTGTTCGATCAGTGTCCTGACGGGCTCCGGCTCCGCTGGAATGTCCCACCCAGATGCACCAACCCAGTAATAATGAACTGAATAGTAGTAAATTTCCTGTTTTCATAAGCGATATTTTAGAGGTGATTGATAATAATAGATCGAGCGCTGGTTCAGAAACGCTGCTCTATCCGGTCACTGAACTTATGTGGAAGATATGCCGAAAGGGTGGGAAATCGAATGAAATGGTGGTCTTTCAATTCCGAATTGGCAGTTTTCTTTCCTGAATTGGCTTCAATTAACATTATCGATACCGCTTTCGAGCTTGCCAATCCATCAGGATTTGGATTCTCTCACTAAAGCGTATTGTGGGCGGTTCCTTAAAGTTACTAGTCACAGTACGATCTGGTAGATCCATGTAGTACTGCCATTATGGGGGCTGACAATATCATACTTGGGGCATAGGTGCGTTTCATTTTCCTTTTTCCCGTTTTTGAAGAATATCACTACTCATCGCGATATCCACCATTGGCTGTTGGTGAATAGGGAGTCTCTTGGAGAGAAAGATTCTCCAATTTTGGGGATTAGAATGGGTAGCTGAGCTGCTTCAGCTGCTTTACTTATACGGTATGCAGGTTCATTCCAGGGGTGGGTAGATAGTTTAAAAGCTCCCCAATGAATAGGCATGATCAGCTTAGCCTGTAGATCAAGTCCTGCTTGTACAGTCTCTTCAGGAAACATATGCACCTCTGGCCATAGGATATTATATTGTCCACATTCCAATAATGCGAGATCAAAAGGACCATAGCGCTCGCCGATATCTTCAAAGTGTGGACTGTATCCACTATCACCACTGAAGTAGATTCGTTCAGACTTAGATTGGATGATCCAGGAGCTCCATAAAGTACGCTTACGATCCGATAGTGCCCGGCCGGAGAAATGCTGAGCAGGCGTACATGTGAAACTTAAGTATGATAACTCGGTCGACTGCCACCAATCGAGCTCCATTATTTTTGATTCATCTATACCCCAGGCTTGCAAATGAGCAGCTACACCCAATGGAACATAGAACCGATTTACCTGGTCTTTCAGGCGCATAATCGTTGGATAATCGAGATGATCATAATGATCATGCGAAATCAGAACTGCATCCAGATGCGGAAGCTCATCAATATCTAGGGGCAGTAACTCATTGAATCTCTCCGTACCCAGCCAAGTGTGCGGTGCAGGCACCTCTCCCAGCATTGGATCGATCATAATGTTCATACCATCTATTTGCATAAGGAATGCGGAATGACCAAACCAATAAATCCGAGTAGGGCCCGTGTAGTCCTTAATTTCCTGTTCGGCCATTGTTTCGATGGGGATTGCCCGGTCTGGAATCGTTAATGGTGGTGGCTGAATATACTTGTACATCAAACTCAGCATATCACTGGCCGACATTTCTAGTGAAATCGGTATGTTATTCACAAATTTCCCGTCCTTGAATTGTGCTGATTGCTCATATCTCGCTTTCTGCACTGCGGTAGTCGCTCCACCAAAGCTTGGGTTCAAGTAAAGAAATAGGGCGACAACTATGGCAAGTAGCACTAGAATTAGAGCTAGTGAGAGTATCATGTTCTTGAAAATTTTAAGCAATCTTTTCATCAGCATACTTGTCCATTAACTAGCCATCGGCATGTCGATTTTTCCTAGCTGATGAGGGAAGATCCATCTGATAAGTATCCTAGCGGATCGATGACTTATCTCATTGTCCACACCATCAAATGTACCTGTAGCGTATGATTGTAAAAGGAATCATTACACACATCTGGGGCGAAAGGTAACCATTCTCGAGATTCCCGAGATGCTGCACACTTAAGTCGAGTGAGTTTCAGAATGGGGAATTCGGCATCCAATAGCTCTATCCTTACCAACTACCTATAACAGATTTCATAAGTTGTGTAAGGCATCTAACATCAATAATACAACCTCAAAAGCATTCCACATAAAATATCCAGCTGAGTGGAGTGCAACGCAGTCGCCCTTCAGCTGCACGCTCGTTCTGCTCAGGGTAACCATGAGATTATTGCTTAGAAAGGCATATTATTGACTATGACCTACCCTTCGATTTCACTTTGTTCCACTAGCAATGACAGATTTGATAAGTGGCAGTTATTCAGGTATCCAACATCAGAAGACACCTTCAAAACAACCAACGTCATGCTGAGTGGAGTGCAACGCAATCGAAGCCCATTTGTACACCCTACCCTTCGATTTCATGTTGTTTCACTGAGGGTGACTGGAGGTTATATCGCTACAAGTTCGAATTAAAACACGCGAATCTAGGTCAGGTTGAGCGTAGTGTAACGTCCTGAGGCCCTACCAATATCATGGAAACCGGTGAGAATCCTATGAGCATGCCCCCCTGGCATTTTCGCTCCCTTCATTCTTTTGGAAAAAATGTTTGCACTCAGGAAGACAGCATACTAAGTTGGTCTGCGATCAATATTTCGTATCGCACAAATTCCTACTTTAGAGATATGGACTATATCGTGCTTTCTATTCCGATATTCTTCATCTTACATTGGAGTGGAGTTGCTTATTGCTCGTTTGGGTGAAACTAAGCTCTATAGATTGAATGATGCCATTACCAATATCAGCTGTGGCATTACCCAGCAAGTGATTGGGGTGTTGAGTAAAACCATTCTCATAGTCGGATATCTTTACATCCATGATCATTGGCGGATATTTGAATTGAGGGAAAGCATTTGGTCGTTCTTGCTGCTTTTTATTGGCATCGATTTCTTCTACTATTGGTTTCACCGGTATGCGTATGAAATCAGCCTGTTTTGGGGTGCACACATCGTGCACCATCAGAGCGAAGAGTATAATTTGTCTGTGGCTTTACGGCAATCGAGCTTGCAAGGGTTTGTCTCGATGGCCTTCTATATTCCGTTGGCTTTGATTGGATTTAACCCCATTTCATTTGTTGCCAGCAGTTCATTTCAGACCCTGTACCAGTTTTGATTCATACTAAAGTCATTAATAAGATGCCCTTTTGGTTTGAATATGTTTTTACCACACCGTCGCATCATCGCGTTCATCATGGTAGAAACCCGAAATACATAGATAAGAATCATAGTGGAACCCTGATTATTTGGGATCGAATTTTCGGTACTTTTCAAGCCGAAGAGGAAGAAGTTGTATACGGAGTAGCCAAACCATTGGCTAGTTGGAATCCGGTCTGGGCAAATATCGATTGGTATGCGGATCTGTGGTCTGATTTTAGAAAACCCATGCATTGGAAGGACAGAATCCGGCTGCTTTTTTCTAAATCGGGATGGCTCCCGGCACATTTAGGTGGTAGGAGAGAAGCAACCTATGTAAAGTCTAAGTCAGCTACAAAATAAGGTAAGGAGCTTCCTGCCCAAATCAACTATTATATACTTTTCAGTACGTAATCATCATGGCAGGTACCAGTGCCTTTCTTTTTAATATTGATAGATTTTCTTTATCCTCGCGTTGGATTGCCTCGGTGCTAATTATTCTCTCTGTAACTGCGATCGGCGGTATTTTTGAGATGCGGCGATTGGCATATTTTCTTGAATGGGCAAGATGGATATTAATTTGGTTGGGGGTGTTTGGTTTTTTGAAAGAAGGAATGCTGAACAGTTTTACTTTCTATTCTGCAGTTATGCTAGGCGCATCAGCTTTGGTTTGGTTTATGAGACATGCACAAAAATTTGGCATTAAACATCTGTAATGAAGTTCGTTTTATTTTTCTTACTACTAGTCCCTGCCATACATATATTTGGCCAACCGAATAATGCTAGTGTTTCCTTAGGGATCATTGCAGATTGTCAATATGCTGATCAACCGACCAGGGGATTGAGACATTATAAAAACTCGATAACAAAATTAGAAGAGTGCGTATCAACATTTAATGACCAGGAGTTGCATCACGTGTTTCATCTGGGAGATTTCATCGATGATGGGGCAGCCAATTTTCTCCCCGTTCAGAGGATAATCGATAAGCTTGTCGCTCCTTTTACCCACGTGTTAGGTAACCATGATTACTCAGTAGCAGATTCGCTCAAACCTGGCGTGCACAAAAAGATGGGCATGCCTAGTAGGTATTTTGCACAAGATGTTATGGGGTGGCGATTCTTGATTCTCGATGGAAACGATGTGTCTTTACACGCTAACCCTAAGTCGAGCAAGCTTTATCGACGAGCCAAACGACATCATGAAAGGCATTATCCAGAGCTGCCTACATGGAACGGAGCACTTGGTAAAAGCCAAATGAAGTGGTTGAAGGCGGAACTCAAGCAGGCAGAGGAGCAAGAAATCCCCGTTATTTTACTGTGCCATTTTCCCGTGTATCCATCGGACGTACACAACCTCTGGAATGATGAGGAGGTAGTGGCATTGATTGAGAGATATTCTATCGTCAAAGCTTGGTTAAACGGTCATAATCATGCCGGGAATTATGGGGTAAAGAGCGGCATCCATTTTGTGACCTTTAAGGGAATGGTTGACACCAATGAGAATGCTTTTGCTCATGTATCCATAGGTCAGGAGGTGATTAAGATCCGAGGCTTTGGAAGAGAAGAGAATCGTGAGCTTCGAATCAGAAAGTAAATCATTGCACCAACCTGGGTATTGTATTTTATTAGAAAGTGTATCTGTCGATGCTAAAAAGACTTTTCAATGCTAGAGGGAGCAACCAGAATTTGCTGGCAAGGTACTGGTATGTGATTTTAAGAAATGATTAACCACTATGATCTAGATTTTAGTTATTCCTTAGCAGCATCCCGGAAAGAATTTTCGCTCTTTTAAAAAAAAAAGGACAAAATGATTAGGTCGTACTTATATTTCTTGTGCCTTGGAGTATTGGTGATGTCGTGTCAAAAGGACGATCCGGTCGCAACTCCAGACCCATTGCCCAATACATTGCACTATGATGGTCCAAATCAATCAGCACCTGTTTTCTCCCAAGGTGTTTCTTATGCGGGAGTGCGTTTTTCAACGTCTGTAGTGGAGCGTTTTGGGCATACAGGCAAGTCCATAAATTCAGTTACATTTTTCATTGCTGATATTCCGGATGTTGTAAGACTCCTGATCTTTGCGGACAATGGGCAACGCAGAAATGAACCGGGAGATCTCCTATATGAATACGAGTTTGTCCAAGGAGAAATCAATCCGGGTAGTTGGAATGAACATCTTTTAGATAACGTTGCGGCCATACCTAATGAGGGAGTTTGGGTGGTGTTGGAGGTAGATGCGGGTGATCGAAGGCTCGCAATTATCGGATGTGATCCAGGTCCACGTCAACCTGAAGGCGATATCTATGGCCTCTTTGGAGACAATAATCCAGGTTGGTTTTCTTTCTATGAATTCTCCAATCGCTCAGTTGATATTAATTGGAATATCCGAGCAAACGTAAAATAGGTATGGATTGTAATTCAGATACTGATTTCGGGTAATTAAGGTTGGCCATAGGTGTCAACTTTTTGCTATTTTGAGTTTATTGAATGTTGGAAGCAAAGGGTTCGAAGAAATCGAAAACTCAAATCATGAATCGTAGGAAATTTATCAGTCAGTCGCTGACAGGTACTGCCGTACTCCATCCAAGTTGGAACATCATTTCTAAAAGACAATCAGACGAAAAGCTGCGGTTTGGTGTGATTGGCTGCAATGGCATGGGATGGTCCAATACCAAGTCCATGCTGTTGATGGATGACCTGGAACTGATTGCCATCTGTGACGTAGATCAGCGGGTGACAGATAAGCGGTTGGCGGAGTATACTAAGATGAGGGATAATATTCCGACAGTGTATGCTGACTATCGGGAGCTGCTAGAAAATAAAGACATTGATTTGGTCATCATTGGAACACCTGACCATTGGCATTGTAAAATCTTTTGCGATACTTTGGAAGCAGGTAAACATATTTATGTCGAAAAACCGTTGGCAAACTCCATTGAGGAGGCCTTTATTATGCGACGTGCAGCAGCTGCTCACCCAGATCTGAAGGTGCAGGTCGGACAGTGGCAACGCAGTGGACCTCATTATCGAGAAGCCATTGATATAGTGAGGTCTGGTGATTTGGGCAATATTCGATTGGTTAAAACCTGGGCTTACCAAGGGTGGATGAAACCTATGCAGTCTAGAGATAATGCCGATCCTCCTGAGGCGGTAGATTACAAGATGTGGTTGGGTCCTGCTCCGGAAAAACCTTTTAATCCTAATCGGTTTCACTTTAATTTTCGTTGGTTTTGGGATTATGCTGGAGGACTAATGACAGACTGGGGTGTCCACGAGATCGATATTGCCCTGTATGCGATGCAGGCTGAAGCTCCGAAGTCTGTTATGGCATCTGGGGGCAAACTTGCTTACCCAAATGATCCTGCTGAAACACCCGATACTCTACAGGCGATATTTGAATATGAAGACTTCAACATGTTGTGGGAGCACGCAACAGGTATTGATCTAGGACCCTACAACAGAAGGGAAGGCATAGCATTTATAGGAAACAACGGCACCCTGGTGGTCGATCGACAAGGGTATGATGTGCTAGAAGAAAACTTATCGGTAGACTATAGCCAAGAAGGAGCTAGCCTAATGAAACTGATAGACCCCGTAAAGCGACCAAAAGGCGTACGTTACCTTGACCTTCACACCAAAAACCTTATCGCGGCTATTCGAAAGAATAATTCAGCTATCTTGTATACTCCCATTGACTCTGGAAGCATAGCTGCCATAAATGCCCACATGGGAAATGTTGCTTTCAAAACGGGAGAGAAAATATATTGGGATGGAAAACAATCTCGGTTTTCATCTGCTGAGGCATCAGCAATGATCGAACCTACTTACCACAATGGTTGGAAACTACCTCAATACTGAGGCCGTTCCCTGCCTGACCATTTCAGTCGGGAATTTCAACATAATCGTTCCATTGATGATCCTTCGAGTCGTCTTTCAGAATTAACCAAGCAAGCATTAATATCAATATGGTAGAAGACGCCATCACAATCAAAATGGCAAATAAACCTTGATTGATTGATATTAGGATGAGTAAGGCCAATAAGAGGGAGAAAATTACGATCGCAGTCTTGAAGAATTGCATACTTTTTTCTTTATGCCGATTTAACATCTATTCAGCCATTAGGTTTACAACAAGGTTGAAGAAATCCATGATGTGAGAGATCCTGCAGCAAGCATCATCTATTTGTGAATTAAGGATGTGATTCAAGTCGAAATTGAAGAATCTTATCTACGACATGACACCGCGGTAGCGGGAGATTAACCTTTTAGACTAACGGAATGACTTTCGATAGGATCAGCACTTGAATCAGGCCAACCAATCCGATCAATCCAAGAGTTACTGTCCAGGTTTGTAGTGTCTGTTTTTCAGAAAATCCACTCATTTTACATACTACCCAAAAACCACTATCATTCATCCATGAAATGAACATAGAACCAAAGCCAATGGCCAACAGGAGGTAGACCGGATGATAAGGAAGATCAATTCCCGTGGTCAAAGTTACCATGATTCCTGCGGTGGTAATCATGGCTACCGTTCCTGAACCTTGCGCTATTTTCATGACGGCAGCAACAAGCCAAGCAAGCAGCACATAGTTTAGTTCAATTCCCCCCAGTGCCAATCCCTTGATCCAATCGCCAATACCAGAGTGTTTGATCATGCCACCAAAAGCTCCCCCTGCACTGGTTATCAAAATGATAATCCCTGCAATTTCTAGTGGTTTTTCTAGCGATTGCCCTACTTGCTTTATCCCCCAACCTTTTTGTTTAGCCAACAACCAGAGCGCGAGAATGGTACCGAGCAACATGGCCATGTTTTTATTACCGATAAAATGCCAGAAAGTGGCAACCGTCCCCTGGGTCTCATTCTCTCCAGCAAAGTATTCGAGGGCTGAAGAGTTGATAATTAGTATTAGGGGTACGATAATGGGCAGTATGGCAAGACCGAAAGGAGGTAGACTAGATAATGGTTCCTCCATTGCTTCATCTTGCATGACCGGAGGTTCGATTGGGATTCGTTTACTCAGACGTTTGGCAAAGAGGTACGCTACTATCGCAGGGAGAATACCTGCGAGAAATCCCACCACTATAACCAGGCCCAAATTCAAGCTTAAGTCTTCCGCCATGACTAAGGGGCCTGGAGTAGGTGGCACCAGAGAGTGGGTTATGGCAGCACCAGCACTTATGGCCATCACAAAGAGGACATAATCTTTTCGGATCTTTTGCCCCATGGAGTAAGCAATGGGAATCAAAAGGAAAAAAACCGTATCAAAAAACACAGGAATGGAGAGTACAAAACCACTAATCAGCAGTGCTATGGGTGCCAGTTTTTCACCCAGTAAACCAATAAACTTGATGACGATTTTTTCAGCAGCACCACTCATAGTGAGTGCCACACCCAGAATGGCTGCTAAAGCTATGACGAAAGCGATTTTTCCCGCTACGACTCCAAATTCAGTCATGGAAAGTTCGACCGCGCGCACATAATGATTGCTATATTGCCCAGGTAGTTGTTGCGTGAGCACACCTACAACAACAGATGCACATATTAGGGAGAGAAAGGCGTGAATTTTGAAAACAGCAATCAAAATGACCACTGCGGCTATCCCAATTAAGAGAACGATAATTGGCCAGTGTGTTACAGTACTATCCATGCTGTAAAATAAGAAAAGATGTGTGATCGTCTGCTCACCTCATCCCCTCCTATCTTCAAGAACTGGGCTGGTTATTTTCGCACGCCCTTATCTTGTGGCTCTCTGATTTTCCATGAAGAAGGAGTATGCTGTAACTTCGGACGTGATTTCACGATGGACCTCAAAACGTCACTAATACTGATCTGGCCTACCAACTTGCCACGAGCCACGACGGGAAAACGGCGATAAGGTGTATTTACAAATTTTGTGGCCAATTCTATGATCGTCTTATCTGGCTCGATGGTCATCACCTTGCGAGACATGTAGTCCCCAACTGTTCCGTTTCCTCCTGGTTGATTATTGTAAGCCCCATCCAACACCGTTTCGATACAATCAGATTCTGAAAGCATACCGACGAGATTCTTGTTAGCGTCCACCACTGGTGCACCAGATATCTTATGCTTTAGAATGATGGCCATGGCATCATTGATATCGTCATCAGCTCTAAAAGTTATCAGATGCTTTGCCATGTACTTCCTTACAATTTCACTTTCTTTCATCGCAGTCTTTTAAGGTGAGGAATAATATGGTCTTAAAATAATCAAAATTTTCACAAATTCTTGTCTTTACTGAATTCCAGTAAGTTGAGCAAGTGCATATTAATCTGTGAATTATTAAATCCAATTCATGGGCTGGTCCTTTTTCTAAAAAAAAACGCGGATGTGAATGAGTTATGCCGAAAAGAACCAATAGATGAAAGGCAAAATGATTGAAACATTCTGCATTGCTTTTGATGGAGCTAGTACTTCTGAATTTCCATGAAGCACTACAAATGGAACATATTCATCTAATAAGAGCCAAGAATGTCAACAAACTGGGCAAAATATGAATACTATCAAAGTAAAGTTCTATAATTATGCATGATGAAGGTTACCTTTCTAACAATTTGGCTATCTATCCTTGCCTTCTCTGCACATGGACAAATGAAGGTGCATGATGCCAAATATGAGCAGTTGTTAATGTTTCAGCCACCATCGATTTTACTCAGGAGTTCAGTTATTGTCAAACCATTACAAAAATCACTCGTCTTGTCAGAGGTGAATCATGCTGAAGTAGGCTTGAGTAAGCAACCGTTTTTCTGTCGCATAGAAGATGAAATTGCTCGCTCTGCCAAAGTGAATGTTAAGTTTAGATTGGGTTCAGTACAATATGTAGACGTACTGGAGGGGAAGGGTTACTTTGAGGCCGTCGGGTATTCAAGGGCAACCAATTTTTACATGTCAAGGAAACAGTAACACTGCATTTTGTACCTGGGTTCAAATGCTTACTTTTGACACTCAGTTAGCATGTCCCATGATCTATATTTCCGGTTTTTTCCGACTTTTCTCCCTGTTTTTAGCATTGTTACTAACTGGAAACATGGGGGCGGTGATGGGGCAAGATACGCTCAGGAATCAAGATTTAGAGGAAATCACGGTGGTGGCAACGCGGCTCCCGACGAATCTATGGTCCTCGGCAAGAAGCATTCACAGAGAGGACTTGAGCGAGACCAATCATGGGAATCCTCATATAGCCGTTGACGAAGCACTACTTTATTCCCCCGGAGTTTTTGCACTCAATCCACTGAATTTTGCTCAGGATATTAGATTATCCATCAGGGGTTTTGGCTCTCGCTCTGCTTTTGGCATTCGTGGTGTAAAGGTGCTGGTGGACGGCATACCGGCAACTACCCCCGACGGTCAGACTCAACTAGATCATCTGGATATGCAGCATATGGCAACCATGGAGATCATGAATGGTGCAGCAGCAGGTCTTTATGGAAATGCCTCAGGAGGAACGCTACACCTACGACGCAAGGTGCCAGAAAAGGATGTAGTCCACTTTGCCTTTAAAGGGGGAGCTTATGGATATGTACGACCCAGTTTGCGTTTGGCCAAGGTTATGGACAAGTACACGATAGACTTCAGTGCCCTTCATCAGCGGATCGATGGTTACAGAATGCATGCCCGAGCAAACTCGACGAACCTGACCGGGTCTGTCACCCGGCAAATTAGAGATGGAAACCTTACATTTCAACTCAATTACTTGGATGCCCCGGAAGCACAGGATCCCGGTGGCATAAACTTCGAACAAGTTCTTTCTGATCGACGAAGTGCTCGAATGCGCAATGAAGATTTTGGTGCGGGCGAAGCTGTGCGCAGAGGTGCAGCATCCATATCCTACAATCAGGAATTCGACCAAAAGCATACCATCGATGCCAAGGCCTATCTTATTTATCGTGATTTTGCCAATTTTCTCCCTTTTGAAGAGGGTGGAGCGGTAGCCTTTGAACGAGCTTTCGGTGGTCTGCAAATGAAATATTCCCTACAGTCATCCCGATATCGGTTGCTTGCAGGTCTAGATGTGGAAAGTCAATCGGATGATCGCAGACGCAATGATAACCTGATGGGAAGGAGGGGTGATTTGGTCTTTGATCAGAAAGAACGATTTACAACCACTGCATTGTATCTACTGCAAGAACTTAGCCTCACGTCATCACTTAAGGTGGATCTAACAGGTAGATTAGACCTATTATCAACTGAGGCCGAAGATAAATTTCTCCTTAATGGAGATCAATCAGGAGAGATCTCATGGCAACATTTTAGCCCTTCTATTGGCATTAACCAAATACTTGGCGGAGCAGGTCATTTATTTGCGAGGTTTGCCCATAGTTTTGAAACACCCGCCCTCTCCGAATTGTCTAATAATCCAACCGGCACGGGAGGCTTTAATCAAGAGCTTTTACCTCAATTAGCGAATCACTTTGAAGTGGGAGGGAAGGGTTTCATAGCTAGAAACTGGGCATACAATATCAGCGTCTTCCATATTGATTTGAAACAAGAATTAGTGCCTTTCGAAATTGGAGATTTTCCTGGTCGCACCTTTTATCGCAATGCTGGCAGGTCTCGTCGAAATGGACTGGAGGCCAGCTTGACTAAAGCGGTTTCTTCCATGGTCAAGCTGCAAGCTGCTTATACCTTCTCCAATTTTAAATACAACGATTTTGAGATCGATGGTCGTCAATTAGAGAATAATCGACTTCCTGGCATACCACAACACTTTGGCAGTCTTGGTGTGATGTATGGTGATGAAATGGGATGGTATGGTTCACTAGATACCAGATATACTGGACTTATTTATTTGAATGATGCCAATACCATGACAGATGATAAATACCTACTCTTGCATTCACGCCTTGGTTATCGGTTTGTATGGGGCAAAGGTCGATGCGACATACATGGCGGATTACGAAACACCACCGGTACACGATATAATGATAACATTCGTATCAATGCCTTTGGTGGAAGATTTTTTGAACCAGCACCCTTACAATTCTTTTTCTTCGGTGCCGAATGCATGATTTGATCTGCACGATACGGCCGGAGATCCACAAAGACCTTATATTGGATTTCTATGAAGAGCATTCGGATCAGTATCGGTGAATTTGAATTTATAGCGGATCTCCATACGACACCTACGGGCGAGGCCATATGGGCTTCACTTCCCATAGCGTCGTCCATACATACATGGGGTGATGAAATTTATTTTGGAGTGGAAACTGCTGCATCGCTTGAAGCTGGGGCAAAATCAGAGGTTAAAGTTGGAGATTTAGCCTACTGGCCTTCTATGCCAGCCTTCTGCATCTTTTTTGGTGCCACTCCAGCTAGCATCAATACCGAACCCAGAGCAGCTAGCCCTGTCAACATCTTTGGGCACATGCGGCAAGTTGATCCAGCTGTACTGAGAAGCTTGGTGGACGGAGCGAGTGTCAGGGTAGAAGAAGCCTAGTGGATTGTGACATTCCGATGGGTAGTATCAATTGTAATTATTTTATGGCAGATCAAATCTTGGATGTCGACCGAAGCGTCGCTAGTAATGGGCCAAAGTTTTCTAGCCCAGGTGCGTAAGCTTAGTCGCAAGAGCGCGAGGGCAATGATCATCAGGGCTTCTCGTTTGCAAGAGGTTAGGCCTTTTGGAAAGGGCACTAATTCGGTGTGTAAGCTGGTCAATCATCTTGGCTATGTGCAGATCGATACGATTTCTGTCGTACAACGGGCGCATCATCACGTTTTGTGGTCACGCATACCAAGTTATAAGGTGTCCCATCTGGATCTACATCTGGCAAGGAAGCGGACAATATTTGAATATTGGGCGCACGCAGCTGCTTACCTGCCGATTGATGATTATCGGTTCACCAGTTTTACCAAAAAGTACTTCCAGTCAGGACTGGATGCATGGCCGAAGCCAGATCGGAACATGATGAAGTGGGTACTAACCCAGGTAAAAGAGCGAGGACCACTCATGGCTCGAGATTTTGAGGATAGCAGGAGTTCCCGCAGAGGTGGTTGGTGGGATTGGAAACCAGCCAAACGGGCATTGGAACGACTCTTCCTGGAGGGAGCGCTAATGGTCTCCAGCCGCAAAGGTTTTCAAAAAGTCTACGATATTCCGGAACGGGTACTTCCTGCAGACATCGATACATCTCAGCCGAGTGATGTCGAATATGCCGACCATTTGATCGATCGTTACCTGCTGGCCAATGGAATAGGCACCATTCCACAGATCTGTTATCTAAGGCGTGGGATAAAAGACCTCGTAAACAAGCGCGCCACTCAACGATTGCAGGACAAGGACCTGATCGCCCTTCAGATCGAAGGGTGTGGAGACAACATTGTTTATTCAACCGCTGACCAACTTGAACAAAAGCACCGGATCCCGAAAAGGCTAACAATTTTGTCTCCATTTGACAACGCACTCATACAACGAGCAAGGATCAAGGAACTGTTTCAGTATGACTACAAGATTGAATGCTATGTGCCCCGAGAGAAGCGCATCCGCGGATATTTTTGTCTCCCCCTTCTATATGGAGATCGTTTTATTGGGTGCATGGATGCAAAGGCCATCCGTTCAAAGGAGCGACTTGTTGTAAGAAATCTATGTCTTGAAAAGGGAAGAGATATTGACCTGCCGACCGAATCTGTTTTGATCGACACGCTTATTCGCTTTGCCAAATTCAATGGATGTAAAACCATCGGTCTTGATGATCACAGCCATTCAAATGTTCAAGAGCTACTTCCTTTTATCACCAGAATCACTTCATAGGACGGGAAAATCTTCCAGAGCTATTGTCGTCTGTTGGCCATTCTATCATTTGGTATTTACCTACTTTTGCGCTTCTTCAAGCCATCGTACATGCACCGTTTTCTCAGTTTTATGTTTTTCGTGCTTGCCATACTCAGTGCAGGTGCTCAGGGAATCACCAACCTTCAAACCTTCACCGAAAAAGCTGACGATTTTTTTTCGCAGGAAGTCACTGATGGAAGATTAAATTACGCGCATTTGAAGAATGATGCTCGATTGACTGATCTCTGGAATTTCATAGCCGAATATCAGTTTCAAGACTTGGCCGAATCAGATCGAAAAGCCTACCTTGTCAATGCTTACAATCTGCTGGTAATTAAAGGTGTATTAGATGCTTATCCGATTCAGTCTACCCTAAAAGTATTCGGGTTTTTTGATCGAAATACTTTCAAGATGGGGTCTGGTGAATGGACACTGGATGCACTGGAGAAGGGGCAAATATTGGCCGTTTTCAATGACCCCAGGTTGCATTTTGCCCTAGCATGCGGTGCCGAGAGTTGTCCGCCATTGGGCTCTTTTGCCTATACGGCAAAATCGATGGAGCAACAACTTGAGGAAAGGGCCAGAGCGGCTCTCAATGATAGCACATTCATAAAGGTGGATGGTAATTCCTCCTTGGGTTCTCAGGATGTAAAGGTTTCTAAAATCTTCGATTGGTATGCTAAAGACTTTGGTGGTAATAAAGACGCCATTATTAGCTACGTTAATACTTATCGTGATTTTCCATTGACATCCTCGGCTGAATTGAGTTATTACCCGTACGATTGGACGTTAAATGACTTACTTGTCGAAGGAGCTCCCAAAAACTTAAATCGCTATGTTGTGTCTTCAGCCATACCCAAAGGCGGGGTAGAAGTAAAGTGGTTCAATAACTTATACACGCAGCGATTCCCACCACCCGCTTTTTCCTCCGACAGTAGAGAGAACTATTTTACCGTCCTCCTTAATTTTGTTTACGGACTTACCGATCGCTTCAATATCGGATTTGATCTTAGGTATCGTAGGGTTAGTTTGCATGAGACTCCTGCATCACCGCTAAAAATATTCTCTTTTTCTGATGCCGTCCGATCCAAAGCGGCTATTGCAACCATTGGTCCAAAGATTCGCGTGGCGCCAAATGCCAATTGGCCAAATTTTTCGATTCAATCTGCTTTTTGGATTCCACTGAAGGAAGACCTTGCCAATAGTCCCTTTCTGGACTGGAATGGCTTTACCTGGTGGACGCAAGCCTTTAATGATTTTGACGTAGGTACTGACTTTGCCCTGTTTACTGAATTAGATCTCTTGATTGAAGATATTGGTAAAAAAGAGGAAGGTGGAATTAACCGACTGAGCACCCCAGTCACCGCAATTTTCAGCTATTTTCCAACATCGGTTAGCACAGTCTATGCGCTAACGAACTTCTCTCCATATTGGTCCCCAGACCTCGACTATTTTTTTCAAGCTGGAATGGGTGCTAAGTACCAACTGACTCCACAATGGGAAGTTGAATTACTATACACTTTTTTTACCAACTCATTCATTCAAGAAATGCAGGGTCAGGCTGCTACGATAAATCTAGGTGTGAGGTATTCTAGTTGGTAGCATTTGAACTCCGGCTCTAAAGTACTAGGAAGAGTGCAGCTGCTAGTGACGCCCCGAGCAATGGTCCGAGGATAGGTATCCAGGCATAGTCCCATTCACTTGTACCTTTGTTTGGAATGGGTAGTACGGAATGCATAATTCTCGGACCCAAATCACGAGCTGGATTGATTGCGTAACCAGTCGTTCCTCCTAAGCCCGCACCAATGACTACCACGATCAAGGCAACAGGTAGAGCACCGAGGCTTCCCAAACCAGCAGGAACAGTAGGATCACTGGCGATAAAATTGGGCCCTGTGATGAACAGTACAGCAAAGACCAAGACGAATGTGCCGATGAGCTCAGAAAGCAAATTTGACCAATTGTTCCTAATGGCAGGACTGGTGCTGAAAGTAGCCAGTTTCAATCCCTGATCTTCCGTGACAGCATAGTGATCGCGAAAAATGAGATACACTAAACTATTACCAATGGCAGCACCAATGCATTGAGCCAGTACATAGGGAGCGACTTGAGCCCATGCAAATTTTCCGGCAAGAGCGAGACCCACAGTAACTGCGGGATTAAGATGGGCGCCACTGAAATCCATACTTACAAGCACAGCTGTGAATACAGCCAAACCATATCCAAAGTTGATGAGTAACCAACCACCGCCATGTCCCTTGGTTTGAGTAAGAACCACATTGGCAACCACTCCATTTCCAAGAAGTAGGAGTAGCATTGTTCCAATTATTTCAGCCGCAAACGGAGTCATCTGTTCTAAAGTGAACCGATGTAAAATAGCAATCTTTATTTGCATCTCTTTCAAATGTCTGCTTAGCATCAACTGATGCTATAGATTGAGTACTTGGTCTGAAATTGATGAGGTGGGTTGTTGGTGCTCGCAAGATGGTTTCACTGAAGGCTTCTGAGAAGGATCTCAAGTTGAGTGATGACCATGCAGATTCGGTGACGATTTTAACCTCTTGGGGAATATTTCTTAATGCTTAGCTTAAAGATATGATGATTTGAAGTTCAGAATTCATATTTTGAAAGGTGTCACAGAAGACCTCGTTGGCGAAAGAAGTATCACGAAAGATGAACAAAAAATGAACTGGGCGTATCTAACAAGATGAAGGAATGCTGGAATGTGAGTACTGGTCTTGAATCCAAATAGGGTGCCAGACACGTACATATTGAATGTAGAGTGTTAGTGAGCTAAATTCAATTATATTTGTATTTCGATTTTTTGTTATATGATTGAGCGTTAGCATCTTCTGTGCTAGCTAACTGTCCGAACACACCACATTTTTTCAAAGTAGTATAGTCATTGACCATGTGGCCGTTGAGAAATATTGAGTTGCACTCGTAGGAATAGTCGTCTGGTTAAGCTTGTGGCGGAATTAGATTAAAAAGATGGGTGCCTTCAATGAAGGACCCAAATGGCAACTCAAATTTTGTGGCTTATGAAGTGCGATTAGAATAAATTATTAATAGACCAATAAAGCAGTTATGTTAAAATCTTACGTATTATTTGTGCTCTTGAGCTTTTGCTTACTTCCTATTGACAGTCTTGCCCAAGACTATCAAGTATTTCTACGAGGTAGTCACCAACCGACTCCTGTGATGAGTACGGCAACTGGAGATCTTTCAGTGACTTTGTCCAACGATTCACTTCAGGTAGGTGGAGATTTTTCCGGCATAATCACAGGTGTGGACACTACTATTGCTGGTGGCGCACACATACATGAGGGATTGGCTGGTCAAAATGGGTCAGTCGTATTTGCCTTAAAGCCTACCCTGTCTGAGGGTTTGAATGATGGTCTGTTTGAAGTGGCTTCCAATACATTCGTTCTGGATGTAGATCAGCAAGCTTCCTTGGCAGAAAGAAAACTTTACATTAACATTCATTCCAATCGCTTCGGCAGTGGAGAGATCAGAGGTCAAATAATTCCGGTGGCTGATGAAGTTTACACCACTGGTCTCTTTGGAAGCAATCAGACAAATTCTGTGATGTCCAATGCTGACGGATCGGTCATTGTTGAGCTGCATGGAGATACCGTGGTTGTATCTGGTTCATTCCAAAATCTCTCGTCAGCTCTAGCGACAGACATCGCCGGTGGTATTCACATCCATCAGGCGTTAGCAGGGGGTAACGGGGGCGTACTTCAGGCACTGAATGTCACCATATCCGTGGATAGTCTATCCGCGGATATTGACGCAGCATCTAATACATTTACTGTAACCCCTGAGGAAATCGCGAATCTTCAGAATGAGGGATGGTATGTCAATGTGCATTCTCAAAACTGGCGTGGTGGAGAAATCAGGGGTCAGTTGACGCCGGTAGCTGAAGTCAAATTGCGAGCAGCTCTGTCTGGAACCAATGAAGCACCTCCCGTCACTACCTTTGCCCATGGAAAGCTTGCCATAGCCATACGAGATGGGAACCTGACAGTTAGTGGATCTTTCGCAGAGTTAGGCAGTGACTTCGATGTGAATGTTGCTGGTGGTGCCCATATTCACCTGGGTATGGCTGGTCAGAATGGATCAGTGGCCTTTCCTTTGACTGCCAGTCTTAATGCTGACAATCGCGGAGGTGTTTTCAATCCAAGCGATAATACATTTCCATTTGATGAGGATCAATTGGCGGCCTTGATGGCAAGAGAAACGTATGTAAATATACATACAACGGGATATCCTGGAGGTGAATTACGAGGACAGATCTTGCCTGAGAGCAATTATTTTCTTCATGCCATCCTTACTGGAAGTCAGCAACCCACAGCTGTTCCTACCGACGCATCCGGAGCTGCTATTGCCGAGGTACTGGGTGGTGGAATAACGCTTTCCGGAAGTTTTAATAACCTCTCAAGCGACCTTGCAACGGAAATAGCAAATGGTGCCCATATTCATATTGGGGCTGTAGGTTCAAATGGTCCGGTAGCTTATCCCTTGGCACCTAGTCCAGGTCAAGACAATATGAATGGGACTTGGCAAGCAGCCGACAATCGATTTGGTACCTCACCGGGAAGACAGGACACGATGAGAGCTCGAGGCTCGTATATAAATGTTCATACTGCCAATTGGCAATCTGGCGAAATAAGGGGTCAATTGATGCATGAGGCACGAGCCTACTTCTATACTCCGCTGTCTGGAGCGGAAGAAGTACCTGCAGTAAATACATCAGCTGCGGGAGCTGCCATGATGGAATACAATGGTGCGCAAGCGATTCTTGTAGGTAGTTTTGATGGCCTCAGTTCGCCAGTAAACACAGCTTTGGCCGGTGGAGCACATATTCACAGGAACTATGCCGGTAGCAATGGTCCGGTCCTTACTCCTTTGACAGTAACACTGGGAGATGACGGTACGTCTGGTCTGTTCCAAATCAGCAATAACAGATATGATGTTACTCCAGGAAGAATGGACACCGTCAGTAAGCGAGGGACTTATATAAATGTACACTCGGAAAACGTAGGATCCGGTGAACTACGCGGCCAGTTGCGGCCACTTGCAAGTAAGTACTACTTGGCCAACTTGCGAGGAAAGAATGCCTCTAGACCAGCTAGCTCAACGGGGCTTGGTGCTATAATATTCGAACAGACAGGGTCATCATTGATAGCCTCCGGATCATTTAATGATCTAATGAGCACCTTCGCAACGGATATCGCTGGAGGAGCTCATCTGCACCTGGGTATGCCAGGCATGAATGGCGGCATTCTTGTTTCTCTTAATTCCTTGACTGGAACAGACGGATTGTCTGCATTGTTTCCTGCTGATAGCAACAAGATAGAGATGTCTGATACAACACGGATGATGCTCGAAACTGGAAATTCCTATGTGAATGTGCACAGTATGGAGGTCCGCGCTGGTGAAATACGCGGCCAAGCATTGCTTGAGATCAATTTGGCACCACCAGCAGTGAACATCACCGAGCCCACAGCCGGAGATACCATTCAAACATCCGGTGATCCGGCAGCAGAGTTTGCAGCAAGGTGGGACACCTCTGTTGATCCAAATCAAAACAAAGTGGTTTACGTCTGGCAATTATCGGCAACGAGGGACTTTAATACTCCGCTACTGACCGTAAATACAGGAGAAACAAATGAGTTTGTGACCACGACAGGTGCTGTCGACACGCTGTTGAGTACGCTCGGGATTGATTCGGGAACGGTAGTTACGGTTTACCATCGGGTAGCTGCCTCAGATGGCAGTTTATGTGCTTCCTCGACCATAGATTCAGTGTATCTGCAAAGGGGCACCATTACCAACCTGCAGGAAAATCCGTATTTGACCAACGACTTTACTCTTTTTCCCAGCCCGACTCTAGAGAGAATTCAGTTGGATATCAATATGAAGCAACGAGCGCAAGGTCAGCTGCAAATTTTGAATGTTGAAGGAAAGGTTTTGTATCAACGAGATCTGCAACTTTTTGAGGGCAATAACCTCATACAGCAACAGGTTTCCTCCCTGGGCGGAGGCACATACATTGCTCGTCTAATCGTTAATCAAGAATTGGCAGTGGCCAAGAGGTTTATGAAATATTAGTGCAGAGAATTTAAAGATAAATGAGAAAGCCGCGGATCAATACTCAGCGGCTTTTTTTTTATCAAGATTTCTGAAGAATGGCAGGTGAATAATAGTGTTTTGAGCTTTAATATAGATGGTCCAGGTCAGATTTACTCCACCACATCTGTACCTAAGAAGGTGTCATCTTTGTTCAGATACCAGTTTCTGATTTTGGGAAACTTAATTCCATTGATGATTTTGACATCCGTGAACGTAATGTACTCTCCATCCATTTGTTTTTCGTCATGAAAGAATCTGCAACCCTCGATTTGAAAGGTTTGCTTGTCAAAATAGAAGTGCCATATATCATCCCCTACCGTAGGATCATACGTGACCTTAATGGCCCAAGTAGGACGACCATTGAAGGTGGTTTCCCTGACGATCGGATCCCAAATGGCTCCAGGATCACGCACCTTCATGGGTAACCCAAATAAAAATAGGTAGTAGTCACGGAGGGAATATGCTTGATCTGAACTGAGTTTGAACTTTTGTTGCATTTCCCCAGTATATTGATCAGAGCCATCATAAAGTACACTCACTCTTCCGCTATCGATTTTGTATTCTAGACGATGATTATCCAGGGAATAATCTAGATGAAATTGTTGGCGGTAAATATTGAAAAACACAATCCTACGACGGTCTTTCTTTCCTGGTCTCGCTTCTTTTATCACCAGCTCAAAACCTGATGTGTCCCATCTATTAAAGGGATCATGATAGGAAAGGCTTCGATGCAATACACTGTTGGGAGAGAGCTTTTGAGCATGTCCAGCCAAAGCAAATAAATGCAGCGTCAAGCAGAGTGAAAACAGGGACATGCACTTTGAAATAAACATCCCGGTATAGAAGGTAAACATATTAATATGAAAGGTGTTGTACGACTGTTTCGGGCGCCAATATATTACTTTATTGAATGGTGTCAATGCCGACGGCAAATGGTATGATTCTCATTAGCTAGCTTGACCGGAAACTGTTGATATATCGGTGGATAGCACATGGGGTAGTATTTTGAATGGTGATAAATGAGTAAAAGGTAAACACTATGAAATTGACTTTTTTTTGGTGTCGGAGAGATTTAAGAATGCATGATAATGCAGGTCTGTATCATGCACTTAAGTATGGTCAAAGTCCGGTACTACCACTGTTTATATTCGACAAGGACATCTTGGATGACTTAACCGATCCAGCTGATGCCCGGGTTACTTTCATTCATCAGACAGTGATGAAATTAAAGAAGCAAATGCAAGATCAGGGTAGTGACATGCTGATCATGTATGGCAAACCAATTGATGTTTGGAAGGAATTGTCTGACACTTACGACATTGATGCAGTTTACACCAATAGAGATTATGAACCATACGCCAAAGAACGAGATCGAGTGGTTTCTGATCTGCTAAACCGCAGAGGAATTCACTTTCATCATTATAAGGATCATGTTCTTTTTGAAGCTGGAGAGGTTTTGAAGGGAGATGGTGACCCGTATGTAGTTTTTACACCATACAAGAGAACATGGTTGCAAAAGCTGCACCATAAGCAGGATTCTGATGGATCGCTATTCTATCTCAAATCTTATCCCTCGACATCTTACCTCCATAACCTCTATGCTGGGAAAGTCGAAGGGAAGACAACACTAAAGGATATTGGGTTTCAAAAATCGCCCATCCAATTTCCGCCAGATGATTTTGACTTAGAGACGATTGAATTATATCATAAACAGAGAGATTTTCCGGCATGTGATGGCACTACTAGATTGGGATTACACCTAAGGTTTGGCACCATCAGCATTAGAGCACTCGCGAGATCAGCCATTGGCTTGAATGAAACCTTCTTGAGTGAGCTTATTTGGCGAGATTTCTACAGTCAAATTTTGGCCTATTATCCACATGTGGTAGATGGACCCTTTAGATCTAAGTATGATCGGGTGCCTTGGCGTGACTCCGATGCAGATTTTCAGATATGGTGTGAAGGATTGACCGGCTATCCGCTGGTAGATGCGGGGATGCGAGAGCTCAATACCACTGGATATATGCACAACCGGGTGAGAATGGTAACGGCGAGTTTTCTGACTAAACACCTGTTGATAGATTGGCGTAGGGGAGAAGCCTACTTCGCTGAGAAACTATTAGACTATGATTTGGCTAGTAATAATGGTGGTTGGCAATGGGCGGCGGGATGCGGTACGGATGCTGCTCCTTATTTTCGAATCTTCAATCCGACTACGCAGCTCAAGAGATTTGATCCAGATTTCAAGTATACACGCAAATGGATACCTGAATTAGATTCTTTGGATTATCCAGAGCCCATGGTTGATCATAAGTTTGCGCGGGCACGCTGCTTGGATGCTTTCAAGCAAGCGCTCGATACCTAGCCCTGAAGATAACCATTGGCGAGGAGGATTAAATCTTTTGAAATGCGACCTATGATCTGTCATTAGTCTTTATCCTTTCGCGTACATTTAGTGTATGAACGCGAAGCGGCAGGAGCTTACCATTCTATTCTGCGATCTGCTGGGGTCCACAGCATTTACAGAACAGTTAAGTCTAGAAGATTTCATGCAACTCATGCAATCTTACCACCGCTGTGTTTACCAAAGCGTAGCCAGTAAATATGGCTATGTGGCTCAGCACTTAGGAGATGGGGTTATGGCCTATTTTGGATATCCGACAAGTTTTAAGTTGGCACCTCGAAATGCGATCCTTGCTGGATTGGCGTTACTTGAAGACATTAAGGAAATAAGTAATCAAAGCGTGGTGGAGTATAATCTGGAGTTGAAGATCCGCATTAGCATCCATACAGGCACTGTAGTGATGGCGGATCTAGGCATTGGTAAACGAAAGGAACATCTGGCGCTTGGCGGCACCCCGAATATTGCCGCTCGATTGCAAGGTATTTCCACTGCTAATAGTGTAGTTGTCAGCGCGACTACTTATGCCCTTACTAAAGACTTCTTTGAGTTTCAACACTTAGGAAAATTCGGACTGAAAGGTATAACCGAACAGATGGATGTTTACATGCCCGCTGAATCAAGATAGCCTTACTATGCGAACCGCTTTAGTCAACAAAATTCTCTTATTATAGCAAATCATTGGGATTCTTGTCTACCTAAGCTAAATTATCTATATGATGAAAATACGAGTTCTAGCAAGCATCTTGGTTTGTAGTCAGTTGTGTCTTGCACAGATACCAGGCGACAAACTCGATCAATACAAAGAGGAAGTTGTCAGTGCCATTGATGCCAATGCGAAGGAAGCGCAGGTTATGGTGGACAAAGTATTCAGCTTTGCCGAACTTGGATTTCAAGAGATTGAGACTTCAAAGTACCTCACTTCTATTCTGAAAGAAAATGGATTTGACATAACGTATGGTATTAGTGGTGTACCTACGGCCTGGTTAGCGAGGTGGGGGAGCGGCAAGCCAGTTATTGCAATCGGGAGCGACCTGGATTGCATTCCAAAAGCCAGTCAGAAGCCCGGTGTAGCATACCATGATCCCATTGTGCTGGATGCACCTGGTCATGGTGAAGGTCATAATAGTGGACTTCCACTGAATATACTTGCAGTGTTGGCTGTTAAGGACATTATGTCGCGTGATAGTTTGTCCGGCACATTGGTACTTTGGCCTGGTGTTGCAGAAGAACTTGTTGCCACAAAGGCATTCTTTACACGAGATGGTTATTTCGATGATTTTGATCTTTGCATATTCACTCACGTGGGTAACAATCTGAATGTCACCTATGGTCAACCGCGTGGGACGGGTCTCATTTCCGTGGAATATTCCTTTGAAGGTGAGTCTGCACATGCGGCTGGAGCGCCATGGCGGGGAAGAAGTGCCGCCGATGCCGTTGAGCTGATGAACATAGGGTGGCAGTATCAGCGTGAACATCTAGATCCGTTACATCGCTCCCATTCAGTAATCAAGAATGGTGGAGATCAACCCAATGTAGTGCCATCGAAAGCCTCCATTTGGTACTTTCTCAGGCATGTTACCTATCCGCGGATCATGGAAGTCTATGAACGGGCAAATAAAATGGCCGAGGGGGCAGCGCTCATGACCAATACAAAGATGAGTAAGCGGATTCTGGGGTCTGCCTGGCCAAGGCACTTTAACAAAGTCATTGCTGAGACGATGTACCAAAACATTCGTACAGTTGGTTTACCCCGCTGGTCAGAAGCAGATCAAAAACTGGCGGTAGCACTGCAGAAGGAAGTCGACGCCCGTGATACATCTGGTCTCGCGACAAAATTGGATACCCTATCGCCGCCTAGGCAGGGTTTTGTGAGCGGTGGCTCAGATGACATTGGAGATATTTCATGGAAATTGCCTACGGTCACCTTGAGGTATCCAGCCAACATTCCAGGGTTGCAAGGACACCACTGGTCAAATGCCGTAGCCATGGCCACCCCAATCGCACACAAAGGCGTCATAGCCGGTGCTAAAGCAGAAGCGACAACCCTCCTAGACCTGATTTGCAGACCTGAATTGGTGGATGCTGCTTGGCAGTACTTTCGCGATGAACAAGGTATGAAAATGACCTATGAGCCAATGGTTGGTGCAGAAGATAGTCCAGCCATACATTTGAATGGGGATGTAATGGAGGAATTCAGACCCCAATTATCTAAGTTCTACTATGATGAGGAGAAGTACGAAACTTACTTAGAGCAACTCGGCATAGTTTATCCTACCATAAGAGATTAGTGGAGAATTTCCACCGAGCCAATTGTTCCAGAACGGATAGTATGTGCTGGCTGGTGATCAAAAACCATTTAGATTATCGTCTTCCTTACTAAACTAAATCTTGACGCCTAGGGCAAGACTAATCATTTCGTTGCGGGCAAAAATCGACTCATTGACTAGATCGGTAAAGCTGTATTCATAATTAAGTTCTAAGGTGATTTTCCAAAGATCCATGCCGATGCCAACTCGACCTGCGAGACCTGTTCTTGGGTAGTCTTTCTTATCCAGCACCAGATTACCTCGACGCATTCTGGTTGTAAAATTTACTACAGCTTGTGAATGAAGCCAGAGGTGAAAATAGTCTATGGAAAGAACCCTAAGGCCCACTCCCATGGGAATTTTTAGCTGAGAGGCAGAAACAACTTGCGTGTCTCGTGGCATTTGCACTCCACTGCCCAATTGAAAATAGTGAATCCCTCCTTGTGCTAGCCACTTATTTCCGTAGTCGGCATCTATGCCAATACTCCATCCCATCTCTGCCAATGATGAGGTATTCGCAGGCTCCGTAGAGAAGATGAGGTCAGAGAAGTTGACGCCAATCTTAGGATTCATCCTGATTGGCTTAGTATCCTGTGCAAGAGCTTGCTGCAACAAGGCAGTACATATCAAAATACAGGTAAATAGACTTAACCTCATATAAATTTGAAATAGTCGCTAGAACAACGCATGATGGCCCTTAAATGTGGGCCGCGAATTTAATAAATGTATTAACAACCCAAATTTTAACATTTCGATGGTAGCTATCTTGTCACTCTTTTATGACGCTCCTAGAAATTCGGCTGTGCAGCTCGCCTAGCAGAATCCACATGCTCGCTCGCTCATTCCACCACCACAAAATATAATAAGCAATTATCAGACCGAACCAAGTCCTCCGCTCACTCTCTAGAGTTTCGGGAGATAAAACTAGCCTTGGCAATACATATGAAGAAGATTTATACAAAAATTCATTTGGCCGTAAGATATTGTATACTAGTGAGGTATAAATTTCGAGTCATATTATATATAAAAGTTGTCATATATAAGTATCTTGCATCTCGTAGTGTGGACTAAACCGGGCGCTACCACTGATTATGATCAAAGCTTATACCCAACGCCAGAGATGGCATGTGCTGCTTGTGGCACTATTTATTTGCAGTACCTATACTTATTCTTGGTCGCAGACTTGCCTGCCAAATTGCCGTCCGGTGAATTTGCCGATTTACACCTCAGATCCTCAAACTGAATTTCATGCAAAAGTCTTTTGGACTAATGTGCTAATAGATGCTGATTGTGTGGGTGAGTTCGACTACATGCTGACATCACAACAGGGTGTTCTCTTTGCCCAAGGATCTAGTACTGATGTAGGCAATGAGACCTACTTCATCATTAATAATATATGCCCTTATGTAGAAGAAACCCTCCTTTTGATGATTACCAATAGTATGGGGACTTGTCAAAGTGAATTGACCTTTACTTCCAATGATGCTAGGTTTACCGGTAGATCATACCTTGTATACTGTGACGACCCGCTAGTGGAGGATCCAGAGCCAGGATCTGGGCCAGTTTCGATTGAGATTTGTAAAGGAAGAGGAGATCCTGCGATATGGGCAGGAGATTGGCCTGAGATCAGATCTTGTGCGGATGATCCTGATACGGCCAAAATTATTTATCGTGAATGGGCCTACACCACCAATGATGGTCATCGCAGCACGGCCATGGATACAATCCGTGTGCTAAGGTATCCACAAGTTAGTGCAGAGAATTTCTCCTGCGTACAGAAAGATACAGTCTATTGCGGTGGGGAATCGCTACTTGGTCCCTATTTACTGATCCCGTCTCTGACTGTACCAAACACCTGTGATACGCTGCACTTCTTAGAACTTGAGAAAGCCGATGGTAAGTTAAGTATCGATCTTCTTGACCTAAGTGATAAGTGTGGATTGTCAGTCCATTTAGATAAGACAGTCTTTGGCGAAGGTTGCAATCAACTGTACCTTATCGATTTGGCAGTAAAACAGGAGTGCGGTTCCGAGCCAGACCCTGATTGTATGGTGAATGGGTCAGCCCTAGAACCAGTAGGTTCAGATGGCACCTATTGGAGTTGTAGCTTTTGGTTGTCTGTACTAGATACGACACCCCCAGAGGTTCATTGCGATCTAAGTAGCTTTGATGCCAGTGTTTTAGTTTGGCCAACAGGTACGGGGATAGATTCGGTTGAGCATTGTTGGGATACACCGGTTCGACCTCGATCCGATAGCCTGGCTCCAGTCATCTTGGCCAACACAAGCAGTCATGATTGTTCGGCGTTTGCTGTATTGCCATCATTATGTGCATTGGATGCATGCAATGGCATTCAAAATGTGAAAGCAAGCATCGAGGGCTTGGGAACATATTTGTTTGATAAAGTCAATAGCTGCTCCAATGGAGATCGATATGTTTATGAGAGAGCAGTGGATCTCCCCATGCGAGATGAACCGTATCAGGTCTTATACGAGGTGCGGGACGAATGCCATAATGTGGATACTATATATTGTTACATCCAAGTAAAGGACCTGACCAAGCCCATTGCTGTAAGTGAGAAAGGCGTAGTGGTGAATTTGTCGGCAGGTCAGACTCGTGTTGACAAGAAAACCTGGTTGGAGGCCAGCACATTCGATGAAGGAAGTTGGGATAATTGTGGTCTGGCCTTGGTTTTGGCAAGGAGAACGGACTGGTACGACTCCTGTATCAATCTATGTGATAGTGTATTGGATACATGTAGCTATCATGATGTAGGGTTGAAAATGGCCCATCTTGATTCTGATAGTGAGAATCCTGTGGAAGCCCACTATGCACGAGAGATGGATTGGTTGGAGGAAGATGGCGGTGCGTGTGCGGATTTACTGCTCAATGCATGGAAGTTTGATCTCTTGTATTATGGCAGCAAGGCTTGCGGAAACCTTAATTATTCACGAGAAGCATTTGGTGCATTGCTTGATGATGGACTTTGCAATCTGGGACTCCAGGGTTCCCCGGGAAGATTGTTTGGATGTAGCGAGCAAGATACCTCACATCAAAATCTGTACCGAAAAGCGGCATTACTTGGGGGTGGTTGGTCGAAGGCTGTTCCTTTTGATTGCAACGATGCTTGTTCGAATGTGAGTGTAGAACTTTTAGTTATGGACTATTGGTGCAATTGGTCGAAGACTTGGACTGATGTGTGGGTGGAAGATCAAAATCCCATTACATTGATTCAGGATCTGGGTGATGTCGAAATAACTTGCCAATCTTACCGAGCTCCAAAGTATTCTACAGCAAATTATTCTGGCCCTGTCAGTCTCGAAACACTGGTTGAAGGTGCTCAATCCGGAGATCTGGATGCCCAACAAGCAATCGATGAGATTTTAGGAGGATACAAGAAAGGTTGGCAGGATGTATATGGAAACCTGGTCGATGAGGTAGGAGTGCGCCTAGATAGCACCCTCTACTATGAAGATAGTGTCTGTGTTTGTAAAGATTCGACTATATCTTATAAGGTCCATGACGATCATCTAGGTGACATATGGAAGGATTCGACATTTAGACATTGCAGCTATGAGTTGCGATCCAAACCAATCGAGCAAGGATTAGTGGCAGTAAATTGCCAAGAGGGGGTGATATGTGATCAGACTATTTGGTCTGATCTAGACCATTGTGGTCAGGGATATGTGTATCGTAAATTTAATATATGGGCATCCTGCCCTGCAGATGGAGGTGCCAAACTACATGATGTAGATACGATCACAAGGGTGCAACGCATTTGGGTAGGCAATTTCTGTAAACTCGATAAGGGTATGTTTGATCTTCCTCCCGATCAGATCGTCTATGCATGCGGCGTGACCTACGCTGATGATCAAAGTGGTCATGTGTATGGTGAGGCCGATCCAATGTTAACAGGAATGCCGATTTACAAGTTTGATGATGATTGTCGCATTGTGGGTGTAGCGCACGAAGACAAAGTATTCCGTGTGGTAGGTGGCGATGAAGTATGTTTGAAGGTGGTAAGAACCTGGTATTTAGCCGATTGGTGTAATCAGTCTAAACCGTTGGTCGACAAATGGTGGCATAAGGATGAAATTGTTACCGACACCTTTATTCAAAAAATCTTGGTAGTCGACACAATAGCTCCAGAGTGCATTCTAACTGGACCTGTGGAGGATGGCGGAACTATAGATGCAGCAGGATGTGTGTATGATCTGTCAGTTGCGCTAGATGTCATGGATGCTTGTGGAAGTCTTCAATATCGATATGAGCTGAGAGAGATTTCTGATGCCCAACCCTCGATTATACGTACAGGTTATGGGTCTGCCTCCGATGGAGCTCTAGCAGGTGTTGAAATACAGGAAGCTGGTCTTGAAGGTGGGAGATATAGCCTAGTTGTATTTACGACGGATCAATGTCAAAATGAAGGCATCTGTACGTATGAAGTGACCATTATTACAGGTAAGAAACCTAGTCCGGTGTGTATATCGTCTATCACCGCCGATTTAGTGCCAATGGATTTGGACAATGACGGTACCATAGATACTGCAATGACGGTCATTTGGGCCGAAGAATTTGATGCAAGTAGCACCGCACCATGTGGCTACAATGATGAGGACCTATTGTTCTATATTGAATTGCTGGCTGATGATAATCCAGCCACCGAGACCCTCGATACGAGTGTCGATAGAGATAATCTTGAGCTGGGTTGTGAGCACATGGGCTTCAATACAGTGCGTTTTTGGGTATTGGGTCCTTCAGGATCTGCTGATTTCTGCGATGTGACCCTGGTCGTCCAAAATAATATGGGTGGCTGTCCGGAGGTCGTTCAGCAATTTGCCACCGTTTCTGGCCAGGTATCTACAGAGGATCAATTGCCCATCCCTGAGGTAACAATCGCTACATTGAGTACACAAGGCATGCTGCAACGTGGAACCACGGATGACCAGGGGGGCTATAGTATGATGTCAATTATGGGAGACTCCATTGTGATTACTCCAAGCAAGGATGATACACCACAAAATGGCATTTCCACCGCAGACATCCTTCCGATCTTTTTTCACGCTAATCAGAGTACGCTGCTTGGATCGCCTTATTTACGCATCGCTGCAGATGTGAATGGAGACAAGATCGTCAGTGTAGCAGATCTATTGGAGGTGCGAAATATGGTCTTGGGTAATATTGACGAATGGTCGGGATCACCGAATTGGAAGTTTATAGAATCGACCTATGTATTTAGCACTGATGTTCCTGAGGGCGAGGATTATAGTAAGGCCTTTGCTGCCAAACTTACCATGCCGGGGGAAACTGCGGATTTTATAGGCATGAAAACAGGAGATGTGAATCTAGACCGTACTTTGACTAGTACGGGAAGAAGTGGGGAAACGGTAGTCATGGAGGGTGAGGATGCTACATTGGTGCCCGGTGAAAGGTCCAGTATCACATTTGCCTTGCCGAAGAGTGTTTATGCCGGTCTTCAACTGGCATTTCGATACGATGCGAGTAAACTTGATTTTGATGGTTTCGAATTCGATTCATCTTTCCAGATAAATGAACTCAATTTTGGTTGGAGCGAGATGGAAAGTGGGTTGGTTGCTTTTTCATGGGTAAATCCTGATCTCCTAAGTTCTTTTGCAACAGATGCTTTCTTGACGATGACTTTTGTAGCCAAGGACCAGGGGCAATTGAGTGATCACCTGACTGTGGGAGACTCCAGAATCCACTCTGAAGTGTATGGTGTCGATTGGGGCAAGAATCCACTGGCCTTGAAATTTGTTGGTAATCAGAGCTCATTTACACTACATCAAAATCAACCAAATCCTTTTTCTGAACATACGGAGATTCCAATTGAATACACAGCACTTCATAAAGCTTCCTTCTTGGTGCATGATGTGCAAGGTCGATTGATTAAGCACATGGAAATCGATCTTTTTGCAGGAAGATCAACTGTGCGTATTGACAAAGCAGATATTGGGCAACCGGGAGTGTATTACTACACACTGACTTCTAAATATGGAACCGATACCAAGAAGATGGTACTGTTGAAGTAAGAATCTGAGTAGGTGGAAAGTGGTTTGGCTAAGCAAACTCTTGATTGGCTTTTCACAGAGGTATTCATCTGCATTTGCTCCGAAGAAAAAGCATAAGATTGGTTGGCTTACAGCCTGTCCAGAGGCCCTTCAAACTCAGGTGAGGGGCTCTTTTTAGTTCAGGTAATGGACGTCATATGGTTGCCAGACCCGCTTGATTTGTCGTAATCACAAGGCATCACTGCAATTTGATTTGGGTAAAGAGGTGTTCTTTAAATAGCTTAACAGCTATGGCAATAAGGATGATGCCAAATACTTTCCTTAGGACATCTGCACCCGATTGACCGATTTTGCGTTCAATCCAATTTGAACTTCTCAATACTAGAAAGACCAAAACAAGATTGATTAGTATGCCTATCAGTATGTTTAGCTGGTGAAATTCAGCCTTTAGCGTCAATATGGTAGTCAAGGTTCCGGCACCTGCAATCAATGGAAATGCAATTGGCACAACGGTACTCGAACTGCTCTCTGAGGTTTCACGAAAGAGGTGAATACCCAAAATCATTTCAAGGCCAATGAGTAGAATCACGAGGGCTCCAGCTACTGCAAAGGAAGAGATATCCACACCGAACAATCGTAAAATCGATTCTCCTGCCAATAAAAACCCAATCATTATGCAACCAGCGATTATGGAGGCTTTACCTGCCTGTATGTTACTGCCCTTCTTGCGCAAGTTGATTACTATGGGAAGTGACCCAGGTATGTCAATCACTGAGAATAGGATCAAGCTGACAGAGATGATCTCTTTTATGTTGAGCATTTTGCTTGGTGCTTTATTTCAGTCCCAAAGGTAAATCTTTAACTGTCCAAAATATCTTTCGTAGCTGGGAGATGGAGAATGGTGAAGACAGGTTTAACTGGGTCAGGCGGTCCTTCAAGGGCTGGACCCCAAACGGTTGCCATGCACTTGATTTATCTTACATTTACACAGACCATATTTTCCAAGATGACCATAGATCGTAAGCGTATTTTTGAGATTGTCCTACTCGTATTTATTATAAGTTCTGGCAGGCTATTTTCGCAACTTGCCCCGACAAGTTATGTCACTCGTGATTTTGTTGAATCAAAGGTCAAATTTCTTTCTGATGATCTACTCGAGGGGCGAAAGACGGGTACAAGAGGCAATGCCATTGCGGCGCTCTACATTGCCGAATCATTTCGTACCATGGGTCTGAAACCTGCTTTGTCACTGGGTGGATACTATCAGAAAATAGGGTTTAGTGAGACTTCTCCTCCCCAAGAAATCGATCTTTCTATAGATGAGGTAACCATTAGTGAAGAACAGGTTATCGTCATGGAGGGTAAAGACATCAACTTTGATGGACAGATCATCTATGCCAAGCAAGCATGGGGTGCAGACCTAGATGATTTGGATGTCGAGGGCAAATACGCACTTGCATACCTAGGGAATTCCGACGTCAATAATGCTCAGGATGCTTTTGGACTATCTTCTGATAAGCTCAATCAACTAATGGAACGGCAAGCTGCGGGTTTGATTGAAATATACAATGGAAGGGTGCCTTGGAACTACGTGAAGAGATTTATGGATAGTCAGCGAATGAAGATAGAGGATATTAGTGCCCAAAACTTGCCCCATATCATTGTTAATCATGATTTAGATGAGACGATTGAAAAAATGAAGCCAGGGGAAGGTGTGCGGCTGAGGTTACAATCTGATGGTATCGATAAGAAGACGGTCGTATCTCCCAATGTGATAGGTATTATTGAAGGCAGCGATGCAGATCTCAAACAAGAGTACATCGTATTATCTGCACACTTCGACCACATGGGAATGCTTAGAGGCGCTAGTGAGACAGACTCCGTTTTCAACGGCGCTCGAGATAATGCCATAGGTTGTGCTGCCCTTTTAAGTGCTGCCAATTACTTGGCAAAAAATCGACCTAAAAGATCTATCCTGTGCGTTGCGTTTACCGGCGAAGAGATGGGGCTTTTGGGTAGTCAGTATTATGTCAATCATCCAGTTGTACCGCTACATCAAACGATTTTCAATTTGAATTGCGACGGAGCTGGATATAGTGATACCTCCATAATATCAGTCATGGGAATGGGTCGAATTTCAGTAGACCATTTGCTTGCCTATGCCATTTCTGAGACTGGCTTGGCCCCTTTTGCAGATCCTGCACCAGAGCAAAATCTTTTCGATCGCTCTGACAACGTTTCCTTTGCGAAAAAGGGAATACCTGCGCCAACTATAACACCAGGTTTTAAGGAATTTGACGACGCCATTATGAAAAACTATCATCAACTGTCTGATGAAGCAAATGACTTGGATTTCAATTATTTACATAAGTTTTGTCAAGCTTTTGTAAAAGCTACGGAATTGATTGCCAATCATGATGAACGCCCTAAGTGGGTAGCAGGTGATAAGTATGAGTCTGCATTTAATGAACTGTATGAAATTAAGTAAGGCAATCAAGTGCTTCTCCACTATATGGATTTGGTATGGGCTTGCCATTGCATGGTTGCTGATCCTTTTGAATGTCCTTCAGTATCACTACTTGTCCACTCACTTGAGCATTGAACTTTATCTATCGATATGTGTCTGCATATTCACGTTGATTGGCATTTGGATTGCCAGCTCTTTTTATAGGTCGACGCCAGAATTGAGGGCCACTTTTTCCGGAAATGGTTTTAACTTGACGGATCGAGAACAGGTGGTACTGTCATTGATCTCCGAGGGTTTGAGCAATGATGAGATCGCTGAAAAACTATCCATCTCGATCCATACGGTAAAATCTCATGTATCCAACATATTCACCAAAATGGATGTGAAGAGACGTACCCAAGCCGTGAAAAAGGCTCAACTCTATCTAGCTATGCAAAGTCCCATTCCATCTAGTTGAGATGTTGGAATAGGCATTTGTCAAATATCTTTCGCCAACTCCATTGTTGTGAAAACTAATGTTCGGCTGCTAGCGTTTGATGCAACCCAAAGAAAGATAGTAAGTATTGCGAAAGCTATGATTTCGCATAGGTCATCAAGATTCTTGTAGGATCATGGCTTTTCGACAAGCCGATTTTCGGTAAAATAGTACTTAAGTATGAGCCCAAATTCATTCGATTTCGCGTGTTTTGGTATAAATTGAAATCATATGCAAAGAATCGTATTGAGACACGGAATCATTGCAGGCCTCATTTTGGCAGGCGCCCTTCTTTTGTCCACGCAGTTCATGGATGCTATGACGGACCATGTCCTGGGACAGGTTATTGGCTACTTGACCATGCTGGTAGCCCTCTCCTTTATTTTCGTTGGTATAAAGCGCTATCGTGATTTGGCATTAGAAGGCAAAATCACGTTTAAACGTGCCTTACTTGTGGGATTGTACATCTCCTTGATTGCATCCATCTTTTATGTGGCTACTTGGATGATCATTACCGAGTTGATACTTACTGATTGGATGGACCAATATGCAGTATCCTACCTTGAAGGCTTAGTGAGCAATGAGGCCAGTGAAGCGGAGATTGAAGAGGGTAGGGTGCTGATGCAACGATACAAGGAAATGTATGAAAACCCTTGGAAGAAAATGGGTGTAACCTTTCTAGAAATCTTTCCAGTAGGACTGCTGGTATCTTTGGTTGCAGCACTAATTTTGAAAAGAAAATAGCCCATCGTTCAATATCGACATGGAAACATGACAATTTGCTTTATTACCTTTTTTAATCTCTAAACAACGCTTATGAATGATAAGACACCAAAAGTCACCGGAATAGGAGGAGTTTTTTTCAAGTCTGACGACCCGGAAAGCATGCGAACTTGGTACAGTAAGCATCTTGGACTTGCCGTCAACGACCATGGATCCTCCTTTGAATTTAGAAATGCCCATCGTCCTGACGAGATCAATTATTTGCAATGGAGTCCATTTGCGACCGACACCAGCTATTTTGCTCCTTCCGAGAAAGCCTTCATGATTAATTACCGAGTGCAAGAGATCGAGCTGTTGGTTGATAACTTACGATCCAACGGTGTGACTATTGTGGATGAAATTAAGACATATGATTACGGGAAATTTGTCCACATTATGGATCCTGAAGGCACTAAGATCGAGCTTTGGGAGCCCAGGGATGAGGTGCTTACCCAAATGGGTGGGGAGACCACCAAATAGCAGATTTGCGGACAAGTCTTTAATGTCAGTCAAACAGGAATTAGATTTCCAATTTGCGATGCCGAAACATGGTGAACATTACTTCCTTTTCGAACATTGCGTGGATTTACAATGTGAATATAAACCCTTATTATTGCTCCTCTGATGCAGTTGGAATGTTCCTCAAGACGTTCATACCATCTGAATTACTGAAATATAGATAGGCAAAGGCAGATTGCATTTTGAGACGATCGATTGATCCTTTGTTCTGAGCGACCACTACTTTTCTATGACAACCAGGAGTTCCAGGTCAGCAGGAACTAAGATTCTTAGCAAGAAATGTGACAGCAGTGACGAAACAATCTGTGGATAATAATAGAGCACTAGATAATAAAATACTCTACGAAGATGAAGAGGTTACGTGTACGCAAGAACATTTCTTCACTCCGGAGATCATAGATTTTCTCGACGGTACCACTTGGGGTACAGAGGATACACTCTATGAGCATAAGAAGACACAAGAGCGCATTGATGCACTGATGGATCCGGTGCTGATCATCATGCGTATTCATGGTAGTCTTGCCGGGATGGTCGTGATAGAGCGAAGATGGGTGCATAACGGATCATTCTCATGCAAGGCCTATTACTTTCGGTATCTAGCTACGAAAGTGACTTTCAGAAATAGGCGGCTTGTAGGTGTGGTTGGACGAAAATTGATCAACATGCTCCGGGAGGCCGAAACAGACAAGTCGGTATACTATGCATTTGTAGAGGAATCAAACCACCGCTCGATGAACTATCTACAGCGCATAGGTTATCAGTCTACAGCACGAGTCAAGACTGTTGGCTTTAGTCGATACTTTCCCAAAAGTGATCCACGAATGGTCAAGGTTTCTCAACAATCGAGGGTGGAAATCATCAATTTGCTTGAGGAGCAATTTTGTGATTTTCGCCTAGTGCACTTCAACCATATTTTACAAGATACTGAGTACTTTGTACTGCGGGAAGG
>JABDMH010000037.1 GCA_013001595.1 Saprospiraceae bacterium | reverse complement strand
GTGCAAAGGCTACACTAAGTAAAGTGAATGCAGAAACTTTCTCTTCACTAATATTCTGCAGTGTTTCAGCCACTTTTTCAGCAAGAAATGCATCTTGTAACGCTTGCTCAATTGTCATAATCTGGACCTGGTCTGGAAGTTGTCCTAGATCTGATTTGGTCTCATTAAGTTTGCCGTTGAGGAAATAGATCTTGTGAGATTCTTCTAGTATCCCCACATCTCCAGTTGACTGTGCGTTATTTGTTGGCAAAGTTTGAAAAGGAACAGACAATAATTGTGTAAGGTTTGTGTACTTATAGTCTTCATCTTTCCGGTCAGGGAAACCAATTTCGCAAAACGAGCGCATCGCTTTTTCTCTCAAATGGAAAAATCGAGTGTCTCGCTGTCCGTTTAGTCTGTTGGCAAAGACATCAAATAATCCTTGATACCTTTCAACTGCATTATGATTAGTTTTTAATGATCCCATTCCTTAAATATTAGCTTGTTGCTGCATGTGCAACTTCAGATTTTAACCAATCATAACCCTCATCCTCGAGTTTTAATGCAAGGCTCTTATCACCAGATTTAGCAATTTTGCCATGATAAAGGATGTGTACGTAATCTGGAACGATATAATTTAATAGCCGTTGGTAGTGAGTCACTATAATAAATGATCTTTTTGGATCCCTTAGTGAATTAACTCCTTCTGCCACGGTTTTTAGTGCATCTATATCCAAGCCTGAGTCGGTCTCATCAAGTACTGCCAACTTAGGTTCTAAAACGGCCATCTGCAGCACCTCATTTTTCTTTTTTTCTCCACCTGAGAATCCCTCATTTAGATTTCTTTTGAGCAAGGCCTCTTTCATGCCCAAAGCTTTAATTTTTGATCGCATTAGTTTTAACATATGCATGGCATCCAGAGGCTCCTGGCCATTATCCTCTCGAACTGCATTGACTACACTTTTCAAAAATTGTGCGGTACTGATTCCGGGAATTTCTACGGGATATTGAAATGCCTGAAATATACCTGCTCTTGCTCGGGCGTCCACTTCCAATTCAAGTAAATCTTTTCCCATGTAGGTGATCGAACCTTGAGTAACCTCATAATCTTCTTTTCCTGCCAACACGTGGGCAAGAGTACTTTTGCCAGATCCATTAGGCCCCATAATGGCATGTACTTCTCCAGGTTTTATTTCCAAATCAATTCCTTTAAGGATTTCTAGATCTCCCGCCTTGACGTGCAAATTTTTTATCGATAGCATAAGCCTGTTTTGCTTTGTTATTTTTTCGTTAATAGTTATCCAACACTACCTTCTAAGCTGACCGCCAATAGTTTTTGCGCCTCGACAGCAAATTCCATTGGTAGTTCATTAAATACTTCCTTACAATATCCGTTCACAATTAGATTTATAGCGTCTTCTTCGCTAAGGCCACGTTGTTGACAATAGTAGAGTTGATCCTCACCAATTTTAGAAGTCGTAGCTTCATGTTCTACCTGTGCCGACTTATTTTCGATCTCTAAGTAGGGGAAAGTATGTGCTCCACATTTATCACCCATGAGTAGAGAATCACACTGTGAGAAATTGCGCGCATTTTCTGCCCTGCTACCTACCTTGACGAGGCCGCGATAGGAATTGTGACTCTTTCCAGCAGATATACCTTTTGAAATGATGGTGCTCTTGGTATCTTTCCCAATATGAATCATCTTGGTGCCGGTGTCCGCCTGTTGATAGTTATTAGTCACCGCTATGGAGTAGAATTCACCTACTGAACCATCACCTTTTAGAATACAACTGGGATATTTCCAAGTGATGGCAGAACCCGTCTCTACTTGTGTCCAGGAAATTTTTGATCGAACTCCCTTACAAATTCCCCGTTTAGTGACAAAATTGTAGACTCCACCTATGCCTTCCTTATTACCTGGATACCAATTTTGCACCGTTGAATATTTCACTGAGGCATTGTCTTTGGCTACGATCTCAACTACCGCAGCGTGCAATTGATTTTCGTCACGCATTGGTGCTGTGCATCCTTCCAGGTAGCTAACAGTACTATCATCATCAGCTACGATTAAAGTCCGCTCAAACTGACCAGTACCAGCTGAATTTATGCGAAAGTAGGTCGACAATTCCATTGGACATTTTACACCTTTGGGTATGTAACAGAAGGATCCATCACTGAAAACAGCAGAGTTGAGTGCTGCAAAATAATTGTCAGTATATGGAACGACACTACCCAGGTAAGTACGTACCAGATCCGGATGATCTTGGACGGCTTCGCTGAAGGAGCAGAATATAATGCCCTGCTCTGAAAGCTGTTTTTTAAAGGTCGTTTTTACCGATACACTATCAATCACGGCATCAACTGCAACTCCCATCAGCCTTTTTTGCTCCAAAAGAGAGATGCCAAGTTTGTCGAATGTATTTAGCAACTCGGGATCAACTTCATCCAGACTGTCGTACTGTGGCATGTTCTTCGGTGCGGCAAAGTAGCTGATGTCCTGGTAGTCTATAGGTGGGTATGCCACATTCGGCCATTTGGGTTCTGTCAATGTTTCCCAATGTCTAAAGGCCTTCAATCTCCATTCCGTTAAAAAAGACGGCTCTTTCTTCTTAGCGGAGATTAAACGGACAACATCTTCATTCAGACCTTTTGGGATGACATCCATCTCGATATCACTGGTGAAGCCATACTTATATTCGCTTGAAGTGTGTTCTTCTAGCGTCTTCATAGAATCACTCATATCAATGCATTGCTTTTAGATCGTATTTCATAAATTTCGAACGGTTCATTCACTTTGGAGAGCGCAAAAGAACTGCTTTTTTGTCATTTACACAAAAATGTATACATTAATCTATACAAAAAAGTATAAAAAAAGTTTAGGCTTGAAAGTCTATTATTGTTTGATTCTCCTGATAGGGGTAAAAATGATGTGAGGTCTGTATCGTGACTCAAACTAAAAAGACAATAATGGTAGCTACAATCGAGATCACAATCCCAACCATAAAGACATTATAGCATGTCCGCACCTGGGCATATTTTTCACCCAGACCTTTACCCATGTGGAAAAGATCTAGTGTGATGTATTCTTTGAGCTCACTGGGATTTTCCAGAGTGCTTTCAAACAATTCTGCATAGTCTTCAACATCCATCTTATAGTAATTGCCAAAGTAAAATGGGCTCATTTTGGTAGAAGATCCATTGGAGCGATGTTGCTTGCCCATTCTATAAGGCCTGGTGGCCATAGCGGCTAAAATGATAGTGATTAAGCAGGTTATGGCCAAAGTAGCGAGTGGCAGGACGATGTTTCTTTCAACGATCAGGTCAAGGTTTGATAGGACGATTGGGATAAGGAAGGTGATCATCAAAGCATTCAAACTCAGTAAGATATTGGCTTTGTTGTCTGCTATGTTGGTCAATTCGATATTATTCCGATACGTAGTTCGGATGATGGTAAGTGAATCTTTTCTAATATCGGTCTTTTCCTTCGCCATACAGGCTTACGTAGTTATTGATAACCCAAACTGCGGATGAAAATACGAAATCTGATAAATCTTCTACTACTTAAGTTCCGAGATGAAGCCTTTTGGCGGGTACTGAGCACTAGGCAGTTGCATGTGTCTCATGTTACATGATGTGTGATCGAATTGACCCGTATATCCTGTCGCTGTGACCGACTTTTGATCTTTTGGTACAACACCGGTGTTACTTCCAGAGGGAGATCAAACACCAAATTCTTTTTTCCAAGTTTTTACCACACCCTCGCGCATGGCATCAACTGCCAAACGGACTGCAATGGCTGCACGAGCGCCGGTAGTTACATTGGAGGCAGGTATGTCTCCACTAATGATGCTGTTGTGGAAAGCCTCCAGGGCATACCTCGTGTTTGAGTAGCCTTTCTCATCTCTTGATGGAATTTCTAGACCTTTTTCAGCTTCTTTCGGCATGGTAGCGCCTGACACACCATCAACCATTCCTTTCTCTTTGGCATTCAGTGGTTCAAGATAAAGGGTGGCCTTGTGCATATCCATCACTATCGTGCCCTTGCTGCCCTTAAATTTGATGGCATAGCCTTGGTGAGCGTTGGAAGTTAAGGAAATGCAATTTACTTTCATCCCATTTGGATATTCAAAGAGTGTATTGACATTGTCGTAGGTTTCACGTCCATCTTTCCAATAATCAATTCCACCCATACCCATGACTCTTTGCGGATGTTGATCGAAGATCCAATTGATGTAATCTAGCTGATGGGAGTGCAATTCTGCAGTAAGACCACTCGAATACGCTTTGTACATACGCCAGTTGATGATTTTTTCATATTCAGGATTATGCACTGGCCTTCGCCAATCTCCATTTCTGTTCCATTGTACGGTAATGTTTGTGATCTGACCGAGGTACCCTTCCCTAATGATTTCAGCGACCTGATGATACAGGGGTGTTGCACGATACTGATGCCCAACTTGAAAAACCTTTTCATAATCATTGCACATCGCAACCAGCTCAAGTGCCTCATCAACATGAAAGGTCATTGTTTTCTCTAGGTATATATGCTTGTTTGTTTGAATAGTGGCTTTAGCCATCTCGTGATGCAGATATAGGGGCGTAGCAATGACGATCGCATCCAGGTCCTTACGATCTAGCAATGCTCGATAGTCCTTATAGGGTGTTGCCCCAGCTGTATACTCCAGTGCACCTTCTAAGCGAAATGGTAAAATGTCACAGCAGGCATGAACCTCAAATTGAGGTATATCATTGAGGCTCTTAATGAGTCCGGTTCCACGGCTGCCAGTACCAATTACACCCACAGAAACTTTATCTGATGGATCGATACCTTTTATTTGATTCAATGGAGTACTCATCATAGCTGCGGTGGCCAATGAGCTGTTGACGACAAATGACCTTCTTTTCATGTTTGCCAATTTCAGTATTTTGGTTACTGTTTTGAATGAGATTGCTCATGCCTTTTGATGTGATTCATCATGTAGGCTGCATATGCTTGTGCTTACCCTTGCTCTTTCTAATGCGTACAGCCACAACTTTATATTCGGGACAAAGTGCCTCGCTATCAGATACATCAGAGGTAATGTTATTAATCATGATCTCGGGAAAGTGAAAAGTGGTACTTAAGATACCGGGCTTCACTTCTTCAGTGATGCGGGCCTTCACATCTGCCTTTCCGCGCGGTGACTCTAGACACACCATATCCCCATCGGCAATGAAATGCTTGGCGGCATCTTCGGGATGAATCATTAAGGCGTCCTCGGTGAGGATATCGACGTTATTTGTGCGTCTTGTCATTGTGCCACAATTGTAATGCTCAAGTTCACGATTGGTGGTTAGAATGTATGGAAAGTCTTTCTGATGGGCGATCAACTCTTCACTCTCACGAAAAGCATGATACTGAAACTGCCCTTTTCCAATCTTAAAGGTCTCCTTATGTAGTATTTTGGAATCGGTACCATCGGGCGCTACTGGCCACTGTTTGCCGTTGATATCTAAATCTTCCCATTTTATCCCGGCAAAAAAAGGCACAATTTGAGAGATCTCTGCCAATGTACTGGCAGCTGAATATGGAGCCTGATCATATCCCATGCGATTCATGATATCCACAATAATTTGACCATCAGGCTTAGTACCCTCTAAAGGTTCAATAACTTGGTTGACACGCTGTACTCGACGCTCACCGTTGGTAAATGTGCCACTTTTCTCTAAAAATGAGGAGGCTGGCAGTATGACATCCGCGTACTTTGCTGTTTCCGTCATAAATATCTCCTGAACTACGACAAGGTCTGTGTTTTGCAAGGCTTTGATTACTTTTTGCGTATTGGGATCCGTCTGAACAACATCTTCTCCAATGATCCAAAGCGCTTTCAACTTACCTGCGATGGCAGCCTCAAACATTTCCGGGATTTTATATCCAATATGTCCAGGCAACTTTGCACCGTAGAACCGTTCATATTTCTCCTTTACCTCAAGCGACGTTACGTCAAGGTAGCCTGCTCCCTGGTGTGGTTGAACACCCATATCGGCAGATCCTTGCACATTGTTTTGCCCACGCAACGGGTTCACACCAACACCACGCCGCCCAATATTACCGGTAATCATGGCCAATTCAGCAATTTGCATGACTGTGAAAGTACCCTGGGAATGTTCGGTTACTCCCAGGCCGTGAAAAGACATGGCGTTGCCTGCAGTAGCGTATGCAAGCGCTGCCTCTTTAACCAAGTGGCGTTCTACACCCGAGACCTTCTCCATCTGATCGATGTCGAGCGTCATGAGGGCTTCTCGAAAGTCTCGGTATCCATCTGTGCGTGTATCAATGAATTCATGATCTACCAAATCGGCTTCGATGATGTAATACATCATCATATTCAGGACGGCTACATTCGTTCCAGGTCTGAGTGGCAAGTGATGCTGTGCGTAGCGTGCCAATTCCGTCTCACGTGGATCCAAGACAATCAAAGTAGTGCCTTTCATCGCTGCCTGCTTCATTCGTGCACCTGTGACTGGGTGGGCATCGGTGGGATTTGCACCAATGACAAGCATGCAATCTGTGTGCTCAATATCATTTACAGAGTTCGTGGCTGCACCTGTACCAAAAGTACGCTGCATGCCAAGTGCGGTAGGAGAGTGGCAAACTCGAGCGCACCCATCAATATTATTTGTTCCGATTACAGCACGTACGAACTTCTGCATCAGATAGTTTTCTTCATTTGTACATCGTGAAGAGGATATTCCAGCGATATAATCTGCTCCGTGTTCAGTTTTAATTGCTTGAAGCTTGTCAGCCAAGTAATCATATACTTCATCCCATGACACGGCTTCTAATACACCATTTTTCCTGATCTGAGGTGTCCTCAAGCGCTCCGGATGATTATAGAATTGAAAGGCATATCTTCCCTTGAGGCATGTGTGGCCGTGATTGACTTCCGCATCATAGGGTGCCCTAATGGATTTGATCTCATTACCGTTGGTGGATACTTCAAGATTGCAACCCACTCCGCAATAAGTACAGACCGTGCGAGTTTTCTCCGTGGCAGTGATGGCCTTAGATTGAAAGATATCTGAAATCGCTGATGTGGGACATGCTTGAGCACATGCGCCGCAACTTACACAGTCGGATTCTGCAAAAGTAGTATCTGCACCTGTAATGATGTGAGCATCAAAGCCTCTTCCAGCCATACTAAGAACCATCTCACCTTGCACCTCATCACACGCCCTGACACATCGATAGCAATTGATACATTTTGATAAGTCCGAAGTCATATAGGCGTGACTCAGATCCTTTGCTCGGTCTAGGTGATCGGCACCTGCCGGATAGCGGACGTCACGAATGCCCACTCTAGCAGCAACGTCTTGGAGCTCACAATTGCCATTGACCTCGCAGGTGAGACAATCCAGAGGGTGGTCTGTTAGCACCAATTCAATGATGTTTTTCCTCAGCCTTTGTACATTTTTGGAATTGGGAAAGATCTGCATATCAGGTGCTACAGGGGTATGACAAGAGGCGACGGTCTTGACTCCACCATTCCCGGGCCGAGCTACGTCCACACTACATACCCGGCATGATCCAAATGGATCCAGATTGGGTGCATCACACAGCGTGGGAACCGGCTTTTCTCCATAATGTCTTCGTAGGAAAGATAAAATGGTCTCTCCATCAACAATGGGCAAGCGCTTCCCATCCACGTATGCCATCTTATGCATGCTGGCTGCTTGAATGGTGTTTGTAGTATCAAGGTCTGATTTTAATGTGCTCATCGTTGATATTTAGGATTCTTTAAAATATGTACTAAGCTCATCATGAAAATACATCAATGCATTTCGGACAGGCAATGGAATACCGCCACCATGTGCACAAAGTGATCCCTCCTCCAACGTGTGAAGGAGGTCATCAAATAGTCTTTGGTCAATCTGGTAATTCTCATTTTGAGCCTTTTCCAACATTTCTTCGGCTCTTTTAGTGCCTAAACGACAAGGGAAGCACTTTCCACATGATTCATGCGAAGCGAAGGCAAATAGATGTTGTAAATACTTGACCATGGGAAAATCTGTAGGGACACTCACTACGGAAGCGTGACCTAGCAGAAATCCTGCATGTTGGAATGATTCAAAACTCACATTGAGTCCCATTATTTTATCCATCGGCACCAATCCACCTAGTGGACCTCCTATGTGTAGTGCTTTGACAGGTTTGATAAAACCACCAGATAGATCTTCGACGACCACTGACAAGTTTGTACCCATTTCTACCTCATAGATGCCGGGAAATCTAAATGCACTATCCAAACTCAATAATTTGGTGCCTGATGAAGAGGCCGTACCCAAAGATGCATAGGCTTGACCCCCATGAGTCAAAATATAGGGTAGTGCAGCCAAGGTTTCAACGTTGTTGACCACGGTAGGCTTGTTGAACAGACCCTCCTGGGCTGGATAAGGTGGTCTTATACGCACCTCTGGCCTTTGACCTTCTATTGAATTGATCAGTGCCGTTTCCTCTCCACAGATATAGGCACCCTGGGCCTTTATTACTTTAAAGTGAAAGTCAAATCCCGCACCTTGAATATTGTCTCCTGCTAGTCCAGCACTATGGAAACTCGCAATGGCATTTTCTATAGATTTGACAGATTCAGGATATTCTCCTCGGATGTATAGTATACCCCAATTTGAGCCCGCCACGTAACCAGCAATGATCATGCCTAGGAGCGTCTTATATGGTTGGAGCTCTAGTAGATATCGATCAGAGTAAGCTCCTGGATCACCTTCATCAGCATTGCAGATGATGTACTTAACCTCCTGCTCCACTTGTCGACAAAATTGCAGCTTACTGGCAATTGGGAAACCAGCTCCCCCACGGCCACGAAGCCTCGATGTCTCAATCTGATCTAAAACATCCGCAGAATCCGTTGAGAGGAAGGATTTGCTGATAGATACGCATTCAGTAAGGGTGGGCTGGGTTGAAGTGAGGATTGCTTTTCCATGGTGTTTGACCTGATAGGGATCAGATCGTTGCCATTTTTGCTCCACGATGGCGTCGAGATTTGCTATGTCATTTCCGGAGTAATTATGACCGGCATATTGGAAGGCACTGTTTTCATGACAGCGGCCCAGACAGCACATTTCACCTATTTGGTCCTTTGCAAAGTGACTGGCCAGCTTTTCCTCAAGAGAAGATTGTGTTCCAGCGCATAGACATACGGAACCATTGCAGATATAGACCTTCTTACCTTGGTTGGAAGGTCGAAGAAAATCGTAAAAAGTGGTTGCACCATAGGTATTGGCATGGCCAATCAGAAATTCTTTGGCTAGCTTGGCTAGTTCTTCTTTATCAGGCTCGCCTGATTCCTGAGCCAGTTGTCCATATTTATCGAATAAATTGTCCTCCAATCCCTTCCGACCCGATAGCTCACTTATATTTCTTGACATCGATGCTTCGTACTTTGCTACAAGTTAAGCATTGCATTGTAGATTTTCCAGCAGCTCACCTTAGAGTAATGGAAGAGTATCGACCTATGATCAATTGACGAGTGGTTTACTTTGCCTCAGTAGATTGCTTCCAAAGGGAGGCAAGAATACTGATCAGCATTGAAAGCAGCACGAACACAAGGGTCAGCGTGAAAATCAGGCCGTAGTTTTCCTTGACCCAAGGAACCTGTCCGAAGAAAAATCCCATCAATGTGAAGGCCAAGATCCAAATAGTGCCACCAATTATATTACATCTGGTGAATAGGCCAAACTCCATCTGAGCAATCCCACTTACAAAGGGCACAAAAGAACGCATGAAGGGAACAAACCTGCTCCAGATAACCGCTTGGCCACCGTATTTCTGATAATACCGATCTGCCCTTTGCAGGTACTTGCTTAAGCCAATGCCCTTTTTTTCAAAAAAACTGCTGCCCACGAAGCGGCCGATGAAGTAGTTTGATGTATGACCCAAAACAGTAGCTAAGATCAGCAAAGGAAGCAACATAACTATGGATAGATCGCCAGTGGATGCCAGCATTCCTGCTGAGAAGAGTAAGGTATCACCTGGGAAAAAAGAGACAACAACCAGTCCTGTTTCAATGAAAATGATGCTGAAGAGTAGGAAATAGATCCAATGGCCATATTGATCCACCCACATAAAAATGGCCTCATCTGCGTGCAAAATCGCTTCAAATAGTTCATTCATCTTATAAAGCCAGCGTCTAAAACAGGGAAGTATTGGAGTCTACAGTTGCACATGCATAGATAAATCGATGGTCCTTTGAATACCTGTATCTGTGAGTAGATCGGTTGGACAAGGTTCTCTTTTGATCAGCGTACTCATTTGATCAATAGCCGAGGCCCTTCTGGAGAGTGTAGGAGCAACAGTGGTTGAGACTTAAGTCGATCGCCAGATCTTAGCGCTCTTTCCGTTTTTCAGTGTATCTGCGCAGCTGCTTCTGAACTTTTTTTATTGAATTGGCAACAGCCTGATGTGCGATTTCATCTTCATCACTCCCTGCGATCGGAGTTCTACCTTTAGGATGTACCTCAATAACCACCTTGTAGATCACGGGGACGCGATCCTCCTTGGTTAGGTGCAGGTTGCATGTAGTGATGAGGTCACTTTCACCCAGTGTATCTTGCAGTTCTTCCTCAGCGTAGGCCCTAAATTTTTCGGGATTGGGGTGGTTAATGGTTCTGATATTTATATCCATCTTATTGATTTACTTGGTTCGAATGTACGCCTTTTCGGTTTTGTTTTTCAAGTGTCCAGTCATCTGTACTGATTGTTTGCAGCCATAATGTCTTGGATCTTCTGAAGACTTGTACATGCAGGCCAAATAATTCTTCAAAGTTGTTTTCCAATTCTGCGATGGACATTTCCGGATCAATCACCAGGTCTCCCTCTGAATGTTGCTGTCGAATTTCGCGCAGTGTTTTAGCCGGGTCGTGCTGATTGGATGGATGAGAGCCTTGATGATCACTGTGCTCTGACTCATAGAATTCTATTTTTAGACCGGGAAATTTTTCCTGAAATTCATTTTGAATTTGGTTAATTGATTTCGCATCTTGGATAATCATGATTTTTCTATTTGTAAAATCAAATATGCATAGGCTATGGATCACGCTAAATGATGAAGATCATTCCTGTACGTGATCTCAGTTGTATAGTTGACATCATATCCCTTGCAGAATATCTATTTATTGAACTGAAAGTTTGACGAGCTTTATGTTGAAAGTGCAACATTATAGAAGGTTGGGTCCTTCTGTGGGTGATCTTTGGTCAAGAAAAATCGACTGTTTGATATAGCTAGTTTGAAATCAGATATTTATGGTTTGTGTTACTATTCCAACATTGTCTTCATTTTTGCGGATGACTGGAATTGGGGAGATTTGATTTGTTGGGCAGGTGTACGGCAAGGATCGTCAGTTGGATGATGTCATGGTGATGCTTGATGAAGCAAGCATTGCTGGCGCAGACCTTTTACTCAATGCCGGTCCTCTGCACGAAGGCTCTATCCCTAAATCCGATGTAAATACCCTTAGGAAAGTCGGAGTCTACTTAAATAAACAAAAGAGTAGGTCAAAATGAAATTATCTCGGGCCTTAAGGATCTTAGCTGCTGTGCTGTTAAATTTTATAGTCAACTATTCCCAGGGACAGCAATTTTTATGGGACCATCATGGTCCCTTACAATCGACAGGCCACTTTATAACGCACGAGGATGGTACATCATTCCTTTGGCTGGGAGATACTGGTTGGGCACAATTTTCCATCCACCTAATGGTTGGCAGGATGCAGTGTTGATCATTGAAAAGTCAAAGTACTACACATTTCTCGTGGCATACTTGTCGAAATGGGAAGCTCATCAACTGAAGGTTCTTTTTGTCAGTTTTCCTTGCCCAATGCGTAAACCTGGTGACTACGATCATGTTTCCCGCTAATTGCACTCATGGCACAACTGGGTAAAAATCAATTTATTTGAATAAAGGCAGAACTACCTTAGCGACTTGCAGCTAGATATAAAGCGTCTTATTTAGTTCAGGACTTTAAGGTGAGAACTTCAGTTCCACTTTGTGAGTGACAGAGTACTTCTCGGGTTTAGATTTAGAGGCAAAAGGGACAATCAACTGTAGCCTATGGAAAAGATGCCTTGCGATATGCGACAATTGGGATTCCTCCATTCAACAATAAACAGTACCTAACATGCAAGAAATATTTATTGACGGCCATTCATCAGATGTACAATCAAGTGTGAAGATCTTGTTGGAAAAAGAGATCATTGATGCTGGAATAGACGTAAGACTTCTTGAGTCTCGAGATCTGAATGGAGACAGCTTGAAATCGGAGGCTGACCGGCCAGCGGTGCGCATCAAGCAAAGCACCTTTACCATGGAAGAGGATGAGTCCATTTCCGGGTTTGTGCAGCGATGCATGAGGGCGATTATGCAGTATTACAGATCTCCGGAATTGCCTAGAATTATAGTCCCAACTGATTTTTCTGAAGCATCGGACCGTGCCTTAGCCTTTGCTGTTGAACTGGCAAAGCAGATCAATGGAATGATCAAATTGACACATGTATACTTTCCGATGAATTCTTCGGTGGATGGTGTGGTTTACATTGACAGTAAAGCAGAGACTGCCGCACGAGAGCGACTGGTTGCCAAGCGGGTAGAGATGGAAAATAAACTGCTGGATTATCATTCCATTAGTCCCTTTATCGAGACGGTGTTCTTAGTTGGGCAAGCAAGCAAAGAGGTGGAACGAATGATCGAGGATGATCTGGGCGATCTTATTGTCATGGGCTCGGCGGGAGATGACGACGTGTTTAAGCGTCTGCTTGGCTCAGTATCTGTTGCTGTCACCATACATGCCAGTTGCCCGGTTTTTGTCATTCCACCCGGAGTGGAATTTCAACCTTTTAGACATGTACTCTATGCCAGTGAAGAACCACTGTTGGATCAAGAGGTGATCTCGGCTATCAAAAAACTGACAGGACAAGACTGTGCTGTTGATGTGGTGCACTTATATGAGGAAGAGAATGATTTTGTTGATAACGACACCGAAGTTATTCAAGAAGATAAGGTTAAGCGTGTCAAGGAGGTCTTACTCTTTAAACAGGACCTCATTGAAAGTTTGCACGCTTATGCGGAAGCAGAAAATATAGATCTGATTGTCATGGAGAGGAAGAAACGGGATTTTTGGCAGCGGTTATTTCATAAAAGCGCTACCAGGGCAATGACCATCAGAACAAGATGGCCATTGCTTATTCTACATGAAGACGATATTATTAGACTTAATAATTAGCTATGAGTAAAATACTTGTGCCCTTTGATCTAACAGCGATTTGTAAAAATGTGATTCAGTATGCCATGGATTTGCATCCGACAGGTACTACGATTGATCTACTTCATGTAGCTAAATATAAGCTGGGTGAAAGGCCTTCGGAGGGATACCAGGAAACGTCAAAAGAGGCAGTGACGCTAGACAAAGTGGGATCCTTTGTTGATGAGATTCTGTACTCCAAATGGGCGCAAAGAATAAATGTGCTGGTGGAGACGGGAAATATCCTTGATTCCATTTACTTACAGTTGGAAAAGGAGCATTATGAAATGGTGATTATGGGTACCAAAGAAAACCACACCTTACTTGACAGGTGGTTTGGTACACATGCATATAATCTGTCGGTCAATGTGGATGTACCTGTCCTGCTTATTCCACCAAATGCTCATTTCGATGGTCTGCAGCGAATAGTTGTTGCAAGTGATGCACATATAAAAAATGAGCGGCTTTTGGATTTTATTAGAACTTGGAATACAACATATAAGACGCATATCCAATTTTGCCATGTGCAACAAGACCCTTCTGATCAATTTGAGCAAGAGGGAGGTAAAATCATTGAATCCTACTTTGAAAAAAATCCTGTAGAATTTTCTTTTGAAATCAGTGTAATGGCCGAGGATGATATAGCATCCGCGTTGCTAAAAAGAACGGACGAAGAGCAGGCAGATCTGCTAATGTTGGTGTCACAGAAGCATGCACCTCTAGCAGACCTTATTTTAAAAAGCACCTCCAAGGAACTAGCAGTTCGATCTATGATCCCACTCCTCTTCCTTCCATTTGCAAAGACCAAAAGGAGTCCGCTCGCTGAGGTGAATGATTAAAATAATATAAGACTTGTAGCAACTGGTGACTTTAATCAGCTTTGCCAGAAATATTGGTCAACTCTGAATGCAGTGGAGTAGTTTAAATTTAAGCATACGTTAAGTTAGAACACAAAGTTATGGATGAGAAAATATCAGTAAAGGAAATCATGACTACAGCGGTCATTACCGTTCAGGCCGACGATAGACTTACCAAAGTGGTAGAATTGCTTCAGGATAATCCGATTCATCATTTGGTAGTTATAAATAAAGGCAAGGTAGTGGGAGTTATCAGTAAAAAAGATCTTGTGCGCATGCATGCGCTCGTTGGACAGCCTGAAATAGGTAGTGGAAACTTTGCCACTACGGCCGAGCACATCATGTCAGAGAATCCACTGACAGTGGATCCAGATGATTCCATTGGTTTGGTTGCGGATATTATCTTGGCCAATCAATTTCACTCTCTACCGGTGGTCGATCAGGATGAATTGGTTGGGATCGTCACAAGTCACGATTTGATTAAGTACAGCTATAAATAAGCTAGGAAAAACTATTTGATTAACCGATCTAACCTAATCGAAGGCTTGATGACTGAATTCCATGACTTATGAGCAGAGGAGAGATGGCCTTGCGGGACATCATGGTCACCGAATTGCTGACTGTTTTTGAGGATGAAACAATGCAAAGACCTGCACTATTCTTCAAGGAGTTTCCCTTTCACCATCTGCCTGTCCTTAACAGAGATGTCCATCTTGTCGGAATGTTGAGCAGTACCGATTTGGCACAGATATCAAGTGGCTTTAGCCTGTTCGAGATGCAAGATCGGGCGCAATATGACGATGCGATTTTTCAATCGACCTTGGTCAAAGATGTGATGAGTAAACAGATCTTTAGCATGCATCCCCAGCAAACCATCGCTGAAGCCTATGACCAGTTTCGTCAAGGTACTTTTAGAGCGATTCCCATCGTAGACGGGGACCAGGTCGTCGGCCTGGTAACACCACTAGATATTATTGAGGCACTACTGAATAGCTAGTACTCTGTCAAGCAAAATATTGTCAATAATTTTAAGTTCTTTTTGCGAATTTCTTCGTTGCAACTACTCGCCAGAGCTATGGCTCTGTCTGTGTTTTGCGCCTCGAACTTCATCAAAAATCAGATGAAAATTCATGAACATAATCAACTTGATAGAGTACTAGGATGCTTACTGCGGAAAGTGCCATCTTAGCAAAATGAAAAGTTCGCTAAAAGAGCCAATTTTGACTTGGTGATTGTTCTGAGTTGGTTCACTAACCGTTAGTCGTTCATTTGTCTTTCCATCTCCACTCACCAGCATGTTTTCGACTTATATCAAGATGTGGATCTTTTGAATGTCTGGCATCAAGTGCATCTGCGATCGATAGGTAATTGTTTTCTGTTCCGATTTTATCAGTGATTCCGGATTTCGCTAGCAAATCTCTGATGGGGCCACGCAAGTTGGTCAAGACCAGCTTTACATTTTTTTCTTCTAATTTGGAGAGTAGATCATATACCATAGCTAAGCCAGTACTGTCGATGCGATTGATAGAACTGGCATCAAGGATTACTGTATCAACCTCTTTCCTTTGACCTAGTTCTAAAAGGATTGATCTGAGAAAGTGATCAGCATTTCCAAAATAGATGTCGTCATCGTACCGTATGATCAATGAATGATCAGTAGTTTCACTGTCTTGATAGCGCTCGATATTTCGGAAAGAGTTGGTTCCAGGGATCTTACCAAGTACAGCATAGTGAGGCTTTGAAGATTGGTGCAAAATAATCAAGATGGATAACAGCATACCAGAAAATACGCCAAGCTGTACACCAAGGAGAAGGGTGAGTCCGGCTGTAGTCAGAAAGACAAGAAAATCATTTCGATCAATGCGCCACAGGTCCATTATGTACTTTAGATCGATAAGCTTAATGACTGCTGCTATGACTATGGCCGCCAAAACGGGTATGGGAATGAAGTAGAGTAGGGAGGTTAGTAATAGGAGAATGAGACCTACCATCAAAGCAGTAAAGATTGATGACAATCCGGTTTTTGCTCCAGCTTCTGCATTAATGGCAGACCTACTAAAACTACCGGTACTGGGATAAGCTTGAAAGAAGGCACCGACTACCTTGGCAACTCCTAGACCCCACAATTCTTTATTTGCTTGTATTTGATCAACTCCATTTTTTGCAGCTAAGGTTTTGGCAATTGAAATGGATTCTATAAAACTAACCATACAAATGGCAACCGCCAGTGGAAAGATGTCCGCAATCATTTGGATCTGAAAAAAGCCAGCATTGAATTTCGGAAATCCACTTTCAACAGCTCCTATAATGTGAACTCCATCAAGGTGCCATTGAAATTGATAAACCAGCAAAGTGCCTAATATGATGGCGATAAGTGCTGCTGGAATATTTCTGCGTACAGACCTTAGCAGTATTATGAAAACTAGTGAGGAGGCACCAAGAATTATGGATGTAACATGGATTTCTGACAAATTAATAAGGAGGTTTCTAATAAGTTGAATAATATTATTAGATCTGATAAAGTCTAGCCCAAATAGGTGTTTGACCTGATTGAACGCAATAATAAGTGCTGCTGCCGTGGTAAATCCGGCGATTACTGGCTGGGATATAAAATTCATTAGAAATCCCATCCGAAAAATAGCGAGCAACAATTGTATAATTCCTGCCACCAAAGCAGTGAGCAGTGCGTAGTGAATAAAATTCTCTGTACCAGGTTCAGCATACTTACTTATGTCCATGAGTACCATGATCGATACCAGTGCCACAGGTCCAACGGAAAGCTGTCGAGACGTGCCAAATATCGGATAAAGGAAGAGGGGTACAAAGGCTGCATAGAGACCATAGATGGCAGGTAGGCCAGCCATCATGGCATATGCCATACATTGGGGAACGAGAATGACAACAACAGTCAGCGCTGCTAACGAATCCTTTCGAAAATACGCTAGGTTGTAGGCTCGAAGATCATTGAAGAATATGCCAGCGTTCATTCCTTCGCAAGTCCTAAATTAATACCTCAAATTCCTCAAGGGTTGGTCATCCTCAATAATGATGTCGTTCTCAACGATTGCGATCAATTTTTCATCCTTAAAGTCTGAGAGGGTTCGTATTACCGTCTCTTTCGCTGTGCCTGCAATGGCAGCAAGATCTTCTCGCAAGATGGAAAACTTTGCCTTACCACCAATTTCGTATTTGTCAAACAGAGATAGAAGTGATTTGGCTACTTTTTGACGTACACTATCATAGGCAAGATTGATCAGGTTTTGTTCAACCTCATTTACCTGATTGGCCAACATTTTGATAAATTGAATGCTAAAATCCTTGGTGCTATACAATAGTAGATTGAAGTCGTCTTTCGGTATCAATTGGACTTTGGCGTCTTCAATCACCGCAGCAGTTTCTTGGTAGGCACTGTTTTCTATCAAGGGAATAAAACCAAAGAAATCTCCCTTCTGATAGATGTGGGTAATTAGCTCCTTACCATATTCATTGGTTTTGTAGCATTTGATTTTGCCCTTGGTGATGAAGTACAGCCAATGCGCTTGCTGACCTTGTTCAAAAACTTTGGTTTTCTTGTTGAGGGTAAGGACTTCTCGATTTTCGCTTAGCTTTTTTAGAGCTTGGTTGGCTTTTGCTTCGCTGTAAAATTTCTGTATGCCTTCTGGAGTACCATCAAAACTCTTGCGCAATTTCTTCACTTTACGGAGACGTACTTCGATGGCGTCGAGCAACTCTACATCATCAAACGGTTTAGTGATGTAGTCATCTGCTCCCAAGCCCATTCCTTTGCGGAAGTCAGTTTGTTCAGTCTTTGCCGTTAGGAAGATAAATGGAATGTCCATACAAGCTGGATTTTTACTTAGGATCCGAAGTACACCAAACCCATCAAGCTCCGGCATCATCACATCGCAGAGTATAAGATCTGGTGGATTAGCAAGTGCCTTTTCGACACCGATCTTTCCGTCGGCCGCTGTTGTGACCTCATATCCAGCTAGAGAGAGTATTTCTGCAACGTTCTCTCGTACATCCTCGTGGTCTTCAATTACCAATATGTGAGCCATGGCATTTACTTATAGGGTTAAAATAGGATAGTAAAGGTAGAGCCTTTTCCGAATTCACTTTCCATCTTTAATTCTCCATCTAAAGCCTCCAGGTATTTCTTGACGATATACAGTCCTAGGCCAGTACCTTTGATGTTGATCGCATTGGAGGCACGAAAGAATCTAGTGAATAAATGTTTTTGATCTTCCAAAGGGATGCCTATACCCTTATCAATGATCTCCAGTGCATTTCTACCCTCTAGTTGGACACTTCTACATTTGATTTCCGAACCTTCATCGGAATACTTAATGGAGTTGGAAAGGAGATTGAAGAGTACAGCTTTGAGTATCCGTTTGTCGGAGTGCATTTGTTTTCCAGGCTCTTCCTCTTCCATAATGATGCGCTGCCCTTTTTTAAGGCTCCCTACCATATCCATGTTCACTTCTTGCAGGAGTTCAGCAATCTGGAAGGTCTCAAGGTTGATTTTGAAGCTGGATTCCTCCACCCGACTTAAGGACAGGAAGTCAGAGAGAATGCTGTTCAAATGCTTCACTGAGGTTTTGATTCGATCGATGTGTTTTTGTTGCTTGTCAAAATCAGATAGATCCCCATAGCGCGCGATCAGTGCTATGGATGATAGTATGGTACTGAGTGGTGTTCTAAATTCATGAGAAGCCATCGAAACGAATCTGGACTTGAGATCGTTCAGTTCTTTCTGTTTCTCCAACATTTCCATCAGCTTTGCCTGATGTTCTTTTAATATTAGCTCGGTATCTTTCCGTTGTTCAATTTCATCCTCATATTTTTGGTTGATCTCCAGCAGTTTATTGATGGCTTCCGTTAGTTTGATCGTCCTCTTCTCGACCATTTTCTCTAAACCCTGATTCATCACTCGCAAGCTATCTTCGACCTTTTTCATTTCAGAAAGGTCGTGGATGATGCCGGTAAAATATCGATGAACCTTATCCATATGGACTTCCCCCACGGCAAGACGCATTGGAAATAGCGAGCCGTCTTTCCTTTTTCCCTCTACCTCCCGACCTTTGCCGATTATTTTGGCTTCTCCACCCGACAAATAATTCTGAAGGTATGTGTCGTGACCCTCCCGATGTGGTGACGGCATCAGTACGTTCACATTCTGTCCTCTGAGTTCTTCTATTGTGTAGCCAAATAGTCTTGCTGCAGAAGGATTGAGTGCATCAATAGTGCCCTTCTCGTTAATGATGATTATCCCATCAATCATCGTGTTGAAAATGGCTTTTAGTCGGGAGGTCGCTTCATTATCTTGGGGGTTGTGCTTCATAGCATAGGCTGATATTTATCACTGGATTTTATGAGTCTGATCATACTGATCGGATAAACGGATGCATTACCTTTAAAATCAACAAAAATTTGCGATAGATGCCACTAAATATACTAGATCCAGTTTCGACCATAATGACTAAAAAGTTAATCACAGTACATCCCAAAGATACACTGCTGGATGTCAAAAATCTATTTGATGGCAACAAGATCCATCATTTACCGGTGGTAGAGTTTAAGAAACTGGTCGGAATCATCACGAAGACAGATTTGATGCTGTATGAGCGCAGCTATGAAAATGTCCCCTACAAAGATGTGTTTGAAACCAGCAGGTTGAAGGCATATGCAGTAGGAGAGGTGATGACCAGCGGAATGGCCAAGATGTCTCCAGGTGAGCGCATTACCGTGGCGCTCGAAGTATTTAAAGAAAATATGTTTCATGCCATACCAGTCGTACAAGATGATGAGTTGGTTGGCTTATTAACCACACATGATATCATCAATGCACTCGCAGAGTAACCGGTCAAAGGAAATGATTCGCTTCAAAGTTTTTGGCGTCGATCCTACTGATCTAAGTAGGTTTGGTAAAATGATCAATGAATCGATGAAGGGGCAGAATATTGCTTATGATATCGAGCATGTAATGGATGTGGATGAGTTCATACAATATGGCATTACGTCCATTCCATCTCTGATCATGCATACTGAAGTTAAATTGGAAGAACGGGATTTTGTTGATCCCGAAAGATTCTCCCAGGCTGTTAGGGACCTTACAGTAAAGATAAAGGATAGGAGCTTATGAAGAAAATAGTTGTACCAACGGACTTTTCTGATTCTGCTCAGACGGCAACCACCTTCGCAGTTAATCTTGCATTCCATCTAAAAGTTGATGTAGAGTTAGTGCACATTTTGAATCCTGCGACAGATCTGAATACTGGGTATATGATAGATCCTGGTATTGAAAAGGTGAGACGAGACCAACTTGAGGACGCAACTAGAGCAGTTAAGGAGAAGCTGAGCGGTGAGCTAGCCGACGAGATTGTCATCATGTCCAGCTTTCATCTGGGATTTCCTATTGAAGAGATTGTCAACATATCGAAAGGTCAGGATGCACTTATTGTGGTTGGTGCAACCGGTGAATCAGGTGTGATGGACAGAGTGTTTGGAAGCATACCGGTTCACTTGGCCAGAAGGGCATATTCTCCTGTCTTAATTGTGCCCAACAATGTCAAATTCGATGGATTTAGTGAGATCGCATATGCCTCCGCAGAACCAGCATTAGACAGAAAGGTTGCTGCCATGCTCTTTAGGTTTGTAGATGTTTTTGATGCTCGCCTGCATGCAGTACATATCGGTAAGGAAGACAACTACCCGATCTGGCATATAGATGAGGCTGTACCCGGTGTCGCTGCGCCCCCGACAGTTTTGAAGAAGAATATCGATCGGGTCGATGTCATCTCTGCATTAAATCAGTATTGTTCCGAAGAACAGATTGATTTATTGATTATGTCCACCAGGCACAGAAAGTTTTGGGATTCCATTATTCATACCAGCATGACTCGTGAGATGGCTTTGGAGCCGCATTTGCCACTCTTGGTCTTTCATGAGCATGATAGTGGGGTATGAGTGTTGAAAAGGCGTGGTCGGTGCGTCAGATGCTACTGATCAAACTAGATACGCGACTGATTTCACTAACTCAATCTTCAGCTTATGAAAAGCCTACTTGTCCCTACTGATTTTTCTAAGCCTGCTTCAACAGCGCTCAAGTATGCAATCCACTTGGCCAATGCATTCGGTGGCAAGCTGGATATTGTGCATTTTTATAAAACTATAGAAAAAGCCGGCCAGCTCAAATCGATGGATCCGATATTGCGACGGGAGGCTGAGGATCAAATGCATGAGCTGGTGGAGACACATAGGTCTGCACTCAACGAGGGAGTCAACATAAATACTCATATATACGAGGGGTATCCCGCAGCTATGCTTGCTAAACTCTCTGAGCAGCAGAATGTCGATCTTATCGTAATGGGTACACAAGGCGCTTCGAGAGCCATTGATGTCTTTCTTGGTAGTACAGCATGTGCCGTAGTGCGGAAAACAAGTACACCCACGCTGATTATTCCTGGTGAAGCCGAATTTTCACCAATACGGTCTGTTGTTTTTGCTATGGATAATCGTGAACTGGAGGGCGAACTATTAAGTCCACTTCGGAAATTATGTGGGCAATTTAGTCCCAGTGTCCATTTATTTAATGTTAGTCAAGATGATAGCTCCACACAAAGAGAGTCGAAGTTGGACGAAGAACTAGATAATTGTGCATGTACAATTGTAGTTAGGGATGGAGAAGATGTTATTGAAGAAATTGGCAATTATTCAAAGGAGATAAATGCAGATTTGATTGTTATGGTGCGACATAGCAAGAGCTTTTTCGCAAAGATTTTTCAGGGAAGCCATACTAAGAAGGAGATTTTTAGGACGGAAGTACCATTGCTCATATTACATGATTAGAAACCCAGTTGAAATGGACGATCAAATTGCGATGGAAGATGTCTCTATAGCACAGATTATGTCTCGAGACCTGATTACCGTGGATGTTGATGCCTTGGGAACAAAGGTAAAGGAGATCTTTGACACACATCATATTCATCACATTCCAGTATTGTCGAAGGGCAAGGAACTTGTAGGTATAATTAGCAAACTAGATTACCATCTCCTATTGGATAATTTCACGAGGTTTTCTGTTCCTCGAGCTGAACAAGCAAATGAAAAATTTCTTGGGGCCATAGTGGCTTCCGAAATTATGCATGATCGCATAAGTGTTATTTCTTCCACGGATCCGATCAGTGAGGCTGCTGCAGTCTTTGTTCAGAATATATTTCACTGTCTGCCCGTTATGGAAGGGAAAGATTTAGTAGGTATCGTTACTACTCACGATTTACTGAAGTATTACTATGACCGCGACAAGCAAAAATTATTGAACTAATAGGCCAACTCCGAATTGTTAGCAATAATTGCAATCCCACCTGGCCGCAGATTACTTAGGAATACGTGAGAGTCTTGATTGGTAGAAGGGATTCGGTTTTACCTCTAGGCATTCGAATGCTAAATATCAATTGATCAGACATTCATCTTCCTCAACTTGGTGATTGCCTCCGGACCTTGGCAAAATAGGATGTCTAGGATACTCAAGTTAGGAGTGAAAGGGTGTTTTTCAGAAAAAACTTGTGGATAGGATAGGTAGGAGGAAACCTTAGAAAAGTTTCGGGGTGTAAAATATTGTCGATGGTCAATTAGATTGTTTGGCTTTCGTTCATATTTTTCTGTAAATGAAACTTGCCAGGGAATACCCAGCAAACTTGCGATGAATTTAGTCAAGCGAGTGTTGAACTCAATTAAGTATTGACTGCGATGCAACATCTCCGTTTCGAGTAGCCCATAATAGTGGTCAAAGTACGGTGCACTGCCATATGCACTACGAATAGCCTGGAGGTGCCTGACCTGCCATCGCGTACCGTAGGATATTTCTACTCGGCAAATATTCATTTGTTGATGTTTACCTCTCAATAAAGGTATTGTGAGAACCTGCAGCCCATTGGCATTTTGTATAATGCATTTATTCCGCAATGACCGTTTCTGATAGTGCTCATTCGACTCTATGAAGATGGGCTTCCTTAGTAGGCATGCATAGAAGCACTGGGGAGGAAAGTACTGCGATTCAAAAAGGAAAGCCATGGGCAAAAGCTGTAGACATGCCAAAAATAGGTAAGTGCACCCACTGCGGCTAAGAAATGTAAAAGAATCCCTTCTGTGCAGTAGATAGCTACCAAGTCGCTAGTGTACAGTATGTTTATATCATGATTAAAAAGGGGTCTTCCTACATGCAGCGGTTCCAGGTGGCATCTCCGATGATCGAAGCGCCACCAAATCCAGATCTTAGTATTTTTGTTGTGATCCCAGCCTTTCAGGAGACCTCTTTAGTTAAAGTCCTAGATAGTCTTTACCAGTGTGATCGAGCAGGTATGGCAATCGAAGTCTTAGTCGTGGTGAATCATTCTGCCGACGCTGATGATGCGACAGAAAGTATGAGTGCAGCCAGTTGTCAGCAAGTGGAGCTTTTTGCCCGGAAATACGGCAGTCCTTCCTTTTGCATTCGTTCACTGATGTTAGTGTTGCCCGTGAAAAAGGCGGGCGTGGGTCTTGCCAGAAAGATGGGCATGGATGAAGCAGTTTGGAGGTTTCGTAAGAGTGGAAATGATGGAATTATTATAAATCTAGACGCAGATTGCACGTGTGCTGTGAACTACTTTAAGGAAATTGCGCTCTTTTTTAAAACAACGAACTGGGAAGCAGCGGGCATTTATTTTGAACATCCATTGGCAGAATGTACTAAGCAAGAACGTGAAGCAATCATCAAATATGAGCTGCATTTACGCTATTTTATTAATGCTCAGCTATTGGTTGGTCTTCCGTACGCTTATCACACCGTCGGATCAAGTATGGCGGTACGCTCATCGGCTTACCAACGTATGGGGGGAATGAACTCCAGAAAGGCAGGGGAAGATTTTTACTTTCTGCAAAAGTTTATCTCCATAGGTGTGTTTGGTGAAATACTAGCTACTGCCGTCTTTCCATCAGCAAGATCCTCTCACCGCGTACCTTTTGGGACCGGTAGAGCCATGGGACAAATTCTTTCAGGAGAGGAGCAATTCACTTATGCCCTGCAAAGTTTTTTGGACCTAACTTATTTATCTAGTGCAGCTGACAAACTGTTTGTTGGAGCAGATATCGAGACTTGGAGTCAAGGACTGCCTGAGACTGTTCAATCATTTTTCAAGGGCAACAACTGGCCTGCAAGATTAACTGAGGTGGTTCAAGAAACTAGATCTATTCAGGCTTTCCGCAAGCGTTTCTTGCAATATTTTGATGCTTTTCAGCTTATGAAGTATGTGCATCATTGTCGACAATGGTACCCAGACCAACAGGTTTATCCTGAAGCGTTGAAATTAGCTACGTCATTGGGTTTACCTGCCTCTAAGTGCGACCCTTCCAGATTGCTACATTGGTACCGACAGCGAGATAAGTCGAGAGTAGGGTGAGTATCCTTTTATGCCAAGGAAGGCACTGTTGCCTTTTTCTAGTGCAGTGCTGGTCGAATTTCTAAGGCATCAATAATTTCTGCTTCGCGATCAAGCCACCATTCCAGACGATCGTACACTTGTTCATCTTCAAAATAGTGCAGCGCCATCTTAACAAAGATGTGTCCATGTTTGGCTTCGGAAGTCCACAGTTCCTTATAAAACCTAAACAGCTTCTGGTCGTCTTGACTATCGGATACCATTTTGAATCGTTCTGCACCTCGGGTTTCCATTACTGATGCAATTAGTAGTCTGTCGAGAAAACGCTCTTTTCTGCCGGAGTGGCATAATTTGACCAATGCCTTGGCATATGGATCTTCTCCGATGGAATGTTGAAGGGTACAGCCACGTTCAACAAGAAGCTGGTACACTTGTTGAAAGTGCTCAAGTTCCTCGATGGCTGTCTCGATGAGCTCAGGTATGATCTCAATTCGGTCTGGATACTTGGCTACGAAGCTCATGGCCATGGCCGAAGCTTTACGTTCACAGTCGGCATGATCTTGTAGAAATGCATTAAAATCAGACATGACAGCTTCTAGCCACGCTTGGCTACTAGGTAACTTGATATCAAGATTCAGTTTCATAAATGATGATGCTTACGGATTTCTACACGGAGGTAAAGAAATTGCTAAATTAAGCTATTGTGCCAAACCACCGTGGTTCTAGATGCGTCTATATGAATACAAGAAAGCCTAAAATTATGCATCGTTCCTCTTTAATTTTCTTAGTGATCATACTGATTTCTTGCTCTAAAGAATCAATAGATTCAGATGCTGTGATTCGAATCAATAGTGGTATCCGGTATGGTTTCTGTGTCGGGTATTGTGCCCATGAAGTAGAGATCACATTTGAAACAACGACCTATACCAAGTCAGGTACGAGGGTCGATACCCTTCCCGACCAATCTTGCGGTGGGCCCACTGAGCAGGGTGAGTGGAAATCACTCGTGGACCTGGTCGATCCTGCTTTTCATCGACTCGATAGTGTTGTGGGTTGTCCCGATTGTGTTGATCAGGGCGCGGAATTTATTGAGGTAATTACTTCAACGTGCAGTCACGTGGTGACTTTTGATCCTACCCTGAAAGAAGAGATTCATCCTTTGGTCGGTTCTCTACGGGACCTCCGGGCCAAGGTAATTGAAAGTGAGGCCTGTAAATAGGTGTAGTGCTAAGTAGTCATGGAGGTTGGCGCGGAAACAGTTGTTTTACCCATTGACATAAAAAATATATCCAAGAAGGATTAGTATGAGGGTCACAATAATAACGATGGTAAAGAACTTCCGTTCCTGTTTCTTCTCATTAATCTTTCGTCTTCGTTTTCGCCTGGATGTCATATTTGTTGGTTTTAGCTTGTCGAAGCAATGATCTCAGGAAAAATAACAAAAGTCCTCTAGAAACTTGAGCGGAAGTGCTTAAAAATCACCGCTGTGTCTGCTGGTAGTAATCTATGATTCGCTCATCGATGAGGATATCACGGTAGCGAATCGGGTTCTTCAATTTGATGCCCTTGAGGGTTCTGCATCTGCTGAGAGCTACATAAGCTTGTCCATGTTCAAAGGCACCTCTTCCAAGATCAATTTCGACCTGATCAAAAGTCTTGCCCTGGCTTTTATGTATGGTCACTGCCCAAGCCAATTTCAAGGGATACTGGATGAAAGACCCAATGGTCTCTGCTGCTATATCACCCGTATTGCCAACACGTTTGTACTTTAAGATTTCCCACTCCTCCTTCGGAACTTCGATCTCTTTCTTCCCCTCTGCATGTGAAATCTGAACTACGATGCGATCTGTGTTCAGATTTACGATTTTACCAATGGTACCATTGACGTATCTCTTGGCTGGATCATTTTTAATGAACATTACTTGAGCACCAATTCTCAGGATCAGTAGGACTTCTGTTGGATACAGTCTGGGATTAAACTGTCCGGTTACTTTTGCCCGATACACATGAGGAGAAGAGGGTAGAACTTGCAATGCTTTGGTATTGATCGCTTTAGCCACATGGTTTCTGGCAGTCAATGTAATGGCACCTGCCTGATCTTCATCAAGATCCTCATTTACTCGCTCATTGAGTTCCTCAAGGATGTCTTCATCAATATCGCCCCTTCTAATACAGTCCAACAGGTCGACAAATCGCTTTTCTTCTTGTCGATATACCTGATGGAGCTCGATAGTATGCAGCGTAAATTCCTTTAATACTTTGGCAGAAAAAAAATAAGGACTGTCGTAAATGGTCCTAAAGTATTCTTGCTCGAATGGCGTAGCGACGACTGGAGGTAGTTGAAACAGGTCACCGAAAAAGACCATTTGTACACCACCGAAGGGTCGGTCTATATCCCGGTTGAAGCGCAGGGTCAGATCTATGTGATCCAGTAGATCAGCACGGACCATCGATATTTCGTCAATGACCAACACTTCGAGGGAATTGAACAGGTGCCTCATCTTACTTTTTTTGATGTCCTTAGCACTAAGTAATCTGGGAGGAAAACCAAAAAAAGAATGGATGGTCTGTCCGCGAACATTTAGTGCGGCTACACCAGTGGGTGCTAGTACGACGCTCTTCTTCTGCGTACTCTTACGAAACACTTGAAGAAGGGTTGATTTTCCCGTGCCGGCTCGGCCGGTAATGAAGAGGTGATCGTGGGTCATCTCCAACTGATCCAACACTTCATGAAAGTCTTCACTAAGTTCGATAGGTTCTAACAAGATGTTCTGAATGCAAGAAGGCCATCCTTACGGATAGCCTTCTTCGTCTTTCTGTTGATGTTAAATGTTTTACGTTCTTCTAATGTTTTACGAGTTGTGGCTTTCGTCAATAATTCGACGAGCAAAATCTAGAATGGTTGTATCTTCTAAATGGACGATACCACCATCTGGTCCAGGCTGTATATGCCTAGATGCAGGATTACCATCTCCGTATTTGGATGCACCAAAATAGTTCCTTACAGTCTGTTCAGGCACTGAAAGTTCATTAGCGATTCTGCCAATGCTGCCTGTGGGTAGGCTGTGCTTCACACGACGTAATTCATCAAATGAAATATTCATAAGCAATCTAAACTTTTGGAAGATTAAGAAAATTTGATGTCTGATGTGATGACTTCACATTCATGGCTTCAATTTACTAAAATTTAATAAAAATGTAAAGTGTAATCGTCGCTTTTTAGATTGGAAGGTCGCCCAACTATGTAGATCCGTGTTTTTTGCCGGTGATGTAAGGCCGAGGGCTACATAACAGATCATTGAGTTCAGTCATGGCTCTATCTTTGAGCGTCTTATATATACGGCTACATTACATGTTTAGTAAAGGCAATTGCAGAGGTCGATGCTCAGATCGATTAAGGGCAAAAAAAAAAGCTCGTGACTTTTCACGAGCAAAAACCGATTGATTATTTAATAACCAAAACTTACACCGTGGCAAATATAAAACAAATTATAAAAAAGTGCAATATGTAAATGATTTTTTTTCAGTGGTCAATAAGTTATAGAAATGTTTAATTCGTTTATGTCTGCTATTTGACTAGACTTTGTTATGTCAATTTCTGGCATAGTTAAAGAAGGTCCTGACTGGGATCAGTATAGCTGAAGGCTTGGGTTTTTGAATGCTAAAACCAGATCATCTAAGTAAGAAAAGGAGATTGGTAAGTGGAGATTCTCCCGGTTTCTTTGGCTACCCTGTATAAGGTGTTGATGGCATCTCGACCTTCGACGCCCAAACCTGCACTGAAGTTATTGACATAGAGCTCAACATGTTGCCAAATCACGGATTCCTCCATCTCTTGAGCGTGGCTACGTATGAAAGGCAGAATCTCTGACCGGTGTTGATGGGCATAGGAAAGACTGGCCTTAATCAGCTCATCTACCCGCTTTAGTGTTGCATTTTCTATCGTGCGTTTACCGATGATGCCTCCCAGTGGAATTGGAGATCCCGTGGTGAGTTCCCAATGAGATCCAAGATCCTGAAGTGCAATGAGGCCTCTTTGAGCGTAAGTAAATCTATTCTCATGAATGATAACTCCAGCATCGACATCTCCGCTCAAGACGGCGTCTTCAATCTGATCAAATGGCAGTATGATCTTATCTACATCGTCACGGAGGTAGTAATTGAGTAAGAAATTTGCCGTTGTTTTTTCTCCAGGTATCGCTATGCTTTTCTCGTGCAGCGAAGGGACATCCATTTCTTGCTTTGCAATGAGTAGTGGACCACATCCCCTTCCAAGGGCCCCTCCAGCGTCTAGCAGAACATGTGATTGTGTCAGATCTAGGAGGGCATTATAGCTTATCTTCGTGATGTCTAGCTCACGCTCATATGCCATACGGTTCAGTTCTGCTATATCAGCAAAGTAAGGTTCAAAAGTGATGCCCAGTGTGTCAATCGACTGATGGAGAAGTGCATAGAAGATGTACGTGTCGTTAGGA
>JABDMH010000116.1 GCA_013001595.1 Saprospiraceae bacterium | reverse complement strand
ACACTAGACAGTGATCTTCCAGGTGCGAAAACCAAAATTGCGGATATCAAAAAGGCCTCAGATTTAAAAAAGCAATTGGATAAAAAGAACACGTATCTTTTACATTTAGCAGAAGGAATTCCGCAATCAGCCAACAAACATTTTAAGGCACTTAAGTTTCCTAATTCCAGTAAATGGGCCATCAATGAATATCTGGGAGGTATCCATGCAGTAGGACTGTTTCCGGATGACTATAAGGTCTATGGTCAACACAATGGCAATATTATTTGGAGTCCTATGTCCAATCTACTACTATACGGCAAAACCGCTGATGTCAAATTGATTAAGGAAGAAGGTATCAAGATGGCCATTGGGTCGGACTGGAGCCCTAGTGGCAGCAAAAACTTGTTGAACGAGATCAAAGTCGCCAAGTTATTTAGTGATGTAAATAATAATTTATTCAGTGATGAAGAGTTGGTGAGAATGGTGACATCAGTTCCTGCAGAGATTTTGCAATGGCAAAGTAAAGCCGGATCAATAGAAGCAGAAAAGAAAGCAGACCTTATTGTTATCAAAGGTGACGCAGATGCCCCTTACAAGCATTTTATTGAGGCTCGAGAAAAATCAATTAATTGGGTTTTGGTAGGCGGTGTCCCAAGGTTTGGTATCACCCGATTAATGCAGAAATTTACAGGTAAGCAAGAACTCATCAGAATAAACAAGCTCAAGCGGAAACTTAATCTTGAAATAGGATTCCAGATGAATGAGATCGATCTGGATACAAACTTTAAAACGGCACAAAGTAGACTTAAGGCAGGATTAAGAAAACTACCGGAATTGGCAGTGCAGTATGAAAGTGCCAATAATGCTTTTGCACTCGGTGCATCGGAATCCCCATCAAGTCCTACCGGTAATAGAACCACTTGGGTTATAGATCACGATCATACAGATTCCCAAGGATCATGTATGCGGCATCACATCCCACTTGAAGGAGATGAAACAACCTTCGAAGCCAGCACAGGATTTCTGGATCAAGCTGCAGCCATTCCTTTATCTCAGCGGGTTGAAAAGTCGTTGCTCGATGTCAGCAATGTGGAAGATGACAAACTTTATTTTAAACGGCTGGCGACACAAATCAATCTTCCGGAGTATATGAAACTCGGGCTACCCTTGTACTATGATCAAAAAATACAGCTCAACCAAGCCGAACAATATCGCCTAGATATAAGCAAAAAAGAAAAAGATAGTTTTAATAAGATATTTACGCTCAAGTCATTCAAGAAAAGCGAAGGCATCCTAACCATCAATGACAAACTTGTGATCATTGATCAGGCCCGTGCAATTATTGAACAAGCGTATGTTCATTTAATTCAGAAAAATGCCATGTATGCCGCTAATCCAATTGACCGCCTTCGGGTATTGAGAAATGTTGTACTCTCAGAAAATCAAATCATATCCGAACTAGAATTTCACCGTCGGATGACTGAAATTTTTACTAGTCTTCGAGACTTGCATACCCTGTATCAATTGCCCGAACCTTATGCATCCAAAGTCGCTTACCTTCCTTTCTTTGTAGAGCAGTATTATGAGGGGGAAGATCCAAAATATATCATCTCCAAAACAATCGGAAATATTTCTACTGGATCATTTGGAGAAGGAGTTGAAGTGACACATTGGAATGGTATGCCTATTCAGCAAGCTATTCTCGTTAATGGACGAAGTTATGCCGGGAGTAATGATGTGGCTAGGTTTGCCCGAGGTCTCGATTCACTTACTTTCAGGCCGCTTAAAGTAATGCTTCCGCCTGAAGCAGAGTGGGTCAACATCAGCTACTTAAATAAAACAGGTAGGATACTAAATAAACGCTTTCAATGGAAAGTGGGGTCCAATTTTGACCTGGCCATGCTAAAACAACCGGATGCTAAACAGGAAGGTGATCAACACAAAGACTCCGGCTTAGCGAATGGATTTGACATCACGTCCAAGGTTGTTCAAGAGACTAAAAGAGCATTTTTTGGAAAACTCCAAAAATTGAAGACTTCAGCAAGACAAAAAAGGGGTCGACAATTACTCTCAAACTTCAAAGCGCAATTATTAGGCACAGGCAAAAAAAAGGTTGGATACATCCGTATCTATTCTTTTAACCACCCTAACAGTGAAGAATTGGCTACGGAATTTAAATCTATAATAGATCTCTGTAAAGCCAGAAACCTCATTATAGACATTCGTAATAATCCAGGAGGCAGTATTCATGCCGCCGAATATATGCTACAAGCCTTAACCAAAAAGAAAATTGCACCGCAGTCTGCTCAATTCCTAAACTCCAAGTTGGCACATTTTATTTGTGACAAACATTCTGGCCCTCAACGGGAGTTTGATGATCTAGACCTGACACAATGGTATAACACCCTGAAAGCTATTAAGACAACAGGAGCTAAATTTTCAGTTGCCTATCCCATTACGCCAGTCAAGAAAATGAAGAAGTATGCCCCCAAGAGCGATTACAATTGTGTCTTGATCACGGATGCACTTTCTTATAGCGCTAGTGATATTTTTGCTTCCGGTTTTAAGGACAATAAGCTAGGGAAGATATTGGGAGTCGATAGCAATACGGGTGCAGGAGGTGCCAATGTCTGGTCTCTATCGAGTATGTACCAATTAACTAAAAATGAATTAGGGCAATCTGATTTCTTCAACATCTTACCATATGGGGCTGATATCCATGTAGCTGTCAGAAGAATGATAAGAACTGGAGACAGTAGGGGCATACCTTTGGAGGATCTAGGTGTGGTTCCAGACGAAATACACTTGATGACTAAAAAAGATCTTTTGCAGGGAAATAATGATTTGATTGATAGAGCGATCATGATGTTTTAAGGGTGATAAAGATGGCCAGATCTACAATCCTTGGGTAATTTTATTTCAGCAAGATCTGAATTAATTACACAAACATAATACTTATAATTCAGGTTGTTTTAGGTAACACTTAGTTAAATTCTTACAAGAATTTCGATAGAGATTTCTTGGGCTCGGGAAGGAATATTCAAACGTTTCCTAAAAGCAAACACTGCATGCAAGGTCCTCAAAATCGGCCTCAAGTAATCATGAGTTGTGAGAAGATGGGCATAATTCAAACTTACTTAACGCTCAATGACTGACCACAAATTTCGCTATGGTCTGGTTTGCATAAAGCATGGTAGTAATGGAGGTGAAGACTTCAGAGGCAGTGAACACATTTTATTCTTGCAAAGTAAGCGGAATTTGGACGTTGAATGACGCTCCATCAGTTCTCCGATTTACATTTACCAGAGCGCAAGCACTGTACAAGACCTGGGGATTACCAGTCTTATCAACGAGCAGTTGAGGTCGTTCTAAACGGGCTACCTTGATCGTATCACCTTGATTGAGCACAACTTCCTTTTTCATGAAGAAAGGATTGTTCGGCTTAACCCATTGGATGCCATCGAGGGACTCTAGGATGGCAATTCCCGGTTGCCCTTCAGTTATCCTTCCCGTGAAGTCCTTAAGAATCACATAGAATTTTTGATGATCTGGATGATACCATACAAATGGATCTTCACCACTGGCGATGCTGCCATCGTCGTTTCTGATGTCAAATATGAAATGGTCCGTTGCTTTGAAGGGACCAACCGGAGAATCTGCCATGGCCACACCATGTACTCCCCTCCAGTTTGGATCATAGAAATTGCCCTTGAAGTATAAAAGAAATTTTCCATCTGCCGGTCGTTGAACAACGGATGGATTGACTACAATGATATTGTCAGGTTTGGCCTGGGTACCTGCAGGTGATGGATTAACGATGTGATCTGGTTTTACCCTGGTTCTGGGTGATAAGATTGGTATGTCTGGTCTCTTGTACCGGCCACGCATCAGGTCCTTGAAATTGTTGAATTGGATGACTCCTATACATTGATTCTGCTGCACCCTATTGCGCTTGTTAAGTGATACATCCTTTGAGGAGACCGTTTGCCTGTCAGGATCTTTTGAACCGATGTAATATAAATAGTATTGATCACCGAACTTCTTTACATGGGGATTATGCACCATTTGGGCGTCCCATGCCGTCGAATCACCTCCCCGTGCTGCACCTCGGAGAATGACTTTTTGAAAGATGAATTCCCGATCAGGATAGTCGGAAACAGCATAGGCAATCTCGGAATTCAGCACCCATGAATCAGAAAACGGAGGGATGGAATCACCACAGCTCCAGGTGGAATACAGCATGTGGTATCTATGGTCGTTACCTTGAATGACGCTTCCACCCCAAACGAATCTATCCGGATCATTTAAAACAGAGGAACCGGATAGCACACTACCATCTGCTATTGCATCTATTGGTAGGGCCTGCACTTGCAACGCCTGATGGGAGGATCTGACGCAACTTGCAAGAAAGACTAAGCTTAATTGCAACAGCAGTCCAAATCTGCCAATCTTGTACTTTCTTTTGGGAACACCACTTGCGAAATCCATTTTTCTGGGTTTAAATGAGCACTGAATATTTTAATTAAAGTTACACCTACTGAAATGATTATTGTGCAAGATAAATCTGGGTTTTCAATTGTGAAACACCGGTAAACGGGGTGTAATAAGATGTAGCCAATGTGCACATCATAAAGTTGAGCTGGTCTTTCCCACCGGAAGTCTTTATTCCACCTGGATTATATCTCCCAAGACTGAAAATTCTTTCACACCTTTCATCCCAGCGCGAAATTCTGTAATTTGGGTTCATCAAAATCGCTGGAAGCCATGCAAAAGGAAGACATTTCTCGAAGGACTTTTATTGAGACAGGCACCTTAGGTACGGTGGCCTTATTGGCTGGTTGCAAAACCAGTAGCAAACTAAGTTACAACGCCAAGGGATTACCGACTGCTGTATTGGGCAAAACGGGAGTGCGTATACCCCGAATTGCCGTGGGGTGTGGTAGTCGCTTCATGGCGGCAGAGCCAGATGCGGGGCTCGAGATGCTGGAATATGCATTGGACCAAGGACTATATTATTGGGATACAGCAAATAGTTATGCCCATAAGGAACGCAATGAGACCAGTGAAGAGCGACTGGGAAAGATCCTTGAGAGCCGACGTAAGGAAGTCTTCTTAAGTACAAAGTTGGGATCGCGGAAACCAGATGAAATGAAAAGGCAGTTTGAAGCTAGTCTCAAACGATTGCAAACCGACCATGTCGACATCCTTAACATGCATGCCATCCGAAGTTTGGAAGATGCCCAAGGACTGGAACCTTTGGTAAAAATCCTGGAGGATTATAAACGCCAGGGGATGACACGATTCATCGGATTTACAGGTCATGATAATGCCGAAGGTATGGCCTTCGCAGCAGATAACTATGGACTGGATTTCATGCTCTGTGCCCTAAATCAACATCAAAAGGGCGAGCAGCCCTTTGAAGGGGATGTACATCCGATAGCTGCCAGGAGGAAAATGGGCATCATGGTAATGAAGGTGATCCGACCGCGCGAAACCGTGGAGAGTGTTACTCCCAAGCAACTGATCCGCTATGCCTTGTCTTTGCCATATCCACATGGAGCGATCATCGCCATGCAAGACTTGGATGTTATGAAGGCCAATGTTGATCTACTCAGATCTTTTCAACCGATGTCGGAAGAAGAACTCAAAGGGATGTCTGCCAAACTCGAACCGTTTTTTCGATCTCAGGATCTGCCTTGGTTGCAGCCAGGATATCGCGACGGAGGCTGGGCTTAGGAGACCGAGCTATACATTTAACGGACTGCATACTAAACTTTGGTCTTCCTTTCCTAGAAAGGTTTTTTCCATCTAAGTTCAAAGACTTACATTAGAGATGAACTTAACTAATGACTATGAACATTGTGCAACAGGTCATGATCTGCCTTCTGGCGCTATCGGTTTTCAATAGTATTGATGGACAGCAAAATGCATTAGAAACCAACCCTGCCTCCCATCAAGAAGAGCACAACGATTGGATCTATCTATTTAATGGAAGCAGCACCGATGGATGGCGCGCATACAACGGCGATACCTTGCCTCCGGGATGGGCTGTGATTGATGGCACCCTAACCTTCAAAACGGAGCAAATATTAGAGCAGGACTACGATTACAAAGGCAGTAGAGACATTATTTACGGAGCTGAAGAATTTGCCAATTTTGAATTGTATGTGGAATGGAAAATACCCAAGGGTGGAAATAGTGGTATTTTCTACCATATTCAGGAAGGATATGACAGTCCTTCTGGCACCTCACCCGAATATCAACTGATCGATGATGTAGATTATGCAAGTATTCATGACTTGACGACTTATAATAGTCAATTTGGAGCAGCCGAACCGGAGAAATTGCAAGATTGGCAAACTACCGCAGCCAACTATGCCATGCACACACCGAATTCAGCTGCAAAGGTATTGTATCCTGTCGGGGAATGGAATTCTTCCAGGATCGTGTTTACCCCCGATAAAGTAGAACATTGGCTAAATGCTAAGTTGGTACTGTCTTTTGTACCCTGGTCGGACGATTGGTATGAGCGCAGAAATTCTGGCAAATGGAAGGATGCGCCTGACTACGGAAATTTCAAGAGCGGATATATAGGATTTCAAGATCACGGGAGTGACTTGTCCTTTCGTGAGGTGAAGATCAAAAAACGCTAATGCGGATATGAAAAGGAGACAATTTATCAAGGACAGTGTAGCATATGCATCGCTGGCGTCATTGCCAAGCCTGTTAGGAGGTGGTCTGGGGGAAGAAAGGTTGAGAACGGCACACATTGGTGTGGGTGGAATGGGAGCAGCAGACCTAAAGGCAATATCTGCACATAAAGCGGTAGATGTAGTAGCACTTTGTGATGTAGATGCAAACAGGCTGATGTCTGCTCAGAAATTGCACCCACGGGCAAAGACCTTTGTAGACTATCGGAAAATGCTCACTGAGTTTTCAGACCAGATTGATGCAGTGATTGTATCTACGCCAGATCATACCCATGCACCTGCTTCGATGAAAGCCATGGAATTGGGCAAGGCGGTATATTGTCAAAAGCCACTCACGCACCATGTCACTGAAGCTCGAGCTATGCGAAGGTTGGCGGACGAAAAAAACCTGGTAACACAAATGGGCATACAAGTGCATTCATTTTATGATTATCGATTGGCCACCTTGCTCATTCAATCAGGTATTATTGGTAAGGTCAGTACAGTGCATGCCTGGTCGCCAAAGAATTGGGGGTATGATGGTGCTGCGCCCAACGGAAAGGACGAGATCCCGGCACATCTAAATTGGAACTTGTGGTTGGGTACTTCGGCAGAACGACCCTATAAAGATGGCATTTACCATCCCGGACAATGGAGAAAATTGGTGGATTTTGGCTGTGGTACCTTGGGAGATATGGGCGTACATATTTTCGATACTCCCTACAATGCGCTACAATTGGATGTGCCTAAAACCATCGTCAACAATTGCCGCAAACCTACGGGATTTGGCTTTCCGGAAAAGAATATGGTGACTTATGAATTTCCTAGCACTCCATATACTACAACCAGATTTAAATGGATATGGTACGATGGGGTTGGTGCACCAAAGAAGCACGAAGACTTATTATTACCCGAGCAGGATAAGTTACCGCAGCAAGGCGCCATGTTCGTCGGTGAAAAGGGAATGCTGCTATTGCCTCACTTCATGGAGCTTCCGAAATTGATCGTCAATGGTGCCTATCAACATATGGACAGTGAGATTGCCAGTATCGGCAATTCAACCGATTTGGGAGCACCCATACGTAATTATGATTCAGAGGGCCTCAAGCATTACCATCAATTTGTCGACACTTGCCTGGGAAGGGATGCTTGTTCGGCACCCTTCTCTTACGCCTCAAAACTGACGGAGACCATTCTATTGGGTGTTATTGCCGGTCGTTTTCCCAATCAAGCCCTACACTGGGACAGCGAACAGGCAAGATTTAGAGAAGCTACTGCCAATGCGTTTTTGGATGCGCCTTATCGGGAGTTTTAATTTCATTTGACGACATTAATTCGAAATGTTTCATCATTGGTATGCGTGTCAATGAAAGACACCGATGCATCTGATAAAATTCATAACTATCTTCCCTAACCATTTATAGTTGAAGAAAGATTATACGGTGGCTATTAGGACATGTGTTCTCATCAAAAAAGTACCATTATGCAATTGATTCGTCATGGCAACAGAAAACAGCAGGAGGCTGTACAAATTGACGCAAATCGCCGTGACATGGTTATACCTGCTATTCAAAAACTGCTCTAGAATCAGCCTAAAATGTTCTTTGAAATTGCAGCGTCATCATAAGAAGATACATTCATGAACGCAAAAGGCCATCCCTGTTGAGGATAGCCTTTTCTCTCCTAAGATCAAAACTCTGTTCTATTCTATTACAATTAATTTTCCTACCGACCTGTCATTACCGGAGACCAGTGTCACAAAGTACATTCCCGGTTCAATCGGTAGGCCATCAAGATCATGGCCATTCCACTGGATAGTCGCCTGATCGGTAATACTGTGAATACGATTAACATTGTATATCAATCTTCCTGAAACATCTCTTATACTAATTATTATCTCCATAGGTCTGCTTACCCTGTATCCAATTGTTACATGATCTCTGGCCGGATTTGGATAAATATTTAGATTAAATACTTCAAAAGCTGAACCTGTCACCGAAGTAGAAACTTCATGAATGCCCATTGCTCCCAAAACTGCAGCTTCCAGCGTCTTGTCAGGAATCTCATCATTGGGATCATCATTGTGGCAACCCAGACAGGCAAATGCGGGACTCAAGGATGCTTTGCGCATTTCGTCGTCACGAACTGCCGAGCCATCATCTGTAAACATCGAAGCAGTATCCGTGGTGATGAGCATGAGGTGAGACCGAACATCTCCTTTAAAGCCGCTTTCTCCTCTCGTGGTTCCCGACTTGGCGGCAAAAGGCATATGACAGTCTATACAACTGAGACCGGGTGTATGCTGCAGCATTGATGCCTCCTCTGCGTGGCATGATTCACATTCTCTCGTAATACCGCCCTGCTCTGCACCTCCCCAAATTGATCGCTTATGGGGATCATGACAGGATGTGCAGGTAAAACCTACCTCATAATGTTGAGTTGCTACAAATTCATCCCATTGCTCATGGTGTCTGATGAATCCCCCACTGGAGTTAATGGGATCAGTGTAGC
>JABDMH010000012.1 GCA_013001595.1 Saprospiraceae bacterium | reverse complement strand
CTTATTTAAATCGTCCAGAATCGCAGTGAGTAAGGTAGTCTTACCTGTCTGCCGTGGTCCATATAGAATCGTGATCTTCTTATTCTCGGTAATGCTCTCTTTTAGATCTTTCTCCAACAAACGCTTGCCCAAACCTTCAAAATTAACGTTAATTTTAGAGATTTATCTGAATTTTTGGCGTTAATTTTTCAGGTTTGATACTGAATAACCGCTTCCCCTGCAATGATTACTTTTCCTTTGTCATTCACAATGGTTGTCCTGATGGTAGCCCAGCGGCGGCGATTATCAAAGGCAATTACTTCAAAATTTGCGGTATAGGATTCCTCTACATACATCGGCCTCTTGAATTCCAGGTTCTGTTTTAAATATATGGTGCCTTCTCCCGGCCATAGGGTGCCAAATACTTTGGAGAAGATGCTGCCACCTAAAAACCCGTGAATGATGGGTTTCTTAAAGAATGTGGCAGCAGCATACGCATCATCAAGGTGCAATGGGTTATCGTCGCCAGTTACCTGGGCGAACGCATTGACTTGCGTCTGGGTAAATGAAAACGTGTACTGATATTTATCCCCTAGATTCATGCCTTATCTGCTTTATTAATTGCGGTCAATTAAAAAGATCGATCAGGTCCTTTTTGGTGAGTGTCTTCATGACAGAAGTATCTGTATGTATGATATCGGATGCCAATTTCTTCTTCTTTTTTTGCAGCTCCAATATCTTTTCTTCGATGGTATCCTTGCAAATTAGCTTATAGGCAAAAATATGCTTGTCCTGTCCAATACGATGGGTACGGTCGATGGCTTGAGCTTCTACGGCAGGATTCCACCACGGATCTACTATGTAGACATAGTCTGCTTTCACCAAATTGAGTCCAGTGTTTCCAGCCTTCAAACTAATTAAGAAAATGCGGTGAGTATCGCTATTTTGAAATTCTTCTACAACAGACTGCCGATCACGCGTAGACCCATCTAGATACGTATAGGCGATGTTCCGTTCGTCTAGTCTCTCCCTGATCAAGCTCAGCATACTGGTGAATTGGGAAAAGACCAACGCATTGTGACCACCAATTTCACTGGTGATTTGTTCGATCAGCATCTCTATCTTAATGGATGTCGCTTCCTTACCAGTTAAGGAAGCATCAACAAGCAAAGGAGAATTACACATCTGACGCAACCGCAACAAACCATCCAAAATCATAAATTTGGATTTAGCGATGCCCTTTTCTTCCACGGTCTTTAATAAACCATTCCGTATCTCTTGTTTCAACTCCTCATATTGTCGCCGCTGCTCAGGCTCCATCTCACAGAATAAAATGCTTTCCGTTTTCTCAGGTAGATCTGTCGCAACCTGTTCCTTCGTACGTCGCAGTACGAAGGGGTGAATCATTTTCTGTAATAACGCACTTGCTCCTTCATCTCCCTCTTTTTCGATGGGCTTGACAAAATCGCGTTTAAAGGATGTCATATTACCAAGCAGGCCGGGATTTGCAAAGGTCATCTGCGCAAACAGATCGAAGGTGCCATTTTCGATGGGTGTGCCCGTCATCACCAGCCTATGTGTGGACTTCAGCAAGCACATTGCCTTATATCTTTTTGACTGTGGATTCTTTATCGCTTGTGACTCATCTAGAATAATGTAAGCCCAGGTATTTTTTCGAAATAGTTCAATATCTGATGTGATCGTGTCATAGGTGCTGATGATAATGTTAAACGTCTTAAGTTCCTTAAGGTCTTTGGCACGTGATGGACCATGATGCACCAAGTAGGAAAGACTGGGACAAAATTTATCTAATTCCGTTGCCCAATTAAAAAGCAAGGTACGTGGCACAATCACCAAGCTCGTTGGTCTTCTTTTCTTTCCATGAAAATCTGCCAATATACTTATGGCTTGGAGTGTTTTACCCAAACCCATATCATCTGCGAGGCAACCTCCGAATTCCATGTCTTGTAAAAATTTCAACCAATTAAATCCTTCTAATTGATAATGCCGAAGATCGGCTTTCACTATCGAGGGCAAATTGTATTCCTTTCCTTCTCTAAATGATTCCAGCTTTTGTTTTCTGTCGGCAATGTAGGCTTCTGCCTCTGCATCTATATCCATCCCTTCAAATAGCTGATCAACCAAATTAAATTTGAGCTTGTCAACATGTAAGCCATTTTTGTCGTAGGTAGCTGATTTTTGCAACCGCTGTAACCTTCCGAGCCACACATCTGGCAATATTCCCATTGATCCGTCCCCAAGCTTGATGAACTTTGAATTGTTCTTGATCGCCTCCAACCAGACTTTCGTGCTGACTTCCTCTTCACCAAAGGATATATCTACATCTACGTCAAACCAATCTATGCCCGACTTAATCGTGCTGGTGACCTTTGCCCGATTCGGATTGTATTTATGGACATTCAGGTTTTCTCTCCCATACACTGATATATCTAGTTCTTTACAGCGTTCAAAGAACTGGAGAAACCAATAGTTTTTCATGATCTCTTCGCCTTGCAAATAATAAGCCCCATCAGCATGCTGTTTACTCCAAGCTGCGTGCAATGACTCGAGATCATCTAGGAATTTTTCTCGAACAACCTCACTGAGGTCATAGGTCTTTACCGCATCTCGAGTCACGCGTAGTGACTTTGGCTGCAGTGCGTTAAATCTCATCTTCCGATATTCCAAAATCGGTTCAAAAACAAGATAATCCTCGATTTCCTTTAGGAACAATTTCCGCTTCGCCTTTTCAATTTTGACATTCTTAGCAAATGACAGGTCAACATCTATTGCGAATTTTTTACCCATTTCTTCTAGAAATGCAAAAAATTGCGGTCTTTCATCAGGATAGAAAAGCAACCTTTTTTTGCCTTTAAAGAATGCCATTGCTTGAGCATGACGAGGATATTTCCAGAGATAACCTATTCCGGCCTGATCACAAATAAAATGGTCATTGTGAAATTCAATTGATGATATATCTTTTAGTTGGTTTCCTACAAATAACGCTGTGCTGAAAATCAGCATCTCGTGCTCTGAGTATGCCCTGAATTTCAATTCCGCCGACTCTTCAGAAAACCTGAACTGAATGAGATTCTTCTTACGTAATACCCTATCCGAACGTCCGAAGTGCGTATCCCCGACGAAGTAATAGTGAAATAATTTCCTTAGGACAGGAAGCTGTTCAGCTAAAATTCTTCCTAGGTCTACCTGATTAGAAAGACGCCCCTCTTTCGCTTTCTGGCACTCTAGCAGCAGGCGATACACATTGCGTTGTTCAGCATTAAAATACTTGGGATACTCTACCTCTTTGATGTGCGTAGCCAATTTAGTCTGTTGCTTATCCATTTTTCCCCGGATCAAGCAAAAATAGGGGCTCGTATCTCCAAACTGCCAATTGTGCCAAACGATTGCATTGGTATATTCATTGACTCGCTCCCCTTCATAGAGCACCTCCTTAAGTGAAGGTGTGTCAATTCTTATCTGCGATCGTACCACCTCTCGAATCCTCTCCGCATTCATTTGCATGGTAAATCCCTCCATTTTCGATTGGACAGAAATTTGATTTCCTGTGATGACCAATGAAAATGCCTTTTTGATCTTTTCTACAGCAATACCATACTTATGGGATAAGCGTTGATACAACTGATCAAAGTCAATCTTATCCTCCATCCATTTGCGGCCGGTCTCACTCGAAAGAAGATCTTTTAATGCCACGTATTGATGCTCGCATAGCTTCTTTGACACCTTGGAGCAGCTGTTGCATTTGACTTGAGTTTTACCACTCATCTTAAGGGTGGTCACATCTCCGATTAAATTAGTTTGACCACCCCATGAAGGTTCATATAACTTGCTTGAGATTTCAACATCATTAATCAACTGGTGTTGACCTTTCATACGGTTATACCAATAGGGAAGATTTGGCCTTATTTTATCTATAATCTGTCCCGGATTATACCCAGGTAAAAAGGGCAGGTTCTCCAATTGATCTGCATGACGCATCCTACTAAATAGTTTCTGCTCTTGCGTTGTATCCCGCACTGGTCCGACTATTTCATCTTCTCCTTCAAGTAAAAAATAGAGGGCAGCCACTTCATGCTTACAACCAGCTCCATATGGACAGTCACACATGGAAGAGGTGACCCTGCCAAACTCTAGAAAAAACAGGACTTCATATGTACGGTTGCTCCAAGCACTATCTACCAATGCCTCAATTTCATTTGCTTCTGTAATATCTAAATGCTTGACATGGCCTGCTTCAAACAATGCTCTACCACGCTGCCGAATAATTTCTGCATATTCCGTGAGCAAGAATTTTTTAAGGTCAACAAAGTCTAGATTCCCTCCTAATAACATCTGGTTATCCATGGTCAAATAATCTAAGTACTATTATGCATGGTTATTTATCCCTCTTAAAGGGATGATCAGTCAATGGCAAATCTGCCAGTGGATGTATGCTACCCGTTGACGTCTCTGGAGTGGCATTACGAATATCATGAACCAGCTGAATAGCCGCCTGGGTTTTTTCCAATCCATACCCCTGTCCAATTAAAATCTGCTGGTAACTGCTGACGTGTAGATTATCAAATCCACGATCCAGATCTATCTCCTTATCTCCTATCTTTATCACTCGATAAGTCATTGAATCTCCCACAGACTCCGAGGGAATATGCGCACCATTGATGCTGAGAAACCAGCGCACCCGGGCGCGCTTCAATTCGAGAAAACCACTTGCCCGGTCATGGGTGTGTACATGAACCCTGCTGCGCAATACTGGTCCGAATATCCAAATCAATACATCAAAAAAGTGAATGCCAATATTGGTGGCAATGCCTCCACTCTGACTCTCATCTCCCTTCCAGCTGGCAAAGTACCACCTGCCTCGTGCTGTAATGTAGGTTAGGTCAATATCGAACACGTCATCTTCCGAAGCAGCTTCTATCGATTTCTTGAGTGCCAAAATATTGGGGTGCAATCTAAGCTGTAAAATATTTTGTACCATACATCCACTTTCTTTTTCTACCGAGCGCAATACATCGATGTTCCATGGATTAAGCACCAGCGGCTTTTCGCAAATAACATGTGCACCGTATCTAAGTCCAAAACGGATATGGGCGTCATGCAGATAATTGGGAGAGCAGATAGAGATATAATCTACTTTGCGACCACTTCGCTTGAGTTTTTCTAGATGGCGGTCAAATCGCTCAAATTCGGTGAAGAATGCAGCCTCGGGAAAATAGGTATCAATCACCCCCACCGAATCATGCATATCTAGTGCTGCCACCAGCTGGTGTCCAGTCTCTTTGATGGCCCGCATATGTCTGGGTGCAATATATCCAGCAGCACCAATTAGGGCAAAAGTCTTCAAATGTTAATCAGCATTTTTTCATCAATAATTTCCTCTACACAGACTTTAAATAGACATGCCACATGCTATAGGGCGCAATAGCTTTGATACCATTTGGCAAATTTGTCCAATCCATCCTTCAGCTCCGTGGTGGGTTGATATTGAAAATCTTGTTGCAACGGAGTGACATCTGCAAAAGTGTCGGTTACGTCACCGGGCTGCATAGGTAAATACTCTTTGACGGCCTTTTTGCCCAAGGCATCTTCCAGATTGGAAACGAAGTCCATTAATTGTACCGGTTTACTGTTGCCTATGTTATACAACTTATATCTGGCAGAAGAGGATGCTGCATTGGGATTTTCTCCGTCCCATTGCTCATCTGCCGATGGTGGCTTCAGGCTCACTAGAAATATGCCTTCGACGATGTCAGCCACATAGGTAAAATCACGGCTCAATAAGCCTTGATTAAATATCTTTATCGGGTCGCCCTTGCTGATGGCATCCGCAAACAATTGGGTAGCCATATCTGGTCTACCCCATGGACCATATACCGTGAAAAATCGCAAACCGGTGGTAGGTATGTTGAACAGGTGGCTATAGGTATGTGCCATTAATTCATTACTCTTCTTGGTGGCGGCATAAAGTGAAATGGGATGATCTGTAGTATGGGTGGTTGAAAGGGGCATTTTTCGATTCATTCCATAGACACTGCTACTACTGGCAAATACCAAATGCTTTACTGCATGATGTCTACATGCTTCTAGCACATTCAAAAATCCCACAATGTTGCTGTCGATGTATGCCCCCGGGTTTTGCAAGCTGTATCGCACCCCTGGTTGAGCAGCCAAATGCACCACGGTCGTAAAGGAGTACTTTTCAAATAGCGCATCTAGCGCCTGCTTATTCTTCAGGTCAATGCGAACAAAAGTGTAATTTTCATCCTTGACACTTGATACCGGCTTCTCCCAAACTTCAGCCCCAGCACCTATTCCCGCTTCTTTTAACCGGTCAAATTTTAAGGTAGGATTATAATAATCGTTGACACTATCTATACCCACTACTTTCATACCAGCCTGCAGAAACCGATTGACGGTATGGTAGCCGATAAATCCTGCGGAACCGGTGATGAGGACGGTTGAATTGTTCAATTGTTTAATTGATTAGCTGTTTATCAACTGCAGCTGCAGTTCCCTTCTTCACTATTTGACCAGACATCTAATTAGAGTAATTACCCGACGGTTGAATTTTTTAATTGCTTAACTGTTTATTGACTGCGCTTCCTGTCTTCACTTTTTGACAAGGCATTTAACTTATTTGCCACCTCGTTTACCAGAGATCGGTCCATCAAATAATCTTCTTCGCTTAGATATTTTAACTCACGAGATAAAATCAAAAAATTGAGGACTTCCATGAGACTGCCATAGGCGATCTGATAGAAACGCTGCTTTTCTCTAGCAGTTGATCGTGCCGATCCTTCAGCAATATTTGCAGTAACAGACACTGAAGCCCTTCTTATCTGGGAGATCAAACTGAATTTCTCTGTTTCCGGAAACTTCTTCGTCTGAAGATAGATTTCCTTAGAAAGCAAAATCGCCCGCTTCCAGACGTCCAGCTTTTCAAAAGAATATTGGTACATCCGACTGGATTAATTAAAGCAGAACGTATTTTAACAACTCAACAATTGTACAGTTAAACAATCAGATAATCATCCCTGCAGCCACCGTATTATTGGTCCCTTCATCTACCAATATGATGCTTCCGGTAATTCGATTCTGGCGGTAGGAGTCAACAAAGAGAGGTTTGGTGATGCGCAGCACTACTCGCCCCATGTCATTCATTTGCAATTGAGTGTCCCCGAGATTACGGTGCAATGAATTGATGTCAAGCTTATATTTCACTTCTTTGACAATGCATCGTGCTTCTTGCGTAGTATGTCTAATGGTGTATTTGCCCCTGGGTTGAATAGGCTTGGTGTTGTCAAACCAGCACAACATAGCATCAATATCTTGGGTCACACGAGGGGAATTGCTCACTCGCACGATCATATCACCTCGGCTCACATCGATATCATCCTCCAGCAATATGGTTATTGACATTGGAGGAAATGCCTCTTCTAGTTCCCCATCAAAGGTGTCTATTCTGGCAACTTTGGAAGTAAATCCAGAGGGTAAGACCATCACTTCATCACCCACCTTAAAAACGCCTCCTGCCAATCGGCCAGCGTAGCCACGATAGTCGTGGAAATCATCATTGTAAGGTCTGATCACATGCTGGACAGGGAAACGGCAATCGATGAAATTATGGTCACTAGCGATGTGTACATTTTCCAGATAATACATCAGAGTTGGCCCTTCATACCAACCCGTATTCTCACTTCTGGTGACCACATTGTCACCTTTCAGCGCTGAGATGGGAATAAAATGAAAGTCTTTGATGTCCAATTTCGCGGCGAAGGCTTCAAACTGGTCATGGATGGACGTAAACACTTCCTCACTATAATCGACCAAATCCATCTTATTGACACACACCACCACGTGTGGTATTTGTAGGAATGAGGCAATGATGGCATGTCTCCTGGTCTGCTCTACCACTCCATTTCGCGCATCGATCAGCATCAGGGCAACATTGGCGGTCGATGCGCCCGTCACCATGTTGCGTGTATATTGTATGTGACCCGGCGTATCAGCAATGATAAATTTGCGCTTCGGTGTTGAAAAATATCGATATGCGACATCAATCGTAATTCCTTGCTCTCGCTCGGCCTTAAGACCATCGGTCAACAGAGCGAGATTTACTCCTTCTTCACCTCTCTTGGCACTGATGCGTTCGATGTCATCGTACTGATCCTGAAAGATGCTTTTACTATCGTATAGCAATCTTCCGATTAAGGTAGACTTGCCATCATCTACGGAACCGGCTGTGGTAAATCTGAGTAATTCTGTATGTAGTTCTTTAGACATTGATCTTAGTATTGAAGTGGAATGAGCCCATCCCTACAGTTGATCCTAAAAATGAAATAGAAGTTAAAAGTATCCTTGTTTTTTCCGGTCTTCCATAGCTGTCTCGCTGCGCTTATCGTCCGCACGTCCTCCTCGTTCAGTCAATCTGGTTGTAGCAACTTCGGCGATGATGTCCTCCACTGTTTCTGCTTTTGACCTCCAGACACCAGTACAAGTCATGTCACCAATGGTTCGACAGCGGATCATTTCTTCAAAGACTTCTTCATCAGGCTTTTTGGGGATCAATTCAGTGTCTGCCAACAGCACGCCGTCTCGCTCGAATACATTACGTTTATGGGCGAAATATAAGTTAGGCAGCGGCACCTTTTCTTCTGCCAGGTACTGCCAAACATCTAGCTCGGTCCAATTTGAAATCGGGAATACACGAAAGTGCTCACCTATTTGCTTTCTACCATTGAATAGGTTCCATAATTCTGGGCGTTGATTCTTAGGATCCCACTGGCCAAATTCATCCCGGTGAGAAAAGAAACGCTCTTTGGCACGTGCTTTTTCTTCATCTCGTCTGCCACCACCAAGCGCCGCATCAAACTTGCCCTTTTCCAATTCATCCAATAGGGTATAAATTTGCAATCCATTGCGACTGGCGTTGACGCCTTTCTCCTCGGTTACCAGTCCCTTATCGATGGCATCCTGCACCAATCCAACCACTAGACGCAAGCCATATTTAGCTACCAGATTGTCCCTAAATTCAATCGTCTCAGGAAAATTATGCCCTGTATCTACATGGAGGAGTGGAAATGGCACCTTGGCCGGATAAAAGGCCTTCACCGCCAGGTAGGTCATGAGGATGGAGTCTTTTCCACCCGAAAACATGATTACGGGATTTTCGAATTGCGAGACCACTTCACGCAAAATGAAGATCGACTCTGACTCTAGCTCCCGTAGATGATTAATATGGTAATTCATAGAATAAGCTATTGCTGCAATTTCAAAAGATCGGATACAAACGCGAAAATTTGCGCTGTTGATTCGTCAATTGTTTGGTTTTCTGTTTTGATGGTTAGGGCGGGATCAATGGGCGCTTCATATGGGCTGTCAATGCCGGTAAATCCAGTGATTTCTCCCGCTCGAGCTTTCTTGTACAGACCTTTCACATCCCTTTGCTCACATATATATAAAGGTGTATCAATAAATATCTCCAAGAAGTCATCTGCGCCAATAATATCTGCCGCCGATTGTCTCATCTTGACGGTGGGCGATATAAACGAACAAATACAGACGAGGCCACTATGGACATACAATTTGGCTACTTCAGCGATGCGTCTGATGTTCTCCTGCCTGTCAGCTAAAGAGAAACCCAAATTGCTATTGATGCCGCTACGGATATTGTCTCCGTCTAGCACCTGTGCCACCAAGCCAGCCTGAAAAAGAAGGCGTTCGAGTGCAACAGCTATGGTACTTTTTCCAGACCCTGAGTATCCCGTCAGCCACAGCACTTTACTGTGCTGGCCCAGTGCTTGTTCTCGCTCTACACGAGAAAGCATGGTCTCATGTATGGGATGGATGTTCATTTATTGAGTCTAAACAATCTTCGGATGAATCCACGTGGAGCCAGCTGCCAGGCTCGCTCGTGCAAATAATAGATGAATATTTTTCCCACAAACTCGATACCACCGATTTTGAGTGCACTTGATACCTCCCCTGTAACGAAGTAAGCGACAGTCACTGTAGTTGATGTCGCAATGATGCGCCAGGTAAAGCCCTTCAGAATGCTACGTAGGTGCGATTCCTTCTTCAAATTTGCTTCATGGTCACTCATCTTGAGTCTATGTTTACTTGATTTCTACCAATGCTGTTATAGTAGAAACCGCATTCCTGCATATTACTCAAGGCATAGAGGTTTCTGCCGTCGAAGATAACTGGATTCTTCATTAGTTCTTTCATCCGATCGAAATCTGGCGTACGGAAGACACTCCACTCGGTCAGCACTGCCAGCGCATCGGCTTCATCCAGTGCCTCGTACTGATCCGTGGAATAAGTTATGCGATCACCAAATACTTCTTTGATGTTATCCATTGCTTCCGGATCGAAAACAGCGATGGAGGCACCCATATCTAGCAGACCTTCAATAATGGTAAGGGCGGGTGCTTCGCGAATGTCATCGGTATTGGGCTTGAAGGCTATGCCCCAAATGGCGATCTTCCTGCCACTTAGATCCTGCCCCATCTGAGATTTCACTTTTCCAAGCAGAATTCTCTTTTGCAATGCATTGACCTCCATGACTGATTGAAGAATCCGGAATTCATATTCTGCCTGATTGGAAGTTCGAGCCAGCGCTTGCACATCTTTTGGAAAGCAGCTTCCGCCGTAACCGATGCCTGGAAACAAGAAGCGCTTGCCAATGCGGTTATCACTGCCAATGCCTTTGCGCACAAAGTCAACATTTGCCCCGACCTTCTCACAGAGGTTGGCAATCTCATTCATAAAACTGATCCTGGTGGCCAAGTAGGCATTGGCGGCATACTTGGTCATCTCGGCAGATCTCTGATCCATGAAGATGATCGGATTTCCTTGCCTCACAAAGGGGGCATATAAACGGTGCATGATGTCCCTAGCCTTGGGCGAATCCGTCCCAATAACTACACGATCTGGTTTCAAGAAATCATCTATAGCCGCACCCTCTCTTAGGAATTCAGGATTGGCTACAACATCAAACTTATCTGGCGATAGTCGTTTGGACAAGATCGCATTCACCTTCTCTGCAGTACCTACGGGCACCGTACTCTTGTCAACCACAATAGTGTAATCTTCAATGATATGACTTAAGTCTTCCGCTACTTTCATTACAAAAGAGAGGTCAGCAGCTCCATCTGCACCAGGTGGTGTGGGCAGTGCAAGAAATACGATATCTGCCTCCTTCACACTAGTCGGGAGATCTGTACTAAATCGTAGGCGACCCTGACTGGTATTGCGTTCAAATAGTATATCAAGGCCGGGCTCATAAATCGGAATCTCTCCGGCCTGCATACTTTTTACCTTCTCTTCATTAATATCGACACACACCACCTGATTGCCAGTTTCGGCAAAGCAGGTACCAGATACCAAGCCTACATATCCGGTTCCAATCACGGCAATATTCATCTATACTTTAGGTATTGGTTTAAAAATCGCACGAACTTACTGATTTTGCAGATAATTAGGGTAAGATCAAGGCTTCGCCCTTCATGAGTCGCAGCGACTCCTGTTCCATTTCATTAAGCATGTATGACATGTACCAACGTGATATAATCGGGATCACGATGACAAGGTGCACGTCAGCAAGGCAACCTGGGATGATCTGGCGATCCGTCCTGATTGCCTCAAAATTTCAATCAAGCCAATAAGTTGTGCCTGTAAATTGGGCAGATTCTATCGGTTTATTATTTACGCCGTGACCAGAAGGTCTCAGCAGCTGTTGGTCTATTTCTATACGCATGCCGATTCCAATGTGATCTAACTCAATTAAAAAGTTCTTGCCTCGGCAGTCAACTAACTTTCCCCGGATACCGGTCAAATTGCCTCCTATGATTTCTACCGGTCGCCATTTTTCAAAGGTCATTTCTTGTATCTCTACATGGTCAATTTCTTGGCAAACTCGCTTGAGCAATTGAATCTCTGATTCAGGAATGGAAATCAAGTTTCGTGAAAAGTGGATGAATTTTACGACATGGTTGGTCTCTAAAACGGTCACATACTCGTTCGCCTTAATGTAGACAAAAGCATAACAGGGGATCAATGGTAGCTGCACAACTTTTCGTTTACGCGTATACTGTCTCACCACTCTATTGAGTGGCACATAGCATTCGATGCCCCTTTTTGCCAGCAATCTTGCCACTTCTTTTTCCGCTTTGAAGCGAGTAGAAATGGCAAACCACTTGGCGGCATGTGCGCTTAGATGATTTTCGACAACGGGTCTCGCTTGATTCATTTATAAACTCCAGTACGACAATCCATTCTTTTTGAACTTGTACATGCCTTTGATGTCAAAAAGGATTGGATTATCTGACATAATTGATTTAAAGTAGTTTTTATCAAAGTCTTGATAAGCTTCGTGATTTACGGCCACAATAACGGCATCATAATCGTCATCTAGCTTATCTGTAAGTGAAAATTTATATTCCTTAGCCACTTCGTTTGGCGAAGCAAGCGGATCGTGTATGTGTACATGGATCGCAAAAGACATTAGTTCGCGAATAAGGTCTGCGACCTTAGAGTTGCGTATGTCTGCTACATTCGCTTTAAAGGTGACACCGAGTACAGCCACTTTGCATTGTTGTGGATTTTTTCCGTTGCCCAGCAGCATTTGTACCAGCTTCTTGGCGATAAAAGCTGGTATGCCGTCATTTACACGTCTACCACTTAAGATAACCTGCGGGTCGTATCCCAATTTTTTGGCCTTATGTACTAAATAGTAGGGATCGACACCGATACAGTGTCCACCTACCAAGCCCGGCTGATATTTTAAGAAATTCCACTTTGTTGCGGCTGCTTCTAGCACTGCTCTAGTGTCAATGCCCATACGATCAAAGATTATGGCCAGCTCATTTACAAAAGATATGTTGAGATCTCGCTGTGTATTTTCAATCACTTTGGCAGCCTCGGCCACCTTAATGCTTTCTGCCTCGTAAATGCCCGCTTTAATGATCTTGCCATAGACCTTACTGATGGTCTTCAGTGCGCTATTATCACAACCAGAAACAATCTTGAGAATATTGGTGAGGTGTCGTTCCTTATCTCCTGGATTGATCCGCTCTGGAGAATAACCGATTTTAAAATCCTTTCCTTTTTTAAGGTTTGATTCCTCTTCAAGGATGGGCAGACAATCTTCCTCTGTACAACCTGGATACACGGTACTCTCGTACACCACATAGTCACCTTTCTTCAGGGCTTTGCCTACATCATGGGAAGCAGACTGCACAGGTCCCAAATTGGGATTCCGATGATCATCTACCGGTGTGGGTACCGCAATGATAAAGAAATGGGCTCTTTTCAGTTCAGCCGGATCAGAGGTGAAGGTTACATCTGAACCTTCAAAAGCTTCACTCGTAAGCTCTTGAGAAGGATCTACTTGTTCCTGCATCAATTTGATGCGTGGCTCACTAATATCATACCCAATGACGCTGAATTTTCTACCCATTTCTAGTGCCAGTGGTAGACCTACGTAGCCAAGGCCAACCACAGCTATGCTGGCTTCCTTGTGTTTAAGTTTTTTGTATAAATCTAATGCCATTATGATTTGGTTTTTTCGCGTTTTGCGACATCAATTGCAATGTCGTTATGACTCCACAATAACAATGGCTTAGGATGAAACGAGTTCCAATCTATCTGCGAGAACTCTGAGGGCTCGTAGATCAAATACCGCACCTTCCGATGAATGCGCTTTTCTACCTTTTGAATGAGACTGACTAGGTATCCTATGTCAATATCTCCGATTATTATAAGATCTATTACCTGACTGTCAACCCCCCTTGAAAAACTACCCGCTAGGTAAACCTGCAATACATTTCCCAATCGCTCGACTACATTTTCAACAACTTTGTCCAAGCCGATATGCTTGAGCATAATGTTGTGAATTTCATCAAAGAGTGGGTGATCTCTATTTGCCCGAAATACCTTCTTGTTACCCTCAGAGGAAGAAGTCAACATGCCTGCCTTCTCAAAACGGTTTAGCTCTAGCCTTATGCCGTTGGTAGACTCCCCAAATTCTGACTCCAGACTCCGCAAATAGGCAGTAGTGTTACTGTTCAGGAAAAACTTGAGCAATAACTTAATACGGGTTTTCGAAGAGATCAGTGTTTCAATCATAATTGAGTAACAATATTACTCAATTATACTTTAACCTTATATGTTTATCAGTAATAATATCCCACGAAACGTTCCTAATTCAAGAACTGGGCCAGGGATGTGGAGAGGTAAATCGACCGATACCATTTAGGCTAAGCCGCCATGGCATCGCGATAGATTTTTCGTCCGATGATAAAAGTAACGGCAACCATAATGCCCATGATCAACCCAATGATGAGTGCCATGAGTTTAGATTTGATTTCAGGATTGAGCGGCGGTATTGGATCATCAATTAGTGCAATGAAAGGGGTCTTATTCTTCAGGGCAAAGTCGGCATATTCAAGATTCTTCAAAGACTCTCCATGCATAATCTGCAACCGATTTACTTCCGCTGTGAGTCTGGATTGCTGAAGTGTTCCTTGGCGAGCAGAATAGATATTCTTGTTCTTGTCGATGAAATCTGCCAGTCTGTATTCGGCCGCCGCGAGCGCTTGAGCCAGCGAATCCGTTTTGTTGCGCATCACTTTGTAGGTAGCTTCCGCCTTTTCAATGGCATTTCCCACATAATAATTGGTGAGTTTGCTAAAGATGGTATCTACTATGGTAATGGAAAGGTCTTCCGAGGGAGCGGACATCTTGAGGCTCATAATACCCGTATCTTCATCGTATGATGTATTGTACACACCGGGCTTCTTTGATGATCCATTTAGCAACCCTTGGAGCGACTTCAGAACTCTGTTGTCCAATCTGGAAAACTCTTCCACGCGACCATGATCAAATAGGTAGTCTCTGAGACCGGTAGTGTCGTCTTTCCACTTTTCATGAAAGTCAAATTGTCCTAGCAGGTGGTTGGCTAAGAAGTCCTCCTTCCCGCGCATTTTCGCTTTGGTAAAGAGTGCCAGTCTGAGCACCCTTCTTGATCTTGAAATCTCAAGAATTTTATCCAGGTTATACTTGCCGTGTTGCACACCGCTGATGCCAAATTGACCGAGCACATTGGCAATTCCCGCTGAACCACCTCCCTGGTGTTCATCTACCATGAAGGTGAGTGTGGCAGGATACACCACTTTGGTGGTCCAGGCGTCATAGAGTTTATAAGCTACAAATGGAAGACAGATCAGCACTGCGAGTTTCCAATGACTAAGTACTTCTACGATGTACTCCCGCAACATCACGATCAGCTGCTTGAGCGTCACTTCATCTTCTCGAAGGCTTTCGCTACTGTTGTGATCGATCGTATCTGCCATCTATGATGGTTCGTAGTTAATGAATGGAGCCATCCACCTTTCCATCTCTGCTATTTCTGCATCCTTGCGTCTTGAGTAATCGGCAACCTGATCAGCACTGATCTGACCTAACCCAAAATATTTACTTCTTGGATGGGCGAAATACCACCCACTCACTGAGGCAGCCGGTTGCATGGCATAGTGTTCCGTTAGGCTGATACCTGTTTTATCTGTGACTTGTAACAAGTCGAAAAGCTTCCCTTTCTCAGTATGTTCTGGACAGGCGGGATATCCTGGCGCCGGTCGAATACCTTGGTATTTCTCCTTGATGAGCTCCTCCCGAGACATTTTCTCAGAGCGATCATAGCCCCAAAATTCATTTCGGATGCGCTCATGAAGGTGTTCAGCGAATGCTTCTACCATCCGATCCGCTAGTGCTTGCAGCATAATGGCATTATAATCATCATGTTGCGACTTAAAGTCTTCAACCCTCTTTTCAACACCCATTCCTGCAGTAACCGCAAAAGCTCCTATATAGTCATCGGCCTCACCCTGGGGTGCAACAAAATCTGCCAAACTGATATTTGCCACTTTGGCTGCTTTCTGGCGCTGCTGGCGTAAGAAATTGAGGGTACATCTGACTTCCTTTCGCTGATCATCAGTATATATCTCCACATCACCATCCGACACCGAGTTGGCGGGAAAAATTCCGACGACGCCATTTGCTTCGATCCATTTTTCGGCAATGATCTTATCCAGCATCTTATTGGCATCCTCATACAATTTTTTGGCTTCCTTCCCCACTACCTTATCTTCTAATATTGCAGGAAATTTTCCTGCCAATTGCCAGCTACTGAAAAAGGGTGTCCAGTCGATGTATGGTCTGAGCTCAGCAAGTTGGTAGTTTTTCCAACTTTTAGTGCCTACAAATGCTGGCGTCGGTGGAGGCTCTTTTTGGAAGTCAATGCTCAACTTGTTTGCTCTGGCGTCTGCCAAGGATATGTACTTTTTTGCCTCTCGTTGATTAGCCCTTTTTTCACGCATGTCCTGGTACTGCCTCTTGATGTCCAGGATATAGTTACTACGCTGATCCTCATTTTTAGAGAGTAAAGTGCTCACAACACCCACACTTCTTGATGCATCAAGCACATGCACACAGATGCCTGAGAATTGTGGTTCGATCTTAACTGCTGTATGAATCTTCGAGGTGGTTGCACCCCCAATCAAAAGCGGTTGTTTCATACCTCGTCGTTCCATCTCTTGTGCCACGTAGACCATCTCATCGAGGGAGGGGGTGATTAGGCCACTCAAACCAATAATGTCAACATGGTCTTGTATGGCAGTATCAAGGATCTTGTCTGCTGGAACCATAACACCAAGATCTACAATGTCATAATTATTGCAACCCAATACGACACCCACGATGTTTTTGCCGATATCATGTACATCACCCTTTACGGTGGCCAGCAGTATCTTACCCTTTGATCCCCTGGCGTTTTTACTTTTTTCTTTTTCTATGAATGGGGTCAGGTAGCCCACTGATGTCTTCATGACCCGAGCACTCTTAACAACTTGAGGTAGAAACATCTTACCAGATCCAAAGAGATCACCTACGACATTCATACCATCCATCAGCGGCCCTTCAATGACTTCCAGCGCATGATCATATTGCTGACGAGCTTCCTCAGTATCGGCTTCAATAAACTCTGTAATGCCTTTTACAAGCGCATGAGTGATTCGTTCTTGAGCGGATCCCTCGCGCCAAGACAAATCTCTTGCCATCTCTTTACCCTTACCCTTTACTTGCTCTGCATATTGGGTCAAGGCATCCGTGGCCTCACCGTGTCGGTCAAAGATTACATCCTCGACCAGAGTGAGCAGGTCCTTCGGTACTTCCTCATACACTTCCATCATGCCAGCATTGACAATACCCATATCCATTCCCGCTTGCACTGCATGGTATAGAAATGATGCATGCATGGCTTCGCGTACAGGATTATTACCACGAAATGAAAAGGAAAGATTGCTAACGCCTCCACTAACCTTAGCACCTGGGCACTGCTCTTTGATTTGCGTGACCGCATCGATAAAATGAATAGCATACCGATTATGTGCCTCGATGCCGGTAGCTACCGCAAAAATGTTAGGATCGAATATGATATCGTGAGGTCTAAACCCAACTTGCTGAGTCAGCAGATCAAAGGCTCTCTTGCAAATGGCCACTTTACGCTCACTGGTCTCGGCCTGACCCTCTTCATCAAAAGCCATCACCACAACCGCCGCACCATATTTTTTCACCAAGCGGGCCTGGTGCAAGAAGGGCTCTTCGCCTTCCTTAAGTGAAATTGAATTGACAATTCCTTTACCTTGAAGACATTTCAAACCCGTCTCAATCACACTGAACTTTGAAGAATCAACCATTATAGGCAGTTTAGCGATGTCCGGTTCTGAAGCGATCAGATTGAGAAAATGTCGCATGGCCTCGGCTGAATCCAGCATGCCTTCATCCATATTCACATCAATTATCTGCGCACCTCCTTCCACTTGTTGTTGGGCTACGGCGAGGGCTTCTTCATACTGCCCACTTTTGATGAGTCGCGCAAATCGTTTTGAGCCGGTCACGTTGGTCCGTTCTCCTACATTGATAAAATTTGACTCAGGTCTTATCAATAAGGGCTCCATGCCACTGAGCATCGTCAGCTCTGCCGGGGGTGGAGGTACTCTTGGTTGCATACCCGCCACCGCTTCAACCATAGCCCTAATGTGATCTGGACTGGTTCCACAACAGCCACCTATGATATTTACATATCCACTTTCCACAAAATCGCGAACGTATGCCCTCATTTCATCAGGGCTCTGGTCATATTCTCCAAATTCATTAGGTAATCCCGCATTGGGATAAGCGCTCACATAGCACGGTGCAATCTGTGATAGATCGTGCAAAAATGGACGCATCTCCTTGGCGCCCAGTGCACAGTTGAGTCCAACACTGAAAAGATCGTGATTGCTAATTGAGATATAGAAGGCTTCCACAGTTTGCCCTGAAAGTGTTCGGCCACTGGCATCGGTAATGGTACCAGACACCATAATGGGCATCTTTATCCCTCGCTCCTCCAGTAAGGTATCAATAGCAAATAGGGCGGCTTTACAATTTAGGGTGTCGAAAACGGTCTCTACCAGCAGCAAGTCCACTCCACCATCTAAAAGTCCCGAAGCCTGTTCATAATATGCATCTACCAACTGATCGAAATCTACTAGTCTATCTCCTGGCGCATTCACATCTGGAGACAGAGAGGCGCTTCGAGTAGTGGGGCCCAGTGCTCCTGCCACAAACCTGGCTCTTCCCTCTTTATTGGCAAAATCATCTACGGCCTTTCTGGCTGCTTGGGCGGCTGCTACATTCATTTCATAGACATACTTCTCCAGCTGGTAATCCGCCTGAGAAATAGCCTGACAGTTGAAGGTGTTGGTCTCGATGATGTCTGCCCCTGCTTCGAGATAAGCAGTGTGAATTTCTGTTATAATGTCTGGTCTGGTCAGTGAAATCAGGTCATTATTGCCCTTCAGTTCTGAGGGATGGTCTCGAAATCGAACTCCCCTGAAGTCTGACTCTTTCAGGGCATACGATTGGATCATCGTACCCATGGCACCGTCCATAACCAAGATGCGCTCTGTAACCAGCTGCTTCAGTAAATCCATCATCAATACAAGCTCGAAAATATAATCCGCGTAAAAGTACTTCATTATTGAGATATGCCGAGCCGCAGATCATAAAGCATTACTTTTGCGGCGCTATGCAAAGACAACGCCTAGATACAGATCAAAAGGCACTTGAAATCAATCTCAATGATCGAGTGTATGGAACCTTCGCAGAAATTGGAGCAGGTCAAGAGGTTGCACGTATTTTCTTTAAAGTGGGAGCAGCTGCTGGAACCATTGCCAAAACTATGTCTGCCTATGACAAGACTTTTTCAGATAAAATCTATGGTCAAGAAGAAAGTGGACGCTATGTCTGCGAACATCGACTGTACAAAATGTTGGATCATGAATATGATCTGCTCTACACCAGACTCAAAGAGAAACTACCAGATCACCTGTTTTTCGTATTTGCCGATACCATTGCCGCACTTAATTATCAACGTACAGTCGCCGGTCATGGATGGCTTGGCGTAAGGTTTCAATTGGACTCAAATAGCGAGCCAAATGACTTTGTCGTACATGCCAGGATGCTCGACAATGATGCTCAGCTACAGCAGTCAGCCATAGGTGTTCTAGGGGTAAACATGGTTTATGCAGCTTTTAATCACAATGAAGACCTCACTGATTTGGTATCATCACTTCATGATGGCATCAAGGAAAGGGTCCGTATAGATCTGATTCGACTTACTGGACCACACTTTAGGGAAACCGACAATCGCCTGATTTGTCTACGTATGATCCAATTGGGTCTTACTGATGTGACCATGTTTGATGTCGCTGGTCAACCGATCCATGCCTCCGAATTCCTGTATCGAAAAGCGCTGATGGTCGTTCGTGGGCACTTTCGTCCACCCACCCTGGTGACACGCGATGTCTTTAGAATCTCCTTTGAGCAATTCAAATCCCAACAAGCTACTGATCCCTCCCAATGTGAGTTGATGGCTGAGCTGACACTAGACTATCTTAAGGAAGATGGAAAAATCAGTGATGAAGATTTTCTCGCCCGCTCTACCATGTTGTGCGCCAGCAACCAAAAAGTCATTGTTTCTAATTGTACTAACCATGTGGCACTGATCGACTACTTGGCGGATTTTAAGATCCAACACTTGAGCTTGGTCATTGGTGTCCGTGAACTGGCCCAACTCATCACGCAGAAATACGAAGAACATGTAGATGGGATGCTACTCAGCGAATTTGGCCGGCTCTTTGCCAAAAACCTGACCGTATATGCTTATCCGGCGCTTGCCAATGATCTAAAAAGTTTGATCACTTTAGAACGTCTTCCCATTCCCCCAGGCATCGAATTCCTGGTACGTTTTTTAGTCGAAAACAGTTTAATCATACCAGTAGATAACTATAATCAGGAAATTCTTTCCATTATCCCGCACAACGTCTACCAAATGATTCAGACCGGCGAAAAGGGTTGGGAACAATTTGTACCAAAGGATTTAGCAGAAATTATCCAATCAGACCATCTCTTTGGGTTTCGCGAAAGTAGGGACTCGAACGAGTGATGTCCGAAAATGGTGATCATCTAAAATGTTCAAATATGAATCTGCAGCTTCTAGTATTGATCATCTCTTTGGGTTCGATGGCCTGTAATGCATCAGATGGAAGATCTGAAGACAGCAAGGCATCACAGACCATGATCAACACAGAGTCGAGAGTTGTGACCAGCATCGACACCTTGCCTATTGAGCGATCAATCTCCTACTTAATGGGTGCTTTCGATCCAGCCAAAAATCCACACTTTGCGCTCATTGACACCGTACATGCGGATCGACCAAATCTCTACCTCCGTAGGGACGCATATCAGGCATTCACCCAAATGTATCAGGCCGCAAAAGCAGCAGGTATTTTACTAGTTATTAGATCAGCAACCAGAAATTTTGAGTATCAAAAATCCATCTGGGAACGAAAATGGAAGGGTGAAACTAAATTATCGGGCAACATTGATGCCTCAGATATATCTCCCACCAAAGAAAGGGCACTTGCTATTTTACGCTACAGCTCCATGCCTGGGACCTCTCGCCACCACTGGGGCACCGATATTGACCTTAATGCATTTTCCAACAGCTACTTTGAGTCCGGCAAGGGATTGAAGTTATACCAATGGCTACAGGCTCATGCTGTTGAATATGGATTCTGTCAACCTTATACGGCCAAGGGGCCTGCTCGCCCCTTTGGTTATAATGAAGAAAAATGGCATTGGTCCTATCTCCCTGTTTCTCAAGTATTGCTAAAAGAGGCAAAAACTACCCTAAACAACTCTATGATACGGGGGTTTGCAGGATCAGAAGTAGCGGAATCCATTGATGTAATGTCTAGATATGTATTGGGAATCAATCCACTCTGTACGCTGGCATCTGAAAACTAATTACTTTTATCCTTTCTTAATCTTCAAACATTCGCTCTCATGGCACTCACTGAATCAAACATGCTAGCCCTAGGAACAGAGGCACCCTATTTTTCATTACTTGACGTCACAAGTGGTGAAGAAAAGAGCCTGGATGACCTTGCATCAGATACTGCTACAGTCATCATGTTCTGGTGCAACCACTGCCCCTACGTAATACATGTCAGCGATGAAGTATTAGACTTGGCCCGAACCTACCTGGACAAAGGGGTCAATTTTATCGCAATCTCGTCAAATGATATTGAAAAATATCCCCAGGATGGTCCGGAACCAATGGCCAAATTGGCCAAAGAGAAGAAATATCCCTTTCCATATCTCTTCGATGCCTCACAGAATGTTGCCAAAGACTATGATGCCGCTTGCACTCCTGATTTTTATGTCTTCGACGGAGATAGAAAATTAGTATACCGTGGACAACTGGATGGCTCAAGACCAGGGAATGATGTGCCTTTAAGTGGTGAAGATCTGAGGGCAGCTTTAGAGGCACTGCTCAACAGAAAACCCATATCGCAGAGTCAGCGACCAAGTGCCGGATGCAATATTAAATGGAAATAAACATGGCCAGCACTCTCCTATCAAAAGGGCCATAACATGAATCCGAGACTAAATGGTGTGACTTTATATCCGCCATTTTTCTCTTCTTCGAAAAGTGCATTGAGATCATAAGTTCCGTACAGTGTAACTGGTCCATAACCGATCTCTGCTCGAAGTCCAAACCTCCATCGATCGATGCCAAAATTGTCACGGGTCTTATTTTTTTGACCCTTTGATTTAGTTTTAAAATTCGCTCCCAGCAGCATTCCTGCATATGCTCCACCACTTAGGTGTAAAGACTTCGAGGCATTTTTAGGATTGCTCTCGAAATGCAGCATGAAAGGAATATCTAGCACCCAATAAGACAACCTATTCTTCTTAAATCCTGCGTCAGGTCTAAAATCAAAGGCAACCTGTGGCTGGTCTTCCAGTAGGACTACTGGATTATCGAAGTAGTATTTATTAAAATCTAGAACAATACCATATCCCAGTGATACATAACCTTTCACCAATTTCAATCGTTGCTGAAAAAGATGTAATTTAATGTTGGTCGATTTTAGCGGACGCATTTCAAATGGATCAATTCCATTTTCCAATCGATAATTGTCATCAGAAATTAAGCCGGACACACCAAAATCAACCAGGCCATATCTGGTTTTAGCGAAATCTCTTTCGGTTTCAATACACCAATCTTCAAATTCAAGCATGGTCGAATCTTGACCATGGATTAAAAAAGGTGCCATAAAAAGAATAAAAAAAAGTACTCGCATCGTCGTATTATTTATTGAAATAAGACCTGGGTAGAAATCTCGATTTCACATTTGAAGTTTCCACTTTGTCAAATCGCTCCGGAACCAAATCAAGATTCGCAAAAAGTCCACTAAATATGGTAAGCCTACTCTTAGCATCGAGATCATATTTGGGAGCGGTCAGATCTATTTTATATTCAGCTTCATACTCTGTTGGGCCAAAGGTGATCGATCGCATAGGAAGCAATTTAACCAACTGGACAGCCCTTCTCTTACTAACCATCGTCTGATCTATAATCAGCTCCTTGCTCGATGTTGCATCTGAGATTCCAATGGCCTCTTCCTTTTCAATTGGCAGAGTAGCAACCTCCTCTCTACGCCCAGGGATAAATACTTTACTAGATTCCGGTGCTTTTTGTCGTACCTCATTTCGGGCTACAGGATCCACTTTGGATGTAAGGCTATTTTCAGAAATCTCATGTGATTTTGATTCAGCTTTATTTATTGTATTAGCAGATGGAGCCTCAACAAGGTCATTTGCAATGTTGGAAGAATTCCATTGGTGTAAGACAATAAAAAATCCTGCTGCAATCAGTAGTAAAATGACAGCTGCCCGGCTTATCCAATAGTATGCGGGTCGCAGAATTTTATTACTCCTCAGCAATTCAGCCTTTTTTTCGAAAACAATCTCCGAATTTGGTGCAACATTGAGCACATAAAAATTTGTTACTAAATCCTTGATGTCTTCATTATTGGAAAGGAATGCTTCAAAGGCCTGAACTTCTGAAGGGCTCAGATCACCCTCAATATAATCCAGGGCGTACACCTCATAATTTTCACGATTGATTTCCATAATTCTCAATTTATCTGATTTGTGCATTGGCCATCCAGGTGCAATACATCCTGAATTTTTTGTCGAGCCCTAAACAATTTTATTTTGACCTGTGCCAAGGTGAGTCCTGCAATTTCACCGATCTCCTTATATGAATAACCCTCATAGTCTCGCAGCAGAACCAGTGCCCGCTGACCTTCATCTAAATACTGCAATATGTGCTCAGCAAGTTGGCGTTTCTCCAGCTGATCAGGGACGAATTGTCGCTGATCCAGAGACAATGTGTCCAATACTTTTTTGGTAGATCTTCGTTTACGAAAAACGTCAATGCAAGCGCGATGAACACTTGTAAATAAATAGGTTTTGGTCGAAACTATTTCCACTTGTTGGTGCTTGGCCCAAAGTCTTTCAAACACACCTTGCACGACATCCTCGGCATCCATTTTATCTCCAAGCATACTAAAGGCAAATCGAAACAAGGCATCGGCATGCTTCATCACCATGTCATCGTATTGCAGAGCCGTCATTGTAAGTAATACGTATGATCTGAGAGAAAGTTACACCTTCTGAATGAATCAGTGGTGTTAGGGTGTTAGGGTGTGTTGAAGTATGGAGGTAATTAGGTGTTAGGTTACCCAAGGCCCACAAGTAAAGGTGCATATTATTTAGCCGGAATCAACATCCAAAGTCAGGGTGAGCGTAACGGTAGCGAAGTTGTACCCCTCGATTCAAACAACTTTTGCACGGGTGTTGAGGTATCAGGGTGTTCAGGTATGGAGGTAATTAGGTGTTAGGTCACCGCAGGCCACAGGTAGAGGTTCATATTCTTGCACCGAACTCGAAAAATGAAAATTCCTAACAGCTTTTCTGAAGTGCACTCGTTAGTGGCTTGGTACCGATTTGCCTTGCAAAATATGCTGGACAATGATTTCTGCATGCACTCGACTATTCTCGATGAATAGTTTATTGGTTTTCAGTCCTCCGCAGATTACCCCTGCCAGATATACCCTTGGCATATTGGTTTCTAATGTGTCTTCATTAAAGATGGGTGTGTGATACTCATCGTCTTGATGTTGAATGCCGACCTTTTCCAACAATGAATAGTCTGGTTGATATCCGGTCATAGCCAGGACAAAATCGTTTGCCAAGGTAACCTCACCTTCAGGCGTGTCAATGACTACCTCCTTTTCCTTGATTTCCTTGATGGTGGAGTTGAAATAGGCTTTAATGGATCCTTCCTTTATGCGATTTTCGATGTTCGGTCTTATCCAGTATTTAACCCTGGGATAAATCTCGCTGCTGCGAATAACCATGGCGACTTCAGCTCCCTTCAAGTATGTTTCTAAGGCCACATCACAGGCCGAATTTGCCGCACCAACGACCAATACACGTTGACCGATATATGGGTGTGCTTCTTCATAGTAGTGCCGAACCTTAGGCAATGATTCGCCTGGCACGTTCATCTGGACGGATTTGCCGTAAAACCCAGTAGCGACAATCAGGTGCCTGGCATGATACACTTGCTTGCTGGTGGTCACCTGGTAGACATCTCCCCTGGACTCTACTTCTGTGACTGCCTCATATAAGTTTATTTTCAGATCCCAACTCTGCCACACCCGGCGGTAATACTCTAGTGCTTCACGACGAGTAGGTTTTTCAGTATGTGAAATAAAGGGTACATCACCAATCTCTAATAGATTTGAAGTGGAAAAGAAGGTCATGTTCGTAGGAAAATGAAATAGAGAATTTACCAGCACCCCTTTTTCAATAACAACATAAGACAGCCCAGTCTTTTCTGCTTCTATTGCACAGGCCATACCGATGGGACCCGCACCAATGATAAGTAAGTCAAGCTGATCATTCATGAGGGCAAAATTAATCAAAGGTTATCATACCAGCTAGCCCAATAAATACCAGTTATCGATTGTAGGGTCGTTGATTAGAGGAACAGAAGTATCTTAAATGATCATAGAGAAAAAAGCAAGTGTGCCGAGGAACTTAAGCAAAGTACAAGTAAAGACAAAAGCAAATGTGTTACGGGCGCGGATACTGCTGCTTACGAGGTGATGAAATCCCATCCCTAAAATACTGGAGGTGAGGACCATTAATAAACATAACGAACCCATCGACTGCAGTTGAACAATGGACATGGGCGACAGCCAAGATTCAATAGGTGTTTTACAGGCAGCATACAGCAGTAGCAGCAGGAACAACCCTGTGGAAGTCACGGCATAATCTTTGAGGATCTTAGTGTCGAGGGTGGATGCGAATTTCTGAGTCATTCTGTAGATTTCCGCATCATAAACTTCGAAATAACCGAAGATATTGTTTAGTTCAACACTACTTTTCGGATATGCAACCTCTGGCTTTTCATTTTATTTCTTCGAGGTTCATTCTGCAATAATGCTGGAGCTGTAATGATATTAAAGCTTTAAATTTGTCATATGGTTAACGATGATATTGATTTTCGTGCTTCACTCGAGCAGACAGAACCGCCAAAGGGCTTATCCCTGTATCTGCAAGCGCTCTGGTACGATGCCAAAGGTGATTGGGGCAAAGCTCATGACATTGCCCAAGATATTGTGAATGAGAATGGATCATGGATACATGCCTACCTTCACCGCAAAGAAGGTGATGGTTGGAATGCCAATTATTGGTATGAAAAGGCTGGAAAATCCATGCCAGCTAAATCACTAGATGACGAATGGAGCGACCTTGTGGAAGTCTTTTTGAATAAATAATTATCTTACCCTAAGATAGACAGTAACGCTATGAAAAGAAGACAAGTAGTTAAAAACATTTCGATGGCATCCGCCCTCATCTCATTAAGCAAAAATAAAATTATGGGAAACAATCATTCCATGGGCGGATCAGGTCTGAAGCACTCTGTCTGTCGATGGTGCTTTAAAGGAATTGAGTTAGAAGCGCTTTGTGAAGCTGCCAATGATATCGGCATTCAATCTATTGAGATTGTGGGCCCAAAGGATTGGCCGGTACTTAAGAAACATAACCTTACATGTGCTCTTGGCACAGATTCTTTTGCGAGCATTCCCAATGGCTTCAACGAACCCAAGTTTCATGATGATCTGCAGAAGAACTACAAGGGTTTGATATCAGCTGCTGCAGATGCAGGAGTTCCCAATGTGATTGTTTTTTCAGGTAACCGAAGAGAAATTTCTGACCAGGATGGGCTGGAAAACTGTGTCGTTGGTTTGGAACCACTCGTGAAGCATGCTGAGAAAACAGGCACGATGATCGTGATGGAGTTACTAAATAGTAAGGTGAACCATCCAGACTATATGTGTGATAAGACTCCATGGGGTGTGGAACTGGTCAACAAACTCGGATCTCCAAACTTTAAACTGCTGTACGATATCTACCACATGCAAATCATGGAAGGTGATGTAATTGCTACCATTCGGGACAACAAAGATTACATTGCCCACTATCACACGGCGGGTGTACCTGGAAGGCATGAGATTGATGAGACCCAAGAACTCAACTATCCAGCAATCGTGAAGGCCATTCAGGATACCGGTTTCTCCGGATATTTAGCGCAAGAGTTTGTCCCTATGCGTGATGATAAAATTGCCAGTCTGCGGCAGGGCGTAGAGATCTGCACCATCTGATAAGCAGACACCTCTTGTCATTTCGGTGAACGGCACCATTTTTGGGTATGGATCATCATATCAGTCCACAAATGGAGCTGATACATATTATAATTTAATATATATTAGCGTTGAATATCCTGATGTGCTTTCTGGTATAAAATGTCCTATAACTAAGCCAACAATAATGAAAAATCTTATAGTTACTGCTGTACTTACGTTTCTGTTATGTGCCGGGGTGAAAGCCCAATCATATGATGCGATCATCAAAACCAATCCGATATCGCTGGCATTTGGCAATTTTAATGCTACTTATGAACATGTATTGAATGAGAAAAGCTCTATCCTGGGTAGTCTAAGTTATCAGTACCGACTGTTGGGAGTAGATGTAAATGCTTTCGGCATAGGAGGCGCCTATCGATACTATTTTACTCATGCCAAAAAGGAAGTGCCTTCAGGTTTCTATGTGAATCCGAGGATAAGATTGACTTTTGGCAGTGCTGCCGAAGTCAACTATGGTGCTTTTCAACTAGGTGGCGAAGTGGGCTATCAGTGGGCTTGGGATAGTGGTTTTGTGCTCGATCTGGGTATTGGACCCAACTTCACGAGCCTCTTTGGTAGCTACGAAGACATCGCCTTTGACAACGATGGAGCAACTTTCATTTTACCATCGCTGACCATTGCCATAGGATACGCTTGGTAGATCAACAGACAGATTAGGAAAGTACTAAGATGGCCTGATCCTTGTAGGATGTGAAGTGTCATATCTTGGGAATAGCTTATATTTGCGCTTCCTTATTTTGGTCGGGTGGCCGAGCGGTTAGGCAGAGGTCTGCAAAACCTTGTACGGCGGTTCGAATCCGCTCCCGACCTCAAACTTGAAAGAGCTCAGCACTTTGTGTTGGGCTTTTTTTTTGGCCTTTTGAGCCAAGCTCGCTTGTGTCAAGGTTGAGGCCATTGAAAAGCCGAGCAAGTTAGCTAGGAAATGAAAATGGTTGGTGCGCCCCCCAAAACGGATCGACGTCAACCAATCCACTCCCGACCTAAAACAAGAACGTCCTGCACCTAGTGCAGGAGGTTTTTTTTGCCTTTTGAGCCAAGCGTATGTGAACACTAACATGCAAAAAACCGAGCTTTTACGGACGGATTTTTAAAAGTTTGAAGTGCCCCCTATCTCGGATCGGCGGCAAGCCAATCCGCTCACGATCTAATACTCATTATACCCCTACTATATTTAAGTTTTGTAGTGGAATCTGAGCTTAGCTACCCTTGATTTAAGAAATCACCCCATCATCTTAGATAGTATAATCGCTACTTGGGCATAAACCCCGACATCATACCTTCTTATAGTACTCCACCTCATTGCCTCCTTTGTCCATCACCCTCTCCAAGAGCGCATCTCGCTCAACTTGTGGGGAGGCAACAAATTTCTTCGCAAGCGCTATCTTTTCTTGTAAATACTGCTTGTTCTCTGCTCCGGTAATAAGTACACTTACAGGTAGCGACCAGACGAAATTAAGTGCCTCTGCTATGGTAATATGGTTGGGCACCAAAGGATCTTCTGTGCTCCAAATACTTTTGTCAATTACCTTCTTATCTCGGAAAAAACGGCCGTCTGATAGGGTCTTCATGGCTAGAATGCCTAAATTCCGATCGAGAGCTAGTGGAAGAACATGTTCAATGAAACTGTGAAAGTAGCTGTCAATCACATTAATAGGCATCTGTACTGTTTCAAAAATATCTCGCTCTAACGTCTGTTCCAACATGCGTACATGTGCATGTGGATTCTGATGGCCTGTAAAGCCAATGTGCTTCACTTTCCCTTGAGCTTTAGCTTTTTCGAAAACATCCAACACTTCTTGTTCAACTCGATTGTCAACATCATCTGGTGTACGCAGTGAATGAACTTGCCAAAGATCCATATAGTCGCAGTCCAACCTTTTCAGTGATCCCTCTAAATGATCTAGTGCGGTCTTGCCATCTTTTGCCGTCGTTTTGCTCATGATAAATACCTCATCCCGATACTTCGGCACTAAATATTTGCCATAACGAGATTCACTACCACCATCATCGTAAGACTCTGCAGTGTCGAAGAAACGGATGCCACCTTCCATTGCAGTTTCGATGACTTCCTGGGCATCCTTCTCTGTTGTCCAACCCACATGATAACCGCCTACGCCCAACATAGACACTTTTTGGCCCGTTTTACCTAACATTCTTTTTGGCAGGAGTGCACCCCATTTGTCTCTGCTGGCACCTTCTTGTGGAAATGGCATCATTATGCTGCCAGTAAGCATTGCCAATTGTTTAAGAAACTCACGTCTTTCATGCATTTTGTGAATGTTTTTAGAATGAATTTTATGCCTATCATACTTGTAATCAGATGGATCATTCAATGGACGACCCACGAGCAAGGTAGCAGTATACTGAAGTTTCTAGAAAAATCAAATGACGCCGATCATTATAGGTGATGTCATTTAAGAATCCATGTGCTCCGAGTATTGATTTTAGCTTCTTCAGGTGCATGGGCATCATTTCAGTACAGATCCTTACCGCAGGTCAATCAGGAAGATATGACTTTTATCAGTCCACTCACTTCCTTTGCCTTTTCAACGGCTTCTTCGAGCGTTGCACCCAGGATGGTAGCATGACCCATTTTTCGATAGGGCTTGGTTTCTTTTTTTCCGTAAATGTGTAGATGTACATCGGGCATGGCCAGGCATTTTTCTAGGCCTTCGTATCGGGCAGGTCCATGATGTCCCGGTTCACCCAGAATGTTGACCATAACAGCAGGTGCCCTCTGTTGTGTGCTGCCCAAAGGCAAATCCAAGATGGCTCGGAGCAACTGTTCGTACTGGGAACATATATTGGCCTCTATGGTTTGATGGCCACTATTGTGCGCTCTGGGGGCCACCTCATTGATGAGTAGTGCTCCGTCTTTGGTGAAAAAAAGCTCGATGGCCAAAATACCGACCATATTATATGCGCGGATGACCCGATGCGCCAACTGTTCAATCTGCAGGACGAGATCATCAGAAATGGCTGCCGGGCTTCGCAGATCTTCCACCAAATTTGCGGTTGGATGAAACGTCATCTCCACTACGGGAAAGCAACAAACAGCGTCGCTTGGATTTCTAGCCACAATGACAGACAGCTCTTTCTCGATATCTATCATATCCTCAACTACTGAGGTTGTAGGCAGTAGTTGATCAAGATCTTCCTTGGTTCTAATGACATGTACACCCCTGCCGTCATAGCCACCTGTACGGGCTTTTTGCACAAAAGGCAACTTTAGTGTGCCTGCATCTATCGCCTTTTGGATATCCGACGCACCTTCATAGAGGGCAAAGTCGCTGGTAGGAAGTTGATGATTGCGGTAAAATAGTTTCTGTAATCCTTTGTCCTTAATGGTTCTAATTACGCGAGGTTGAGGGTATACTGCCTTGCCATCGGCCTCCAGCTGCGCGAGGGCATCTGTATTTACATTTTCAATTTCAATGGTGATGACATCCATCTCCTGTCCAAAAGAATAGACAGGATCATACTTGGAAAAGTCTCCGACTATAAAACCATCCGTCACTTGGGCTGCGGGAAAATCTGTTGTCTTATCCATCAGATGCAAGTCCAAATTCCAACGTCCAGCAGCCTGAGCCATCATCTTTCCCAATTGACCGCCCCCTAGGACCCCAATCCTTTTACTTCTTAGCATAGGCTATACTTGAAATGGAAATATGCGGCTTATCTCAGAACTTGCCAAAGTTTGCACCAAATATTAGGGCATATCCTCCAGAACCGACAATGAAGCGCGCCGGATTGAAATCTCCAGCTCAACATTGAAGTGGTCGCTGTTGATGCAGGAATAGTTACTATTACACAATCTTTACATCGGTAGCTACGGGGCCTTTTGGACCTTTCCCGACCTCAAAAGTCACCAGGTCGTTATCGGCTATAGGATCGACTAGGGCATCGGCATGCACAAAGAAACTGTCCTTAGATTCATTGTCCACAATAAAACCGTAGCCCTTTTCAGTATTGAAGAACTTGACACGGCCTGTACGAGTGAAACTCCTGGATGCACTTTTATCTTGCTTCGGAATGCTTATCTCAATATCTTCGAGCTTGGTCTTCCGCTTTTCACTTGGGTCTGGTGGGGTAGCAGTAAGATTGCCATCTGCATCAACATACATGAATTCAGCTGTGGTCTTACCCTCCAGCTGTTTTTGTTCTTTCTTCTCTCTCTTTTCCTTCTTCCTCTTTCTTCTCTTCTTCTCCATCTCTCGTTTGTTGAAGCTCTCCTGGGATCTTGACATAAGCAGTGTAATATTTTTTAAAATTGTTGCACAAAGATATCGTTTAGTTCTATGACTGAAGGCTATTTGAGTAAATCCTCCATAAAATAAGCCTTCCTCCGATAAAAGAATATACGATAGAATACCAAGCTCCGCACATTTGGGCAGACATTTTTCATATTTTGACTCTGAAATAGATTCTTAACAAAAGGAACCATTGAAAAGAAGAGCAGTACTTAGTCGATCAGGATGGATTTTGGGATCGGCGGTTTTTGGAACAGGCTTGATCTCAGCAATTGAAGGATGTCAATCTAAGGTGAAACGCGAGGAGGAGTGGACCTTGGATAATGATCAACTGGAGTTGGTAAAAGCCTTGGCAGATACCATCATACCTAAAACAGATACTCCATCAGCATCAGATGTAGGTGTACCTCGCTACATCGATTTGCTTTTGCACGATGTCTTTGAACCAGATGCAGTTCGTGAGTTCGAGGAAGGTTTGGCCACACTCAGTGCAGCATGTCAAGCACAAGCTGGAAAACCATTCCTCTTGCTCTCACAGCAACAACAGCACGATTTTCTACTGTCTATCGAAAAAGACATATATGCCGTCGACGCCGAACGCGAGATGCCATTCTACCTCACTTTTAAAAAACTGTGTGTTGCCATCTATTTTACAACGGAGCAAGGAATAAAACAAAACCTGGTGTATAACCCGATCCCCGGGGGCTACCAGGGAGATGTACCATTAGAATCCGGCGATAGAATAGAAGTTGGAAACGAAATGTGAACCCATGAGTAAAAATCAGACATATGATGTCATTGTCGTAGGGTCAGGTATTAGCGGCGGTTGGGCTGCGAAAGAACTTACACAAAAAGGCCTGAAAACACTCGTTTTAGAAAGAGGGCGTGAGGTACAGCATGTCCAGGACTATCCAGATGCACTGAAGGCACCCTGGCAGTTTAAGAATGGCGGACATGTCACTAGAGAAGAGAGAGAGAATTATCCCATACAAAGTAAGAAGTACAACTTTGATACCAGCAGCAAATCCTTCTTTGTCAATGACAAGCAGCATCCCTACATTCAACAGAAGCCATTTTATTGGTTTAGAGGTTATCAAACGGGAGGCAGGTCGCTACTCTGGGGCCGAGGAGCCTATCGATTCAGTGACCTAGACTTTGATGCCAATCTCAAAGATGGCGTGGGTAGTGATTGGCCCATACGCTATAAAGACATTGCTCCCTGGTATGATTACGTCGAGCAATTCATTGGTGTAGCTGGATCCTATGAAAACATTTGGCAATTTCCCGACGGTCAGTTTCTTAAACCTTTTGATCTCAATCATGCCGAAAAAGTGGTCAAAGAACGGATTGAATCACATTACAGCGATCGAAAACTGATACCCAATCGGGTTGCACATCTTACGGAAATCAAACCCGGACAATTTAAAGGTAGATATGCCTGTCAGGCTCGAAATCTGTGCCATCGCGGGTGTCCTTATGGAGCATATTTTTCCAGCAATAGTTCGACCCTTCCGGCAGCTGCAGAGACAGGAAATCTTACCATGATATCTCATGCCATTGTGGCCTCTGTAATGTACGACGAAAACCAGGATCGAGCCACTGGTGTGCGCGTTATTGATGCAAAGACGCAGAAAGTCACCGAGTATTTTGCTCGAATCATCTTTCTTTGTGCATCTACCATACCCACAACTGCCATCCTTCTCAATTCCAAAACCAACAGGTTTTCTGATGGATTGGCAAATTCCAGTAGTGTGCTGGGTCACTACCTTATGGACCATCACAGTCGCATTAGTGGATCCGGGACATTAGAAGGCTATGAAGACAGAGTATATAAAGGCACTAGGCCAGCAATGGTGGCGATCCCCAGATTTAGAAATGTAGATAAGCAAGAAACAGGTTTTCTTCGTGGTTATGGTGTCTGGGGAGGTGCCAGTAGAGTAAAGATCGATGGATCACAGATGGGCATAGGTGCCGAGCTCAAAGAAAAGTTGGTCAAATATGGACCATGGAAAATGTCTCTTGGCTGTCAAGCTGAAACCCTTCCTTATTATGAGAACCGCGTGGAAATTGATCCCCAGCAAAAAGATCAATGGGGCCTACCTATGATTAAGATATCAGCAGCTTACGGTGAAAACGAAATGGCCATGCGCAAGGACATCGAAGAGCAAATCCTTGAGATGCTTGAGGTATCAGACCTGCAAGACATCCATGTGAGTAGTTCAGAGCCCGTATTTGGAGATACTGTTCATGAAATGGGTACGGCAAGAATGGGTCAAGATCCAAAGTCATCCGTGCTCAATGCCTATAATCAATGTCATGATATTCCCAATTTGTTCGTTACCGATGGATCATGCATGGTCTCATCTGGAAATGTAAGCACTTCGCTGACCTACATGGCACTCACTGCCCGTGCTTGTGATTATGCGGTCAAGCAACTGAAGCGCAATGAACTATAGCTGAAGTTGAAACTCTAGAGAGAGCTGTTCCCCGAATAAGAAATCAAGGTACTGCATATTCCAGGCAATTTTTCAAACCCTTTGAGTTCACTGTTCTACTCCTAGATTCGTCAAATACGTAAGGAGATCCCTCAATTCATCGCGGTGTAAGGAAGCCGTTAATCCTGCAGGCATTAGAGATACGGGACTCACATCGATTTTATCTATTTCTGAAGCTGGTATTTCCAGGATATCACCGTTGGCCACTTTGAGTAAGGTAGCATTATTGGTCTTTCGATATAATGTGCCCGACAAGATCTCTCCATCTTTTCGAGTCAATATGACTGTTTCATAGCCCTGCTTTATGTCTTTGCTGGGATTAAGCAATGATTCCAAGATAGAATTGGGAGTCATATAAGCACCAACAGATGTCAGGTCGGGTCCAATCAGACCTCCAAATCCCTGCACTCGATGGCAGGTAGCGCAAAGCAGTTGCGGCTGTCGGTAAACGGCCTTACCACGTGAGAAGCTTCCATTAGTGGCTGCTTCCTCGAGCAAGTTATTCTTTTCCTGCGCCGTCAATTCGGCACCTAAAGGTTGGATGTCGCCAGCATTGCGTATTACCTCCTGAAGCTCAGACAAGTCTAGCCCCGAAGTCTGAGTCACACGAATGCCAATGCTGGCAATCGATTCCGGTATCTTTTCACCCGCCAGGGCTTGGCTTAGAATCTTAGGACCTTCCTCCATACTCCTATAAGTGACAAACAAACGCTCAGCCAGTTCCTCATCATCCAGGTCCTGGAACAAAGTGATAACATCATCTGCGGCGGCGGCCGGTTCCTCTTGAGCCCAAATCATGGCGGCAGTTGCCCGTATGGCTGGTTTATATGAAGTTGACTTGACCACTTTACGCAAATCCTTGAGTCCATCCAGCTGTACGAGTGCGGCGGCGGAGACCAAACGCTCTTGTGGTGACACATCGACATCAACCAATTTTGACTGAAGTGCCGCTGACAGATCACTGACCTTCCATCTTCCAACCAACTTGATCGCAGCCAGCCTCAATGTAGGTGCATCGGCATCAATGAGCTGATCCAATGGCTGCAACTGATCAGGTACCGCAGAATTTGAGGCCGGGGCTTCAGCTAATGAACGCAACAAATCACCATCCTTTTCACTAGCAACCCGATCCAACACTTTGGTCAGTACCTTAGCATCACCCAAGCGAGCCATGGTATGCCATGCGTGATCCCGCAAAGAATCAACCAAATCAATATCCACTACCAGCTTGGCAATTTGCGGAACACTATGCTGCTCATTACATGCAAGTAGGGCAAACATCTGCTTGTTTACATTTCCCGCGAAGACCTGTTTCCCGTCCAATAAATCTGGAAGCCATTTGTCTTTCAATGTCCCGATTGTATGCCAAATGGCATACTCCAAATTCGCATCAAGTGGGTGATCGAGTGCCTGAACAACTAGGTCGGCAGCTTGGTCAGTATTCCATTCGCGCAGAGCATGTATGGCTTCCAATCGAACTTGCGGATGTCTGTCATTGATTAGTTGTGATAGCTCTGCAATACCTTCATCTTGCTTTTGAAAATGAGTGATCTGACGTACAGCCGCAGCACGAGCATTTCCATTTGTTGCCTGCAGACAAGACCTAAGCAAATCTTGATCATAGGACCCAAGCGCTGCCATTAGCCACAGACCTTCTAGGCGATGGTGCTCAAACCGGGGACTTGAAGAAGACAAAGATCTAGCCCAATTGAGCACCTGCTCGGGTGGGCATTTTCTTGCCACCAACTCACGATTTGCTTGCATGCGCGTATGTTGCTCTGGAGATTTCAGCAGGTTTAAGAGCTTCGGCAAAGATGCACCTCTGATTACCGGAATTTTCAGAATTGGCTTACGTCTATTTGTAATTCGCCAGATGCGTCCATGAGACCTATCCCTGATTGGGTGGTGAAAATCTACCTCGCCATGGTCTATGATGGGATTGTACCAATCCACTACATACAGGGCACCATCGGGACCAACTTTCATATCTACCGGTCGGTAGGCTCGATGATCAGAACGCAGAATTGTCTCCACCTCGCGTGCGGTATAACCGCTGCCCTTGGGTTCGATCTCGTATCTGACTGTACGATTGGCGCGAAAATCACTCGTTATTATACTGCCTTGCCAAGATTGGGGCAGATGACGGCTGTAGATTATTTCAGCACCCGTATTTTTCGGTGTATCGTAGTTTAATCCCTGAACCACTCTTTCCGCACCTACAGCAGTTTGGTGGGCAGCGCCAGGAAAAAGATAACTAATCCCTGAGCCCGCAGCGCCATCTGTGGCAAATGACTGGCCCCACTGATCAAATGCCTCTCCCCACGGATTTATCAGGCCAGTACTGAAAATCTCAAGCCGCTCAGTCTCAGGTCTGAACTTCCAAGTACCTGATCCATTCAAAACCCTGATACCATAAGGAGTCTCCACAAATGTGTTGATATAAATGGACTGCATAAAATGTAAATCACCCCAAGGCGCCCAACGCAGGCCGTGAATCATATGGTGGACATCCGCATTACCAAATCCGGAATATAATACCCTTCGCTCATCTGCCACATCGTCTCCATCCTTGTCAACCAAATGTAAAAACTCTGTAGTGCTGGTTACATAAGCTCCTCCAGGAATCGGCATGACTGAATGTGGTACCAGAAAGCCATCGGCGAAGACAATGGAAGTATCGGCTCGGCCATCCTGATCTATGTCTTCCAATATCACAATTCTATCATTGGGTTCTTTACCTGGTACGATGTGTGGGTAAGTGCTACTTGTTGCTACCCAAGCTCTGCCCTTGGTATCCCAATTGATGTTGATCGGGTTTGCAATCATGGGATCGGCAGCAAATAAATTGATCTCGAGATCGTCCGATAAGGTAAATGACTTCAACTCGTTGGCAATATTGGGCTCGGGGACAAAAGCGGGAACTTCATCTTCGGGGTAGTCCTTTGGTGATTTCCAGGGTCTAACTAGTTCTATTTCGAAACGATGACGCTGCGGATTGAGAAGTAGACCTATCTCTGCCTCCTTTTCAGTGACCAATCTGGCAAAATCTTCCATTTCATAGGCAAGATGTCCCATCTCGTGCCTACGAAAAAGGTAGATATACGCTTCGTTAAGAGGTCTCAATTGATAGCGATGGAGACGATTCTTCTCCCATATAGCGGACTTAAGATCTGCACTTCTTATTGAGTCATGCACCATTTTGATCGTTGCTTTGCCCGGTCCCTTTGCATAAAAGTTGCCATTTATATAGACAGCAGTTGGTGCATCAGCATGGTAACTGCCTCCACTGTTCAATGCGCTATATGCTGCATCAAATCTTACTCCCCTAACGGTACTTACCCAATTGAAGATTTCTATATTTTTCTTGCGCTCAACAAGTCCAACCTTTGTCAAGCTCAGTGCAAATGGTTCTAACGTGGGCACCCCCAGCTCCTGCAGAAGTAAGTCACAGAGTACTTGGTATCCATCGATAGAGAGCTGTACGCCATTTTCCGTTAGCCTTTTCTCGGCTCCGGTAGGGATCAATTGCTCAAATAAATCGATGCATACATAACCTCTATCTACAGCCATTTCTCTGATGAAGTCACTTGCCTGCATAAGATTGTGATTGCGATGCTTCCACAATTGCTCGTCAATCAGGTGCTTTTCTTGCTTTGGGGGTGTCAGTAGGATCAGATGCAATCCCATAGAATCGGCAAAATCACACAGGCGGGTATAGCCACTCTTAAATAGAGCGATGTCTTCCTCATCTTCGGCATAGGCTACTTCTGGTCCGTATCCATTAATGAGTGTAGTGGGATCAGACTGGCCAATGTGTTCCATCAACACCTTTGAACCAAAACCTTCCTCAGCAGTAGGCGGTTTCCAAGATCGGGTGTTTTGAGCTGAGCCAAACTGTGATCGTGCCAATCCAAAAACATCGTCTGCCGGCCAGCCAATATTCCGAAAGGTGGGTTGGACCTTGGGCCAATGGTTTAGCACTGCGCATTCAAAAAATCCATATCGTTCCATACTGGAAATTAGTGTCCCTCCAACTAAGGTAATTCGAGGGGCGGTGCCTGATGCAACATCTAAGGATTGGGCCCGAGTATAGTCACTTTCTTTGCCATCTGCCGCTAGTGTCCGGATCTTCCACCACACTTTATCCATGCCAAGGATCGGCCTACCTGCATAGCGCATGGTATCCTGATCACTATATACTAACCCACTGTTCCAAAGGTCTGGAGTATTGTGTCTCAGCAGGTCAGAATCACTTGCCACCAAGATTTGATGGCCTACCACATTTGAATCTAAATCTTCCCACGTAAATAGTAGATCTGTCAGTCCCTGATCCAGCGCACTGATGTGTTGTTCAGCAGATAATTCTTGAAGTAGATGGCCATCTACTGGCGAATGGCAACCTTGCCACATCTGGTGGCAGGAAATCAAGAATAGGACCCATCTATACATAAGTTCAATATTATTTGTGCTCACCTAAATTCCTTGCCATTCTCAGCATGAAACCGCTCTGTACCACATTAAAACCCCTAACTATTCATTGGGATTTCGGTCAAGATTATCCATGTACCACCCTTGGATAACTTGCGACAATTTTCATTTTCTCCATTTTCCATGAGGCTTCATCAGTCTTCTCAGCAGTCTGCACGATGCGTAAGAATCTACCTGTAGCTATTGGAAATAAGAAAACGATGGCTCAGGTGCTAAAGAGTAACTACCAAGTAACCAAAAAGTTAGGCCAATCATGGCTACCCTTATTAATCTTTGAGGTCTCGTATTTCTTACCATCATATCGCACGAGCTTTGCTTGTATAGCTAGCCCGCCAAGATAAATAAATTGCCATGGGCTGATTAGCAAATGATCGAGTAGGATCAATTTAGCCGCATGAGGTCGAATAGGCAGAAAGTGTACTCTCCTGTGACTTAACAAACTTGGAAGTCCAACCCAATTGAAAATTGTAGATACGAATGTCATTCAGCTGAACTGGTCGAGTGGCTTACCCCTTACCGAATAGTTCCCAGGCTCGTAGGGATTGGCAAGCTTGGAGGGGGTAGATCATATCTGCAATTTCGGTCCGCTTTCTCATTAAAGGGCTTACCAATCCCTTCGCTTTGGTCCAGGCTTAGTATCCCATAGATGTGCCAGATTGAGGGATCAAATCTGTTCTGGATCAGCCAATGGGCTGAGATCGATTAGTGCCAGATATGGGTCCAGAAAATCGGTAGATTCGAAGGTGTTTATTTTTTCGAAGTGAGGGTTTCCTTCGAGGAATGACACCTCTACATAAAAGTCATCGATGGCATATAATCGGTACTTGCGCAGTCCTTGGCGGCGAGATAGTAAATAGATGCCAAAATGCCATATTGCAAATGCCTGCCCGTGTTCATCCAAGTCAGTGAATTCGTAAAAGTCCATGACTTACCTTATTTCATAAATCGTTCCAAAAATCAACACTGGAAAAAGATTTTTTAGATTTCGAGTTTCGGTGCGTACTTCATTTGTCTGCTGGGCAGTCATAATCAAAAAGAACATCAAGGATATTGAATATTTGGTAATAAGGATTCTTATCTTTTCGCCCCCAATTATCAGCAGGTGTAGCCTGTCCATATATCATTAATGATAAACAGATGCGCAAATTAAGGAGCCAAGAATGGCTTGGAAAAAAGGGAAAAGATGGATTTATTTACCGAGCTTGGTTGAAGAATCAAGGTGTGCCAGAAGATGAGTTTGATGGCAAGCCTGTGATCGGAATTTGCAATACATGGTCAGAACTTACTCCCTGCAATGGTCATTTCCGTGAGTTGGCTGAATCGGTAAAGAAGGGAATACTACAGGCTGGCGGCTTTCCTGTAGAGTTTCCGGTAATGTCCCTAGGGGAAACCATTGTGAAGCCGACAGCCATGCTTTTTCGCAACCTGATGAGTATGGATGTTGAAGAGTCCATTCGTGCCAATCCATTGGACGGTGTAGTACTCCTCTGTGGTTGTGATAAAACCACACCAGCATCTGTGATGGGCGCAGCCAGTGTGGGATTACCTACCATCGTCGTATCAGGGGGGACCATGTTGACCGGAAGATATCGTGGAAAAAATATTGCCACTTCAGATGTTTGGCGCTATGCTGATGAAGTGATTAAAGGCACATTTACCAATGAAGAATTTCGAGAGGTAGAAGGTGCAATGTGCCGCAGTGATGGGCATTGTGCCGTCATGGGCACTGCATCTACAATGGCCTGCATGGTTGAGTCGTTAGGACTGTCTCTCCCAGGCAATGCAGCCATCCCTGCTGCTGATTCGCGTAGAAAAGTAATCGCACAATTATCCGGACGCAGGATAGTTGATATGGTACATGAAGAGCTAGACATCGGTAAAATATTGACCAGAGAGGCCTTCGAAAACGCCATTGTCGTAAATGCGGCAATAGGTGGCTCTACAAATTTTGTTCTACATCTTCTGGCCATTGCGGGGAGAATGGAAGTTCCCCTCACTCTCGATGATTTCGATAATTTAGGTAGTCCCATTCCTTTATTGGCCAATCTGCAGCCCTCTGGAAAGTACTACATGGAAGATTTCTATTACGCTGGAGGATTGCCTGCTGTGATCAAACAACTTCAAGGCAAGCTACATGGGCACGTCATTACTGCCAATGGGAAATCCATCCATGAAAATGTGGCCAAAGCGGTAAGCTATAATGAGGACGTGATTGCAACCAATGATAAGCCCTTCCAGGAAGCTAGTGGTCTGGTAGTGGTGCGTGGCAATCTTGCCGAACGAGGTTGCATCATCAAGCCGTCAGCAGCATCACCACATCTGATGAAGCATAAGGGAAAAGCGGTTGTATTTGAGGATATTGAGGATTATCGCAGCCGGTTTAATGATCCCGAACTTGATATTGAAGAAACTTCAGTGTTGGTACTCAAGAATGTGGGGCCGAAAGGTTACCCGGGAATGCCAGAAGTAGGCAATATGGCACTGCCAAAGAAAATGCAGGACAAGGGTGTCACCGATATGGTGCGTATATCCGATGGACGAATGAGTGGCACTGCATTCGGCACGGTGTTTTTGCATACGGCACCAGAATCAGCCGATGGTGGAGTGCTTGCTCTTGTACAAAATGGAGATTTAATCGAAGTAGATGTGGAGAAAAAATTCATCCACCTACATGTAGATGACGAGGAGTTGGAATCGAGAAGAAAAAATTGGTCTGCACCTGATCTTGGCTTCGATAGAGGTTATGTCGCCCACTACATAAAACATGTACAACAAGCAGATTTGGGCGCAGATCTAGACTTCCTAACCGGAAAGTCAGGCCATGTTGTCAAGCGAAATTCGCATTGATGTCCATTTGGGGTATTTCCGAATAGTCGTGCTCGGGCTCAGTAAAACTTCTATTGAAATCTTAAATCGATTCTTTTCGATTTATTGTTCAATTACCTCGTTCAAGACCTCATTTAAAAGCGACGATTCAAAGCCTCGGGCGCTTCCAAACTTATATAGTTTCTGACGCACAACATATGGATTGTCCTCTTGCAATGATTTAATCTTCTTCTTCAGCAAGCTGGTTAGCACACGTTGATACTCATCGACATTTAGCTCCTCTTGGGCTTTATTTAAATTGTATTCACTGATTTTCTTCTGTCGTAGAGCCTGCAAAATCTTATATTTCCCCCAGCCATTGTTACGCAACTTTCCCCGAGCAAAAGAACGAGCGAATCGTTCTTCATCAAGATATCCTTCTTCCACCAGCGTCGCGATAATTTCTTCGAGGTCATTCCCTCTGATCCCTAGGTCAATCAATTTGTAGCGCACTTCCTGGTGGCAACGCTCCTGGTAGGCACAGTAGTGCCGTAACTTTATTAATGCCTCGTCTGAGGAAAGGTATTTACGGTACTTTTTTCGAAACATGTGCATGAGGTAGATGACCAACCATGGCAAGAATTTCATCTTCAGGATGTACTTGGATAGCCTGTATACCAATCTGTTTGGCGGCTTGAACATTTTCCAAATTATCGTCATAAAAGACGGTCTCTTGGGGTTTCAAACTGTAGGTCTCCAACACTTTTTCGAAGATCTCGGTATCCGGTTTCCTAGCTTGTAAATCGTGGGAGTACAACGCATGGTGCACAAATGACTTAAAGCCTGCTTCTCGATATCGGGTTTGAATATAATGGTTGGTCCAGCGGATGTGGGTTTCGTTGGTATTACTTAGAATAAATACCTGGTAATGTTCCATGAGGTGGCGCATCATTTCTAATCTATTCCAAGGAATATTCACTAGCATTGAATTCCAGGCATTTATGATATCAATTGCCTGTGCACGACCTGCAGACTTTTTAATGAAGTGGTTTAGAAAGATAGACTCAGAAACCAGTCCTTTCTCAAAATCATGAAAAATCTGGAGGTCTTTATCGCCAGCCTCCTGATACTTCGACCCCGTTAAGTTAAAAAGTAGTTCATCAGCCTTAGCGATGTCAAGATCAACAATCACGTTTCCCAGATCAAAAATCAGGTTCTTCACACCTTGATCATTCACATCCCCCAAACGATAATCTGGCTGGACATCATCATCCTGATAACTAACCTGGGAAAAAATTTCACTCCGTTCTAATCTGATCGTAGACTGCACCGCAAATGCAGAAGTTAAGATGCCCAATTTGGATAGAATGTCTTCAATAAATGTAGTTTTCAAGCTTGAATTGTTTAGACCTCACAAATACAATGAGTTAAATATATAAATAAATTCGCATATTATCTTTGAATCAGGTCGTATAAAACTTCACATATTATCCAACGATCCCGCAAAATGTTCCGTCTATAGTTATAGGAGATCTTTCACATGGCAATATTAATCAGAGCACTATTTTTCTGCTGCTTCTTCCTAATCCATGTCAATATATCATGGGGTTGTAGTTGTTATGGTTACGCATCATTTTGTGAACAAGTGGGTAACTATCTTTCTTACGACAGCAGTAATGTTTTGGTCGTTAGAGCAAGAGTCAGGAAGATATCCAATAGGGAAGATCCATGGGAAAGAAGGCGGTTTTTGACCCTGCAAATTCTAGAGTCCTTCCATAATCCACACTCCCACTCAACCATCATCATCAGGGAAGGAAACGGAGCAGATTGTGGCCGAGGTCTGCAAGACTACGAGAAGGGAGATGAACTCATATTTGCTGTCTGGATAAATGCAGACACGAGCACAACAACTCAATTCAGCATATGTGCTCCTGAACCTTTGAGGGTTAGGGGAAACAAAGTCAGGGGGAAAATTCAATCTGCTGAAGATGAAAAAATGATCCTGTCTCAATTTAGAAAGTTGAACCACTGTATTGCCTCACCACTGAACATCGACGTATTTCCAAATCCCGCCTATGATCAAATACAGATTAGATACCTCGATAAAGACAAGATACCAGAAACCACTGATGTAGCTATTTATGATCTGCGCGGTACTTTGATTTTTAGAAACACATTTAGAAACGACGGAGGAGTCATGAACTCTGTAGAGATTAATCAGTGGCCATCGGGTTTATATATCGTAAGGATTGAGGATGCGAATTCCGTAAGTACCATCAAAATCATGGTGAACAGAGGGTAAGGACGGTATCTAGACTTCCTAAAAAAATGTAAACCTGGGAAACATAGGCAGCAAAGCTTCACAATAGCACTCACTAGACCATGTAACCTAATAACAAGAGGCTATGCTTGTGCAGTTCTCTCAGCCAAATGACTAATCCGCACTACCAGTTTTTAAGGCTCTCCGATATGGCATACCGGCCTTCTTATTCTGTTCCGATACAGCTTTAGAAACCTCAGGCCACAAATGATCCAGATTAGAGATGGAGCCCGGGTAGAGTTCAGAGCTGCGAAGACAAATGATGTCATTTCATTTAAGTTACCGGGACTGGCTTTAGAGATCATCAATCGCTACCAAGGTGGAGAATATGTGTTTCCTCTTCTCAAAGGCAGAGGAAGGCTCTTAAATGAGATCTCAGCCAAGAATGCCTATGCCAATAAGGTCCTAAAGATGCTAGCCAAGAAAGCTGAGATACCCAAAAAAATCAGCATGCACACTGCCCGGCACACATGGGCAACGATTAGCCTATCTAATGACATCACCACTAAAGTAGTGGGGAAAATTCTAGGTCACAAAGACCTAAAGACTACTCAGATCTATACCAATATCCTCGACAAAAGGAAGGATGCAGCCATAGACAAGTGGGATGACATCCTAGGGTGCGCTCACCCCTACTCACTACCGTAGCCAAAGGTTTCAGGCCAAATTTGCTGTTATAAACCGCAAATTATGGAAACAAAGATCTGGCTAACGGAAGAGGAGACTCAAGAATACTTGGGAATGAAGAGGACCACTCTCTGGAAGTTACGGAAACAGGGAGTCATCCACCATTCCATGATAGGAAACAAGGTCTACTACCATAAGCCCTCGATCGAGGAATTGCTTTTCCAGAATTCAACCTTGCGGTAATTTTTTAATTAAAATTTTTCTCATGAAAAAAGAAAGTAAAATAGAATGGACAGGTAAAACATGGAATCCTGTCACCGGTTGCTCCAAGGTCACGAAGGATTGTGACAACAGAATGGACCATTCACCCGTTGTACCTTACTGAAGCCATAAATAGAGACATCAGTGGCTGATGCGGGGACAGATTTATTCGCAATAATGAACCAAACCATCACTTTGACTGGAAATGCACCAGAGTGGAATCTCAGGGAAGGTGGGAGATTATCAGCGGAACAGGTGGCATAATCAATGATTTCTCCAATCCTCAGTCACAATTCACTGGTTCTCCAGGTCAAAGCTATACCCTTAGGTGGCAGCATTTCAATGACTGCTCCACCAGCTCTGATGAAATCACAATCTCTTTTAGTGAAAGTGCATCTGGTATGCCGAGTGCCAACGGGAGATATACATTCCCGATGAAAGGTTGCGACAATATCTGCAAGTTGTTTATCCTTCCTCAATGGATGGAGATTCTCTCATTGTTTCTGAGGGTGGCAGAGTCAAAAAGATTCACATCAATGGATAATTCTTGATTTAACCTCAATAACCCACTTTCGGGCTGCTTTTGTTTGCAAATTGTTGCAAATTAAAAAAAGGCACAATGTTGAAATCACCGTAACCTCTTGAAAATCAGAGTGGTCCCACAAGGGCTCGAACCTTGGACCCCCTGATTATGAGTCAGGTGCTCTAACCAACTGAGCTATGGGACCTCCCAACCGACCATAAAGTTATCAAATCTAACTTACATACCAGACCAAGAGTCCAGAGACTTTTCAACGAAAGCGATTTTGTAATCCTGCTATTAACTCTGGAGACTTGATCAGAGTTCGTACATATTTAGAGCTCTTCATCCACTTCAAATGCATTTCAATCCTATGTGCACTGAGATTATATGGAACATGGAATTTCTAAATTTAACCCCCAATCGTCAGCTTTACAAGTAAAGGTATTTCAACCATAGTGGCCACTATTATGCTTCAACAACCTAGACTGAGTTGACAAATGAGTTGAACCATAATAATACCTGTCTAAGTTTCCAATGATAGCTCCATGCGAAAATCTCAATTATTCGATCTTCAATAGCTATGAATTTTGGTCAGAAGAAGTATTACATTTATAACTAATGTCTATCAATCCCATGTAAGCATCATAATATGAAACATTCTTTGCTGCAAGTCTTCGCTTTTATCCAATTAATAATGGGGACTAGTTTAGGTCAGACGGAGTTTCCATCAGAGCAGCCATTAAATGCCAATTTTAATCGACCCCTCCCCGGTGAAGTACTCGATGTATCACCACCAGGATTCTGTTGGTGGCGTGCAGCACCTCGTAATAAGGTTAGTTATCGATTAAGCATTGAAAGTGAAGCCGGTGAAAGAGTCTACCAGTCTGGATTGCTTCGCGATCCTGTTCACGTTCCGAGTCTGGTATTACCAGAGGGAAATTATCGTTGGTTCGTTGATGCATTGGACAAACAACAGCGGGTTCTGACAACGCGACCGGCTCAGTATTTTAACATTGCCAAAGATGCTTATGAACTGCCGTGGATAGATCCAGGTCAGCTGTTAAATCGGGTGCCTTCTAACCATCCGCGCTTATTATTTCCCCATGCTAAACTGCTGGACATTCGTGCCTCACTCGAAGATTCTCGCAGTGAGGCCTACTCGTACTTAAGGAAGGTGGCAGATCAGTCATTGCGGCTAGAACTAATGGAAAAGCCAGACTTTGATAAGTACGACAAAGAAACTGAATACCCCATGAGACGTACGGCTTATCGCGCTTCCTATCACAAATTTACGGCAGTATATAATCGTGGTATGATCTCTCTTGCACTGACTTATTTACTTACTGGAGAGAAAAAATACGGACATGCGGCAAAGAAACATCTCCTCAATGTACTGGATTGGGAATTGGACGGTATAGCATCCCTGGAGGAAGGATTTGATGAAATTGGACTTCGAATTGCTCGTACTTCAGCTCAGGGCTATGACTGGCTATATGATCTGCTTACAGGTGATGAACGTGAAGCAATACGTCAAATGCTCCTTGCTAGAGGAGACCAAATGTTAGCAAGGCTAGAGCGACGTGACTTTCTCCACAAATCTGCTTACAGCCATGATGGCCGACTGCCAGGCTACCTAGTGGAATTCGCCATTGTCTTGGCTGAAGAAGAACGAGCACAGATCTGGATGGACTATGCCATGCGCGCATTGTTGACCGTATTTCCTCATTGGGGTGGCAAAGATGGTGGTTGGGCAGAAGGTATAAACTATGTACTGTCATATAATGACCGATTTATTACGCCTTTACAATCGCTGAAGAATTCCACCGGCTATAACCTATGGAAGAAGTCATACTTCCGCAATATGCGCTATTTTCTCATGTACTGTACTTCTCCCCTTGGAGAGATCACACCCTTTGGAGACGCTGAGCATAATGCTCTATCAGACCGCGCCGGTGATTTATATTCCATACTGCACTTTCATTCGCTCCAATATCAGGATCCGCAAGTACGCTGGTGGATCGAAGAACTTGCCGGTATGAAGGAAAAGACCACTCGTTTGGGAGTTATGCATCGCCTCATTTTAGAAGATGATCTTTCCCCTGAGAAACCGGAGTTTCTGCCTCCGGACAAGGCTTTTTTCGGAGTTGGCTGGGCAGCCTTACATACGGACATTCTGGATCCGAAGAATGATCTTATGATTTTGTTTAAAAGTTCACCTTTTGGACCGGTTAGCCATAGCCATGCCGATCAGAATAGCTTTGCCATAATGAAAGGCGGCAAAGCGCTAGCACAACCCAGTGGAGCGCGCTATCCGCAACATCAGTCTCCTTTTCATTTCGAATACACAAATCTTACCATCGCACACAATGCCTTGTTGATTAACGGCAAGGGCCAGATTGACCGGGATGCAACTGCTCATGGACAATTGGTGGATTTCAAAAGCACTGAACACCTAGGCTATGTCGTAGGCGATGCGCAAAAATGCTATGGCAATCAGCTGGATAAGTTTGAACGACATGTGATCATGATTCGACCGTCTGTCATATTGGTCATTGATGACTTGTCGGCATCGAAACCTTTTTCTGTGGATTGGTTGATGCATGGAAGGGAACAAATGGTCTTGCATCAGAATCACCAGCTCATTGAATCGTCTCGATATGAAGAAGGTATGAAGACTCATCTCGTGACCTCTGGAATGTTCGATTTCTCATTGAGTAATGAATGGCCCATTGATCCAAAGCAGGACTACCCTATGGTAACGACCGATCCTCCGCCAAAGGAGTGGCACTTAGCTGCATCGACTCGTGAAATGGCTGATCAGCGTATAATCGTGGCAGTCATGATGATTAAGGAAGATGGTAAATATCCAGCTTGTGAAGTTAGTGTTAATAATGACCATGTTACCGTATCGGGATATAGTGGTGCCGATGAGTGGACAGGGACAATTCGCATCAGCAATGATCAAAAAACCTCGCTACCCCTTCTGAATTTGGAATATCATCTCAAGTCGGGTGAAGTGGAAAAGATCAACATCCCGGATTAAACGACATATACTCGAATCAACTATTCTGCTATTTGGGACTGAAAATCCACTTTGTGTTTTTTGGGCGCCATAGATATTTACAATTTGTTATCCTTTGCTTACCACAAAAACTGCCAACTGTCTAGATGAGATAGGATTTGATGGAAGAATGAATGCGTTAGAATCCTATTGATTTGAATAAACACTCTGTCACGGCAATCAGTCACACCTTCTAAAGGACAGCACCTCTTTAAGTCATCCATTGACTAATCAATCAATAACAAAGAGGTGCTGCTCTATTATTACCTAATCAAGTTTGGGTTGGCCAGTGTCTCACTTGCAGGGAGTGGGACATAATATTGGATGGCTCCCAGGGGCTGCAAATCATCAGGATTTTTTTTCGCAACTACTTCTTCCACCATCTGTAATCTCACCAGATCAAACCATCTGCAATATTCTCCAGCAAATTCCCATGCTTTTTCTTGTACAATCATTTCCTGAGTGGCTTCTGTCCAATCCACGGAAGCATCTGGAGTATGAATGGGTAATCCCTGAGACCGGCGTCTGATTTTATTGACAGCTTCCAATGCAGAAGGGTCGGAGGTATTCCCTGTTGAAACGATTTGGGCTTCGGCATATATTAGGTATAGTTCTGCCATTCTTTCAAGGGGCAATGAAATGGCATTAAGCCAGTTGGGATCTGGGCCCTGTAACTTTTGATAGTATGGCCTTCCCGTTGAGAAACTTTGCCATGGTGTTCCATCGGCTAATTCTGTCTGGAAAGTAATCTCCTTTCTGACTCCCTCAGGAAATTCCTCGAAGAAGGTAATTTCCGAAAAGTAGTCATCCCATCCTCCCTCGTCACTGGGTCTGGCAGGTAGGCCATAAGCAGCGTTGCCATTGTACCAGTCACCAGCCCAAAAGTTTAGTGCAAACACCTCTTCTTTATTTCCATCATTGTTGACTGTCGGGCTTGGCCATAAGTCCACGAAATTATCCATCAGTCCAAAGCCATAGGTTTCTTCATTATCTATCACCTCTTTTGCGGTGCTGGCGGCAAGTGCATATTTGCTGTTGTCATTCAATGGCCATCCTGCCATTTGTAGATAGACCTCCGCAAGTACTGCCTTGGCCGTGCCTATACTTGCCCTGCCAGGAGCCGGCTTCGTATTACCCATTAAAGTGATCGCATTTTCCAAATCAGAAAGGATCTGATTATAGATCTGAGTTTCGTCACTACTATTCACTTCTAGTATAACTTCGTCAAAGACGTGCGTTTCCAAAACCAGGGGAGCTTGACCCCATAGGCGAACAATCCAGAAATAATTGTAGGCACGCAAAAAATAAGCTTCGCCAGCGATCTGGTTTATTACCTCTTGACCTCCTGTAGCCTTTTGATAATTGGCAATGATGTTGTTGGCTCCTTGAATGGACTTATAGGCACCGCTCCACACAAATGGAAGTCTTCCATTTTGTTGAGCCACTTTAAACTGATCAAATTCTCGAAAATCAGCTTTATTACTGGCCTTGTGGGTAGTAAGGTCATCACTACCCATTAGGATTGCTTGCGTAGAAGCATTACCGAGTCCGCTGCCCCAAGTACTAGTCAAAGGTTTATATGCACCAGCTAATGCTGCCGTAAGGCCACTTTCATTATTAAGCGCACCACTCTCTGAAGTGATCTGGGCGGAAATATCTTCTTCCAAGAAATCGCTGCAAGAAAATGTTATTAGGGCTAGTGATATTAGTAATAGTATATTTTTCATTTGTAAATTCTTTAAATCCTTTAATGTCATCCAAACGAATGATAATTCTAAAAAATCAGGTTAAGTCCAAAAGTCCATGTCTTGCCATTGGGATATGATCCAGCATCCGCTCCACGAGCGTCACTTGGTCCAAGATTAGAATACGTTTCAGGATCTATCCCTCCATAGTTAGTGATCGTCAATAAATTATTTGCACCAATCATTACGGACCCACCAATACCTGGCAACAAGTCCTCAGGAAAACGGTAGGAAAGGCTCAAATTCTTCAATCTGACAAAGTCACCGGATTCAACAAATCGAGAGGATTGAATTTCTGCCACATCGGAGGCACTAAATGCCGGAATTTCGCTTCCTGTGTTACTGGAGCTCCAACGATTAATAATATCGACGTGGGTGACTTCTCGCGCATCAGCACTGGCCATAACTGCCTGTGCATAGGTGAAATTCCACTTATCGAATCCCAGCATGGATTGAAAGAAAACATTGAGTGAAAAATTCTTATAGTCGAATGTGTTGTTCCATCCAAACAGTTTATCCGGTAAACCAGTCCCAATGATCTGATAGTCATCTCCTCCTATCACACCATCATTATTTATATCCTCATATTTTGAATCACCAGGCACATTGCCAAAGGTTGCTGCCTGATCTGCTTCATTGGTCTGCCAAACTCCCAAATATTTCAATCCCCAGTAGTTAGACAGGCTAAACCCTGGAAGTATGACTCCTTCAGGAAGGTTTGTTAGTCCAGCACCGGCATTTCCATCAATAAAAATTTGTTCTCTATCACCAATACTAACGACCTCGTTGGTCAGGAAAGAAACATTAAAACTGGAAGACCAGCCGAAATCTGGCTTATTAATAATTGCTGCGGAAATGCTGAACTCAAATCCCTTATTTTCTACTTCGCCTAGATTACGGAAAATCGATCCTCCACCAGAATACTGAGGAAGTGGTTCATTCAGCAAAAGATCTGTTGTGTTCTTTTGAAAATAGTCTAGGGTTATCCCAATTCTACTATTCAAAATCTCCATATCAGCACCGACATTGAACTGCTCAGTAGTCTCCCATTTTAAGTTCTGATTTCCAGGATTCCCTATTTTGATTCCTGAGGTTAGCTGACCGTTAGTAAATGAAGTACCAGCATCAAAATTACTTGTATTAAAAGAAGTGATGGTACCAAATACGGGTACGGCTTGGCTTCCCGTCTGGCCATAGCTACCTCTAATCTTTAAATCGTCAAAGAAATTGCCGCCTTGCATAAAGCCCTCTTCAGATACGCGCCAACCCAGGGCCAAAGATGGAAATGAGCCAAACTGGTTGTCACCGCGGAATTTAGAAGAACCATCTGCACGAATTGCAGCAGTGATCAGATATTTATTGGCATAAGAATAATTGAAACGTCCAATATATGAACGGATGGTCTGCTTTGATCTATTGGCGTCGGCTGTGAGTGAATTTGCCAATGTAATATTATCGAATCGTAAGTCGGGAAACTGCAGTCCAGAAGCATTGGTAAAAACCTGATCGTTTTGTAGTGTTTGATGTTCCACTACCGCGGTAGCTTCAATTCTGTGGACGCTATTAAAAACCCTGCGATAGTTGAGAGAATTGGTATTCTGGAGGAAAATATTCTCCATGGACCCGCGTCGGGCACTAGAATTATTGCTTATGCTTCCTGCCGAGAAATTCTTGACCTGCGTATTTGCATAACTAATGCCAAAACTCACATCAGCAATCAATCCTTCAATGATCTCATATTGAAATCCCCCATTCGCATTCAAGGTGTTGCTTTCATTGATGGCATCATTTAAAGCCAGCTCAATAGGATTGCCCTTGATGGAAGAAATAGGATCGCGCACGGTGAGTATCCCATTTTCATCGCGTGCGGGTGTAGTTGGAGCCCAAGCTAATGCGCCAGCTATTGACCCAGATGTATTGCCTCCACCACCAGTATTGTTGTTCTCCCTGCGTATAAAATTCATTTTCAGGTTGGCCTTGAGCTTATCTGTAAGATTGGCCTTGATGTTGGTTCGAAGAGAATAGCGCTTATAATCTGAATTGATGATGATCCCATCCTGATCAAAGTAATTACCAGAAATAAAGTAGGTGATGGCATCACTTCCACCAGAATAATCAACTTGATATTCTTGGCCGGTGCCTGTACGCAGAAGTTCATCCTGCCAATCTGTGCCTCCCTCAGAAGCAAAACGCGAAATGTCGGCGGAAGTAAACGATTCGCTTGTACCTAGTGTCCTTGCACGTTCATTTGCAATTTCGGCAAAAGTCTGGGCATCCAAAACGTCCCAGGTATCTAGGATCTCTGAGGTAATATATCGAGCAGTCACAGACAATTTTGGCTCGCCCACTTTTCCACTTTTAGTTGTAATCAAAACAACTCCATTAGATCCCCTGCTGCCATAAATCGCAGTAGCGGAGGCATCTTTCAGTATTTGAATGGTCTCGATGTCACTAGGATTAACATCGCGAAAATCTGCACCAACAAAACCATCTACCACATAGAGAGGATCATTGTTGCCATTAATTGAATTCGCGCCACGAATCCGTATCGATGTCGTCCCACCAGGAGCCCCTGAACTACTTGTCACATTTACTCCGGCCGTTCGGCCTTGCAAAATCTGATCCAGACGATTCACTGGTTGATGCTCATACTCCTCCGCATCAACTGATGAGATGGATCCAGTAAGGTCCTTCTTTCGCTGTGTCCCATATCCGATCACCACTACCTCCTGTAGCTGCGCCACATCTTCCATCATCGTGACATTGATCGTAGTTCGACCTACTAGTGAGATTTCCTGTGACACATAGCCAGTATAGGAAAAAATCAACACTTGACTTTCATCATCTACTTCGATGGAGTAGGAGCCATCGATGTCCGTGGTTGTGCCTTTAGTCGTACCCTTGATCAAGACATTCACACCAATTAGAGTTACACCACCTTCATCGGTTACGATACCACTAATTTTTAGCGCTAGATGTTCATAGCTACTAATCATTGAACCAGCTGAAAAGGAATTGTTTCCATATATCGACTGGAAGCAACAAATTGTCATTAGATAAACAAATACGATTATTGTGTATTTCATTTTGTAATCATTTTTATCACTAATATTCTCGACTGCACCTACTACATTGCAAAGCACTTAAGGGCAAAAGAAGAGGCTTGTTCTCATACATTTCGATGATTGTCCACTAGCCATCGACTTGATGCTTCAGCCATCACTCCGGATACTGGCCAGTGAGTGCATTTGGCCAGTCTAAAAAGACCTGTGGGTAAAGGAATCATATGAATTTCATTAAAGACACAACATAGAGACAATTGATTCTGCAAAAAAGCATTTTAACTCAACAATTCTTGCACCATGTACTACAACAATCCTTTCGTTGAATACGACAAAAAGTTGCTAAATATTTGGTAAAGTATTGATAGTTAGGCTTTTGTTTTGAATCAGACTTTCACACATATCTAAGTGCTTGAACTAAGAAAAAAGAACATCCTCAGCTTAATTTAGGCATTTTATAATTTGGATTCAAATGTAATGAGCCTTTTTTGAACTGTTTTTTACATATTTATTGACCAACCATATACTGGAACGTAAGAATATCTAAGACTGGGCATTGTCATATGCTATGCCTGAAAGGTCCATTATGAAAATGAAAGGGTAACAGTACTCCAAGAATTCTTTGGAAAGTAGTATTCAATTTCTGTGATGACTGACATATTTGGGAGTTCTGCCAAATTTTGAACCAAATACTATTGTGGCATGAGTTGTAACTTCTATGTTGGTTACAGCGCCTTTTGTTTTGGCTTTCTGAACTTCTGTTTGTGAATTACTATTTTAATGCTATGATCGAAGTCTATCACCAATTGCTCATCACCGAAGTAGATCGTAGGCTCATTCAAGAGTGCCAAAAGCGCACCCTACATTGCCTGGATCAACTTACAGAAGAGCAGATTTGGCATAAACCCAATAAGCACAGCAACAGCATGGGCAATCTGGTTCTCCATCTATGCGGAAATATCAAACAATGGCTTCATGCAACACTAGGAAATGTTGAGGACAATCGGCAGCGGCAGGCAGAGTTTGACGAGCGGGGCCCAATTTCACGGGATGTGCTTAAGCAGATGGTCATCTCCCTAATGCAGGAATCTGCCAGAGTCCTTCATTCGCTTACTGCGGAAGATTTGCTCAAGCGCTATCGTGTGCAAGGATTTGAGGAATCTGGAGTTGCTATATTGGTGCATGTCACAGAACATTTCTCCTACCACGTCGGTCAACTGACCTACTATGTGAAAGCAGTTAAAGATATGGACATGGGTTATTACGATGGTCAAGATCTAGATTTAGTAGAATGATTTCTTAGTGTGATTCACAATCCTGCCTGATTTCTTTTAGATTTGGTCAGGCCGCGACTCTGGGACTCCGGTCATCTCTTCTCTAAAAAAATTCCATAGCACTTCATCTGGTGCAGGAGCACTAATATGAATGCTTTCACCACTGACCGGGTGATCCACACTGATCCCCGAGGCATGTAAGTGAATCGATCTATCCCTATTGGAGCGGCGATCACCGTACTTTACATCACCTTTTATAGGGCTACCTATGGCTGCCAATTGTGCCCGAATCTGATGGTGTCTACCGGTAGAGAGGAAGATCTCCAATAGATGGTAGGTGTCACTACTACTGATCCACCTGTAAGTGAGTACGCTACTCTGTGCCCCAGGCACCTCAGTATCGACAACCAAGCTTTTGTTCTGACGGTTCATTTTAAGCAGGAAGTGCTGTAGTCTATTTTCGTTTGGAACGGGTAGTTTTTTTACGAGCGCATGGTAACTGCGCCTTACTGAACCCGTTGCAAACTGATGTTGCATATGCGCGGCAGCCTTGGCATTCTTAGCGAAGAGTACAAGCCCAGAAGCCGGTTGATCTATGCGATGCACCACATGCAAAGGAATTTGTGCATACGCATTAGCAAGCTGGTGTAGATCGGGTTTGGCCTGCGATTGAACAGCTATGCCGGGTGGTTTATTAAATGCCATGAGTTGATTGTCCTTGTATAAGGACAATTGGGCCATGTCAAGGCCTAGATACTTACTCATTCGTCGGTCACATCTTCGTAATCCACGAATTCATCTTCTATATTTTCATTGCGTTGAGCACCATCGTGGAGAGCTTTAGGTTTTACGAAAAACGTGTAAACCAGATATCCCGCCAAAACCAGTAAGATGATTTTAAACATGACTTTGTTTTGCGAGATCTAAATTAATACTAATTATCATGCCCTTCTGCACAAGTATAAAGTGATACACCATAATATGCAGATCCAGCATCTCAAGCAAAAGTGATCATATGTTTAGCGAACCCTTGGTATCATTAGGAAAGCTGTCTAGAGAGATACTACAGGAGTTTTTCTCATCCAAAACAACATTCCGAGTCCATATCCCGATTTAATATGGAGCGGTTTTTGAAGAAAGAGATACATATTCAATAAAATAATCATGTCATAACAGGTCCGATCCAATAATTGTTAATTTTGAGGAATCGTTTCCAAAACGAAAATTGAATGAACAAGTATACTTTTCGTCATCTCATCAACGCTGGTGGATGGTTGGTCTTTTTGGTGAGTTTTCTAGTCTACTTTTTCACTGCCGAACGCACAGGAAGCCTGTGGGACTGCGGTGAATTTATTTTGGGAGCGCACAAGCTGCAGGTGGTCCACCCACCAGGGGCACCGATTTTCCTAATTATAGGCCGATTGTTTGCTTGGGTAGCAGACATCCTCTCCAGTGATCCATCCCGAATTGCCTTTGCCGTAAACTTATTTTCCGGATTAGCTACTGCTGCGGCTGCAATGTTTGTGGCATGGACCACCATGATCTTCTCGAAATTGGCTCTTTTAGGTAGGGAGAAGGTGGATGAGCCTAATTTTACAAATCAACTACTCATCATTGGTTCCGGTGTTGTAGGTGGATTAGCTACCGCATTCTCCAGTTCCATATGGTTTTCTGCAGTGGAAGGCGAGGTGTATGCCTTATCTACTTTTTTCACAACCTTGACCTTATGGGCGACTATTAAATGGTATAGCCTGCCAGATGAAGATCAAACGGATCGCTGGTTGATTTTTGCCTTGTATTCGGCTGGTCTATCCACCGGTGTCCATTTACTTAGTATACTGACCTTTCCAGCCATCGGTCTGTTCTACTATTTCAAGAAATACAAAAAACACACCCTGCTTGGCATGGCAGCCGCTTTTGGCGCTGGAGTGGTGCTGATTGGATTAATTCAGACCCTTATTATCACCGGAATTCCTAACCTATGGGCTCAGCTTGAGTTGCTGATGGTGAATGGTTTTGGTCTTCCGTTTCATACGGGCCTAATACCACTATTCCTGATTATTGGGGCCGTCCTTTATTTCGGCTTTAGGTATGCTCATCAGCATCAAAATGCATTGGTGCAGACTTTGATGGTGGGTATGTCCCTTCTCTTGATCAGTTATTCCGTGATTGGCGTGGTGGTAATTAGAGCGAATGCCGGTCCTCCAATAAACATGAATGCACCCACGGACGCCCACCGATTATTGCCTTACCTCAACCGCGATCAATATGGAGAACGAGCCCTTTTGAAAGGACCTCATTTTGATGCACAAGCTGTGGGTGTAGAGTCCAGTGAGAAATATGGCCAAGTGGGAGATCGTTATGAAGTAATCGACTATAAAATCTCACCAAAATATAAGTCATCTGACGAGAGTTTCTTTCCTCGCATGGGTCACAGCGACTCCCAACGTAAACAACTCTACCGCATCTGGATCAATAAGAAATCTGGGAATCCAACGATGGGAGATAATCTAGCCTTCTTTTGGAAGTATCAGATTAAGTTTATGTATTGGCGATATTTCATGTGGAATTTTGCTGGGAAACAAAACGGTGACCAGGGAGTATTTGCCTGGGATTTGAAACGTGGCCATTGGCAATCGGGCATTCCAGCTGTAGATAATGTCTTGCTCTACAACCAACGTGAGCTCCCCACCACAATGAAAGAGAATAAGGCAAGAAACAGTTATTTCCTCCTGCCCTTTCTTTTTGGCCTCTTAGGACTGCTCTATCAATTTCGCAATCGTCGCAATGATGCGATCGGTTTATTAGCACTGTTCCTGATCACTGGAATCGGAATCATCATCTACTCCAATCAACCACCACAAGAACCCAGAGAGCGAGACTATGTGCTGGTAGGCTCATTTTTTACCTTCTGTATTTGGATGGGTATGGGTGTAATAGGGGTATACCGTTTGTTGCAAAAAGTACCGATGGGCAAAGCTCAGGCTCCAGTAGCGCTGGCCTTAGTTCTACTTGCACCGATCGTTATGGGATTCCAGAACTTTGATGATCACAGTAGAAAAAATCTTTCTGCTGCCCGGGACTATGCGCACAACTTCTTAGAGACCTGCGAACCCAATAGCATCATATTCACATATGGTGATAACGACACCTATCCGCTGTGGTACGCACAAGAAGTAGAGGGTATTCGTACAGATGTACGCGTGGTCAATCTTAGCCTCATCGCCGTCGATTGGTACATAAATTCGACGCGAAGAAAGGTCAATGATTCTCCTGCGTTGAAATTTACCCTTCCTAAGGAAGCTTATCGTGGCGACAAACGCAATGTACTCTATTGGCCACCCAATGGAGGAAACCAAACAATGTCTCTGGCGGCAGGTATGAAATATATGGGAGAAAGACACCCCCTGCGTGGCAATGGTGGACGAGAATTCGAAAGTCACCTGCCGACCAAAAATTTTGTTTTTAACATTGACAAAAATCGCGCTATCCAATCGGGATGGGCTGATCCTAGTGAACAAGACCAGATCATCTCTCAGATACCCATCACCATTGGCGATGGTGCACTGACCAAAGATGAGCTTGCCATTCTTGACATTATTCAAAGCAATGTATACGACAGACCCATCTATTTTGCAGTAACCTCAAGAGAAAGTAAGCTCATGGGCCTAGGCAAGTTTCTGCAACTAGAGGGGCTAGGACTACGGATTGTTCCATTTGAGACCCCACAAAAAGCAGCACAGTTTGGCATTCACGGCAACGGTGGAATCGATGCAGACAAGATCTACGAGTTGGTCATGAATAAGTTTAAATGGGGTGGGTTTGACAAGCATGATGTATTCGTTACCTCCAGCATAATACCTAGCTATTTTGCGCATAAAACTATGATCGAAAGGGCTGCCTACACTTTCCTACAGCGGGGAGAATCACAAAGAGCAGTAGACCTGGTAGATAAGTTTTTTGAGGCATTCCCTCATATGAACTTTCCATATGATGCTAAGATTCTCAATACTTTGCGCATATATGAGCAAGCCAACGCATATGATAAAGCTAAGCCGCATATAGAGATATTGGCTGATGAAATGGAGGAATATCTCCGCTTCTACCGAAGCCTTTCTCAGGAAGATCTTAGTGCCGGCTTTAAACCAGATCAAAACACTGCCTTGCGACAGGTCGTACCTGAATTGAAAAGATTGGCTCAATCCAAGGGAGACACAGAGTTCTTGAATGAACTCAATGCCCGTTTTGAACCTTATCAAGTTAGCAACATCAGCAACTAAAGATATGACCATAGCTATTGGATGTGATCACGCTGGATTTCCATTTAAAGATGCCATAAAGACTGCATTAGTAGATCGAGGTGATGAGGTGTTAGACTTTGGGACAGATTCCGCAGCAGCTGTAGACTATCCCGATTTTGTACATCCGGTAGCTTCAGCGGTGTCTGAAGTAACTGCGCAATTTGGTGTGCTGATATGTGGCAGTGGCAATGGTGTCTGCATGACAGCCAACAAACACCAAGCCATTCGTGCAGCCATTTGTTGGCAGGTTGAGATCGCCCAATTGGCTCGTCAACACAACAACGCAAATATTGTCTGTATACCTGCAAGGTTTATTGATGAGACGTTAGCGGTGGAGATTGTTTCCGCTTTTCTCACTGCCAAGTTTGAGGGTGGCAGACATGCCCGGCGCGTGAATAAGATGAGCGTATGTTAAAGTGGTTGGCAGCATGCTTTTTTATAGGGTCATCAATTTTTTCTACTGCCCAGATCCAACTTGAAGCCGATCCTTTTGCCGCTGCCTTTTTTTCACAAAACATTACTCAGGAGGAGCTTAAGGAACATTTGACTAAGATTGCTTCGCCAGAATTCGAAGGTAGAGAAACAGGCAGCGAGGGTCAGGAGAAAGCTGGAAGATACATCATTAAGTCATTGAGGCAAGCAGGTATTGAAAAAGCACCCCAGCTTCGTGATTACCACCAGACCTTGGCCTTTACGATCCTGGATTGGCAGCATCTAGGCCTCCGAGTGGACAGTAGTTCCTTCAAGCACATGCGGGATTTCTTGGCACTCAAAGAACAAAATCAGAATTTACCAGAATTGCAAGCCAGTGAAGTTATATTCATGGGCTATGGAATCGACGATGCAAACTATAGTGATTATCTAAAGGCGGATGTGGTAGGCAAAGTCATTATGATTTATTTGGGTGAACCCCTGAATGAAGATAGTATATCTTATGTCACTGGCACCCAAAAACTTTCGCGTTGGTCCAGTAGTCTTGATCTCAAACTGGAAGCGGCAAAACGGCATAAGGCGAGGGCTGTGCTGATTGTTGATCCACAAATCAAAAAACGATTCAGTGCAAACCGCAGTCGTGAGTTAGGCCCGAGTATGTTTCTCAAAGCGGTCCCGGCTCCCACCACACCAAATCATGTATTTATATCTACAAAGGTGGCCAAGCAAATCATTGGTGACCAAGAAGTGGCTTTTATGAATAACCTAACTGAGATTCGGGAAAAAGGACAGGGAAGGCCCTTGCCAATCCAGTCTCAAGTGATCATCAATCAGCACCTTACAAGAAGCCTCTTGTATAGTAAGAACATTATTGGCTATCTGCCTGGCATGGATAGTACTCTCCAGGATGAAGTGATCATCTTATCTGCCCATTATGATCATCTTGGAAAGCGGGGAAACTCCATCTTTCATGGTGCAGACGACAATGGTAGTGGGACTACTGCCGTACTAGAGATTATGGCGACGCTGGCTGAAGCGAAAAAAGAGGGCCTAGGTCCTAAGCGATCGGTAGCATGTATTTTTTTTACCGGCGAAGAAAAGGGGCTATTGGGCTCAAAATACTATGCTGAGCACCCAGTCATTCCTCTAAGCCAGACAGTGGCTGATGTGAATGTGGACATGATCGGAAGGACTGATGAAGCCCATCAACAAAATCCTAACTATATCTATGTCATAGGTTCAAATAGATTGAGTACAGAATTACACCAAATCAATGAGGCAGTGAATGCATCTTTTACGCACCTAGATCTGGACTATACCTATAATGCGAAGGATGATCCTAATAAGTTTTACTACCGTTCAGATCATTACAACTTTGCCAAACATGGCATTCCTTCGATCTTCTATTTCAGCGGCGTCCACAAAGACTATCATCGACCGAGTGACATACCAGAAAAGATACTCTATAACAAATATGAGACTGTTGCCAAACTAATTTTTCACACCGTTTGGGAACTTGCCAACCGCTCGCGGCGCATTATAGTTGATGTAAAAGATGACACCAATTACAATAGATAGTTGTTATAAAACTGGATTATGACTTCTCACCAGGTGTCTAAAGGCCCTTCATAAATGTTAAAAAGCAACCAAACTATCCTGCAGGGTTGCACAAACACTGAAGAATCCTAAACCTCCATTACTAATGTTAGTAGGCAAACTGCTGGAAGCTTCATCAAAGAAACCTCCCTGCCAAATCGTTTCTAGTGCAAAGCTTCGCAAGTAGGCAGCAAAATCATCGTTGAGACCATATTTAGTCCTCATAACCTTGGTGCCCTTTGGGAAATATATATCCTCGACCATGGGGCGAAGGAGCTCACTGCCGTCAATGGTGCTGAAGGTATAGAAAAATAGACCTGCCCTATTTGGAGCAGTCATCGAAATGTGTGTCCAGTCCACTTGAACTTCATGCATGGCCTGCTGTAAGGGATGATAAAGAGGCGCTACTTCACCAATGAAAAGACTATCCTCGTTCTCACGGTCAATGATAATCTGCTCCAATGGTGCCACAAATGACAACTGACTCGAAGCCTCATATGCTTCGTCGCGCCATATGATTTCCAACGTATAAAGTACATCCTTTTGAGCTGCGAATGGTCTCTTGCTGACATAACTTCCAGGATCTTGCTGGTCGGCATCAAAAACTAGCGATATCTGAGGACTAGATATGGCGACCTGTGCATCTGCCACACCAAGCTCTTCACCATTTGCAGCCCTCCGATTTTGTGTGAGTCTAAACTTCTGAAAAGTATGCTGATTTGTTAGGATTGCTTCTACGACCAACCTGCCTTCAGGGCCAGCACTCAAGGGCCAATCCACCGGTTCCTCACAGCTAAAGCAGAGGCCAAGGCTACAAATTATGATGTAGTTGAGGTATCTCGACATTACAGTTCAAACTTATAGGTCAACGAAGGTAGGAATCGAACTAGATCGGTTTGTGTGGAAACCAAATCGCGTTCACGTAAGAAATTCGCTTGCACCACCGGTACATCTTCTTTATCCAAGATCTTATTGAAATTGACAGCAACTATATTCTTGTGGGCCAGCACATTATATACAGAGAAGGTGAGGCTGTGTTGAAAGCGCTGTTGGAGATTTCGATTCAGTCTAAATTTCAGTGCCAGATCCATGCGCCTATATGATGGCAGTCGATCATTGTTCTTTTCGTCATAAATGGGTACTGTTTTGCCCTGAAAAGTGTAAAAACTGGTTGGGGATGAAAAGGCTGATCCCGTATAGGCAGTGAAATAAGTAGATAGGAGCATACGTCTACTAACTTGATAATTCAACATAAGTGAAAAATCATGGGGCCTATCCTGAAATGCTGGATATGTACGACCCCCATTGATCGAAGGTGTATTGCGCAATGCCTTCGACCAGGTATAACTCATCCATCCATTAAGTTTGCCGACTTCCTTCCTCACCAGTACCTCCATCCCATAGGCATCCATGGTTCCAAATCTTAATTCGGCCACTAGATGGGGATTGAGCAAAGTATGTGCATGAGGCACATAGTCAATCTGATTATACAATTTCTTATAGTAGGACGTCAACCCAAATGACCATTTGGTTCGATTGAAATATTTCTGATATCCCAATGTCCATTGATGAGCCGCCTGCGGCTTAATGTTTGGATTGCTAGGTAGCCATACTTCAAGGGATGTAAAGGGCGATACAGAATTGCTTATCAACTGTAGATACTGATGATAGCTGCCATAGGAAAATTTGAGATGGGCACTACTATCCAGGCGATACTGGATACTGATCCTCGGATCTACATTGCGATAACGGTGGTATGGGCCCTCGGGCTCACCAATGGTGTCCGCAACGTTAGATGATTCATCATAAGTGTAGTACTGGACTGGACCGCTATTCTCCCACGTAGACATGCGAAAACCCATCTTAAGATGCAAGCGCCTTGTGGCTTTAAAATTGGCTTGGTAGTAGAATATGCGCTTCCTTGCTGCCAATTCATTAATCTCTGGCAGGATCGACAACAGACTGCCCGTAGATATACTGCCAGGATTGAATCCATAGCCCGCAAATTCTACGCCGAACCTGCTTTCAAAACTTGGGCTTATATAATGGGTAAAATCTGACTTGATACTTGCGGTACCAATCCCGGATTCCCAAGCATTGTCCATAAATCCAAGACGATAATTATACACACCTGCATAGATGGTCGTATTGGAAAACAATCTTGGACCAAAGAGATGGTTCCAGCGTAGGGTAGTTGCCGCATTGCCCCAATTGATGCCACTAAGGGTTCCATCTTGGGTATTGAGTGCATCTACAGCAGTGATCAAGGTGAAAAAAAGGCGATTGTTTTTATTGATGCGCTGGTTCCACTTAAAATTAAAATCTCCAAAAGCTAACAAAGGATCATCGTTTTCATCCTGACCAAGCCAATCGAAGTTAGATCTTCTTACAGATGTGAACAATGAGCTCTTACCTCGCGAAACGGGCACCTCCAGTGACAAACGATTGATTAAGGGATTAACTGCTCCACTTAGATGCCACTTATTTAGGTTGCCATCTCTAGTTCGGATGCTAATGATGGACGAAAGTCGATCTCCCAAATTTGCAGGAACATCGGACTTATAGACTTTTATGTCCTTAGCAAAGTCAGGTATGACTACGGAATAAAAACCAAATAAATGAGCAGGATTGAAAATCGGCGCATCATCAATGATGATCAAGTTTTGATCTTTTTCACCACCTCTGGTATAGAAAAATGCAGATCCATCGCTATGCATCTTAATCCCTGGCAATGACTGCAATCCCTTTACCAGGCCTGCCTCACCACCAAATTCGGGCATATTGTTTAGTGCCTTGGTACTAAAATCAAACCGATCAAGATCATGACGCTCCATCTCCTGATCAACTGGAATGGATACGATGACATTGGGCAATTCAAGTGGTGTTGGAGACAATTGAACAGATTTGCGTGTATCTTTCGTTAATGAAGTCTCCCAGATCTCCGACTGATAACCGATATACGCATATTGAAGTCGTTGTTTACCGGTCAGAACACGCAGAGAGTAGTAGCCAAATCCATTGGTCACCGTACCTTTAGATGTGCCCAGGATGCTGACTGTAGCTCCAATGAGGGTTTCACCAGTAAGACTATCTCTGATAAAACCACTGATGGTCTGAAAAACTTCTGCTGCCGTCTTCTCTTTGAACAGTATAAACTGACCATCCTGGATTTTAAAATCTACATCTAGGATTTTACATAGGGAGGCAACCGCTTCCTGAGCCGTTAAACCAGCTGAACCAAAACTAACCCGCCGTTCCTCATCGATGGTCTTGGCATTGAATGAAAAATCTATTCCCGACTGATCGCTAATGCTACTTAGAATTTCACCCACGGTTAGTTCTCCCTCAGGTAGAAATATTAGCGATTCGAGGCCTCCAAGCTGCTGCCCAGAAACAGATATATGGGTAAGTAGAAAAACCAAAATCAATGAGGCGATTTGTAGCTTTTCAAACCTGTGAATTTGCCCAATCGACATATTGAATGAGATGAAGTCTTTTTTTGACCAATAAAACTGTGCTAGCCCCTAGTAATTGAGCACTTGTCCTGTGCCCACCACCAGCTGACAAATAGGCTGCATAGGTCTCCATACCTGTACCTACTTGACGCATGTAACAAATCTCTAGTATGTAATCAGGGTCTAACCTGGACTATGCACTAGAAAATCTTTTACGGGCTGAAATAGTTGCCCGCACTACGAAGTTCTAAAGCATAGTTCGGGTTTAAGTAACCAATAACTGTTCCACAGGATCAACTACTCACATCCTTCACCACGAAGGACGATCTGACCTTCCCCATATTCGGCAACAATCCCCAAGGTACTTTCAACAATTCTAATGGTAGCTTCAAGCGATTTATCCCTAAAAGTGGCGGTCAATTCACAATTTCTTAATGCCGAATCACCGATTACTATATTCGCGTGATGGTTGCGTTCCAATGCCTTAACCACCTCAGCCAGAGGTGTCTTTTCAAACTGTATGGTCTTGGTTATCCATCCTTTATAATTCTGATCGGTGTTCTCCAACTTTATCAGCTGATTGGATGATTTACGATAAATGCTCATCTCACCAGTACTTAATAGCACCTGTTGATTTCCGTTTTTAACCGATACCTGGCCGGATTCAACGATTACCGAAATGTTATCTTGATCCGCTCTGGCATCGATGTAAAATGATGTTCCCAGCACGGCTACTTCAACATCCGCGGCTTGGATAACAAAAGGGTGAACTGTATCTCGCAAAATCTCAAAAAAGGCATCACCTTTTAAGATGGCTTTTCTCCTTCTTGAAGCTTCATCCAATGCATATCTTAGCTCGGCACTTTGATTCAATGTGACCGTTGATCCATCGGGCAACACCTGCTCTACTGGTGAATTTTCGGCCACAACTTCGATTGGTCCAGTACCACCACCTAAAAATAACCAAATGCTGAGTGCTAGCAAACAAGCTACGGCAGCTGCTAGACTAATCCATCGGGTAGCAAGTGGCCGCACTTTTGCAGTCGATGGAGCCGCTAGGATACCAGCGATTTTTTGAATATTCTTCCAAGCAGCGGATGCATCTATATCTGAAGGCTTCTGTTTTAAGCCCGACCAGATCCAAGCATTTTTAAGTTGTATGAAGTGAGCACGATTGTTCGGATCTGCATTCACCCAAGCCTCCAATGCCTCAGTCTCAGCATCAGTGGCATCTCCGCTGAGATACTTGATCGCAAGCTCTGTGTATTCACTGGAAATCTCATTCATACCGGACATAATGCTGCAGACTTATGCACTTATCTATTTAATATACCCTTGAAATGACTTTTACCCTTAGCTTTCCACATATTTAATGCTACTTCAACAGCGCAAAGATCAATTGAATCAGACCCAAGTAACCTTCCAGATGCTTCTTCAGTCCCTTGAGTGCCTTTGACATATGGGCCTCCACAGTCTTAGTTGATATACTCAGCTCCTCGGCAATCTCGCGATACTTCATTTCTTGGTAGCGACTCATTTCAAATACCAATCTACATTTTTCGGGAAGGGATGCCAATGCCTCTGCAATTTTCTTCTCCAACTCCTCAATGGCAAAGTGGTCTGTCTCAGAAGCAATATCTGCTTCAGCACAATTGATGTCCAGGAGCTCACTGCGGTACTTCTTGGTGTCCCTCAAGTGATTAAGGGATCGATTCCTTACGGCCGTAAATAAATAGGACTTGATGCCCTGATCTGTTTCAATATCCGCCCTTTTCTCCCATAGTCGGATGAATACTTTTTGCACTATATCTTCACAGCTGTTCTCATCTCCAACATATTGACGAGCAAAATTGACCAAATACTGGTAGTTTGCCTTGAACAACTGCTCGTACTGCACTTCATCTAACATGCGTACGAGATTTTACACACTTGCTCCAATCTGACTATCGGCAATCTGCTAAACGAGCACCAAACTCGGCTACTAGTTGATACGGTCCCCATTATCTTTAATGAATGAGCTCCAATCTTTATAGTTTTTTCCAGCACCCAGTAGACTTTTATTTTGAAAATGATGACAGATGGCAGCAGCCAGAGCGTCTGTGGCATCGAGCAATGAAACATCTATGTCATTTACAATGAGCTGGTCAACCAATGCGGCAACCTGTTCCTTTGAAGCATTGCCATTACCAGTAACGGCAACCTTAATTTTTTTTGGCGAATACTCTTGAACAGCCAACTTTCGATCGAGCGCTGCGGCTATGGCCACCCCTTGTGCCCGACCCAGCTTAAGCATAGACTGTACATTTTTGCCATAAAAAGGAGCTTCTATGGCCATTTCCTGAGGTTTATAACCATCAATGATGCGCTGTACCTTAAGAAATATTTGATGCAATTTTTCCTGATGAGAAGGCAGCTTCTGCAGTTTGAAAACTCCATGAACCAACAAGTGCAGTTTTTTATTCTTCACTTCGATCACTGCGTATCCGAGATTATTCGTGCCCGGGTCTATGCCAAGTATTCTCATTGATATGATATAAACGGTGAAGATATTAAAATGAATCATCATTTATAGAAGCCTGATTGTGCTCCTTAAGTACACGTTCATTTGCTACTGAGGTCAAGCAAGAAGGACTGAATGAGGTTATAAAATCCACATTCAGGACTTAAAGTTCGGCTTGTTGAATAAGAATTGTGTCAACTATCTTTAGTCCAGAGGTTAGCTAGAACTTATGAAATCTATCATAGATAGCTTACCCACAGTGTTGTATCATTATCGTTATCTATCTGAAATAGAATAATTTAGGGAGGCTCTCATAGTAGTTATTCCTATTTACGAACATAATAATTTCCTAAAACGAGGCTTGTCGGAACTCGACTTTGTCGGATACAGTTGAAAATATTGTGAAATAATGTAAATGCACACAACGTTAGTCGGCATGATATTCGTTAAAATGATAGGATGTTAAGTAGCAAGATGAATTGGTCTATGTACATGTTGCTTCCCGCAGTTCTGGTACTTACTAGCTTTCAAGTTGGCGAGGTCACTCCCGATATGGGCGTACTGGATGTTGATCCTTGCGAAAATTCAAATGGTGTCTTTCAAGATGGAGAGAAGATTGTATACAAAATCTATTACAATTGGAATTTCATTTGGATAGCTGCCGGTGAAGTGGTTTTTCAAGTAAAAGATGATGGAGACCATTATCACATTTCTGCGATGGGTCGCACATTTAAATCATATGACTGGGTATTTAAAGTAAGGGACACCTATGACAGTTTTGTCGAGAAAGAAACTCTCTTGCCGGAACGAACAATCCGCAAAGTTGAAGAGGGAAATTACCGACTATATGACGATGTTGCTTATAATCATGATGCTTCACTAGCGGTATCTAAGAAGGGAAAAACCAAGGATGCTTTGAGTGAAGAATCAATTCCTCTGGAAAAGTGCACACACGATATTTTGTCAAGCATCTATATGATGAGAAATATTGATTTTCAATCGATGCCAAAAGGAAGTAGTCTCCCACTGAGTGTGTATTTGGATCGCAAGATTTACGACATTGATGTTATCTACGCCGGTATAGAGGAAGAAAAGCGTGTACGAGGTATCGGAAAATGCAATACTATGCTTTTTAAGCCCAAGGTAGTTGTAGGTAATATCTTCAAGGACAATGATGGCATGAATGTCTGGGTTTCTAACGATGAAAATCGGATTCCACTTATGATTGAATCTCCCATTTCGGTGGGCTCTGTAAAGGTAGTTTTGAAATCCTATAAGGGCCTGAAATACGATCCACTTTTTGAACTTCCATGAAACGACTTCTCATAATTGTATTAGTGATCGCAGCCTTTGCAGGCGGGCTTTGGCTTGCCGATAGCTCACTGATGCCCTGGCAAGAGCGACAGACCATAGAAGAGGCTACCACACTACTTAATCGCATTGAACATGTTACCAAGTTGGTCACGGTCGATGGATATTTTTCCGAAGTCTACGACTATAAAGACTATTATGGGTACGATTGGACCATCTTTCGTAAGAAAGCATTGATCCGAGTGAAGGCAAAAGTCTCTGCAGGTTATGACTTAGGGCATATCGATTTAGAAGCAAAACCACACGACAAGACCATTATTCTCAGAAGGCTACCATCTCCCGAAATATTAAGCATTGATCATGAGGTAGATTACTATGACTTAAGGGAAGGCACATTTAATACCTTTAGCAATAAGGACTTGACAAAGCTAAACACACAAGCAAAGGAGTACATTGAGAACGCTGCAGAACAAAGTGACTTATTACTACAAGCAGAAAAAAGGGGCAGAGAACTAATTGAGACCATTCGATTTATGGTAGAAAGTGCAGGCTGGTCACTTACTGTTGAGCGGACAGCTACGGAACCAATTAGTAATAATGTTGAGTCGGTCCCAGATGCGGGCTAACTCCAATTTGATGTGATTCTCTTGTCAAATCATCTTTATGCAACTTGTTGATGATACCAATGCATGGATCAAGCACGTAAGCGATCTATAGGGTAACATACCCTGAAATTCAATTTCTATCATCCTTTCTCTGTGACAAGTTTCATCTTGAACATCAACCTGTTATGCTTCACCTTCTATACGCTCAGCTCCGTGGGTCAGTCGTTTCAAAGGCTTTAGGACCAGTATGACAAGTATACCTATGATTGTACAGAAGATGGCTATACCGGTGAAAATCTTGAATTCACCTAATGATACCGACCATTCACCTAGTGCGCCAGCCACCTTATTTCCCAGGCCTGTAGCTGCAAAATATGCGCCCATCATAAAAGCCATCCATCGCTCCGGTGCCAATTTAGTGATAAAGCTAAGAGCTACGGGAGAAGCACAAAGTTCGCCAATGGTGTGAAATAAATAGGCGAGAATCAGCCATGTCATACTCGATTTAGCGATGACTTCGCCTGCATCATTATATTGCACATCCACGCTGGCTTTGGACATAAAGAAGAATCCCCAACCCATGATAATCAAACCAATAGCCATTTTAAATATCGAAGACGCTTCTCCCCCACGATTTCGCCACCAAGCCCAAAAAGACCCAACCAGGGTGGCGAACATAAGGATAAAAATGGCATTGACAGATTGAAACCAACTAGCAGGTATTTCGAATCCGAGTAAGTTAAGATTTGTCTTTTCATTAGCGTAGACATTCAGAAGGCCTCCTGCCTGTTCGAATGCACCCCAAAAGCAGATAATGATGAGAAAGGAAATATATACCACCAGTATCCTATCCTTTTCAATCTGATTGCCATCATTATATACTACGATGGCAAATCCTACTGCAAAAGCCAGCACAAAAAGTAGCAACGCATAGCTCCATGAACCCTGTAAAAGATAAAATGCCAAGGCAAGAGCTGTAGTGATCAGAAAGCCCATACGGGCATTCTTTTCCTCAAAAATACGTGCAAATAAAGATGGGCCTCTCTTACGAGCTTCAGATTCTTCAGTATTGATTGAAGATGGTACTTCTCCCACACCAACTAAATGCTTCTGACCCAACATATAGATGATTTGGCCAAGCAACATACCAATACCAGCTAATCCGAACCCATAGTGCCAACCTATCTTCTGGCCTACATACCCAACAAGCAAAGCAGCAGAAGCGGCTCCGAGATTGATGCCCATATAGAAAATGTAAAACCCCATGTCACGTCGGCTGTCGCCTCTACGATATAAACCACCAACCATGGTAGAAATGTTAGGCTTTAACGCGCCCACCCCTAATACGATCAAGGCCAATCCAGTGTAAAACGCCCATAACGCATCCACAGCCAAGACACCGTGGCCGCAACACAACAATAAACCTCCCAGCAGAACGGTTTTTTTCTGGCCAAGTAATTTGTCCGCCAGTATACCTCCAGGAATGGAGGCAACATACACGAACATGGTGTACCATCCATAGAGGGCATATGCACGAGCATCATCCCATCCGTATCCAGGATTCCACGTATCAGTAGCTTGTACAAGGAAAAGGACCAGAATAGCCCTCATACCATAGTAGGAGAATCGCTCCCACATTTCAGTTAAAAACAGGATGTACAATCCGACAGGGTGTCCCAGGAAAGTCTTACGTTGGATGGTTGCTGCGTTATTCAAGTGGCTGGTTTTGCAGAAGCTCTAATATAATCGAAAATATATGCTCAACGTATACTTATACCCTTGTCTGGAAACTAAACCTAGCCTTTCACCTAAGACTTAGATTCTTTATTGAGAGTGTAAGAGGATGGAAAGCTGGCAAAGCAAAGAAGATACAACTGGAAGAACTTCTATGGAGTCAGTTGCAACATAATAAAGGAAGAAAACAGGAAAACTGTAATCTTACCATCGATTACATTCCAGTTTCAAATGGAGTGGCATCTAGAGATTAAAACAATGCCGTCTGAGCTCCTGGAAGAGCTCCATCAACAACTTCTTCGATCAGTTCTGCGTCATTTTCGCTAACTTTTCCTACTCGTTTGGAGACCGGATAGGCTCTGATTTGTTCATCAGCATAAGGATGAATTATAGATAGTGCATCTTGCGTCGATATACCTTCATCTATCCAAACCGACTCTGCATCACAAGTAAGAATGGCGGGCATGCGGTCATGAATATGGACAATAGATGCACTCGCGTCTTGAGTAATGACCGTAAAGGATTCAACTGCTTCACCCATTGGAGATTTCCATTTCTCCCACAATCCTGCCACGGCAAAAATCTCTCTATCCTTGAGCACAATCCGATGTGGAACCTTACCTTTTCCCATTTTCTTCCACTCGTAGTATCCATCCATGGGAATGATGCACCTACGCTTTTGCAACGCTTGCTTGAAAGCTGCTTTCTCATGAAGAGTTTCTATCCGAGCATTGATCATCTTGTAACCTATCTTATGATCTTTCGCCCAAAAGGGAATCAAGCCCCAACGCAAGGGAGCAAAATGATCTTTATCTTTATTTTTGATCACGGGCATCACATGAGTAGGTGCTACATTATAGTTGGGTAATGGGTTGTACTTTTCTAAGTCTTCAGAATAGAATGAAGCCTTAAACCTAGCCTCCAGTTCCTTTTCAGTTTTTGTCAATGAAGATCTTCCACACATGTTTGTCGTCTACAGCTTAGTTACATAGGAAAATGATTACACTTAGAGACGCTCTTCTAATATTGAGCTTGAACTTGGTCATGTACACCTGGTCACACGCCCAAATTCACTATACACACCAATTTACTAAAAAACTGAAGCGCACACAGCTACAATTTGTTGAACCTGTGGAAGGAATGTATCGCATTCAAATGCTAAGAAAAGACGATTTCCTTAAGTACGATTTGGTGCTGGCTTCGGAAGACTATCAATTGGACATGCGATATATCGTAGAACCCAAAGCAGGTAAAATGACTCCCATGCATTTAACTTTCCTTAGCAGGACCAGTACTTTAGCACTCAATGATGAGCACTTCGATATCAAGGTGCATGTTTATCATCCGAATCTAGCAAATTCACTTTTCCATGCAGATTGGGCTGCCTATGCTGATTTCATACCCAAGAGATCGTTGACCGATAAGCACTTTGGCAGGTTGCTAAGTATTTATAAAGCCGACTGCGGTGTGGCCAGCATTCTCCTTTTATTCAATGAACATAAGGGAGAAGAAGACCGCCGTATGTATTCACTTTCCTTTTCAGGAGCAGCGGTCAGTGACTAACATAGCTATATCCGACTACCTGATCTCATTTCCTGGAACATATCTGACTTCTGACGCAAATCTTTGCTCATCAGGTACTAGGGTAATTAGCCGAAAAGCCATGTTTTTATGATCTACTGCAAAATCCACTTGGGAAGCATCGATTTGAAGATAACAAGATGGCGTTACATGTACGGTCACATGCTGCATTCTAATCATTTTCTCCACATGATAATGGCCACATAGGACATCAATATGTCGCGAGCAATCAAGTAAGATACGCAGTACCTCATCTCTATCTTGCAAAGCATGATTCTGATCCATGTGTGGCACACCCATGAGCATTGGCGGATGATGCATGACAATAATAGGGTCTGAGGTCACAGTAACCAGATGATCTCTAAGCCATTGCTTCTGGTTCTTAGACATCTTGCCCTGAGAGGTATCCAAAAAAAAGAATGGTCTTGATTGAAAATTTTTCTGATAGTAAAGCTCGCCTGAAATCGGGGTCGGTAACTCATCAAATACACGCTGCAACTGTACAGGATCGTCGTGGTTGCCCGCTGTGATTAGATAAGGTATCCCCAGGGCATCAAGATGTATCTTCTGCCATTGGCAAATGCCATCTTCGTGACCAAGCAGGCACAGATCACCTCCGATAATGAGTAAATCTAGATTATAGGCCGCTATGGCCTTAATGACATCCAGGAAATTCTGTCTCAGGTCAATATCAAACGGCTTATCATCAGGGTTCCCTGTATGTAAGTCCGTGAGAAAACAAATCTTCATCATGCAAATACTTTTCCGGCATAGTTCAGATGCAATCAGATCTCTTTATAATCTTTATAGGCTATTGAAAATACTCAACTTGCCTTGAATTTATTTCATCTATACGAGATTACATTTTACGGATACTTGTTAATAAAGGAATATCGATATCCGCATGATATCACCTGCAGTGTGTCGGTTGATTGAGCTGACCACCACCTGTGGCAGTATTTATCTGTGGCGAGTTTTTCCCTTCGCCTCACCAAGTCAGAAGTACTTTTTCCGATTCAGAATCAACTTCAATTTTGCGATGGTCTGCATCGCTTATGCTCCTAGAATTCTTTTCTCTTGTTGCTCAGTTAATAAATTGTTAAATTGAAAATTGAGTGTAACTGCTTATTCAGCAGATCGTTACTGTATAACTCAGTGCTAGATACCCAATAAGCGCTAACAAAACAAAGACTGACATGAAAAAACTATTTTCCCCGATCATTTCTGGTATGGCTGGCGGTCTTATTGTACTAGCTGGCTTACTGTACATCCAGAAAGTCGACAAAGCTAGAGCGGGGGAAGTCACCCACCTGACTTCGGATCTACAAGAAGCTACTTTTGCAAATGTTCCAGATGATTTCATTGTTGCCTCGGAATTGGCGAGGCCAGCGGTTGTGCATATCAGCGCATCTGAAAGCACTGGCAATGTCCAACAAAAGAGTCGTGGTAGTTTTTCTCGGAGAGATCCCTTTAGTTTTTTCTTCGGCGATGACTTGTTTGGCGGTCATGCTCCACGTGAGGGCAAAGGTTCTGGTGTCATCATTTCTGACAACGGGCACATTGTTACAAACAATCATGTCATTGAGTTTGCCGATCAGTTTGAAGTGACCTTGTACGATGATCGAAAGTACAAGGCAGTGCTAATAGGCAGTGATCCACGCACAGATTTAGCTGTACTAAAGATTGAGGCTGAGGGTTTACCGTTCTTGAGATTCGGTAATTCTGAAGAAGTAGCAGTGGGTGAATGGGTTTTGGCCGTAGGCAATCCCTTTGATCTCACATCAACAGTTACCGCAGGCATTGTAAGTGCTAAGGGTAGACATAAGATTTTGAAGCGGATGGATGCCATCGAAGACTTTATCCAAACCGATGCAGTTGTAAATCCCGGCAATAGTGGAGGTGCTTTGGTGGCAAAGGATGGACAACTCATTGGCATTAATACTGCCATAGCCACAGCTACAGGTTATTATGCGGGGTATTCTTTTGCCATACCTGCAGAAATTGTCCAACCTGTTGTGGAAAACATCATAGAATTTGGGGGACCCAGGGTGACCCTTGGTGTAAATGTAGCGACCATCGAAGATTATGAAACGTATGCAGAAATTGATTTGAAAGTGGAGGATGGTGTTGTTGTGACCAAGGTGGAGGATGGAAGTGTTGCACAATATGCTGGCATTGTTCCTCAAGATGTCATTATCAGTATTGACAAAGAGAGGATTTATGACGTTAATACATTGGTTGAGCTAATGAACAAGCACCGGATTGGAGATGAGATATTATTGGTGGTCCGCAGGAATGGAAAGCGAAAAGATATTTTAGTAAAGTTAAAGGACTGATTTAGCATAACATTCGCTGCATAGCTGATGTTACTGCAGTAGTTTTAAGTTGGTTTTTCGTTTTGTTTTGAGGCGCCTATCATAAAATTTGATAGGCGCTTTTTTGGTTTTCCAATGTGCCATCCTTTACAAACTCCTGATCAGGAGCACTCCCGGTAGAGTGGGATATTTAAACCAAAAAAAAAAGGCCAACGTTTTATTAATCGCTGACCTGATTGATACTTGCCTTGAGATTAACTAAACTGCCTTATCTCTATACTTAAATAGCTGACTATATCGAGCATGAATCATAGCCTTGAGCTCCTTTCGAGCAAAAAAGATGCGACTCTTAACCGTACCTAGAGGCAGGTCTAAATCTTCGGCAATCTCCTGATATTTGTAGCCTTCGTAGTGCATCATAAATGGCACTTTCAATGTATCATCGAGACGTTCTACCATTACATGCAGCTCTTTGAGCATGATCTCAGATTCTGCAGAATTTGTAATTGAAACAGCACCTGAATTCAGATAATACAGATTCTCAGTATTATCTTGGATGGTATTAGCCTTCATCTTTTTACGATAGTTGTTAATGAAGATGTTTTTCATGATGGTAAACAACCAAGCTTTGAGGTTTGTACCGGGTCGATATTTGTCCTTATTGTTGAATGCCCGAAATGCAGTTTCCTGAAACAGATCCTTAGCATCTTCAGCATTCTTGGTAAGGTTATAAGCAAAGCTGTTTAACATGGGAGCTAGGGCGTTAACTTTGTTTTGAAAATCTATCGTTGACATAGTTGTTTGGTTTTAATCTTGCTGCAAGATACATTTTTGTTTAATGAAAGGCAAGTAATAGTTAAACAAAAATGAATGTTTTTGCCAAAAATCGCTGTCAAAATTTGTTGCTACAAAACAAAAAAGCCTCACAATCAGATGATTATGAGGCTTTTTTAAATTTTCAAAATATTTTGAAATTTATCCGCGAACAAATGCTAAGTCATACTTACTTTGGATTTGCTCCTTCAAGGATTTTCGTGCAAAAAAGATCCTGCTTTTCACCGTGCCCAATGGCAAACCAAGCTGATCTGCTATCTCCTGATACTTATATCCCTGGTAATGCATCAAGAACGGAGCTCGTAGTGTATCCTCGAGTTCATCCACCATCGCCAGAAGCTCTTTCATCATGATATTAGAATCGGCCTTGTTTTCGATGTCAGCGGCTGTGGAATTGAGGTAGTAAAGATTTTCAGTACTATCATTTACCACCTTTGATTTCGATTTTTTACGATAATTGTTGATAAAGATGTTCTTCATTATGGTAAACAACCATGCCTTAAGGTTGGTACCTGGTCTAAATTTATCTTTATTCTTAATAGCCCTCAGTGCCGTTTCCTGGAACAAATCCTTCGCATCTTCAGAGTTCTTCGTCAGATTGTAGGCAAATGTATTCAGCACGGTGGATAGCTGATTGAGATGATCTTTAAATTCTATAGTTGACATAGATTTTCCGTTATTGTTACCCTAAGATACATATTTGTCTAACGAAAGTCAATTCTTGGATTAACAAGAATGTATTATTAACGACAAATTAAGACTTAATTAACACGTGATTTGAGCTAAGTACTTGATAATCAACAACTATTGTTGATTCAACTATTTTCAATAAAATTTGAAAACTACTGCTGTGCTGTACGTACCAGGTAAAGTGCAACCAATGAAAAGATAATATTTGGAAGCCAGACACCAACTATGGGTCCTAAGCTTTCAGAATTGGTGAATGTCATAGTAAAACGTGACAAAACGATAAATAGTGCACCCAGAGATATGCCTATGGCCAGATGAATACCCAATCCACCCCTTGTTTTTCGACCAGCCACAGCCATTCCAATGATGGTAAGGATAAATATGGATACTGGCTCGGATGTGCGGCGATACAACTCCGTCTCAAATATTCGCGTGCCACCAATGCCTCTGCTGCGCTGTTGTGCCAAGTACTGCTTGAGCTCTGGAGTTGTAAAAACCTGCTGCTGGTTCTTAACTAACCGGAGGTCTGCAGGGGTAATATTTACTGTGGTATCGAGCTCTTTGCCCATGTTTACATCTAGCTCCTCCTGCATATCATCAAAAGAATGAATCACATAGTCCTTGAGCTTCCACCGATCTGGTTTTCCCTGCCAGATGGCACGCTTTGCCTCAATAAAGCTGACAAGCTCGACATTATCATCATATCGCTCGATGCGCATATCCAAGGCAGTCGAATCATTCTTTCTGAAATTTCGGATGTACAGTTTGGTCTGTGGATTAAGCATAATATGAATATGCCTGGTCTTTGAGTGGTCTGTATTGTGCCACACGTTTTTATTTTCGAATGGAATGCGGATCTTACTTCCAAGTGGAATCAAGTAGTGATTAGAGATCATATGAATCCCAAAAACAATTGCTGCACCGCCAAGGTAGGGCCAAAGAATTCTTCGATAGGGAACACCTGCATTAAGAATGCTTATGATTTCAGAGTTCTTAGCCAGCCTAGAAGTAAAAAAGATGACGCTAATAAGTGCAAAGAGTGGCCAGAGCATGCCATTGATAAAGGCAATGAAATGCACGTAATAGCTGAAAATTACTTCTTGTACCGTGACCTGGCTTTTGATAAAAGCTTCCAAGCGTTCACTAAAATCAATGACCACCGCAATCAATGAAAAAAGTAATGCGGTAAAAAAGAATGTCTTCAGGAACTGAAGAATAATGTATCGATCAAGGATTTTTAGCTGCCTCATATTCTGGTGGTCACTAAAGCTGTCATTTCTTCTTTCCAACTACTAAAACGACGCGATCTTATATTTTCTCGCGCATCTTCCATCAATCGAAGATAAAAGCAAAGATTTTGTAAAGTAGCTACTTGAGCTCCCAACATTTCCTTACTCCTAATCAGATGTCGTAAATAAGCCTTGGAATACTTCCTAGAAAATGGAGAGGTACTGCCATCATCTATGGGTTCGTGGCATTGTGCCCACTTCAAATTTTTAATGTTGACTACTCCCTGGGTTGTGTAGAGTAAACCATGGCGAGCATTCCGGGATGGAAGCACACAATCGAACATATCAACCCCTAGTGCAATACACTCAAGCAAGTCTATTGGCGTACCTACCCCCATCAGATACCTTGCTGCGTTCTTCGGGAGATTCGCACAAACTTCACCGGTCATTTCATATAGGAGCTCACTAGGCTCTCCCACCGACAGGCCACCGATCGCATTGATCATAGACCCATAGCCAGCAATTTCTCTCGATGATTGAAGGCGCAAGTCTCGATAAACACTGCCCTGTACAATGGGTGCCAAGGTCTGATTGTAGCCATACTTTGGCGCCTTCTTTTGATCGTGCTTGATGCACCTTTCTAGCCAGCGATGCGTCAAGTCTAGCGATTTGATGGCATAGTCGCGATCACATGGGTACGGTGTGCATTCATCTAGCGCCATCATAATGTCTGCTCCTATTGTGCGCTGAATATCAATGACAGATTCCGGTGAGAAAAAGTGCTTTGATCCATCGATGTGTGAAGTAAATGTTACACCGTGGTCTGTAAGCTTCCGGCGCTCGCTCAAAGAGTAAATTTGATACCCACCGCTATCTGTGAGCAATGGTCGATCCCATGAAATGAATTTATGTAATCCTCCCGCTGATCCAATTACATCTAATCCCGGTCGCAAATAAAGGTGATAGGTATTGCCCAAAATGATCTTGGCATCGACTAGACTTTCCAATTGCGCCTGATTCACTCCCTTGACACTACCCAGTGTGCCAACAGGCATAAATATGGGTGTTTCAAGTTGACCATGATCAGTAGTGAGATGCCCCAATCGGGCTGCTGAGCCATCATCCTCCTTTGAGACCTCAAATTTCATGCGTCAAAACTACTCAATTAAGGTAGCGCTGGCTATCAAACTTAAGCAGTACGCCGATCATTAGCGTAAAACCAAGTAAGGCAGAACCTCCATAGCTGATGAACGGCAAGGGAATGCCGATAATCGGTAGAAGGCCCATTGTCATGCCAATATTGATGGTAAAATGGAAAAACAAAATGCCGGCAACCGCATAGGCATAATGTCTAAATAGGTTGAGTCGCTGCCGTTCAGCAATTGTTACGATGCGAAAAATCAGAAAGACAAAAAGACCAATGATCATGATAGAGCCTATAAAGCCCTGTTCTTCTCCGACCGTACAAAAAATGAAGTCGGTCGACTGTTCTGGTACGTAATTTAACTTAGTAAGGGTTCCATCTAAGTAACCCTTTCCAGTAAGGCCTCCAGACCCAATGGCCATCTTCGATAATAAGACATTATACAAGGGACCGTGAGGATCGCATTTATCGGGATGTAGCCACACATTGATGCGGTCTTGGTGATGTGGTTCCAGTACATTGATAAATGTATAATTTGTTCCGTAAGCAATAGCCGCAAATACGAGCAATGCAATAGAGGTCATGCCTACCAGTCGAAATTTGGCCTTCATAGCCTGAAAAAATAGAAGGAATAAGAGTACTAACCCATTTACAAATAGTATTTCTTTTTCAAATCCCTGATCAATACAAATGATCGAAGCAATCACCAAAACCAGTACGCTTAGATTCCAGTACAGCCGAAAGTTCAGATTTTGAACCACAATCAAAATAGCTGCAGTGCTCAATAATACCACAACGCTCAAAGGACTGATAGAGAGTGAGAGTATAAACACTGCCATAGTTACAATAGCGAGCACATATAACAATGGGGAAAGACCCTCGCGATATAAGAGGATAAAGAACGATAAGAATACCAATGCCGAACCTGGATCAGGTTGTAAGACTATCAATATCATCGGCGCAACAAAGAGGCCAATGGCAACCAGTATGCTTTTCAAGTTACGCAGTTTAGACGTGGGTCCAGACAGGTAGCTCGATACTGCCAAAGCTGTGGTAAATTTGGCGATTTCCGCAGGTTGAAGGGTGAACCCGAATAGATTGAACCAAGATCTTGCTCCATTCACTTCCAAACCTAGAAAAAGCACAGTTACTAGGAGCAGTAGACTCACGGCATAGAGGATGAAGGAAAAGTTGCGCCAAAACTTCCAATCAATGTTTAAGACTATCAGCAAGACTATGAAAGCCATGCCCAGCCATAGCGTCTGCTTTCCAATAGATGTGCTTAGCGAAAACCAGTCTTCTTCACCTGTATATTCAGCGGCGAAAATCATCAACCAGCCAATGAATACCAAGCTCAAATAGAGCGAAAAGGTTATCCAATCGATGCTCTTTTGCGTTGCTGCAACTCTACCTAATGCCATCTAACGGTTAGAAGTTTCCAAAAGATCATGTCGTTTCACATCGTCCAACACTAATATAGCTGATGGAAATCGATCCTTTATTTGATGCAATAAATGAAGCGCATCCAACTTTTCACGATAGGCCCTACCCCTTAATTTCAATAAATAGTAGGGGTTGTCGTAAGTCCACTCCAATCGATAGTATGGGTAAAGGTTCTCAAAGCGTACTTTTTCGTTCTCCATACTCCTTCGTTCAGTCATGGCTGCCACTTGAATCCTCCAAGCCTTTACCGTTTCCTGCGCTTTATTCTTCTGTGTGTATACCTGCAACATCCGTTCCACAGCCGGATTTTCTTGAATTATGTGCTGAGAAAAACCCAGCAGTGGAATACTAAGTATGAATAAACAAGAACAGCCTTTAATCCAAGCACCTAATTTTTCAATACTACTTTCGACCATGACAATGCTTGAATTTTTTACCGCTACCACATGGACAGGGCTCATTGCGGCCCACCTTTTTTTCTTGTCGCTTAAAGGTTTCTGGTTTTTGTCTCTCCGGTCTTCCTGCCCCCTGAGCAGCAGCTTGAGCCGCCTCCTGGACATCACTCCCTCGATTCGTATTAACGCCACTCAAGTCTGTCCTTTGCCTCCGGGCTTCTCGCACTTGACCAGGCTCTTGAATCAGAAGTTTTGCCTTGGAAAGGAAGGAGGTTACCGCTACATTTATCTCGAAGATTAATTGCTCAAACAACTCATAAGCCTCCATTTTATACACTACCAAAGGATCTTTCTGCTCAAAGGAGGCGGCTTGAACAGATTCTTTCAACTCATCCATTGTCCGCAGATGTTCCTTCCAGTGATCATCTATGAGTGCCAGTGTGACTGTCTTTTCTATATCTTCGACAATCGATTTGCCACTGGTTTCCACAGCTTTGGCAAGATCGGCTGAAATCGGCAATTCCCTACCACTCCCATCAGTTATTGGCAATGCAATATATCGATATCTGTGCCCTTCATTTTCGTGCACGTTCTTAATAACCGGAAGAAGGCTTTCGATCATCCGATCAGACTTCTCATTATAAAAGTCGAAAAACTCCTGCTGAAAGGTCTGTATCGTTTCGTCCTCACTGGATTCGGCGAAAAAGGCAGCGTCCAGCTTGGGGTCCATACCTAGCGTTTGCAGGGCAACCCTGCGGAAGGAATTAAAAGAACCATTTTGTTTATGCTGACTCACCAAAGCCTCCGCCAAGCCATGAAACATGTTGTTCAGGTCAACAGATAGTCGCTCCCCAAACAAGGCGTTTCGACGCTTCTCATAAATGGCTTCTCGTTGAATGTTCATCACATCATCATACTCAAGTAGCCTTTTTCGAATACCAAAGTTATTTTCTTCAACTTTCTTCTGTGCTCGCTCAATGGACTTGGTGACCATAGAATGCTGGATGACCTCACCATCCTTATGGCCCATCCGGTCCATTAGTTTAGCAATTCGCTCACTGCGAAATAAGCGCATCAAGTTGTCTTCCAGCGACACAAAGAACTGTGAAGATCCTGGATCTCCCTGACGTCCAGCACGTCCTCTGAGCTGCCGATCTACTCGTCTACTATCATGTCGTTCAGTACCTATGATGGCGAGACCACCCGCCCTTTTAACCTCTTCATTTATTTTGATATCCGTTCCCCTTCCAGCCATGTTGGTGGCAATGGTTACATTACCTGGCTTTCCAGCCTCCGCTACAATTTCTGCCTCACGCTGATGTTGCTTTGCGTTAAGCACATTGTGGTTGATGTTTCTCAACTTGAGCATTCGGCTCAACTTTTCAGAGATGTCTACCGAGGTAGTACCAACGAGGACTGGCCGATCTGCTTGACTTAAAGTCACAATTTCATCGATCACTGCATTAAACTTCTCTCTTGCCGTCTTAAATACGAGATCTTCGCGGTCATCTCTAACGATGGGACGATTGGTAGGAATCACCACCACATCCAATTTGTAGATCTCCCAGAATTCATTGGCCTCTGTCTCCGCTGTACCTGTCATCCCTGACAGCTTATGGTACATGCGAAAATAATTCTGCAGGGTCACCGTGGCATAGGTCTGAGTCAACTCACCTACCTTGACATTCTCTTTGGCCTCTAGTGCCTGATGAAGACCATCTGAATACCTGCGACCTTCCATCATCCTACCTGTCTGCTCATCAACGATTTTCACCTGACCGTCAAGCACCACATACTCTTCATCTTTTTCAAATAATGTGAAGGCTTTCAGTAGCTGATTTACAGCATGAAGTCTGCGAGTTTTCTCACCATACTCCTGGATCAGGTTCTGTTTAGCTTCTCTAACCTGATCATCATTCAGACTTTCATCTTCCTCGATATCCAATAAACTGGTACCGATGTCTGGCAATACAAATAAATTGGGATCGTCTCCTCCTCTCGCCAAAAACTCGGATCCCCTTTCTGTTAAATCCACATTCCGGTTCTTCTCGTCGATGGTAAATAAGAGGGGTTCATCAACCAAGTGCATGTTTTTTGACTGTTCTTGCATGTAGAAGTTTTCGGCCTTCTGCATCGCAATCCGGACCCCATCTTCACTTAAGAATTTTGTCAAGGGGCGGTACTTCGGTAGCGCACGATAGGCACGTAAGAGTGCCAAACCTCCTTCGCCTTCATTATACCCCATAGACCCCGCCTTCATCAATGACTTTGCGTCGGCCAAATACTCCGTGGCCACCTTCTTTTGTGCACTAAAAAGTCGCTCTACTTCGGGCTTCAAGTTTATATATGCCAGATCTTCAGCACCTTGAGGTATAGGTCCGGAAATGATCAATGGGGTTCGTGCATCATCGATAAGCACTGAGTCTACCTCATCAATCATCGAGAAATGGTGTTTGCGCTGGACCAATTCATTGGGTGAGCGCACCATGTTGTCGCGGAGATAATCAAACCCAAATTCACTATTGGTTCCGTAGGTTACGTCACAGAGGTATGCCTGCTTTCTCTCTGGTGAATTGGGGCGGTGTCTATCTATGCAGTCGACGGTCAAGAATAGGAATTCGAAAATGGGTCCTACCCATTCACAGTCCCTCGTGGCTAGATAATCATTTACTGTAATCAAATGAACACCTTCACCTGAGAGACCATTTAGATAGGCAGGTAAGGTAGCCACTAATGTCTTACCCTCCCCCGTAGCCATCTCAGAGATCGTACCATCGTGCAAAACCATACCTCCGATTAGTTGAACATCATAGTGAACCATATCCCATATGATTTCACCTCCTCCAGCCGTCCACGTATTGCTAAAGATGGCTTTGTCCCCTTTGATCGTGACATAAGATTTCTTGGCTGCCAGATCACGGTCAAAATCAGTGGCTGTAACCTCCAATCGATCTTGATCTTTAAATCTTCTTGCTACCTCCTTGACTACCGCAAAAGCCTCCGGAAGGATTTCATTCAACACGTCTTCCAGATGTTCATCACGCTCTTTCTTTAGCTCATCGATCTGTTTAAAAAGATCTTCTTTCAAACCAAAGTCTTCCTCCGCTCCAACTTCTTCGTGTAAGACACGAATGTCTTCGTTTATTCCGGCCAAATGGTCCTTTATTCTTGCCCTAAATTGATGTGTTTGGTCACGAAGTTCATCACTGCTTAGGGACTGCAAAGTCTCATATACACGGATTGTTTCTTCAACAACAGGTGCATACTTCTTGACATCACGATCAAACTTGGTTCCGAATAGTTTTGTGAAGTATTTGAGCATAACAATGTTTTCTGAATAGTAAAATCAAAGATAGTGATTATAGCACCACCTGGTGTTTGGAGTGACTCCTGACTGAATGGCGCAAAGTTCAGGTCAGAAATGGTTGATTTCTCTTGTGAGACAACGAATATCTGAGGTCATATATCATACCATATGAAGAATCTCTGCGATAATGCCATCATCTAAGCCATAATGACAGCTTTTTCACGTTAACTACACTAGATATCTACATTGAGCAAGCGAATACACATGATTTCTTCACGATTCAGTCTGGCATTCATGATCATGATTGGATGCTGCCAGGTCGTACATGGTCAAATTAACCCGCCGGAACTACTTTGTGTGAGATCCGACACCCTGTTTTGGAATCCAGCCATCAATGGTTGTGGATCGTTTGTCGCGACAGAAATCTACACCAGTAGCAATAGAAACGGTCCATACTCGCTATTAGCCCGAATCACAGATCTAGCAGTGACAACTTTCGAACATAAAATTGCTGGTCAAAGTTTCTATTACCTGCTGGCGGATTTCAACTGCCCAGGCGAGACGGCCATCTCTTCAGATACTCTTGATAATCGAGACCCAACCCAAACCATGATCGAAGTGGTTACAGTAGAAAGTGATGGCGTTAGGATTTCATGGTTGGAAAACACTGATCCAGAAACGATCGGGTACGTTATTTACCGTACTACCAATAGGGGTACTACACCGATAGATACGGTTTTCAATGCCTTAGAATACTTGGATAGAACTGCTGATCCCAATACTCGCTCAGAAACTTACAATGTAGTAGCACTCGATGGCTGTGGCAATCAGGGTGCATTTGATGTACCTCACTCCACCATTTTTCTTACTGCAGATGATGATTTCTGCAACAGACGCATTGCTCTATTATGGAGTAATTATGAAGGATGGCAAAATGGCATAGAAAACAATCAAATCTGGTACGGTTCTGATGGTTCACCCATCATATTCGAACATCAAGTCAATGGGAGCGACACCCTTGCTGGGATTTTTGACGTGGTGCATGAAACTCAGTATTGTATTCAAATAGTAAGTAAAAGAAGCTCTAGTGCCTTTACTACCCGAAGCAATTTGATATGTCTGACTGCCGATGTGCTACGTCCACTTGAGGAACTGGTCATCAACAATGTCACAGTGAATTCCAACAGTGAAATCGACATTCATTGGACGTACAATGCCGATGCAGACCTAGATACCTTGGAAATGTCTAGAGGCAAAGACACCTTATCTATTGCTACATTGGCTACAATAGGATCTTCCTCATCAGATCAAAATATCTATACGGACCGATCGGCTGATGTGAAAGGAGGACCTTACTATTTTAGACTCAATGCTACTGATGCCTGTGGCACCACCTTTCAATCAAATACGATGTCGTCAATCCTTCTACGGCTTGAAACGAGCAATGGTGATGGCAACCTGATTGATTGGAGCTCCTTCTACCTACCTGAAAGATTATTGGTCGATTATTCGGTGTGTAAAATTGATCAAGGCATGGAAAATCTACTGACCAGTACCGCTGGTAGCAACACTTCTTTTATTGATATCATTCCACCAATGCCAGTAGCTGGCCCAGCATGCTATGTAATCAAGGCTAACCACACAGATCGTACCGGAGGCGACGCTAGAGTGGCCCGCTCAAATACAGAGTGCATCGACCAAAAAGTGGTGATTTTCGTACCGAATGCCTTCGTACCAACTGGCAATAATACAATCTTCAGACCTGAGTTTGTGTTCGAAAATTCAATCGCTGAGTATGCCTTCAGGGTTTTCAACCGTTGGGGTGGAGAAGTGTTTTTCAGCCAAAATCCTCAGGTAGGTTGGGATGGAAATGCAGATGGGTCTCCCTGTGCCGCCGGCACCTACATTTATAGTCTGGAAGTTACTTTAACGGATGGTACCACAGAGGTGAAAAGTGGTTCGGTGCACTTGCTGCGTTAAAATAAGTGGCAATACACGACATGATTGAAAGAATGTCAGCTACTCGAGTGCTTTCAACCTAGGTAGGTTCTTCTTTGTTCAACCATCAGTAGGTAGGTAGCAATGGGTCTACCTCATCAATATAGCTAAGTATCCCACCGTACAAGTTGTATACATTGTCAAAATGATGCTCCTCTCGCAGTTTTTGGACAATCCTTGCACTGCGTTGTCCAGAGCGACAGTACACGATCACTTTTTTTGATCTAGAGATTACGCTAAGTCGGTCGTCGACTGTGCTCAAAGGCAGGTGCAGGCCACCCAAATGAGTAATCTCTCGTTCATAAGGCTCCCTCACATCGATGAGCTGAAATTCTTCAGCAGAGGCCTGAAGCGCACTAAGCTCCCGAGCAGTAATGCTGGGAAGGTCTGCCGAATCATCTGCACCAGGGCTAAGACCGCAAAAATCATCATAGTCGATAAGTTGACTAACCCTAGGAAAATCTGAGCGTTTTCGTATGGTCAAAATCAAGGACGTAAAGGTCAAGGCATCAAAGACAAACAGCCGTCCACTGAGTGTTTCACCTATTGAAGTCAGTAGCTTGATAACCTCAGAGGCTTGCATACCGCCTATGATACCTGGCAACACGCCCAGCACACCACTTTCTGCACAGCTGGGCACCATGCCTGGGGGAGGTGGCTCAGGGAATAGATCTCGGTAGTTGGGACCACGAGACCCTGAAGAAAATAACTGATTAAAAACCGATACCTGTCCTTCAAACTGAAAAATCGAGCCATAGACCAGGGGCTTACCCAAGATGATGCAAGCGTCATTGATCAAGTATCGAGCAGGAAAATTATCTGTGCCATCAGCTATGACATCATAGGATCGTAAAATATCCAAGGCGTTCCCCTTGGTCAATTTCACATTATGAGTGACCACTTGAATAAAAGGGTTTTGCTTTTCTAGTTTTTCTTTAACAACATCAACTTTGAGACGACCGATGTCCGCTTGACTGTATAGTACTTGACGCTGCAGATTACTCAGATCAACCGTATCAAAATCAACGATGCCCAGGGTACCAATGCCTGCAGCAGCCAGATACATGAGCATAGGACAGCCTAATCCTCCAGCCCCTACGATAAGCACTCGTGACTTTCTTAACTTGGATTGTCCTTGTAGATCGAAGTTAGGTATGCTTAGATGACGGCTATAGAGCCTCAACTCATCCTTACTGAATGTATCTCCAGGTTCAATCTGCATACAAGCATCTTTCAACCTTAAAAGTACAGTAAAATTGAGCTGACTCTTCCCTTCTTCGTAAGTGGAATTTGAAGAAACCTAAAGAATAACAACTTCTGGAGATGAGAATAAGTTTGGTCCCTCGATGAGACCTGAATTCCAGAAGTGGGTCTTACCCTCTTTCATATTGATACGTACATTGGAGAACGAATCCGAGGTAAGTATTTTCAGATTGTCACCATCCAGAAATTGAACTAAAGGACCGTTATGGAAACAACCTAAAAGCTGAAGATTACTTTCTTCGGCAAGGAGCTTCGCCTGTCTCAAATCCTCGCCTTTAATCTGATTCTGCCACCCACTCGCTATCTTAACAGGCCAGATTTTCTTTATAATCCGGTAGTTGTTCTCGCTCGTTCCAAAGAAAAAGCCAAATCCTTGGTGTGGCATATGGGCTTCCAACACTTTTTCAATCTGCCTGCGAAAGAAAATTGGTACAATTAAGTACTTCTTAACATCGACATCAGCAATGCTGTCTGATATATTTGCTCTTTGTGGGTACAAGGGTGACGTGTTCTTATCGAATCTCATAGTGGCTTTGAGTTGTTGTTCGTAAGCGATCGGGATGAATCAATCCTGTGCCATGAGCACATATATGATTGGAATCATATGACAAAGATCAATAGTCATGCCAACTCATCTCAATGATCAAAAACTAAGGCTAGACTCTGCCAAACAGGTTAAACCTATAATATTGACATTCAGACGCTTAACTACGAGATATTTTTTTTAGATTTTATTGCCAAAATCGTCCGATTTATGGCGTGGTAGGCAATAAGTCTATGTCCCAGTTCAGCAGCTATGAGGAGAAATATACCGCTGATAAAAATAATAAGTCTTACCGTCTGGGCGGTCTGGCTAAACTTGGCAAAGAATGGCTGCACCAACAGGAGTTCGATCGCAATAATGAATGCGGTAAGCAGAAATAAAACAATAGTAATGCCTTTTGCCCAACGCAAATATTGAGGTTGCTTTTTTGTTCGACACTTCCGAAGTAGATAGGCGGCAATGCTATTGGAAGGATTCATTTTCACCAATTCCCAAAGAATTTGTTCAGCATCATCTAATTCAAACAAGTGATAATGTGCAGCAGCTTTCTTGAAGAGAACCCGCTCAAACAAATCCTCATGGTCATGATGGTCAACATCATGCATGATAATCAGCTCGATTAGCTCTGCTGCGACGTTTGTATAGGTCTCATAATTTCCAGTTTCAAAGAGGGCATTGCTGTAGGTTAGTAAAACCTCAGTGTACTCATCAAGGTATAAATCCCTGAGCTCGACTTGGTTGTTTTCAAAAAATCTAATTACCTCATGATACGACGATGGGTCGAGGGCCTTGAAGGTGGAAAATATATCTACAGTAAAAAGATCGAACGGTCGGCTCAAAGTGACAAATATTTTTCTTCAATATATTACTTCTGTGAAACAAAGTCCAGTGCATAGGGTTTATTTAACCCGCTGGGTTAATCAAAAATCTATTAGATACTTACACCTCATAATCATCAAGTTCGTGTTGAGTTATAGTTTAGAAATGCTTACGTGAGTCAAACCCCCACATCAACTTGCTTCGCATGGTTTTTGAAAATGACATCTCATCAAGTTGCACAAGGTCAATTCCAAAAGGGCACTTTCTTACCGACAACCGGTAATCACTGTTGATTATTTCAAATCTTGCATCTAGTGTGCATAGGAAATTTTCCGCTCTTCCTTCAATTTCAAAACTCAACTCGCAATCATCAGAAACTACCAATGGACGTACATTTAAATTATGTGGAGCAACCGGGGTGATCACAATGCTATTGGAATCGGGAAATACAATCGGACCTCCGCAGCTAAGGGAATAACCGGTGGAACCGGTTGGAGTGGAGACAATGAGACCATCTGCCCAATAAGAATTAAGAAATTCACCGTTTATGTAGGCATGAATGATGATCATGGAGGAATTGTCCCTTTTTAAGATGGTAAAGTCATTGAGTGCAAAGGTGCTTTCACCGAACAAGGGTAGACTAGAAGACAGCGAAAGCATGGTGCGGCGCTGTAAGCGATATTTTCCTTGCTTGAGGAAATCTACGGCCTTGTCAATATATTGTTGCTCTATGCTCGCCATAAAACCGAGCCGCCCCAAATTGATTCCCATGATCGGAATCTGTAGATCTCGAATCAGTGTCACCACACCCAAGATGGTTCCATCACCTCCTAAGGTTAAGACATAGTCGATCTGAAGTTCTTTCAGATCCGAATATCCATCAATGGCTGTTAGTGCAGCGGAGGGATGAAACTTTTTCCTAATTAGATCTAGGTAGGGGCGATGAATGTACACCTTCGCGTCCTCTTTGGCCAGAATGCTAAAAAGTAGCTTAACCGGAGGAATTTGCTCTTCACTTATCTGTTTTCCGTATAAAAGTATTCTCATTAGATGTCTGACCTGGCGTGTAGGAAGATACCTCTTTCGTTTAAATGATTCATACTGTATTCCAATTGAAACACATACTTACGGTACAATATGATATCCAACCCGATGCCTCCACCCATCAACCAACGATTATTGAAGGGATTGTCTTCATTAAATAAATCGTTATTTACATAGCCGAAATCGGTATTGGCTGATAACCATATTGTGATTGGAAAAATGCGATAGTTCTTTGCTGGCATTTTTTTCTTGAGATCAAACGTGCGATCTAGCAATTTAAACCGCAGAGAATTTCGACTTAGAAAATAATCGGTTCCATCCACCACATACAATTCATAACCCCTGATGTAGGTCTCCCCAAAGCCGAGGGCTTCTAGGCCAAAATAGGGATGTCGATTGCCAGTCCATTCAGTTTCTGCTTTTGCACGCATCTCAAGATTTAGCTTTGGCAAAATAGGTACATACTGTGCATAGAATATGGAGGTTGTCAATTTGTTAAGGTCATCATAGACACCCAGGCCTTCCTTTTGAATCATGGCGGTTAGGTAGCTTCCCTTAGCAGCGTAAAACCGATTATCTCGGCGTTCGCGATTATAAAAGTAGGACACTTCAAAAAAACGTTGACGGATCGACCCATTGAGATATCTACTATTCACATCTAAGACGCCTTCTGTGACCTTGTTGTCCTCATACTTAAAAAAGATTTCATGATTGCTGATGACACCTGGACGATAGTGCAAAGAAAATGTGGATTTGACTGTTTTAAAGTTGATTTCTGAGAGGTCTTCATAAAACTGACGCTTATTGAATCTAGTGGCATAGGGAAATTCACGACGGTGGTCGATAAAGAATCTTCCGGTGAATCCTAAAGTCTTTGTTCTATTGAAGTATGGACGCTCATACTGTAACAGTATTTTTCGCAGGTACCCACCTTGCAAAATCAGTTTTAAGTTGTCTTTATTGCCAGAAAAATTAACATAGACGAACCGGAGACCATAATTCACTCTTTTGAGAGAGGCGTTTTGCTCTGTCCACCAAACGTTGAAATTTCTATCTGCCAATTGGAAGATCGGAAGGGGAAAAATATACCAGGATTCCACCACTTTTACGGACAAATGAACGTCTTGCTCTTCTTGATCCCAGGCTTTTATATTGATTTCAACGTCGTTAAATAGGCCTGTATTCATCAGCAAGGTCTGATTATATACAAGTCGGTCGGTCAACTGAGCAATGACTACTGAATCTCCTTGCTTAAAATCCAATTCCCTCAGAATGAGGGCTTCTTTGGTCTTTCTATTGCCCTCGATTTTGATAGTTCGGATATGAATGTGTTCTGCAGCTTCCAGTGTGACCACTGAAGTCAGGAGTACGACGAAAATGCAAATGCACCATTTACCATTCATGGCTTCGACCAATTTCTTCCTAGCTGCTAAAAGCTTTGCGCGGATTATTGAAGCGCCTACTTATACATTAAGGTAATGCATGAAGGATTCAAAGCGATCTTTAAGAACGTCTGCATCCTGCTCTTCTGTATACATTGAATGTACAACGTACTCATATCGCTCTAGTGCTGCCAGAACCCTTCCCACCTCGGTCTTATTGATCTTCAGATGTACATAAATCTTGTTCGTATCCGGTTGAGATGAAATAAAAGCACTGATGATGGCCACACCTTCAGATTCAACCACTCGAGATATCTCAGAAAGGGCATAATCTGGTTTACTCATTTCCAGGACAATAATGCTGCCACGTTCACTAAAAGAAAAACTTCCAGAAAAATACTCGAGCAATGATTCTTGACAAATCACACCCATATATTGGTCCTCCTCATCTACCACCGGAATGAGTGTAAGTCCCAGCCTTGCTATTTGTGCCATAAGATCAAATATATGATCGGCGTCCTTGACAAAAGGTCGTTGAAGTGAAAGTCTATACGAACCGATTGGCTCATTCAGGTCATGTTCAAGAATATCTTCTTCCGCGATTACACCAAGCAATTGTTTGTTATTTACAATAGGAAGATGCCGTACATTGTTGTCACTCATTTGGTCCAGTGCTTCCTGGCCGGTGTTAGAAGTCTTAATGGGTTCAAGTGTATGTGAAATAAGGTTGAGTGCATTCATATCGCTTATTTGCTCAGTTTAGTTTTTTGTTCCAGAAATTCTCTCTCCGTAATCAAGCCTTTATCCTTGAGTTCATTCAGCTTCTTCAACTGTTGAAGTAGGAGATCATCATCTAATAGGTTCTCCTTTGGCGCGGCAATCTTCTTATTGAGCGTGTATCCATTCTCTTTGAATTGTTCCCACTGGGGTTGTATGCGCATATAGGCGAGTGCGTCGTGATCATCGATTCTGGAAAAATCATTAAAACCCATTTCGACTGCACGAGCAATATGATAAAATGCCTTCTCAGCCTGCTCTGTTTGAGAGTAGGCACAACCCAAATTAAAATGTATGGTCAAATCGTTCGGGTCTACTTTGAGGGCTTGTTCAAAATCCTTGATCGCCGCTTCAATATCAAACTCTTTGAATTTTTTTATGCCGGCCTGCTTAAATGGATTATTCTTCAGCCTCTTGCTGCTTCGTCGAGTGCGGCGCTGCTTCGCTGGGAAGGGTGCACTACTAGGTCTTGTTCTACTTCTATCACGTCGATAGGATCGTCTATTTTGCGGACTCCTATCGAAATCAGTATCCCTGCGTCTTCCTCTATCGTACCTTTCTCTATGGTATTGCCTAGTACGATTATACTTGGCATCAAATACTTCGTCATCCATCGTAAGAAAGATGATTCCGTCCAGGATCCCCAAGATGATGGAAAAACCAAAGGCAAAAAACAACATGGAGTAGACAATGCCCAGACCGATTTGACCAACATAAAATCGATGTAAACCAATGAAGCCACCAAGGAAAGCTAGGATGGCGGCTGCGTTCTTATCCTTTCTCCTCATCGATATGTCCCTGTATTAATTTGTCTCCAAGGTCCCTTTCCTAAGTCTACCATTTTTGCCTTGCCGTTAATGTAATGGTTTTATCTTGGCTGTAAGTACCGCTATATCATCCGGATAGGCCTGTTTCCCTTTGAAATGCTCAAGTTCTTCTAACAACTTCTTGTTAAAGTTTGTTGCTGAATCATTTCGGTGACTGCAAGCAAAATTTGCTATTAGATCCTCATCAAAATATGAGCCAGATCCATCCCTTAAATCAGTCAGACCGTCCGTATAGAGTACGATGAAGGTCTCTTCATTGCCCATCTCAATCTCACCGACCGTTATGTCCTTGAGATAGTCTTCAGCACCTAGAATGGTACAACCATCCCTCAACCAACGTTTTTTATCGCCGCTAATATATATTGGCGGGTTGTGGCCTGCATTTACATAGTTAATCACATTTTTTTCATTATGGTATTTCAAAATGAAAAATGTGATGATCCGTTCACTTTTCGTTGTCTCAACTATGGTCTTGTTGAGGTGTTGAACCAAATCATCGAGCTGATCATAGATGCGCAAAGCTGAACGCAAAGTGGCCTGAAAATTGGCCATTAACAGCGCTGCCGAAATGCCTTTGCCTGATACATCGGCCATACAGATCACAAAACTTCCATCATCAAATTTACAGTAGTCGAAATAGTCGCCACCAATATTAGAATGAGGTCTATAAATGGATGACAGTTCAAAATGCTCTTCTTTAGGCAAGCTGGTTGGAATCAGCATTTGCTGAACATTCTTTGCCAATTCCATCTCCTTGTTATAAGCCTCTTGTTCGATTTGCCTATTGAATAGTCGCTTATTCTCAATAGCTACGGCAACCACATTAGTGATGGTTATCATGAACTTAAACCGGTCATATGCCTCATTAGATTCTTCTAAATCTCCAATCAGTACATACGCCAGCGGATCATCCTTATGAAACACGGGAATTACCAGTTCAAACTGCTTCATCAGGTCGTGACTTAGCTCACCCACCTTACTAAAGTCCTTATACTTACGAACCAGTATATGGACCAGATCTTCAAGATGATCGGGTTTAAAACTGATGGCTTTCTTACACGCCCATCCATCCTTTTCTCTAAATAATACAGCCAATCTCTTTACCCCCAACTCTGTCTGCAAGAATTGGCTGTACATATCAAATAGATCTCTAGCAGCCATGTTGGCATTGATAGCTTGGGTAATCCGCATCAAACAATTGAGCTGATTCTGTTTGCTGATCAGCTCTTTTTCCAATTGCTCAATCTGCGGATACATATAACCAGCAAGTGATTTATCGCTCATGGCCGTGATCCCTGGATAATTAGATTAAATTTAGCCAAATACTTCTAAGCCTCTGGACATTGATATGAAAATCCTTGTAATTGAGCCTTATTTAACCGACAGTCATCAAAGATGGATCGACGGATTTAGAGATGAGGTCACTTGGGAAGTACAAACACTCACTCTTCCAGCCCGGCATTGGAAATGGAGAATGCATGCCGCAGCAATCACTTTATCTGGCCTTCTTGATTCCCTGAATTACACACCCGATGTCCTTATCGTGTCAGAGATGATGGATGTGGCCTTGTTCAAAGCACTGATTTGTAAGGCCGGTCATGGTCATTTGCCCATCCTCCTCTATTTTCATGAAAACCAGCTATGCTATCCGATTTCGGCATCTGATGAAGACCATAAGAAGCACTTCGATAATCACTATGCATTTATTAATTACACAAGTGCGCTAACAGCAGATCAATTGATCTTCAACTCAACTTTCCATCAAGATGTATTTCTCAACGCATTGCCTAAGTTCCTTAAGGGCTTTCCCAAACCCAACACGATCGAATGTCAACCTCAACTAGCTCCTAAGAGTACCGTGATTTATCCGGGTATGTCCTTTCGTTTAATGAAACCTCATCAGAGGTATAATAATCCACATCCCATTATCCTCTGGAATCATCGCTGGGAATATGACAAGAACCCTAGACTTTTCTTTGATACACTGACGAATCTTAATGACCTCAATATTGACTTTCGGCTTGTCGTGATCGGTAAATCGTTTGGTAAAATACCGAAGGCATTTTCGGAAGCCAGGGAAGAATTTTCAGATAAGATTTTGCAGTGGGGGCAGGTCAAATCAATCAATGACTACTATACTTGGCTAGCTCGCAGTGACATCGTTGTTTCTACAAGTTTGCAGGACTTTTTTGGAATTAGTGTGGTGGAAGCCATGTACCACCGTTGTTGGCCCATTTTGCCCAACCGACTCGCATTCCCCGAACATATTCCCAAAGAATTCCAAAGTGAGTGCCTCTATGACCATGATGCCGACTTGCTGCCCCTCTTAAGAAAAGCGATAGACCTTCACCCCAGATACTGCTCCGCAATGGATAATATCATGGCACATATAAAAAGGTATGATGTTTCCGCAGTAAATGCTCAATATAAGCGACTCTTTGCCAAGATATTTTCGACTAAAGGATCTTAATCCACATTATGCCAACACATCTTTGACCACATGCCCATGTACATCAGTCAGTCGAAATCTTCTGCCTTGGTACTTAAATGTGAAGCGCTCGTGATCGATGCCAAGCAGATGCATAATGGTAGCTTGAAAATCGTGGACATGAACCGGATCCTTCACGATGTTATAGCTAAAATCATCTGTCTCACCTATGGTAATGCCCTTTTTAACTCCTGCTCCTGCCATCCAAATGGTAAAGCACCTGGGATGGTGGTCTCTACCATAATTGTCAGGCCTCAACTTCCCTTGAGAGTAACAGCCCCTGCCGAATTCTCCACCCCAAATGACCAATGTATCTTCCAAAAGACCGCGCTGTTTTAAGTCTAAGATGAGACCTGCGGATGCCTGGTCCGTATCATTCGTCTGAATCTTTATGTAATGCGGCAGATTGCCATGCATATCCCATCCCTGATGATAAAGCTGAACAAATCTTACACCACTCTCAATCAATTTTCGTGCGAGCAAGCAATTGTGTGCATAAGTACCAGGCTTTTTCGCATCTTCTCCATAGAGCTCATAGATGTGTTCTGATTCTTTGCTGGTATCTAGGGTGTCTGGAACGGACATCTGCATGCGATAAGCCATCTCATATTGTGCTACACGAGACATGATTTCTTCATCACCAAAATGATCATATTGCCTGGTGTGCAGATCTGCTAGATGATCTAACATAATCCTACGTCTGGTTCTGTCAAGCCCCTGCGGATTATTTAAATACAAAACAGGTTCTTGCCCAGATCTAAACATCACTCCCTGGTGCTTGGAAGGCAGAAACCCATTTCCCCATAACTTGGCATAGAGTGGTTGTCCGCCATTCCATCCACGAGATAAGAGAACGGAAAACGCCGGGAGGTTTTCATTCTGACTTCCTAGGCCATAGCTGATCCAAGAACCCATACTCGGCCTTCCGGCTTGTTGTGAACCAGTTTGTACAAAGGTGACTGCAGGATCATGATTGATGGCTTCCGTATACATACTTTTTATAAAGCAGACATCATCAACAATTTTGCGGTGATGTGGCAACAAATTACTCAGCCACGCACCGCTCTCGCCATACTGATCGAAGGTGTAATCACCCATGGCCAATGGAAACGAGCGTTGGTTGGAGGTCATTCCAGTAACCCTTTGATCACCACGTACTGATGCCGGAAGTTCTTCCCCAAAGCGCTCCTTGAGCAAAGGTTTGTAGTCAAACAATTCCATTTGTGAAGGAGCACCACTTTGAAAAAGATAGATCACCCGTTTAGCTTTCGCTCCAAAGTGGGGAAGCCTTGGTTCGGAAAGAGCATTGACCATGTGGGTATCAGACATAGACTGTAGCGCCAACCCTCCAAGTCCAAGTAGGCTATTTTTTAAGAAAACTCGCCGATTTAGTCTATCGGCCATTTTTTTTAAGTCCTCATTCATGGTTTTTAGTTTATCGCTTCATCACAAATTCATCAAAATTGATAATGGTGGATGCCACCATCGTATGGGCAGCCAGATCTATCGGATCTAAGCTTTCATCCACCGGAAATTCCCCAGTACTTAGCAATTGATGAGCATCTGATAGATTGTTTCTATAGGCTTGCCTAGATGCTTGATACAGCTTCTGCATGCTTTCCAGCTCCTCTGATCTGGGACTACGACCTAGTAATCGTTGAAAAGCAAGTGTAATTCCAAAATCCGATGATTTTGATTTCATCATCGATTCAGCAAGCACTCTGGCAGCTTCAACAAACTGAGGATCATTCATTAGTACCAGAGATTGCAGCGGTGTAGATGTGTTTTGACGACGCACCACACAATAGTATCGATCAGGTGCATCAAAATTGAGCATGGCCGGTGGTGGGGAACTACGCTTCCAAACAGTGTATAAGCTCCTTCTATACAGACTGTCGCCAGACTGCTGGCGATATTCAGTGGCATTACGGGTTGCTAGTGCCTTCCAGATTCCTGCCGGCTGGTACGGATACACACTGGGGCCTCCGATTTTCTTAACTAGCAGTCCACTACCGGCCAGTGCTTGATCTCTAATGGCTTCAGCGCTCAATCGAGTGGCTGGATAACGGCAATACGTTTCATTTAATGGGTCAAGTTGTTTATGTTCTTGCTCAATGACAGAAGACTGCTGATATGTAGCGG
>JABDMH010000151.1 GCA_013001595.1 Saprospiraceae bacterium | reverse complement strand
GTGTTTGCTCAACGTTTCTGACAACACCTTTGTAAAGAGATCTAATTCCGGGGCTGGATGCTAGGGTGATTCCTTGAGAGGCGGTTACACCAGAAAATAATAATTTACACTCTGTAAAGCGTACGATAGCTTGTAAATAACCATCAAGACTTCCAAGAATGCGTAACGGACCTGTCATCTTCTTGGTATAATCAGAATGCCTTCTCCATTGATCGCGATTTTTAAATGCCTTGGGTACATTCCAACAAGGAATTATATTATAGGCCAAATGATTGTGCAGTTCTATCATTCCCGGATAAATCGTACCGCTACTCGTTATGGCGTCGATCTTGCGCCATCCATTCGGTGCACCTTGAGCAGCATCCTGTACATGTTTAATTGTATCTCCTTCGATATATACGATTCCATCATCGATGACGGTAGAATTCGAATCCAAAGTCACGATTCTTCCTCTTACCGAATACTTCAAAGTGGACGACCATGTGATCTTAGCCATAGCTACTTCCAATAATTAAGGTAAATTTTGTATATCCGCTTGCTCGCTTGAGCTAATAGGCTCCGGCTGCAGATCATATACCCAGTCAGGAACAAACCACTTATAGTAATATGGACTCCATTTGCCATTTGATTTCTTGGCTCGCTGACTGCGGTCGCCACCAGATCCCTGCCATCTCAATACACCATATGGAAGATCATATCTTGGTATTTGGACTCTTTCTCCATCGTATTGCCAAGTAGGTGTTTTATCCTTTCCGTATATTTTCTGTTGCAACTGCTGTAAGCCAGTCTGCCAGTCTGCCTTCGCAGCTGATTGGCTCCAAGATTTCAGATGAATGACAGGCCTGCTCGTATTGACATTCATTTGCTCCCATGCGTATTTGGCCAAAGATCCAAAAGTTAGAATGATCCTAGTATCATTGTAATTTAAGACCTTATTCATGATTGCAGTTAATACTTTATTGACCTGGGCATTGTCAATTATACTTTTACGTTTCGCAAAGCTTAGGTCCAATGTATCAACTGGTAATGTTCTAATAATACAATAGCTTTCCATTATACCAGCGGATTTCAGAAAAGCTTGCATTTTTTGCCCTGAATTACCGGTCAATGCACGCATCGTAAAGAGATCATCATGAGACTGTTGATCAGCCAATATCAGAACTTTGCATTGATCAGGTCGTCCTCGAAAACTACAGATATAGCCAAGAGAGTGATGAGAAGTAACGCCAAGTGCATTAAAATCTGGCCATTCATAACCATTCTTTCCGCCCATTATCAATTTTGTAAATGCGTCGGGAGGTCCCTGATCAAATCCTTCATGATCTTGGACCGGAGGTTCATATGGATAATCGTCGGGATCCTGACTGTAACCATCAGCTGATCCATTGGATAGTCCATTGTAGACCAAGGTCTCTGTAGGACGATATTTTCCGCCCTTGGAAAAAAGTTGTATCGATCTTTGAGAATCTCTTCTGTTACTACTTGTCGATTGTCTTCCTAATCGCCAGCAAGTTCCTAATGCAAAATCTCTAAATGGGATTGGAGATTTACTGTACTTATATGGAATAGAAAGATCCCTTGCCATTCCGTTATCGACGGGCAACCAGCTCGAATCATTTGAGATCCACTGATTAATATTGTCAATAGCATCCTGGAAGCTCTGAATTATCCTTCCTATATTACCTCCCTTGCTTGCACCACCTGGATGAAGAACTCCAACAATCTTGGTTTTAGGATCAAGGAAACTACCTGTCGCGGTACTGAGATTGGCAGTGCCATCGGGCACGGTTCCACCACGACTAATGATCCAGTTTTTGACCGTTTCTTTTGCCGCTAGGCCGACCGCAACGACCAAATCAACTTCATTTTTCTTTAGCACATAATCAAAGATCTCAAATCTATGTTTAGCAATTGGGGATTTTTCATTTTGTGCCAACCATTTCAAATCATTGGAACTATATTGTCCAAAGATGGGATACACAAAAGTATTGAGAAAAAGATAGTGATAGTTAATGCCCAATATATTCAAGAAATATTGCATTCTTCCCCCTGTTCCCCCTGTAAAAGATCTGTGGGAAAGGGATTCATCTTGTGCACCTTCCTGTCCAATGATCAGGATTTTAACCTGGTTTTTCTTTAGCCGTCCTCTATAATACATGGGACCAAAGTGCCATCTAAATTTTTCTCGATTAAAAACAACCTTTGAGATGCCTCTATAATTTGGTGTTTCAGAAAATAGTCGGGCCCAACTTAAATTTTTTGGTGGACCTGGATCATGCTCCCAGGGAAATCCCCGATCGGTCCAATAGGAATTGTAGTTCATAATGTAAGTTTTGTTTTTTTAACATTAGAATTAGTACTTATTATCAGAAACCAATTTCCAGTCTTTTAACTTCATCTTCTATATTTTGAAGAAGAATCTTTGCTTCATCTATAATGAGAGTCTGGTAAAATCCTTTTGTTACTTCGTGCATTGAACCATTCTGCTCTACTTTCACTTTGAAATCGTAATCAGATCTTAATTGATCATAGTTTCTTGGAACTGCTGATATAGTGTTCTTAAATGATTTGAATTTCAACATCATTTCATTTAACACCATTAAACTGTTTTGTTGTTGTCTATCTTTTAAAAAATCTCTGAGCCAAGTATATCTATTACTATATAAATGTGATATTTTTTGTCTGATCGTGTCATTGCTAATTATATTCACGCCTTTTGACACCATTAGTTCATATCCACTCTTTACTGCATCAAAGTTTGCTCCCATCGCCAACCATGAAAAATGATATTCGAGTGAATCATGATATGGTAAGTCTTGATTTAAATGTCCCAAGATTATTTCAGATGAAGTAACTATCTGATTTAGATTAAACATGTTTTGATTGTGGTCAACAAAATCAGTCTCAATATTATTTTTGATTTCTTCCAATATCTCAATTTCCAGAACACGGTCTTTATTATATTGATTCCTATTATTAATCTGTATAGCTATCAGTATCCCAATTACGACGAGTAGAATTTCACCAATTGCATAAATCAGATACTTTTGAAAATTACCTTCATCAATTAATTTCCGCCTTATTCTTTGAAAGAATTTTAGCATTGTTTTTGCATTTTATTTTCCCTATTGACCACCAACACCCGTGTTTCAATACCTCCCCCAAAGAGTGGCAGATACATCGCATAAGTCATTACATACTTTTTCTTATTAACAGCGCTTAGCGAGCTGATAGCTCATCTAGCTGAATGGCAGTGCCACAAGGCAACAGCACGCACCCAACGCCTGCCCTCGCTACAAAGTACGACTTTTACAAGTCAATGCAAAGCATTGATCTCCTTCGTGACTGGCAAATTTTAGTCTTGAAACACTTCCTACTTGCTCTATCCTCACACCTAACCGTTTGTAAACGTTTTAACCGTTAGAAACTGGTCAGATGGCGTGTTGAAGCTCATCCTTTTTTACGGATTTCGTATTATCCCACAGCAATGGGTCTGCCCGGACTGCCAGTAGCTCCCTTGAAACGAATGGGTGTGTAAATGAATAAAAACTCAAACATCCGATCTTCCACCATATGATCGAACCGCATCCATTCTAAATTCCAGATGCCGTTCTTCAAAGTGAGATCAATGTGAACATTGGGTCTGAGACCGCCGTCGAGGGTGGCATCCGAGCCTACCATAGAAGGCTGCCGTTGGATGATCCAATCCACCACTTCCCGAGAAATGTAAGGTGTATCCTTAAGCACATTAGGGTCGGGCCAATTCTTCCACCAGCCAAAATTAAAAAGCAGGGCATCACCGGGACGAAAGTCCGCTTCACTCATACCTTGTAGGTCCAAAGCCTTATGCACATCGGCCAACGTCGCAACATACCCTACCTCGACCGTAGTCAGACCACGAGCCGCAGCTATATCAAGCATGATGCCTCGCGTGACATAAGGCTTTACATGCTCGACACCTAAGTGCTTCAGACCTGTGGGTGACTTTATATCATCGGTGGTGAATCCATTGTAAAAGACCTCGGTTTCCTCACCACTATCTACCTTCATGCGCTTACCTACATGCCCTGGTCCGTCAAACTGAGTGCCCACCTGCCCGATCTGAGTTGCCAAAAACTCATCATTGAAAACCACCTGCTCCGCACCGGACGGTCCATGTGTTGGCACCTCAGACACAGTGAGTTCATAACTGCGGCTGCCAATCAATGGCATTTGTTCATCGTACACATTTCCCAGCTCATAAACTTTGCCAGTCTTAACCAGGGAAACAGCTTGCAGCACCTTCTCTGGCGTATTCCAATTGGAAGCGCCAGCTTGATCTTCAGCACCCCATAGTGGATGAGGCCACCACTTGCCCTCCTCTTCAGTTTGCGCCCGAGAGCTGTTTGGAGCGAGGAAAAGACCGGAAAAGAATGTGCATATCAAGTATTTAATATAAGTATTCATGGCATCCCTTATCTTTTAGCGTGTAAAATTCATACCCATTTAAGGTAGGCCTTATCTACATTTTTCACCTATCTTCAGCCATGATTTTTCGATCTACCAATTAGACTTCGATCATGAAACAGTTAATGATACTTCACCTATGCTTGCTACATCTGCTTGCATCCGCCCAAGTGGGTGTGGGAGTGATCGCTCCCCAGGATGCAAAAGTGCTTTTTAATGGCCGTGCAGAGATGCTCCATGAGCTTTGGCAGTACTGGGAGGGGCCACGATTTGCTGCCGAAATGCCCATCAAATGGGAGATTGTCAATGATCCAGTCGATCGAGGTACGGCGATGAGCAGTAATGACCCTGCAGCCGCAGGCGGCCTTTATGGCGCTGCAGACATCGTAACCAAAGAGGCATTTACAGACTTCCGACTGCATGTGGAATTCTATATCAAACATCCGGGAGGCAATAGTGGGGTCTACTTGCAAAACCGCTATGAGATCCAAGTGCTTGATGGTGACTCGACTACCCATGGAATGGCAGCGGTAATAAACGAAAAAGCGGCTCCTTATAGCGCATACAATGGCACCGGCGCTTGGAATGCCTACGACATCCAGTTCAGGGCTGCCCGCTTTGCCGATGGCAAACTCACCGAGAAACCGCTTGTCACCATATATTTTAATGGAAGAAAGATCCATGAAAACGTACGCATCAATAAAGTGTGGGGAGGGCCCAATTCCGGAATGGATGGTGGCAATGATGAAGGTCGAGGCATCACAGATCGTCCCGGTGGCATCAAGCTTCAAGCTGAAGGGCATGAGGTACTGTATCGCAATGTTTGGATCAAACCACTACAATTAACCAAACCGGATACGGATTTTTAGTGGTATTAAATGCATCGTCAAGGAGATTACTTGCCTGCATTGGGTGTGCGATACTCTTGACGGTAATGGCCTGTGGTCCTGAAGACAAGGGCTTCATCCAGTGGGATACCTATAAAGGTGATCCAGCCAGTACCAGTTTCTCAAAGCTGGACCAGATCAATCTTAGTAATGCGCAAGCACTGGAAGTTGCTTGGACTTTCTCTCCCAAGGATGCTCCCGAGGGGTCAAGATTTCCAAAGTTCGAGTGCAACCCCATTGTTGTCGATGGCACCTTGCATGCTACTTCAGCCCAACGATGGTTGTACGCCATAGATCCTGGTACGGGACAAGAACTATGGTCTTTCGATCCCTTCTATGGCAAAAAGGGAGGGGGCATATGCCGAGGTGTAACCTATTGGCAGGGGCAGGAGGAAGCTCGTATCC
>JABDMH010000137.1 GCA_013001595.1 Saprospiraceae bacterium | reverse complement strand
GCCTGATTCCAGTCATACCCCATACCACTAAATACGTAGGCCTCACCAGTCTTATCATTGGCAAAGGGTGCCCCTGCAATGATCGAGCCGCCCTCAATAGCTACACTTTCTCCAAGGTGATCAAAATAATCTGGATTACTGTGCGTGAGGCGGTCTGCCTGATGCCAACCATATACATAGGGATGAAAGATGTATACTGCACCGGAATGTTTATTATCTGCTCCGATATTGCCCGGTGCACCAACGACTACATTGATGCTATCGATGGCTACCGATGTACCAAATCCATCATTAGCAGCGGCATCTGAGGCATGGATCTTTTCTTCAAAATTCCAATTGTAGTTGTGATAGCCATAAATGTATGCTGAACCGGATGACGATCCATGGTCATCATCTGCTGCCGCACCAACGACCGCATGATTACCGTCAATACCGACATCAGTGGCAAAATGATCATTTGCAGCTCCATCGTAGGGGATCAGATGTTTTTCGAGTGTCCAGGTACTACCGCTACCACGAAATATGTAGGCTGATCCGACATCGTCTAGATCATAGTGATCTGTATATGGGGCACCGACAATTACCTGGTTGCTGTCCATGTCTACACTTAAGCCAAACTGATCTCCTGGACTACCTCCCGACGGTGGTACCAGTTTCTTAACGTAAGTCCACGTGCCGGCAATGTTCTGATATATATAGGCTGAACCCGCATTATTGGTGCCGAAGTCGCCCTGCAATGGAGCACCAACGACCGCATATTCACCAGCGATGGCAACAGCATAGCCAAATTGATCGGCAAAGGCACCATCAAAGGCAGTCACTTGAGTTTCTTGCGTTTTGCCCCCTACGAACGCTAAAAAAATCCACAGCAAAGTCAGACAAACATTTCTCATCATTTGACCTTATTCACTTAACAAGGTAAACAATCTCATCGAAAATTATGGTTTCTGGTAGTAATGGAGTAGCCTGTCAGAAAAATACTTTTCACTCGATTGAGCTATTGATTCTTGAAATGATCACGAATAAAATCTAACCACCATTGAATGCCAGGATTGCATGGCGAGCCATCACCTCCCGGATGATAATTGGGAGGGATATTTTGCAACCAAGTTGAGGCGAGGAGGTAGCCATGCCCCATATTCAATAGTTCCTTGGTTCTGGCAAGTTGCTCCGCCTTCTTCCCATCCGTGTAGATGCCCACGTTAATATAGTGCTGCAGATCATCTTCCTTACTATAGTCCCCCCAGTATCGGGAAGGTGTGCCTTCTGTTTCAATGTACGGCTTCGATTTGGTTGGAAATCCAAAATGGATGCTAAGATCAGCGCAAGGAGGAGGATATCCTTTGCCATTGTATGCAACAATAACTTCTGACGCTTCATTTTTGGCTGCACAGATCATTTCATCGATATTAATACCCAACCCTCTCTCTGCCATGCCTTCATTATCTGGATCCACAAAAACATTCTGAAAGTTGTTTTCACCTAGCCATGCCACTGTGTGCCTCATGGCAGCATTGGCTTCCGATTGTGTCCAATTTCGATAGTAGTTGGTTACATCGGGACCACTTCCCCAGTAAAGAACCCCCACTAGGACGATCATTGATCGTTCATCACATGCTTTGATGATTTTTTCCATACGGGCTGCATACGTGTCATTAAGTGATCCATCTGTACGGTATCCATGAATCTTGCTATACCTTGAACCCATGAAGTATACAGTGATGGTATTGATGCCATAGGATGCATATACGTCGAGAAAATGGATTAACTCCTTGGTGGTGCTATCCGTGAGCAGTGCATTGGAACATCGTAGACCTATGCTTTGAAATGGATGGCCATTGAGGTAAGTCTTATTGCCAACTACCGAAAAAATATTTTGTGCAGATACCTGCAATATCAGCAGTAGGCATAAGGCAGGTAACATCGATTTAATAAACAACTTCATCAATTAAGAAGGATTTAATAGAAGTAGAAGATGAAATAGGGCCATTTTATCTAGCATAAAGATGTCAAAGTTTACATATGGCAGGGATTGACTAAAATTTTTGCCAAAGGAAGTTCATATCGATTTTAGATAATCATGTGACGCACTATTTTTTCGATAGATTGAGTGGTTTAATCTGCTGATCTAATTTCGCATTGACCTGCTTTATAAAGTAGTCGCAAAGAACGATCGTGTGTTCTTCGTTGGCTTGATGCATAAAGAAAAATACTTGATGGACACCAAGTTGCCGCCAGTCGGCGAGTCGTGATACCCATTTGTCTAGTCGCTCGTAGTCTGACTCATCTAGACCATATCCATTAAACCGAATAAAAACAGTCTGAGATGTCCTGCACATGTGCAGGACATCTCGTCTCAAGGCCACATCCGTAATCACTGCGCCAAAACGCTTGTCTCGCAGCTTCTCCATCACCCTTGCAAAGACCGCCTCTTCAAACCAATCCTTATGCCTAAACTCGATTTGAAATGGATATCCATCGGGAATAAGATCTAGAAAGGAATTTACCCGTTCTTCGTGCTTTGGCCCAAAATTAGGAGGCAGTGTAAGGAATGTAGCACCGAGATTTTCTCCGAGTAATGCCATTGAATCCATGAAGTATTGCACATTTTCTTCCACCTCGTTAAGTCGCTTGAAGTGCGAAATGCGCTGTGACCATTTTGGGCAGAAAAGAAAATCTGCGCCTTCTGCTGCCGAGGCCCATTTATCGATACTGGTTCTACTAAGCCGGTAGAAGGTGCCATTTAGCTCAATGCTGTTGAAGTGAGCAATGTACGCCTCCAGAAAATTCTTTTGTTTGGTGCCTTCAGGATATAGAGTACCGATCCAAGTCGGTATCCCCCATTTGCCACATCCCACTCTGATGCTAAATTTATCTGGATTGGGTTTATGAGAAATAGATAAAGGGTGTTCCTGGGGCAGAGAAAAAGAAACATCACCGATTTCTTCTGCTGTGGCATGTCCGAATTTCATAAGTAGTTTAATTTAATACGCTTCAATACAGGGTTTGATCTGAATGAGTATGCGATGAGATGGTGACCTTTAAGGCTCTGGAATAATGCACCTGGATGAAAATAACGATTTCACGAATAACCATAAGGTTTAGTGTCATTTTTCTGGAAAGCCCAGTAGTTCCTATATGCACACGGCTTTAGGGATGAGGTGATGAACCTAATTCATTGATGGTTCAGAAAAATCAGGGTGATAGGGAATCACATAGCCGCATAGTAACGCAGAGCTGGTTTGGGGCCTAAAAAACTATCTGCTCTACTATACCTATGTGGTTCAAAAAAAACCAATAATGATAGGGAACTACAAAGGCACATAGTAGCACATAGGAGATTCGGACCTGCAAATGAAAATATGAGCCCTATTGGGCCTATGTGGAAAGAAAAAGTCTATGATTGAATGGATGCCGCATCGGTTATATTGGAACCGAGGAAAGGGTGGAGGCGAATGTATTTCTCTGGGGATGAAATGTAGGCATTCATCAGGCTGTCGTTTTCAGATCCGCCGAGCAAAACATGCTTAACTGCTGGTTTTTGATAAGGGATGAAGGTGATGAGCCGAGCTCTCTGTACCTATTTGGTTCCAGAAAAACCCGGGAATGAAGGGGAGCCACCTAGGCATATTAGGTCCTCCAAATTCACTGTTCACACGCTGACTGAATTCTGCGATATTTGTGGTCACAAATTTGAGGTACACATTGGCCATTTTCTGAAGAGTTAAAAGATTGATTATATGTCCAGACTTAAGAAGTTTCTCGTAACGACACTCATAGGTGGATTCGTGGTGCTGTTGCCACTTGCCATTTTTGTCCTCCTTATCAAGTTGATCATCAACCTTGTTGCGGGTCTGCTAGCTCCGATTTCAAACTTGCTGAAAAATGAAATAGACCTCCAAGTGCCAGATGCCGTGATCAGTATCATCGCTTTCACCATCGTGATCTTACTCTGCTTTGCCATAGGTCTATTCGTTCGTACTCGATTTGGACAGAACTCGTTGCATTATTTTGAGCGCACCTACTTACTCCGTCTACCGCTCTATGGGGTGATCAAGGAGACGGTTCAGCAATTCACAGGGGCGAAAAAGATGCCCTTTACCGATGTGGTTTTAGTAGATGTCTTTAGCAACGGTACGCGAATGACGGGCTTCATTACTGATGAACATCCCAGTGGAAACTTTACGGTGTTTGTACCTACAGGGCCTAACCCTACCAATGGATTTATTTTTCATGTGACCAAGGAACAAGTGTTTCGTTTGGATTCAGACATTCGCACTGATGATGCCATGCGTACGATTATCGGGGTAGGGGTTGGTTCTTCTTCCGTGATGGACTTTTAGTGTGTGGATCTGGGCATAGAGACCGAGATCAAAAGAGCAGAACTTCCAACCCATATTTCTGTCGATGGTTTTCCATGGGCCTTACGTCTTTGACCTCCTTAAAGGCAGGGTAAGGCAATGTGATCCTCCTCGTGCACGTGACAATTCGCTAGAAGGTATGGTGATGATGGTGTTTTGAACTTTAGCAAAAGGTCGCTCCTCCTTAAGAAATGCTGCCGCGCCCAGGATTGTAAATCCATATGCTTCGAGCGCATTCAGCGTCCTAATATTACGATCGTAGGTGATGGCGACACCGGGTTTCAATGCCACCAGATTGCATCCATCTGTCCACTGTTCTCGCTCTTGATAGGGCGAGAGTCCTTGTCCAGCAAAGACGAACTTCATACGACTGTTGATTTCCCCTTCGATAAAATCTTTGACGGAATGATAGCTCACTTCACTGCCATTGCGCCGAAAAACAGTGACGTAAGAGCTCAGTCCATCATAGATGAGTGGACGATAACAGACTATATGATCCGCACTGATGCGTGTAAATACGGTATCTATGTGCATGAAAGCACGATCGCTGGGGATATTTACCTGCACCACATTATCGACAATGCCTTTCTCAAAGAGTACGTCCCGCAAGCTATGAATGGCGTGCTGGGTCGTTCGTTCACTACATCCGACTAAAAAATGGTTTTCTGCAAACAACATCATATCTCCGCCTTCGATGGAGACCGATTCACCCCGACGCGAACGCGGAAAAAGCTCCACATCATTCATATTGATTATCCGATCCTCTTGTCGCAAGGTTCTGAACATGGGGTGGTTACAAAAGATGAATTGGGTCAGGAAGTTCTCCCTATGCCGGGCCATCTTTGAAGCTTTGGTAAGCACAACATGATCCTTGATGGTAACTGCAATGTCGCGAGTAAAAATGAAATTTGGGATGGGATCGAATAAAATAAGCTCATGAGAAGCTAGGAATCCACTGATGAGCACTTCTGCCAAAGATCGGTTGTCTAGATCCGATAGCTCGTGAATATACTTGGTTGGAAGTTCCTCAAAATCAATGATCTGCCGAATGATGTCTTCTTGTGCTTGTTGGTCTTGATCTAGTGCCTCCACTAAGAGATCATGGACATAGAATACACTATTTTTTCCGCATGCTTTACGTAGGACGGATACAAATAGATCATGTTCCTCTACAATCTGTGGTAGGTATACGATGTCGTCAAATAAAAACTCCTCAGACCTCTTTGGATATACCCTAGCAATGCCGCGTTCTGGACGATGCACCAGCACAGCCTCCAAGGGGTTGATTTCTGAACTCGAATAAATCTCAAATGCCGATTCTGGTATCATCATGTTGCGGAATTTTCATACCTAAGTAAATGTAGGAAACTGAACATTGGCCATGGGCCGAATACACGATTCCAATTTCCGATTATTCCAATATTCGTATTTTGCTGATTAATACGAACAATCAGGATTTAGGGTAATATGAGTAGCATTTTCAAAAAGATAAAATCAGCTTTCATCATTGAGAGTGCAGAGGCCACCAAGGCCCAACCAACCGAGCGTGATCGCCAGGTGAATTCACCGAGTAAGATCTCTGCTCCAAGCAAACAGAGGGTGCCGCACGCAGATCTTCCGGCAGATGGTCAGATCAACGAGAAATTCACCAATATTCTGATGAATGCGATTGAAGAGAACAATCAAGAAGGCTTTGACTATTTAGAGTTTAAGCGGTCGGTGCAAAACCTCAAAAAGATGGATATGGCTGAAGGTACGATCTATAAAAGTGCCTTTGCAACGGCTAAGACGATGGGGGCGACGCCAGATTCCTTGATCGCTTCGGCTGAACATTATGTAGCTGTATTGCAGACGGAAGAGGATAAGTTTCGCGCTGCTCTTGAAAAGCAACGAACCATTCAGATTGAAGATCGACAGACCGAGTTAAAGGCGGCAGAATCAGCCATTGCCCAAAAAGAGGCACAGATTGAAGCACTAAAGCAGGAGATCGCAGCTCAACGTGAAGGATTATCGGAATTGGAGCGTAATATCAGTTCTGCTACGGAGAGAGTTGAACTGACTGGCAGACGATTCGTAGCCAGCTATGCGGACTTGGTCAAGCAAATAAGGCAGGATATCGATAATATTGCTAAATATTTGAGACAATAACCCAATTCGGTGTTGTAAATAGGTATAAAGTGTTCATTATATGGTAACAAAGAAAAGCTTCTGGAAAAGGCCTGAGGGAGTAACCGGAGCCATTATTTTGGGTGGATTGGTTTTGGGGGGTGGTTTCCTGTTGGTTCAGGCCCTACCGTTTCTTATCGCGGCAGCCTCCAACACGCTCTATCTTGCGGGTATGCTGCTGGTCCTTGGTGCCATTATCTATATGGTTCTTGATCCTAAAATGCGCAACCTCGTATGGTATATGTACAAGAGTGTTATGAGATGGGTCACTGGCATATTTGTACAGATCGATCCCATCGGCATTTTAAAAAGTTATGTAGATGACCTCAAGGACAATTTGCGGAAGATGAACCGTCAGATCAGTCAGCTCCGTGGTCAGATGCACAAGTTGCAAGAGATGATTCTCAACAATCGAAAAGCCATCAAGAGCAACCTGGATTTGGCTAGTAAGGCCAAACAAAAAAACAAACAGTCTGTAATGATCCTAAAATCCCGTAAGGCAGGCAGGCTGAAGGAGTCGAATATGAAACTGGAAGACCTCTATCAAAAGATGGAAGTGCTCTATCGCGTGTTGAGGAAGATGTATGAGAATTCAGAGATCATGCTGGAGGATATCCAGGATCAAGTCATGATCAAAGAACAGGAACGCAAAGCCATTCACGCCAGCAATTCGGCTATGAAGAGTGCCATGAACGTGATCAGTGGTGACGCTGACAAAAGGGCGATGTTTGATCAGGCCCTGGAAGCCATAGCTGATGATGTCAGTAATAAGGTTGGAGAAATGGAAAGATTTATGGAGATGTCAGAAAGCTTTATGTCTTCCGTCGATCTGCAAAATGGAGTTTTTGAAGAAGAGGGTCTAAAGATGCTGGAGAAATGGGAGAAGGAAGGGCCATCATTACTACTGGGAGCAGAAAAGGATAACCTAATCTTGGAAGCGGAAGATGATAGCAATGTGCTGGACCTTAACCAGCCCATCAAGAAGCCCGTGCGCGTAGCTAATCACGACAACCAATATGACGACTTCTTTGAATAAGCAACACCTCACCCAGTTGGATCAGTAATTAATTGTTGTAACTGAGATCATTTAACAAAACAACGAAACGACATGGCACGACGATTGACCACATTTTCTAAGTTCTTGATCACCATGCTCATTATTTTGGGCTTGTTTTTTCTCATTCGTTTCATTCTTAATGAGACGAATTTAGGTGATCAGTTTAAGCAAGTTGGTGAAACTGCAACCAACACTACTCCATCAGATGGTAGTACCAGCTCTCCTGCAGTGCCGTCCAGTGATGAGGATGTGTTGACCGTACAATTGGTCACCTGGGGTGGCTATGCACCAGGTCTGTATTTCAATGAAGGTGCTCAAGCCTCAACGCGTTCTCGTTTTTATAAAGATTACGGTTTGAAAGTTCAATTCATCCTCAATGACAATCTAGACGCAGCACTTAACGCATGGGTAGCTGACGAATATGATGTCATCGTACAAACAGCCGATGCCTACCCACTTTATACTGCACCCACGGATATTTACAACTATCGGCCGAAAGTCTTTATACAGGTAGATTGGTCTCGTGGTGGCGATGTAATCATTGCCAAACGTGGTATCAACTCCATCAATGATTTGAAGGGCAAACGAGTGGCAGTAGCAGAACCATCGCCATCTCAAACACTCCTGATTACAGCCCTGGAGGCGGCAGGACTGAAATATGAAGATGTGCAGATCGTTGCCTCTCCCGATCCCGTGGTTGCGGCCACTACCTTTAAAGGACCAGATGTTGATGCGGCGGTCGTGTGGAGCCCATTTCACCTGGAAGCACTCAGGGATATTGCGGGTTCTAAAGTGCTGGTGAGCACGCAAGAACAGTCACACATCATTGGTGACATCATGTTTGCCAAGGAGTCTTTTATTCAGCAAAATAGAGATAAAATTAATGCCTTCTATGAGGGATGGATGAAAGCCATTACGGAGATCAATGCCTCTGAATCCAACCGTACAAAGGCAGCGAAGATCTTGGGCGAATTTCTGAACTTCCCTGAGGAAGATGCCCTAGGTGCTATGGCAGATGTGCACTTTGCGACCCATGGAGACAATATGAACTTCTTTGGTCTCAATCCGAGATATCGAGGTATGAAAGGAGAAGATCTGTACAGCAAAATGGCTAAAACTTTTCATAGGCTTGAGCAGGCAGAAAGAGTGGCTCCACCCTGGCGGAACGTGGTGAATTCTTCTGCAGTATCTGCTGCAAATGGACGCTTGGTAGGTCCTGGATTTGAGGCGGAGGGTCAGCGTGATTTCTCCGCACCGACGGCAGCCGATGCATCTGCACCAGCCCTTGCCATTAAACCAATCACCATTAATTTCAATACTGGGCAGTACAGACTGACAGAAAATGCGAAGACCCTGATTGATTTGCAGCTCGCAGATATCGCTAAATCTTTTGCCAACCTGCGTGTACGAATAGAAGGTAATACCGATTCGACGGGGAGTAGGGCGACGAATATGAAGCTTTCCCAGCAAAGGGCGCAATCCGTAGCGGACTATCTCGTCTCTACCTACAATATGGATCGCAATCGCTTTGTCATTGTCGGAAATGGTCCTGACAAACCCGCGCCTGGCTGTGAGAGTAATGCAACCGAAGCATGTCGGGAGAAAAATCGCCGGACTGAGTTTCAGCTGATTGCTTCTACTCCTGTTCAATAGATCGGATGTCACTTTTTACCTTGAAAGGCGAGTTGACCTCCCAGCAAAAGTGGGTGTTGGGGCTTATTGGTTTATTGGTCGTCTTAGGTGTCTGGGTGCTGATCACTATGGGGGAGAACCCACTTTTCCCCGCCTACATTTTACCTAAACCATGGAAGGTTTTGTCTTCTTTTGGGTCCTTATATGTGGACAATGACATCATCCGAAATACTTGCATGAGTATAGGCCTTAACCTGTCGGGATATATCGAGGCAGTGCTGATTGCTTTGCCACTAGGCTTTGTGATCGGGTTATTCCCGCTTTTCCAGGGATTGGCTCAGCGACAGGTTGATGCCATTCGCTACATTCCCCTTACTGCGGTCACTGGCTTATTCATTGTTTGGTTTGGCACAGGCACGGCCATGAAGGTTCATTTCCTGGCATTTGGCATATTGATTTACCTATTGCCTGTCGTCATTGTGCGAGTCAAGGAAGTTTCTGATGTTTATCTCAAGACGGTTTATACGCTGGGTGCTGATACCTGGCAAACCATCAAGACTGTCTACATTCCTTCGGTCTTGTCTAGAATCACTGACGACATTCGTGTATTGACTGCCATTTCGTGGACATACATCATTGTTGCCGAAGGTATTGGTGCTACTGGTGGAATAGGTGCCCTAATTTGGAGAGCTGGTATTCGACAAGGCCGAGTAGATAAGGTCTTCGCCATGCTTATCATCATTATGATCATCGGTATGGTGCAGGATCGAATATTCATTTACTTAGATAAAGTCTTCTTTCCCCATAAATACCAGGGAAAGCGGAAGCACTATCAAGTAAAAGAAAGGAAGACTTCCAGTTTGGACCTTATCTGGAATTTTGTCAGCAGTATAGCCGTATGGTTGCTGATTGGCATCTATCTGCTTCTCCTAATCGACTCATTCGTACCCATCTTAACTTCTGAGTCCATATTGACCTATCTCTTTGCTGATACCACCCTGGCCATACATTTCATTATGTGGTGCGTGATGGGATATCAAGGATATCTATTTTGGAAGAAGCGACAACGCGTAGTTCCTCAGGCAGTATGAGTATAAAACAAGAAGATACAAACCGCCAGAATATCATCGAATTGCGGAATATTGATCAGAGCTATGACGGTGGTCAGACCTTTATCATTCAAGGTTTAGATCTTCTCATTGAAGACAAGCCCGATCAAGGCCAGTTTGCTATCATCTTAGGCATGTCCGGCAGTGGAAAATCTACCTTACTGCGTTACATCGCTGGGCTGCAAAAGCCAACAAACGGAAAGGTTCTCATCCTGGGCCAGCCAGTGAGTGATGACAATCGGGTTAGTATGGTCTTTCAGCAATATTCTTCATTGCCCTGGATGACGGTCTTGGACAATGTGGCCCTGGGCTTACGCTATAAGGGTGTGGCACGCAAAGCCCGCAAAGAAAAAGCCATGGAACTGATTGAAATGGTGGGTTTGGCTGGTCATGAGCACAAGTACGCACAGTACCCTGCATTATCTGGCGGTCAATTGCAACGTGTTGCCATTGCTCGCAGCCTCCTGGCCAATCCGCATATCCTTCTGATGGACGAACCTTTTGGTGCATTAGACATTCGTACCCGCTTACAGATGCAGGAACTGCTCGTTGATGTGTGGCATAAGTTTCACAGCACCATTATCTTTGTGACACACGACATTAGAGAAGCGGTCTTTCTCGGAGACGACATCTACATTTTAAAGTCAGCTCCGTCGCATTTTGCAGCACACATTCACGTAGATCTCCCACTAGAGCGGACAGCTGCCATTAAACGTGATGCCAAGTACGAAGTATTGGTACAGGATGTCGAGGATGCCATGCTTCGGGTTTCTGAGCTGTAGTGACTACTCAGTAAGCTTCTATTTGAAATGGACGTAGTCTACCAATAACAGCATTTGTTGTATTTTCAGAGCCCATCTATTGCCCTTTATCTATGATAACCCTACGAATTAATGGCGAAGAATTGATCACCTCGGCAAGTCCAGATACGCCGCTGCTCTATGTGTTGCGCAATGAATTTCAGCTCTTTGCGGCCAAATTTGGATGCGGAATGGGTCAGTGCGGCTCATGTGCTGTCCTGATTGATGGAGAGATTCGATATAGTTGCCTCTTGCCTGTAGCAGCCATCGGTACCAAGTCGGTACGTACGGTGGAAGGTCTTAGCACTATGGAAGGTGATTTACACCCCGTTCAGCAGGCATTTATGGAGGAAAATGCTGCTCAATGTGGCTATTGTACCAGCGGTATGATGATCGCAACGGTGGCCTTACTAGAAGAAATTCCACAACCCGAGGATGAGCAAATTCAAGCAGCACTTAAAGGCCAACTCTGTCGTTGTGGTTCGCATCCTCGTGTTATGAAGGCTGTTAAACGTGCGATACTCTAAAAGAATGAAAGATTTATTGAAGTCTTTACCGATTGAAGGCCGTCGCTCGTTTGTTAAGCAGCTCGGCACTTTAATGGTTTCTTTTCCCTTGACTTCTCCGATCCTTTGGCCTAGCTATGGCCCAGTTCAAGAGGAGAAATTACCACGAACTTTGCAGAGGAATCCTTCATTAGGTGCTTGGTTGCAAGTGACCGAAGATAATAGGGTTCAAGTCTTTACAGGAAAGATTGAGCTCGGGCAGAGCATTAAAACCGTCATTCGACAGGTTGCGGCTGAAGAGCTAAGCATGGAGATGGAGCAAGTGGAGGTGATCATGGCAAACACTGCAATGACGCCAAATGAAGGATATACGGCAGGTAGCGGATCCGTGAAAGGCAGTGCCATTGCGGTGCGGTATGCCGCAGCCTTTGCCCGAATGCATCTTTGCTCATTGGCAGGAAATCAATGGGGATTGGAGCGCAAGGATGTCCACTTAGACAATGGGACCATATTCTCAAAGGACAAGAAACGAAGTATATCCATAGCCAATGTGCTTGGTGGCCAGCAAAGCGAGGTCGAGGTGACCATGCCGATTGAACTTATACCAAAGAGGAAGTACCGTTTCGTAGGTAGGCCAAATGTAAGCTACGACATCGAGCAGATCGTCAGGGGAGAGCCCTATTTTATACAGGACCTCGTGTTTCCACAGATGTTGCATGCAAGGATCCTGCGACCTCCAGCACCAAATTGGAACGGAAACATAGATGTCGCCAAGCTGAAACTCCTCTTACCTGAAGGACTTGAACTTTTTGTTGATGGGAAGATGCTTGCCATTGTGGGAGCAGATGAATATACGGTGGTCAAGACTCATAGGCGGTTAGATAGAGAACTCAAATGGCATTCCGATGAAGTGTCGGTGACAGATCGCACTCTTTCTGAAAAGATGAAGGAAATGTCCACTGAAGAGGTGGAAGTGATTTCACCTACTGTGAAGGAAGATTTAGCAGGTGCCACATTTGAAGGCACTTTTTTCAAACCATATATTTTACACGGTGCCATGGGGCCAGCCTGCGGCGTCGCTAAATTTGATATGGACCTGCTAGAAGTATGGACCCATAGCCAAGGCGTGTTTCCATTTCGTGCTGCTTTAGCGAGTCTGTTTTCGATGCCAGCCGAACGCATCATTGTAAAAGGTGAAGCAGGTGCTGGTTGCTTTGGGCACAGCTCAGCAGATGATGCTGCCGCTGATGCTGCGATTTTAGCCCATGCATTCCGTGGGCGACATGTCCGGGTGCAGTGGACTCGGCAGCAGGAGCATCAGTGGGAGGCCATGGGAAGTGCCATTAAGATCGATGTAAAAGCCACACTCAATGATCAGGGTGAGATTGTAACCTGGGAAAGTGAGGTACGTACTGATTCACATAGCACCAGACCAAATAAAGATCCGGGAACATTGTTGTCAGCTAGATATTTGTCAAAGCCTTTCTACATGAAGGGTAAGGGCTATATCCGTGGTGGGCATCGCAATGCCGAGCCATATTATCGAATTGCTTCAAACAAGCTGGTTGCGCATCATTTTCAGGGCCCTCTTCGCGTATCATCTTTACGCAGCCTAGGAGCCTTTGCCAATGTATTTGCCATTGAGACCATTATTGATAAGATGAGTAGATACCTCGGTGAGCATCCTATTGATTTTCGCACAAAGCGTCTGGATGATGAACGGGCCATTGCTGTCCTTGAGCGACTAAAAGAGCAAACCATAAATGAAAAGACAGCAGAAAGAGAAGGTCTGGGATATGCTTTTGGTAGATATAAGAATACCGATGGATATTGTGCCTTGGCCACCAAACTAAGTGTTTCTGTGAACGGAGATGTTACTTTGATTAAATGCTGGGCAGTGGTTGATGTGGGGGAGGTGATGAATCCACTTGGTCTGGAGATGCAAGTAGAGGGAGCCATCCTACAGGCATGCAGCTGGACCCTGAAAGAGTCTGTCACCTTTGAGGGCAATGCAGTTTCATGCGCCGATTGGAATGCATACCCCATTCTGAGATTCGGGAATGTCCCAGATTTTGACATCACCATCCTTGATCAGCCTCAAGAGCAACCACTGGGTGGGGGTGAACTGGCCACCCCACCTACTCCAGCGTCCATCACCAATGCCATCTTTGATGCGCTGGGCTTGCGGATTTATTCCCTGCCAGTTAAAATTCAAAGCCATCCCTGATAGGGTCGTTTTCGGATCCGTCGAGCAAAATGTGATGAGCCCCCCAAGTATCTTCTGGTTCCAAAAACCTATGAGTGAAAGGGAACTACCCAGGCACATAGTAACACAGAGGGGAAGCGGACAAGCAATTAGACTATGAGCCCAATTGTACCTATGTGGTTCACAAAATTGACCATGGTTGATTTGGTAAGCTGTAGAGGCGAATATATTTCGCAGGACATAAGCTCAAGAGTATAACACCATCAGACTGTTTTTGTAGATCCGCCGAGTGAAATATGGTCGGTTGCCAGTGTTTTAAAGGAGATGGACGTGAAAATATTTCGCAGGATTGGAAGCACATATCCACATACGCATATTACTAATATGATGAAAAATCCTACTTTTGCGCCGTCAGCGAGAACTAAAGGCCTTATTTATTTCAATTTTTAAAAAGAGAGATTTATGAAAAATGTATTATCGATGTGCTTCGCGGTAGCCATGACCATGATGGTAGTGGACCTAAGCGCACAAATTAAGACTCCTGCAGCCAGTCCATCCGCCAAGGTTATGCAGACGGTAGGGTTGACCGATGTCACTGTTGAGTATTCGCGTCCTGGTAAGAAAGGCAGAGATATCTTTGGTGGATTGGTACCCTACGATGAGGTATGGAGACTGGGAGCAAATGCAGCTACTAAAATTACCTTTAGTGAAGATGTTGTATTGGGAGGTAAAGATGTTGAGGCTGGTGCATATGCGATTCTTGCCAAGCCCGGAAAGAGCAATTGGACCTTTATGTTGTATCCTTATAATTCTGGCAATTTTGGCAGTTATCTGCAAGGAGGTGTCGAGCCCATCACTGTGATGGGTGAAGCAGGAACAATGTCCGGTTCTGAGACCATGATCGAGAACTTCATGATTTCTATTGATGGTATGACTAGTGATGGTGCTTCCATCTGGTTTGGATGGGACAATACCTTTGCTGCATTGGATCTCAAAGTACATACAGCTAAAACCGTTGAGAAAAACATTGAACAAGTGATGGCAGGACCCCACGCAGGTGACTACTATAATGCAGCTTCCTATTACGCCGCAGAAGGTAAAAACCTTGAGCAAGCCTTGGAATGGATCACTAAATCTGTCGATATGGGCAATGAAAAGTTCTGGGTCTTGCGTCAAAAGTCTCTGATTGAAGCAAAGTTGGGCAAGAAGGCAGATGCCATAGCATCGGCCAAGAAATCATTAGAGCTAGCCAAGAAAGCGAACAATATGGACTACATACGGATGAACGAAGCTTCCATCAAAGAATGGAGCATGTAGTTCAGTCTTCATATATCGATACAAAAAGGGAGTGCTCGTCACTCCCTTTTTTTATGGCATCCTGACCGGAATTGTCTTAACTTTCCATGAAATCTACTAATTATGAATATTTCACATCTAAAAAGCTCACTCTTCGCCATCGTTTGCATGCTCGTGGTGTCATCCTGTTATACCTCGGAAAAAGCAGTTCAATATGATAAAGATGGAAATATGGTCGATGCCAATGTACAAGGAATGCGGCAGCTGATCGATTACATTAGGTTACAGCCCGGTGTCGAAGTAAGAGGTGGAGCAACGAATCCCATAGCTATAATCCGGGGTGCAAAATCATTTTCAGGGGAAAATGAACCCATTTATGTGGTAGATGGTATAATAGTTGGTAATTCATATCGCGAAGCTGTTAGTTCGGTTGATATTTTCAATATTGAAACGGTGACGGTGGTAACTCCTCCTCGGGCAGGAAAATATGGTGCTCGTGGTCAAGATGGTGTGATCGAAATTACGATGAAGAAGGAAATTAGGAGGAGCCTGTAAGGTTCCAGTCAATGGGCCGATAGCCCTGACCCAGCAGAATTTCATTGGTACGGCTAAAGTGTTTGCAGCCGAAGAATCCTCCTCTGGCCAGCGGTGACGGGTGTGCACTATTGAGTACATGGTGTTTGGTTTGATCAATGAGATCTGATTTACCTTGCGCAAACCTTCCCCATAATAAAAATACAAGGCCATCTTTTTCTTCAGAAAGCTTTTTGATTACTGCATCAGTGAAGCTTTGCCAACGTATGTTCTTATGTGATCCGGCACGACCTTTCTCAACGGTCAGCATGGCATTGAGTAAGAATACACCTTGCTCTGCCCAGTGCGTTAGGTCTCCATGATCCGCAATCGGCACTTGTAGATCTTCCTGTAGCTCTTTATAGATGTTTAATAGTGATGGAGGCCTCCGAACAGACCTAGGAACACTGAAAGAGAGCCCCATCGCTTGTCCAGGACCATGATAGGGATCCTGACCCAAGATGACCACCCTAACTTGATCAAAGGGCGTCTTATCAAATGCATTGAAAATAAGGGCACCGGGTGGGTATATTGATTTACCTGCCCGTAGTTCCTTATGTAAGAAGGTGCGAAGCTCTTGAAAATATGGCTTTTCAAACTCCTCTTTAAGTGCTTTTTTCCAGCCTTCTTCGATCTTTACTTCAGTTGCCATAGCCGGCCGTACTCCTTTTTACGAAATATAGCGAATCAGCGGTACATCTTTGCTCTTTTTATAAATTCAACTAAATTTGCCACCGCTAAGGCAGGAAGAATAGATAAGCAAATCGAGCGGCCCTATAGCTCAACTGGATAGAGCAGCTGCCTTCTAAGCAGCAGGTTTCAGGTTCGAGTCCTGATGGGGTCACCAATTAATACGAGGTCGGGCAAGTCCTGGCCTTTTATTTTTCATCAATCCATCAAGATCGCTGAACTAAACTATCACAAGTGCAAACGAATCTGGACATATTGATTGGCCATCTTCAAGCTGCAGGTGACTACCTGAAGTCAACAACGGAACATTTCTTCAAATTTTTTGAAACTTAAGATCTCATCTAATCGACAAGCAATCGTTCATCATATATATGATTTCGCATTTTTGACATTGAGAATTGATGAAAAAGCCACTATAAGGTCTTTAAGTAAGTACCAACTTCTTTTGAGCTTGCTCACTCCATTTATTAAGTTGGGCTCGATATTTTAGGTTTAAGCCATCGGAATCTAGCACCTCAAAATCTTGTGAAGTCATAGTGGATATTTGTTCGAAACGGAAAATGCCATGATCATTAAGCTGTGCTTCAATTCTGTCACCGATCCCAACCAGACTTTTCAAGTCATCCCTCGAGGTCGTCTCCATAGTATGCCGAAATTCAGCCTTTGATTGGGATCCATCAAATTGCACCATGGACTCTAGTCGACTGATTGCCAAAATAGCTTGATTTTCAATGACCGCTTCAATCCTTGGGATGTTATCCCGAATGAATGGACCAAATAATGCACCATAATCTGTATGCAGATTTTCATGTAATCTTTTGAAATTCCTTAGATCATTCAAATCCCCGAGCACATCTTGCATGCGCGCATATTGCTTTGCCAATGTGGAGGGATCGTATGCCAGCACAAAGGCTATATACTTGTAAGCGTAACGCAGTTTTTTGCACAATAATCGGATGCGATGTAATTTCTTCATGCTTTTGGGATGATGTAGTCCATACTTTTTTTTACTGCTTTGGAAAGCCATAAACAACATCTGAAAATCTTGCTTTAATCGATGTAACTTCTCTTCGGCCTGTACCTGAGTTGCTAATATCTCAAGGTCGTCCCGGAAAAATTGCTTCCAAAGAGATTGAAATTGTCGGTTGTAGAGTTGGGGTAATCTGGCCAGACTCTTAAAACGAGCAATCTTTCGTTCCTTCTGCAACAATGCAAGTAGGCGTGCATCAAAAATTTGTGGGTTATCTTGTCGGGAGGAATCAGAGGTGTCCCGTTTGATTTTCTCAATAAGTACGTCCAAATCGCGTACTGCACCAAGTCTTTTCTGAATTAATTGTATTTTTTTAGTCAGACGTTGCAGTCGCTTTAAATGTGTGGGATCTTTGTGCTCGAATTGCAGAAAATCCAACAAGGTAAGGAGTTGACGCAAGGAGACTCGAGCTTGGTGTAGATCTTCAATATTCTTGAAGCTCATAGCTTTAGCAAAAAAGCACTGAAACCGCTTATATATTTTTGACAAGTGGGATTTCCAAGTCTTTACCTGCCTATCTTTCTTGTTCTTTTCTGAATCAAAAAAACCAAGGCGAGCAAGTGACCCGTGGTACTTGCTGAGATATTTTGATGCTTTGACGAAGGGTAGCACCGGACGAATGGATTTAACAAAATGCTCGAAGTCGGCTTCTGTGCCATATTTTAGTTCTATTTCAAGTTCATTGAATTTGGTCTTCTGATCCAGACCTTTTGCCCTCACCTTGTCAAGGCAAAACTCAACTTTCAACGTATCGCCAACTTCGCAATCAAAGACACTTCGGTCATTTTTGAGTTGCAAGATCAAATACATCTCTTGCTTATTTAAAACTCTTTCTAAATCAAATGAGCTATCTTCATCTGATAGAGTATCGACACTGATTCCACAGTTGAGTTTTGATAAAATCTCTTGCAATAGCTCAGCTCTGAGTGGACCTTCGATTTCCTCTCGCGTAAAAATCGAAAGCCCCTTATTCTGAGAAAGCGCTTCTTTGTACGTTAGTAGTGCAGGTAAGTCGTTGATTTGTCGCCGTCTTAAGCAAGCATCTCTGGATTGCAAAGCCAAGTCTTTTGTATCATAGTAGTAGTCATGAATCTTGAGTTCACGGACAGACTTTAGTTGTAGTGATCTTGAGAAGTCTGCCGAGGTTAAGATCTGCTTAAGTGTACTAAAGTATTTTTGAGGAACCGCCAGCTTAGTTTCTATTTCCAAGGATTGTTCTGGAGATTTTGGCATCGATGGTGGTTAGCAGAAGATCAATATTCGGTTCATATTAACATTAGCGCTTTTTTTCCCATTTTGGTTTAGATAACAATTACTTACATACGCAAGGAGTCATCTATCTGCTAGTTTTCATCATTTGCACTTTTACCATAGTGTATCTTTTTCAAGTTGTGGATTAAAACCTCCATGGATTATAAAAGCATACACCCTCATTACGCTGTTATTAGTTGGCTCATGATAGATTTCAATGAAACCAATAAAACGGCCACTGAAGTAAGCCTATTGAGGTCGGGTAAAGCAATCAGCTTTAATCAGGAAGATGGAACGGTTAAATTTACCGTTCCTGAACTGAAAGATTTTGAAGTTGTGGCTATGAGGTAGGAGAGACGCCATGATCTATTTGCCCTCAGATTTTACTCCATGCGATCCTAACATCATTTCAGTGTCTTTAATTTGAATTCGATGGTGGAATGGTCTGAATATTGGCTCCTTTGATGGTGGGTGAGGATTATTACGATTTTGATCGAGCCATCAAATCATTTTTCAGATTTTTCCTGATTTATACGGTAGTTGAAGGAAAGCACGATCCCCTGTCTTCGACGCCATTGAAAGGACGACTCCGCTCTGTAATCAATTTGGTCTATAATACTCCTCCTTACCCTGGTATTAAAAATATCCCTTGCCGATAGTGTCAGTGTTCCACGATTCTTTAAAACATCCATTGAGGCAGCAAGATCAAAGTTGTAGGAAGACAATCTTCGTCCTTGTGTTGTTCTTTGAGGAGCCAAGTAGTTAAAGGATGCCTGAATCTCAGCAACCTGACCAATATCGTAATTGGTAGTAAGACGACCTAGCATTGCATAGGTGTCATTGGTATATTGTACTCCTTCGAACATACCGTCGATCATGGATCGGAAGAAATTCAGATCGGTATTCATGTCCCATTGATCGGTTAGGTCGTAAGAGAAATTCATCTCCACTCCGTAGGCATTGCGTGTGGAAAGATTTACCGGATATTCAATAGCCGTACCATCCTCAGCAGGGAGTATGATTTCTTCGATTACCCCATCTGTATGGCGATAATATACACTGACCAAGTAGGATCCCTTGGTAAAGTAGTTTAGATAGCCGGTCTCAAGCGAGTGCGTGAACTCTGGACGCAAGTTTGGATTTCCAATGTTATTGTTACGAGGGTCATTATAATTGGAAAAGGGCAGCAAGCTGCGAAAATACGGACGACTTAACCGCCTACTGTAGCTGAGCTGTAATTGATTCTCACCTGAGAACTTGTATGACACAGAGGCACTGGGAAAAAAACTAAGATAATTCTGTTCATTAGAGCTGTTTATTTTTTGCAAGGTGGCAGAGATATCAGAGTATTCAGCCCGCAATCCAGCTTGTAAACCTATCTTGCCAAACTCATCTCCGATCATAAAATAAGCAGCATATATGTCTTCAAGATATTCCAGCTGATCATCAAAATTATCCAATGCCTCAAATGTACCATCATCAGATTCTTCTACCATAAAGTCGTTATTAACTTTGCGTAGGGCAATTCGCATGCCAGCTTCCAATCGTCCATTTTCATTTATGGGCTTTATATAATCACTTTGTAATAGAAAGTTGAGCTCATCTTCTGTATTACTTGATCTCTGCAGGATTAGAGCTCCCAATGTATCAGTTTTCTGAACGTAGTCGGCCAATTCGGTATCGTCATCGACGATGTATGTGATGGTGGTTGTCCATGTATGGTCAGGGTCATCAAAGGTCTTTTTTAGATTGAGGGAACCTTCCAAATTATATTCATTTTCCGATTCGGCAACATCTCTTTCCGTAAAGGAGATCGTAGCACCCTCCGGATTAAAATCTTCGTAAGTCACAAAGGCATCATTTTTATCTTGGCCCTTTCTGAACAAGAGTGCACCTGTCAGCAGAAGTCCTTGGTCAATATTCCAATCAGTGCCAAGCTGCAGATATCCTCCCACACCTCCTCTCGTCTGTTCCGTTTCGCTTCGGTAAAAGGTGGACAAGGCTCCACCAGTGAAAAACCGCTGTTCCGACCAACCACCTCCCGGTGTCTTCCGATAGTCCATACCGAAATTGGAAAAGAAATTAAAATCACTACGACGTAGATTTAGACTGTAGGAAGCCCCATAATTATCTGGCCTACCAGCAGTTAGCCCGAAAGATCCATTGAATCCCTTTTCCTTATTCTTCTTGAGAATGAGATTGATAATTCCTGCTTCTCCTTCTGCCTCATATCGCGCAGAAGGATTAGTAATTATTTCAACACTTTCAATGATATCTCCTTGCATCCTCAGTAGCGCTTCCGTTTCTCCCGAACTCAACAAGCCCGATGGTTTGCCGTTGACCAGAATACGGACACCCTGACTTCCACGGAGACTGACATTTCCTTCCGGATCGACGGTGACCGACGGAACTCTGTCCAGGATATCTGCTGCATTACTTCCACTATTGGAAAGATCCTCACCTACATTGAAGACCCTTCGATCCAGTTTCAATTGCATTTGGCTCTTTTCTGCCGTTACGGTTACTTCCTCCAAAGCAATGGCATCCGATTTGAGGAACACTTGACCCAGTTGCAAAGAATCCAGATTTTTTTGAACCTCGATACTCGGGATTGTCCTATCCTCGTAGCCGATAAAGTTTATTTCGGCGTAGTATTTTCCTGGAGCTGCTTCCATTCGAAACCAACCTTGATCACTAGAAAGTGCACTATTCACCAAATTGCTGTCCTGTTCGTTGTAAAGTGCAACCATTGCATATGGAAGCGGTTCTCGATTTGCTTCTTGCAAAAGCTGTCCCGTAATCGGAGTCTTTGATGAGGAGACACTTCCATCATCAGATTGAGCTAGAAGACTGAAAAGAAAAACAGTAAACAAAGATGTTACAGTTGAACGTTTATGTTGTTCATGCATAAGAAGTTCTTCCAAGTTGGCTGTCGATGTAACAAGATAATATGTAAATTGATTAGTTTACTAGTGTTTTTCTGATTTTGAGATGATTTCATAGGATTGGTAAAATGAAATATTCGTAGGCAAGTAAAAGATCGCCGCGTGTATTTTTGCCGGCGATTTTGTATGGTTTTGGCAAGATTCAGTGATCAGCATGAACTAAAGGATATCATGCTCTTGCCTCATGACTGGAGTTAGGGTCTGGGGTTTCATTATACTTACTTGCAAAGAGATGACATCAAGGGAATTGCGTTTTTGGAGGCCATGGTTAAACCTCTTACTCATAGAGAAATGCCTTCTCGGGACGTAAGGAGCTTTTTTGGATGTTGTGGAGATCTGTAATCCTTGGCTAGTGGTAAATGTAGCCAATGTGTCGGATTGGAGATTCACCATTGGTGCTTATTAAGGCATAATGACACTGCAAGTTAATGCAAATGCATTTTGTGCATGGGCTTTATTCGCTATTGACGAATAATGATCACAGCCCATCACAGGTAGATCCTAGCAGATCATTCTAGCGGCTGAAAAAAATAGACGCTGGATGATGCAATCATTCGTGAAGATAATTTTGAATAGTAATATATCTTATCGTAAATGAATATTTTTAAAACCATTACCAATCAACTTCAGACGAAATCTTTTCGACAGCTAGTTGCAAATTTCAGGACCGAATATATATCTAAAGGCATCACTATTGCTGATTTGGAAAATAATCCAATGGACCAGTTTGAAATTTGGTTTGCTGAAGCGGTTAATAATAAATTAGTGGTTCCTAATTTTATGCACCTTTCCACTGTAAATGGAGAGGGAAAACCTTCAAATAGGACAATGCTCCTCAAGGGTTTTGATGAAAGGGGTTTTATCTTCTTTACGAATTATGACAGTCGGAAAGGAAAAGAGCTGGCAGAGAACAGCTCTGCCGCTATTACCTTTCTGTGGATGGAATTGTATCGACAGGTCAGAATAGAGGGAAATGTTGCACCTATTTCATCAATTGAATCCGATGACTATTTCAACAGTAGACCAAAAGGCAGTCAAATCAGTGCTTGTGTTTCATCCCAAAGCGAACCCATTGCAGATCGAAAAGAATTAGAAAGAAGATTCCGTGAGTTCGAAGGGCAATATAAGGACAAAACGGTTCCAAGACCTGATAACTGGGGAGGATACTGTTTGTCACCAGTGCGTGTCGAATTCTGGCAGGGCAGAGCAAATAGACTCCACGACCGAATTCAATATTCACTTACAACAGATAATACCTGGATGAAGCAAAGATTATCTCCATAGAATTTTGTGTAGGATGGGAATTCGCATAGGTGCATTGATATTCTTTCTTATCACGTTTTCCTTATTTGCCTAGTGAGAAGTATTCGTATTTAGTTGACTGCAGAGGAAAGGTATAGAGGTATTGAATTTTCAGGGCTTTCGAGTTAAGCGTACTTCTGGGAACGCTGAATGATGCCCAAATTAATTAATTTTCGATTTAGACAAGGTGCTCCGAAGAGCTTCGTCCTAATGTACACACTTAGGCTGGGGAGGCTAGCTCTTGGTGAGATGAGTGAGGACTAACTCAGCATAAATCGCAAAGAATCATTTAGAAATTTCGATAGAAATTTTGCTGAGCCCGTGAACGGGTTTTGGAGGTATTCTTAAGCTCACAACAGATTTCGATCGGGGCATGATCAGCATGTAAGATTACCTATGTCATGGATCACCTGGATAATCGCTCTGGTGGTAGATGGAAAACTTAGCCTTTGAGTTGCGGTAAGAATGAAAACTGTTACAGACAGAATGTGAGCAACTATTTATCAAATTTTGGTCAGTTCTTAGATCCTCAGCAAAAGCTTAGAAACAGTATTTTAGCGGAAATGAAAGTAGCAGTAACTTCCGCAAGCGGTCAGTTGGGTTCAGCAGTTGTCAAACAACTGATCAAGGATGTTGGCAAAGATAACTTGGTTGGCATTGCACGGACACCTGAAAAGGCAAGCCACTTGGACGTTGAAATCAGAAAAGGGGACTACAATAGCCGCCAGGAATTAGACAAGGCATTGCTTGGCGTTGACGCGGTGCTGTTGATTTCTGGAATGGATGTACCTGAAAAACGCATCCAACAACATAGGAATGTGATTGCAGCCGCCAAGGTAAATGATGTGCAGAAAATCGTATATACAAGCATAGTAGGAGACGCACAAAAGACGGCCTTTAGCCCAATAGTGCACAGTAATCGCCAAACGGAAAAAGACATTCAGGATTCTGGCCTTCAATGGGCCATCGGTAGAAATGGCATCTACATTGAGCCAGATCTAGAATTCATCGACCATTATGTGAAAGCGGGTGAAATCAGCAATTGTGCAGGAGATGGTAAATGTGCTTACACCAGTAGGGGAGAACTCGGTTATGCCTACACGAAAATGCTACTTCATAGAGATCGTGACGGAAAGGTTTACAATTTGGTCGGTGAGGGAATATCCCAAGCACATTTGGCTGAGTTGATCAATAAGGTGTATCATACCCAATTAGTCTATCGACCTGTATCCGTTGAATCCTTCGAAAGGGAAAGAAAGGAGGTATTGGGAGATTTTATCGGAACCGTAATAGCGGGTATTTATGAAGGAATCAGCATAGGTGCTTTTGATGTAGAATCACATTTTAACAATGCTGCCGGCAGACCCCACAAAGCACCTTTGGCCCTGATTGAAGGGTAAAGGATAGTGATTGGAATAGTTAAATGAAGTTTAGAAGTATCCTCGTACTTTGGAAACGTATGCTCGTATGGGGGTTGGCTCCTGAGTAGCGTACAAGCATATTTGGCCAAATCGCCGCAAGATTCTTGTACTGGTTTGCTTTCTTTTGCGGTCACTATAATGGAATCAATCGTCTTTAGAAAGTATAAGTCGAAAGAATCTGCACTTTGACTTGGGATATGAAAGCGAGTAGCACCCCAAATCTTTGCGTAAGAATATATGCAAGCACTTCTTGAAAGTGCTTTTGTACTATCGTTCCCAACCTCTTTTTGAATCAGACGTGCTTCGGATGGATCAATACTGGTAGCAGGGGAACTAATGCCACTCTGGTTGAATAGCCATAAAGTTCCCATGATAATTAATAGGCCCCATTTGTAGCCAGAGCAGATGGTCAAATTGGGCTGATGGTTCACAGTTGCAATAATTAGCGCTTAATTTCTCCCATGGTTAGATAAGTCATCAAAATTTCCCTTTGAGCACTGAGAATTAAATCAGATAAACTCAATTCTTGTAAAAGGCACGAGCTTCCAGAATCACCAAGTGTCGACCGTCAGGATTATTACTTAGTATATGAGCTTCGTCCATTGAAATAGTATGAGAATCGCAAAAAAAAAGGCTATTTTCAAAAAATATCTGACTTCTCGCTATGCCATTCCTCTCGATAAACGGTGTCGATCTCTACTACCTGGAGGAGGGTAAGAAAGGGGAAACGCTCGTTTTTGGTCACAGCATGCTATTCAATTTACACATGTTCGATCAACAAGTTGATTATCTAAAGAAAGACCATCGATGCATTCGCTTGGATTTCCGGGGACATGGCAGGAGTGCATCACCTGATGACGGATATGACTTGGACACGCAGACCGAAGATTTTGTCCAATTAATGCGTGCCTTGAAATGTGCTCCTTGTCATTTAGTGGGTTTTTCTATGGGTGGAATGGTTGCATTGAGGGTGGCAATAAAGTATCCTGAACTCATAAAGTCACTTATTCTGATCGACACCTCTTCAGAGCCTGAAGCGAAAAAAGAGATGATGAGAAATAGGGCGATGTTGTTTATAGCAAAGCATATTGGGCTCAAACCGATCGCGAATAAGGTATTGCATATGTTTTTTGGAAAAACCTTCTTGAACGACCCAGCTAGAAAAGAACTTCGGACAATCTGGAAAAATCACTTTCTTGCAAATAATAGGGAAGGCATAGTTAAAGCAGTGGAGGGGGTGCTGTATAGAGAAGGAGTGACAGATAAGATCGGTGAGATCCAGCATCCCACAACGATCTTGGTAGGAGAACATGACCAGCTCACCGACCTTGATAAAGCTGAGATCATACAATCGAACATCCTACACGCCTCGTTAAAGATCATTCCTAGAGCTGGCCACATGTCACCCGTCGAGGAACCCGATATAGTCAACTCATTAATCGAACGTCATCTGAAATCTATACTTCCGTGACTAGCCTTTATGATAGATATTTTCTACCAAGAATTACCGACTTTCTCTGTGCTGCAGGACCCAATGGAAGGCAAAGAGAAAAGGTCATTCCATTAGCTACCGGCAGTGTCCTAGAAATTGGAGTCGGCACTGGACTGAATTTCCAATATTACAATCCTGAACAAGTTAGTGAGGTGATGGCACTTGATCCTTCGGAGGAAATGTGGTCTATAGCAAATAAAAGACTGGCGAAGCTCGATTTCCCTGTTCGTTATGTGAAGGGACGGGCAGAAAATATTCCAGTCGACACCAATGCCATTGACTCTATCGTGATTACTTATACCTTATGTACCATTCCTAATTACATTGCAGCTTTTAGTGAGTTTAGGAGGGTGATCAAGCCAACTGGCGCGATTATATTTACAGAACACGGAACAGCACCTGATAAGTCAGTTAGAAGATGGCAGAATACATTAAATCCCATATGGAGAAGGTTGGGAGGTGGGTGCAATTTAAATCGCAACATTCCCACCATGATAAAGAATGGAGGATTTGTCGTCGAGCAACTTGAAAGTATGTACATACCAGGGTTTAAACCCGCGAGTTATAATTATTGGGGAGTTGCTAACCCAAAATAAGTGATGATGGATTCTATTTGGTTACTTTGCCCAGCCGTTATTGTACAGCAAAATGAGATGGTAGCAAGGGCTCAATTGATCCAAAAATGACATCCAACAAAGTAGACGGAGATGGCGCCTTTGCACACGGGGCTTTGTCAGGAGGTGCCTCTGTGATCACGGGATATCCTGGATCTCCGAGTTCTGGCACCTTGCAGCATTTGATAAAAATGCAACCAGACTTTGACTTCTACATCGAATGGTCAGTCAATGAAAAGGTTGCTGCGGAAGTGGCCATCGGAGCATCCATCGGTGGTCGACGATCACTGGTTTGTGCAAAGAGTGTGGGTATGAATTTGATGGTTGATCCCGTGATGACCCTTAATCTCACTCCGCTCAATGCAGGGCTCGTCATATTATTGGGTGACGATCCTGGAGGATATGGATCTCAAAACGATCAGGATACCAGGCCCTTGATGCATATGTTGGAGCTTCCCCTGCTGGAACCAGCCGATCCTAGAGAGGGATTCTTCATGATGAAGCAGGCTTTTGAGTTAAGTGAGCAATATAAGCTTCCCATAATTATTCGTGAAACCAGGGCATTTTCAAAGGATTCAATTGAATTTGATCTGCCAAGCTTTGATTATGATCCACCGAATTATGGTGTGCTCAACGAACCTTTTCGGTTTGTTCCGGTACCTGCCCAGGCAGTCGAAAAACATAGAAGACTACATCGACAATTGCTGGCATTTAAAGGTTGGACAGAAAAGAGTGCATTCAATAAATCAATTGTAAGATCGAAGAAGGGCATCATCGCTTCCGGCTATGCCTACAGGAAATTAATGGACACCCTTGGACATAATTCTAACGTTGATCTGTCCATATATAAACTCAGTACTTTACATCCACTTCCAGAGCTGAGTTTGTCAACCTTTATGAAAAGTTGTGATGAGGTAATGGTGCTGGAGGAGACCCTACCTTTTATTGAAAATGCACTGAAAGTGATTGCCTACGACCACAGATCCAATTCGACCATTTTGGGTAAAAGTTCAGGGCATTTTCCTTCTGAAGGAGAGCTATTTCGTTGGCAGATTTCGGAAGTGCTGGAAGATTTTCATCCAGGAATTAAGACCAATTCTAGCTACAGTAAGGATAACGAAGACCAAGAGCGACCGCTCAAGGGTAATCCTTGCGCAGACTGTCGATATGAAGAGGTGCTAGATGCAATAAATCAAGCAACACAAAGTTTGGGCATGCACCCGCTGTTTACTGGAGATCCTGGATGTTTATTTAGTGTTGGCGATAGACTACTGGCAAAGTATGCCATTGGATCCGCTGTAGCCCTGGCAAGCGGACTCGTAAAGGCTGAGATTAATCAACCAGTAGTTGCTCTGGTGGGAGATTCTGGTTTTTTTCATACCACCATACCGGCTATTTGTAATGCTGCCTATAATCAAAGTCGCATCACGCTGGTACTATTAGACAATGGTGCTGCCGTGACTTCGGGAGGACAATTAACGCCTGCCAGTGGGTTTGATGCCTTAGGGAATAATACCCCGAAATTAGATTTTATTGATATCGCAAGATCATGTGGCGTGCAGCACATCTCGGAGGTACATATTGATGATCCGGCGAAAGATTTGATCCAGACCTTTAAAGAAGCCTTACAAGCAGATCAGCTGTCCCTCATCGTGGTGAAAATTCCAAGAAGGAGTTAACAACACTAATTCCTTAAAATAGAGACACGATCATCTTCCAGTATGGCAACAGAATCATACTGACGAGGCATAGCCTGTCAGTATTAGAGATTCTGGCCATACTTGCCCTCTTCAAAGAGGGCTAGAGATTTCATTTTTGAACCACCTTACAAGTTTCAAATATAGACCCCCTTGAAGAGTTTACACTTAGCGATATCGAAGTGGGTCAAAATATCCGCAGCAAAAGGCATTTTACTGAGATTGTTTATTGCCGATGTTTTAGGGGATGAAAATGTGTAAGTCATACCTCTTGGAATCCATTTATGATGACCAGTTTCAGTATAAATGGAAATTGAGAAATTATTCATTTTTTCAGTCGCTTTGTAAATAGAGATGCTCTGATCATCTCCCAGTATGCCAGTAGAATCATACTGACGAGGCATAGCCTGTCAGCATTGAAGATGTTGGCCATGCTCGTCGTGCAGGCATCCTCCTTACCGGTGTGCCCTCTTCAAATAGGACCATGGTTTTATCCATTCATGCTGCCTTACAAGTTTCAAATGTAGACCCCTTTGACGAGTTTAGCTTGAGCGAGATCGAATGGGGTCAAAATATTCGCTGCAGAAAGGCATTTCACTGAGATTATTGTGATTACGGATATTTCTGGGTGATGAAAAAAGGGCCAGACATTTAGTCTTTGATACCGCCTTACAAGTTTCAAATATAGACCCCTTTAGAAGGGTTCACCCTGTGATGATTTATATCTCTAGAAAGTGCCTGGAAAACACCGATAGACATTAGATTGCAATCAATATTAGGGGATTGTCATGATTTTTAGTCAAAAATCCCGCCAATCGCAAGATGGATTTTAAGGCAACCCCGGTTTTACCCGGGGCAAAAAATGTCAGACCACGAATGGGATCTTAAACGATTTTGGAAAGAAATATAAAGTCATCGCCGCCAAGGAAAATCCATCGTAGGCGTATTGACATATCTATTCATTTCGATTGCTAGTACGGTACCTGCTCCGGGTTCCAGCATGATGCTAAAAGAGGCATCATTTATGGACATGCGCTCATCATCGTAAGTTACAGCAACCAGCTGATGCTCTGCGTAGGCACCACCCTGGATCACCAGGGTACGACACTTAGTGGCATTAAGGTTGACTATGCGGACATTCACTGTTTTATCTGTCATTCCATCCACCAATACTGCGACATCTTCGGGCACTCCGGCACGCCTTTCCTCCGCATCAAAATAACGCAGGCGCGTGTGAAAAGGAGGTGAACGACGTGCGTGTGAAGATTCATAAAAACCACCACCCATGAGCCTGATGAGTGAGGTAATGCTGGCAGGATTCAAATGCATGGGATCATCGGTAAGACGCATATCGGGTGAGGAGTTGTCATCCCTAAGCATGGTCATACGTTTCCTCACATCCACCAGGTCAGCGCGGAGGGCATTGACGGCATAATCGGGATTGTTTCCCTCGAGAAATTCCAGCCAAGAGTTGGTAGAAATGTGTTGGCGGTCTTTGAGCTGCATGGACAGATAATAGATTTGCAACATATTTTCCTTTTCGGCACTATATGGTCTGAAGCTGTACCAGCCATCGTTTGCAGTATACCCTTCTCGACTCCATTCCGGATTTCCGTACATCAGTGGTGTATGGTATACCCCATCCACCATTTTTCCTGCCTGGTAAATAACATCGTGTTGCTTTCGCCAAGCCTCCAGATATCGATCATCGCCGGTCATGAGATAAGCATTCATAAATCCCACAAAACCCCAGCGCGTGCGTTCACGATCAGATAGTCCCTGTGCAGGAGGTGTTTGTTGCTCCACCGTAAAACTCCAACCATAGGCACCGCCATACCATTTGCCATCGGCAGCACCCCCAATAGCACCATCTAAACCAATATTGCTGGGGATCACCCAATTATTGGCTTCCATTCTATTGTACCAGGCATCTACATATTCGAGCATCCATTGCCGATACTTTTCATCTCCGGTTAGTAAGTAGGCATTTAGAGCTAGGGTGGTAGACATGAGGTTGAGCGGAACATCGCCTTGGGTATCATGGTAGTCTTTAAAATGAAAAAGAAATTCTTCATAGTTTTCTTCTCCATGTCCGGCCGCATAGCGGTTTCTCACTTCAGAAGGATCACCAGTCCAATCCACACTGGTAGTCTTCCGCATCAGTGGACCACGGCTGCCGTTGTACATGCTGCGGATGATTTTTTGCTCCGGATTATAATTTAGTGCACCGGGATCTTCATTCATATAGAATCCGGCAAAGCGATATACTCGATGCCTGAATTTTACATCATAAGGATCTCCCAATCCCATCATATTAAAAACCATTAATCCCTCGGAGATGTGCATCCAATCTGCAATCGTTGGAAACTCCTTGTAATACATGCCATCCGCCGCATACGGTACATGACTGGGCCTTCCGCTGACGGTTTTAAGGGGCATCGACATTTGCCTGACATGCCCTTCGTAGACTTTCTTGCACAGGTCCATAATTTGGCGGTCACCACCCAGTGCATACAATTGCGGCCACCGATTCACATTTTCGATGGCATCGTCAGGGCCATCATTGGCTCCCCAGCGAAGGTCTGTTAATAGAAATCCACGTTCATCAAAGTAATGATGATAGTATTCTACGCAGGCAAGGGAGGTGGCTCGCAATAATGCGCGCTGCAACAATGCCCACTCAGGTGTATTATGTGCCTCACCTACAATGATGTGCGGATTGAAAGATGAGGAAGGTCCATATTGCCCCCAATGGGTGGATGTTTCCGGCGCTTCGATCTTGATATGATGTGGCTGACTGTGGACCATCAGTGGGCAGCTCACCAAGAATAAAAATCCAATCTGTATGCTGATGCTTTTTATGTTGATAGGGATCATTGGTAGTATATTTTAAAACTTTGAGTACTCGCAGATTAATTGTGCAATAGATGAGGTCTTTTGATTAAGAATGCATTAGTCTGCAAATCGATAATCAGGAATGAATTCTTCGGGATAATGCGTTTTCATGCGCATATTACCTAAGACCAACCAAAGTATGTCTCGGGCAGTTGCTCTGTTTACCTGTGCTTCTTTGGCGGTTTGATCGATATTTGGAAATTGGCCGGCATCAATTGCGGGCATGATTAGACCCAACAACCGTTCAATGACTGGAATTGGAGTGGGCGTTAATTTAATATCCATTGTCTTCCTTCCATCCACCGATACTTCTAATCGATTGTGTCCGATGTACAGAAATTGAAGGGTGTCCTGGTTTGAGGAGACTTCAATTGAGTACTTACCCAGGGGATCGGTCTTGGCCACCTTGTTGGTGCCTTTGACCAGAATGTTTACGGCGGCTTTGGGTGGTATCCAATCTTCCTCTTTGGTCAGTGCAATATCTTGCAGGCAGGGCACCTCCTGAAAACAGTCGTTGAGTTGCGGGTTGTACAATACCGTACCACTCACTGTGAATGACTGGCCTTGACCTACGTTGGCCGAAATAAAATGGAAGAAGATCAGAACAATTACATTTTTCATAGTGATCTAGTAAGGTTATCGATGATGAGCAGCTGGGTATTATCACAAAATAAGATTTTGTAGTTTTTGACACAGCATTGCAGCGGGAGGTCTATATTATTAATATTTATGGGCTAATTTGTGCAATGGTAAAGAACATATCCACCGATGAATCTGCAAGTTGATAAATACCTGATCGATGGGTGTATGCGATGCCCGCTGGGTGCAACACCGGCATGTAAGGTGAACGACTGGCAGCAGGAGCTGCAGGAATTAAGGTCTCTCATATTAGATGTTGGTTTGACTGAGGAATTAAAGTGGGGTGCACCATGCTACACATACGACGGTAAGAACATCCTCATGTTGAGTGCCTTGAAGGAATCGGCCACCGTCAGTTTCTTTAAGGGTAGCTTGATGAAGGATGATCATGGCCTATTGGTGGCACCGGGCAAAAACTCACAGGCTGCCCGCTACCTGAAAATAACCGATGCGCCGCAGGTGAGTGAATGGGCAACCATCATCAAGGCATATATTTTAGAAGCCGTTGAAATCGAGAAAGCTGGTCTAAAGGTGCCCTTCAAAAAGAATCCTGAGCCAATTCCGATAGAATTGGAAAACAGATTGAATGAAGATCCCAATCTCAATGCTGCCTTTATGGGATTGACACCGGGGCGGCAAAGGGGATACATCATCTATTTCTCAGCTCCCAAGCAAGCAAAAACACGTGAAGCAAGGATCGAGAAATGCATTGGTAAAATCCTGAATGGAGAGGGCTTACATGACAAATATAAGTCTGGTATGAGGAGGAAGTAGATGGATCTTCTGATGTTGAACGATTCCATCGAGTCAGGATATATATTCACATGGATGCTAATGAGTCATTTGGACATTTCTTGAAAGCTGTTATTTAAGGACGAGTTTTGAATTAACTTTGCGATGATTTGCGCAATAAATCACTAGTTCGACTGTTGTATTAACAGTCTTTATCTAGACAACAAATTTTGTTCTCGATCATAGAATTTGCGACACACGTAAGGCTGCTTGATGCAACCCGTTTTACTTGTTGAACCAAATTTGAACCAATGATCATGAGAATTGCTCGATTACTTTACTTATCCCTGTTTGTTTTCTATGCCTTAGATTTTCAAGCCCAAAATGATTGTGCAAAGGTTAGCGGCCTGGCCGTCTCTAAAGTGTCTGAGCATAGTGCTAAGTTGACCTGGGAGGGAGACACCAATCATAGAGAATTTAGAGTGGACGTTAAACACGGTGCACAGGCTGCAAATTTTGCCTTCTCCAGAATGACCTCCGCCACCGAAGTTACCGTTGATGGATTGGTGCCAGGCAGCAACTACCGCTTTAGGGTGATGGCCAAATGTGATAAGGGCTCGGGAGGTTCAAGCAAATGGTTTGATTTTGCCACTGTCGGTGAAAAGCCTGGAGATGGTGGGGAATCGGATGGCCAAGGTAAGTGCCCAGATATACAGGAGCTCACTGCTATTGATGTGTCCGATACAGGAGCTACCCTATCATGGCTTGGCAACGAAAGCCATCGTAGTTACAAAGTCGATGTCATACATGCACCTCAGAATCCGAATTTTAAGTGGTCCACCCGTACATCAGATACTGCCGTAACACTTACAAACCTGTCCCCAGGCAGAACTTACCGTTTCAAGGTTCAGGTGTCATGTGCTAAGGGTAAAAGTAATTCCGGATGGCATACTTTTACAACAACAGGAGTAGATAGCAGTGGACACGGTAGATGTCCTAAGGCATCGAATTTAGCAGTGTTGGATGTAACTGACAGCAGCGTTGTGCTTAGTTGGTTGGGTAATCCCGAAAATGTCGTGTATTTGGTAGATGTACATCAAAAAGAGCATACCGCCCAATATAGATTGTCAGAGATTGTAGATACGACCATCTTAGCTGTTGAAGGCCTTGAGCCAGGGGGTAATTACAAGTTCAGGGTCAAAGCAGAGTGCGAAAGAAATAAGGCAGGGTCGAGCTCTTGGATTAATTTTGTGACTACCGGGGGAGACAGTACCTATAACCAATGTCCCAAACCCAGGAATTTGTCGGTGTTGGAAGTCTCCGATACGTCCGCATTACTGAATTGGGTTCCGCGGGATTCATTCACATCCTTCCATTTGAACATCAAAAGTATTGAGGGAACACAGCACTATGCCTTCGATACAACTTTAACCGATACCTTTTTTCTGGCCACAGATTTAAGTCCGGATGGTAACTACCATTTTCGGGTTGTTACCGAATGCTCAGATACTTCTACCAGTGGATCTTCAGACTGGTCCAAATTTAGAACCCTAGCGGAGGATGCTAATGAGAACATTGTGGAAGCTACACCAGAATTTGAAGCCAGTATCGCAACATTTCCCAATCCTGTGGAAGACAATTTCATGGTGGAGCTTCCTTTGGAGGATATTGGATTTCGCACGACCATCACCTTAGTCAATCTCGATGGCCAGGTAGTGAGTCAACGGATTTTAGAGGAGACGCCGAAATCGCCACTACAGCCCCTGGATGTTAAAGGACTGCGTCCAGGTTTATATAAATTGGTGGTGCGTTCAGTGGGTGGATTTGAAGACCATCAGACCATCATAGTCCGCTAAGTATGAGGTCACTATCATCTATGCACCTACAGACTTTGGTGCGATTGGTTTTGATCGCTCCACAAATTCAACGTTTTTCTCGGATCATTTGAGCATGAGTCATCGCAAAGTTCATTTCGATTTCGCCCTTATCTAGATCTAGGTAAGTCTGTCAGCGAGAAATGCATCGCAGGTGTGACTTCCAATTATCTTGTACAAATTCAGAATCGGGATTTAATAGAAGAGAACCGCGCCCAAGAAACCATTGACCATGCTCTGTCATTGGGTGTTTTTAGGCGATATATCCTGTTTGTGATCGAAGACAAGAAATTGAAAATTCACTTATAACCTTCTCTAGGTACAAATATGGGATGGACCATAGTTCGGCAACGTGATATAGAAATTTCTACCGTTAGGAGTCATTCTTTGCAGGTGTAAGCAAATCCACTTGTTACCTACGGCATAGGTGAGCAAGTCAATCTGACGGCAAGATTTAGTGGACTTTCATATCAAGTAGGAAAGTGGAGAGTACCTGCTAGTTCATCCAGGAAGGGATTTTCTCAATTCAGCACGCTCCTCAATGCCACCCAAATGCAACTAGGTGTAGAGTTTAGATTGTAAATACGCTATTGACTAGACAAAAAAATAACCTTACTATTGCCAGGTCTGCAAAAGAAAATTTCTTGATCTAATTTTCTTTTTTGGTCGTAATTTCAATAATCCCATTTTGTCCACGCGCGCCGCACTTTCTTGCCCTGGCCGGTGTGACTACAGACACCCGTTCTAGATTGAAGAGCCTCTCGGTAGGAAGATCAGACAATGACACCATCTACTACATAAATGGGTTCATTATTCGCACTAGTTGACTGTACACCACGCACCAATACCATTGGATTCGCATTTGAACCGCGCACCTCTACTCCAGATTGATGTCTCATGAAATCAATGAGCGGACGCTGACCATGAGAGTCCATTTGTTGACGATTTTCATCGGTAGTTTATTCTGGTAATGTGTACGTAAGAATTTGCACCAGGAGCGATATCGTACATTTACTTGGTAAAATCTTAGTGCGATAGATGGAGCGCAATGACCAAAATTTGATTGAAATAGAGAATCCCTTATCTTTAGTTCGTAGCCAAGAGAGGTTTATGTCGCAGAAAGATGTGCAGTAGAGGTATATTTCTTTGCTTCGAGAGTCTCAACGGCACTTATTCTTTTTATTTGATTAGAAGTATAAAACAACATGATAGATCGGAGAGAATTATTGAGGGTATTGGGTGGAATTCCTTTTCTGGGCGGGATGGCTAGTACAGCGGTTATGGGTAGTATTGTTGAGCAATCTTGGCTTCGACCAATCATAGGACGCGAAAGAGATCTATTCAAAGAACTTGGTTTGCGCACATTTATTAATTGTGCTGGGCCGTTCACATCTATGACCGGTTGCCTTATGCCTGACGAAGTATTGGATGCGATTAAGAGAACAGGACAGGACTATGTGGACTTGAATGCCCTCCATGATCGTGTAGGGGAGCGCATTGCGAAACTGCTGGAATGTGAAGGTGCAGTAGTTTCTTCCGGGTGTTTTGGAGCTATGAGTATTGGAGTAGCTGGAGTGATGACTGGTACGGATCGGGAAAAGATTCAACAATTGCCGAATACCGAAGGCATGAAGGATGAAATCATCGTCCAGGAGTCTCATGCGGGGGGCTACTCCCACGCGTTGACCAACATTGGTGCAAAATTGGTAACGGTGAAAACTGCCGCAGACGTAGATCTGGCAGTCAATGATAAGACGGCGATGATGTGGTTTCTTAACAAAGCCAATAACAAAGGCGAGCTTGATGATAAGGCTTGGGTGGCTCTTGGTGAAAAACATAACATTCCCACTTTTAACGATTGTGCTTCGGACATACCGCCACTTGATAACTTATTTAGGTTTACGCGTATGGGGTTTGATTTGGTTGCATTTTCTGGAGGAAAAGGATTACGTGGACCCCAAAGCGCTGGCCTGCTTCTGGGTAAGAAGAAATATACGGATGCAGCACGGCTCAATGCTCCACCCAGCGTCAATATAGGTCGGGGCATGAAGGTGAATAAAGAGGAGATTATTGGAATGCTGATTGCGCTTGAGATATATTTGGCTAAGGATCATGGAGAGGAGTGGAAGATGTGGGAGGCGCAGATAGCGCTCATTAAAGAAGCAGTCGATTCCGTAGATGGCATCACCTCAGAAGTCTACCTACCGGAAATTGCTAATGAAGTGCCTACACTGCTGGTTACATGGGATCAGGAAGGTGGACACGCAACCTATGCAGAGGTCAGGAAGAAGCTGAGAATGGGACACCCCGCTATTGAGATTTGGCCACATGATACTGATATGCAAATCACCACCTGGATGATGGAACCTGGGCAAGAACGAGCGGTAGCTTATAGGGTAAAGGAGGTACTTGCGGAAGCCTTGAGCTGAAGTCACCTGACACGAAAATTATAGCCTTTAGTCATAGATTTATCCAATAATTCATCTTGACTACTAGCGCTCGAGATTTTGGTCGGGCAAAATCCACTATCCTGTCTTCTTCAGCCGCTAGATAGCTATCTGTGTACACGATAAAAAGGTCGGAAGCGGGTTTGAATCTCCATTGCAACCTGGTATTAATATTTACATTATTGATTTGCTCATTGTACTGGACAAAGGTCGTCCAAAATAGTGCGCGAGTGAAAGTCAGATCTATCCGAGGACCAATCAAAACTAGATCGGCATCTGTGTATTCTCCCGGCAAACGAATGCGATTGAATGCAACATTCATCGCAGCAGTACCCTTGATTCCAAAACGATAAGAAAGCGTGCCTTCCAGATTAAGGAGATGACCGTTAAAATATTCACCATTGGTAGTGCTCAACTCGTAGAAAAAGGACTTACGTTGATCAGATCGATAGTCGGCAATCATGAAATTATAGGTGTAGTCGGACTGCGCTGGAAGTGCTAATCCGTCGGAACCACTCGGATCAAATGGATCTGTGAGAAAAGTATATTGCCTTCTCAAACGTAGATTGAACCGGGAGTTGTTTTTGAAATCGATTCTATATAATAGGTTCGCATCCCAGTCTGTGATGCCAAATTGGTTGTGCCTAAGGATGTCAAAATCCAGGCCTGGGCCATGAGATTGTATTGATTTGTTGGATGGATAGAAATTTCGATAGCCAGTGGCACGCCATTGTGCAAAATTTGTCCGTCTGACAAAACCAACATCCGGATTGAAGTTCGCTCCGATGGTTCTGATATCAGTGCGAATTTCCCAGTCGAATGTTTCATGATTTATTTCGAAACCGGCTGAATAGGTAGAATCTAGTTTGGAAGGGTCAAGCGATGTATGAAAGTAGCCCTTGCCGTTCCAACGATTGTCTGGAGTGGCAAGGTTAAGGTCGACTCCTAAGGTCCGATTCCAATCTGTTGGATTCCAGCTGAAGCTGCCATTCAGGCTATCCACAAAGGCTTGTTTGTTAATTAGTATACCTGCAATATTGGATCGCTGACCGATGCGATGTTGAATGGATGCTACCGAATAATTGATCGAAGGGATTCCGATGTCCTTTTCAGGAGCAGCTTGGATGGTCATCAATCCCAATCGCCATTTGCTACTGAGGTTGCCAGTCATTCTTGCACCTACGTACAATGGGTTGGTGACATTGGTACCCGTGGCGGTATCCACAACGATCCCAATTCTACGAGAGAAGAATGGACGGGCTCCATCAGATCCAAAGTTGCTGAAAAGGTCGGCATTCTCTAAAAAGAATTGTCGTTGCTCGGGAAAAAGTATTTCAAATCGATCTAAATTGGTCACTTGTTCATCGGCTTCGACCTGAGAAAAATCTGGATTGATGGTGAGATCCAGATTCAAGGCTGTGGATAATGCAATCTTAGCGTCACCTCCTGCAGTAAAGGCACGTTCTGCTGGAAGGCCTTCTTCGAAGTTCTTGCTGGTTCTAAATCCGGCATAGGGTATAAGTGAAATATTTTTGCCTTTATTTTGTGGCGGTTGATCCCATTGCACTTCCTTGTTGAAGCCGATGTTGATCAGACTAAAATTTCGCGGGATGTGTGACCAGGTCGACCGCTCAGCCTGTTCGCTATCAACACGATAGAAGTTCACATACCAACTGTCAACATCATCCCTAAAGCGTATAGAATTAAATGGAATGGCAAATTCGGCAATCCAGCATGAATCAAGCATACGGGTGTGAGAACGCCATTTGTTATCCCATGTCAAGGTAAACGCATTATTCTCACTGCTCGAACCCTGTGTCCTAGTCTGGATACCACCATTGGTAATAAAGCCTTCACGTTGAACACCGTAGGGATTAATGCCAAAGACAAAGGCATTTGAACGGTCCTTGTAGGTGTCCAGTACAACTGAAAAGCTATCATAGCCTCGGCCCCTAAAATCCCTACGCAGAGAACGCACTACGTAATCTCGTGGGCCTTGATTTTGCATGATGGCAATGACGTACAAGAATCGATCATCATAGGTCATTCGTACTTCCGTTTGAGAATCTGCAAGCGAGGTGTCGAAAGGAAAATATTGATTGAAATTATTGGCGACTTCAGCCTCCTGCCATGCTTCTTCATCCATCACTCCATCGATCTGAATAGACGATGATGCTCTCTTGATCGTCAAATCCTGGGCACTCAACACGGACAAACCACTAAGAAAAACGTACATCAGGCAGATCGTTCTCATCCATGATACTCCCCAAAATTCACTGCGCATCATAGGACCTCCTGCACCACTTCTTCTAATCAAGGATTTAGGTTTTAGTTGGTAATGCTAAAGCTATGCTTTCTCCTCAGAGTCACCAAGGAAAATGGAACGTAGCTTTCGCGAAAGTGGGAATCTGCTCTAAGCCCTTGACGCATGAAAGGCCATGGATGAAGACCGCGGCCGAAGGTTTTCGTCATTATGGATTTCCAGTTGTAATATCAGGAGTGGGAATTAGCCGATAACCTCAACAGGTGCGTGCTTGAATCGCCATTAAAGAAGGTCTGTAGAGAAAGCACTAATCTTGAATCAGCTCAACAATGCCACCTTCAAGTACGTAGAGCTTCTTGGTTGCACGGTCTTTTAGTGCTCGGTCAATAACACTAACTTCATTCAATAGACCGATGCAATTAATTTCTGCCCTTCCAACCAGTAGCTTATTTGGGGATATGCCTGCAACTAAATGAGATGGATGAGCTTTTCTTCTCTATTGGTCCTATTCAAAAGGGAACCTTGAAGCATTGAGTCCCAAAAGACTTTTTAAGAACGAAGATCTCGCGCGAATTAAATTTGCTCATTTACTTATGGACCAAACCCTGATAAGAGGTGGCCCTCTTTGCACATCCCCGTTGCCTATCTCTTCAGCTTACTCGTTGACGTAACGGCAAAGGATGATGGCAGAGTCTGGTGAGGTGTATTCAAGTTCCTGTGTATGGTCCTTGATTACCCTAAGCTTATCAGACTGAGCAGTGGAGGTGAGTGGCATTAGGAAAAAAGGGAATGCCAGTTGACTAAGTGTATGCATATGTCGAAATACAAATTGGCTTTGGTGCACAGTCATTTTAAATTCCAGATGATTTAATCAAGGAATGAAAATTTTTCATCGATGCAAATCTTAAATATTGGAGTCTATGGCGCATACGAAGAATTATCTCTGGACTTGTCGGATATGATTTGAGCCAATTCAGACTGCAATTGTTGGTGGTCTAGTTTTTGTTGTTCAATTTGAGCTTGCAAGTCCTTAATTGCCTCAACCAGCAGAGGCACCACCTTCGAATAATCGACAGCTAAATATCCATCTGACATTTCTTCTACCACTTCTGGCAATACTTTTTGAATTTCCTGGGCCTTAAAACCAATTTCTCTCCCTTCAGAAAATTGCCATTTCGGAAATTCGTCGGTGCGCCATTGATGGTAATATCCATTTAATTGAGAAATGATATTCATCGGGTCGCTAATGGCAGAAAAGTTCTTCTTAAATCTAATGTCGGAGCAGAGACTAGTGCTGGTGCAGATGATATCCGTACCTCTCACAGAACCATCTACGTGCAGTTTGTAGATTGGATCACTAACCCCGATGCCAACATCGCCGTCACCCTGCAGTATCATGTCTGGGTTAGCTTGACTAAGATTGTGTCCTGATCTAAACTTTAGATCATCGAAGGCGTCCAGGTAAGTATCATCATCCGAATGCAAGGTCAGAATGGCCTTATTGTCCCCATTAGAATTCTTAAAGAAAATATCCCCCGCATTGTTGAAAAGCAACCTGGATTCATTTCCTTGACCGCCAATATGTAGTGTCATTTCAGGGTTGCCGGTGTTGATGCCTAAAAGTCGATTATCAAATTCACCATAGATAAGTGGATCAGATGTGAAATTTGAATGGATGTAAAGTCGGTTACTAAAGGTGTCTTTGGCAGAATTGTTGTTATTTGGGCCAGCTTCGTTTCCAATGAATACGTTGCGATTACCTTCTACCTGCACTCCAGCACGATAACCAAGGGCCACATTGGCATTACCCTCCAGATTGTCTCGCAATGATTCAAAACCTAAAGCGCTGTTGTTGGATCCATATTCATTTTCATAGCCTGCTGAATGGCCCAGAAAACAGTTTTTATCACCCTTTCCGTTATAGAGATACAATTCGCCATCAAACTCTATCTCACCACCAATATTATGATAGCCAGCACTAGCTCCAAGAAAGACGTTCCTTTCACCTGTGGTATTAAATCTACCAGCTTGGCTACCAAAGAAGGCATTTTCTGAACCGACAATGGAGGTATCTCCGGAAACCGGATGTACGGTGCGCCCCGTATTAATCGAACCCGATCGATAGCCGAAAAAACTATTGTGGCTTCCCCGTTCATTCTTTCGGCCACTTTCATAGCCAAAAAAACTGTTTCCGTCTCCATCGGGAATATTCAAAAGCGGGCGACCAATATTCTCGTTGCCCGCCAACGCACCGAAAAAACAATTGGCACTGCCATATTGCGTAGATTGCCCTGCACCGGTACCAAAAAAACTATTTACGGAGGCATCAAACATTCCAACAACTTGCGTCCGCATATCGCGCCCTGCGTTCGAACCATAGAAACTGTTAAAAAATCCGCCATCGTTATTGAGACCAGCATTGGTTCCCACGAACGTATTCATCTTTTGGCCACCGGATTGGTTAGCTCCAGCATTTTTGCCTATATGCATTGAAGTCGTGTCAAAATCTAGATAAATGGACAAGCGACCTTGGATCTCAGCCAGGGGGTCGATTTGGGCTTCTAGAAGAACAACTGATATCAGGAAGAAAAATAGTAATACAAAATTTGAATTTGACATTTGATTTTATTTTTTGCGACCGTCAATTTTTTAAAATGATAGGCCAATGTGAATGTATGCTCATGATCAAAGAATCTAGAACAATGAGCCTTACCCAGGATTTTGAGTGCATTTCTTCGTAGTAGTGTTTGATGTCAAAGTTGCAAGGAAATCACATTCTTATCCAGACCCGGAAGGGTGAAAAAGGGCAATACCCCTTTTGGGGGATGCTGATATTGCTAGAACTAGCTCCCGTCCGATCCTTAGATGAATCCTTTCTCCAGCGCTTTCTCAATTAATGAGGCACTGTTTTTTGCATCGAATTTTCGGAGAAATATTTTTCGGTGTGTTTTAGCCGTATGAAAGAAAATAATAACATTGCTCCTATTTGAGGATCAGTGAAGTGGATGAGAGAGCGATGAGCTTGCCGGTTCGATCCATCTACTTTAGGATAAGCTCAGTGGCAGTCATCGCGACTTCAATCGCAGACCAAAAGACAGAATTTGTGACCAAGCCCATAGAGGATTTCGAATCGTTTCTGCCTGAGGTGGCCGGGTTTAGATGTAATCGCAGGTACAATGGGAATAATTTGTACGGGGATCATTTTGTGTCACTACAATTTATATCTGGAAATTAGGCAACGAAGACAGAGAAACATTGTAAGTGCAGGTTACCCTTTATTTGCTCGATTAGGGATTCGTGTCGCGTGGGCTAGATTTTTTCTCTAAAGCTTAATGCCAGGCAAGTCTGTCATGCCTCCAATTCTGGCAGGCACTATTCGTCAATCAGTTCTTCAATACCACCCTCAAGCCCATAAAGTTTTTGGATTTCACTGTCTTGTAGAGCTCGATTAAAAATACTCACTTCATCCAATTGACCTATATAATTAAGTCCAATAAATATTTTTGCCTCTGATTCATCCCAAGTGAAGGGCTCCTCGATTGATCTGTCGCCCTGCAATTTGCCGTTAATATAGAATCTGGCTAAGCCCTTTCCCGAATTGAGGTGATCAAAAGTCATCAAGACATGGGTCCATTCGCTGCTACTAAACGGGCGCCCTGCAGCTTTTATGAGGCGTTTCTGGAAGTCAGGGTTTGCATCGGGATTTTTTTTCTGTGGGTTCCAACTCTCTACATCTCCAAAAACTCCCATTCTAAAATCGCGCGGGTTCACATCTGAAAAATCAACCCAGAGCGCGGCATCGTCGTAGCCTGAGTCAGTGATTTGTATAGGATCTGTGTATCCTGGTGCCAAATCTTCTTCGGGATTTACACGCATCCATAGAGAAACGGTTCCACTCCAATCACCCTTTGAATACGCTACATTATGTTCCGCCCGGTAGAAGATAACCGATTTTTCCTTGGCTGAGAATGCCAGGGCTTGGCCGACTTTTCCGCCATCTACACGAGAAATATGCGTGGGTAGTTGATTGATGGCAGGGTCTCTCAGTTCCCCATACGCTGGAGCCATGAACAGCGCATCTTCCCCTTGGGAGAAATTTGCCATCACATTATGGTCAAAGGTTGCTGCAAACGTCAGTGATTTTTTCAAAGATGATAGATCGGTTTGTGCCAGTAGTATCATAGGCACACTTAGAATCCATCCTAAGTAGAACCATCGATTCCGTATTGTGAAGTTTTTCAAAGTGATATATTTTTAGTGGTCCAATTCAGTCTAAAGCTCTTCAGAAGTCTGATCATATAGCAGATGCCGCTGTATTAAAGATAATAAAGGATGCCAAACAGAAATTCACAGGTGACTAGGATATGATCTGGTTAAACTATTTTTTCGCGCCGGATCAAATTGTGAATGGATTTTTAGATCTTGCTAGAATAAACTGAGTGATGATGAAGTATCTATGGTTGTTCTTTTCTACTTGTGTACTATTTTCTTGCGGCACAAGCGATTCTGGGGGTGGAGATACGGAGCAGCCCAATGTCGTTTTGATATTTGCTGATGACCTCACTTTCAATGCCGTGCAGAGTCTGGGTAACGGCACCGTTCGTACCCCCAATATAGACCGAATTGCCAGCCAGGGTGTAACTTTTTCCAATGCTTTTAATATGGGTGGATGGAATGGAGCCATTTGCGTAGCATCCCGGTCTATGATGATATCTGGACGCAGCTTATGGCGGGCAAATGCTTTCAAGGAATATTGGCGACGAGGTGCTGAAATGGATAAGACTTGGGGGCAACTGATGAGTGGGCAGGGGTATGACACCTATATGACAGGCAAGTGGCACGTGGCCGCTCCAGCTGAAAAGGTGTTCGGTACCACTCGACACATTCGGCCCGGAATGCCTCCCGATGCATGGCCAGGAGGGAAAGTCAACCAAAAGCTGAAGGAATTGGAAGAAGGTAAGTATACTTCATTACAGGAAATCATGCCTGTGGGATATCATAGGCCGATGGATGAGAACGATGATTCTTGGTCTCCCACGGATACCTCCTTCGGTGGATTTTGGAAGGGCGGGCGGCACTGGAGTGAAGTAGTTGCTGATGATGCCCTCCTGTTTTTGAAAGATGCAAAGAAAAGCGAGCATCCCTTCATGATGTATGTAGCTTTTAATGCACCGCACGATCCACGACAGGCACCACAGTCGTATTTAGATATGTACCCTGTGGAAGACATGCCCATTCCAGCCAATTGGCAATCATTGCACCCATTCGCAGATAGTATGGGTTGTGGCCCAGGCCTAAGAGATGAGGCTTTGGCTCCTTTTCCGCGCACAGAATTTGCCACCAAAAAACATATTCAGGAATACTACGCTATAATTACACATCTTGATGACCAGATCGGCAGAATTCTTGATCAGATCGAGGCCAGTGGCAAAAGTGACAATACTTATGTCTTCTTTACTGCCGATCATGGCCTGGCCGTTGGTCATCATGGATTATTAGGCAAACAGAATATGTATGAACACAGCATTAGAGTACCATTAATGATGGCAGGTCCTGATGTTCCTGCTGGTAAGACATCGGAGGCGGATGTCTACTTGCAAGATATAATGGCCACTGCCTTGGATGTCGCCGGTATCGAAAAACCTACCTACGTGGAATTCAATAGCCTACTGCCATTGGCAACGGGAAAACGACAAGAAAGCCACTATGACGCCATTTATGGCGCTTACGTCAACTGGCAACGGATGATACGCAAGGACCAACATAAATTGATTGTATATCCACGTGCGGAGAAGATCGAACTATTTGATTTGGCTGCGGATCCTCATGAGTTGAACAATGTGGCAGAAGATCCCACCTATCGTGAAAAAAGGGAAGCCTTGATGGTGGAATTAAGGGATCTCCAGGATCATTATGATGATGATCTCAAACTATAGGTCAGTGGAGCTTTGCATTTTTAATATCTGTTTTTGGGCCATTTAATTGAAGGGCTCGGCCAAGTAGCGCACTTCCTCTTGGTCCACGACAGCTGGATTAGCGTTCTCAAAAGAGATGGATTGGGTCTCTGAGGAACTGCAATCTCCAATGCATTTGGAGACGTCAAAGTGTAAAATCGGCTCCTCTGCAAAGCCGGTGAATCCACTGAGTGCAATCGTATCTCCTGTAGATACTACGCTGCCTAAATCCACCAATACCCCATTATGAGTAAGGTGCTGATAGCGCGCGAAGGTGCCGTCGATGTGATCAATGGTGACGACATTTACATGGTCGATCTGATGGTCATTGTCGGTAAAGCCCTCTTCAATAAAATTGACGATGCCATTACGGGCGGCAATAACAGGAGTTCCAATGGGCATGGCGAAATCGTACGCGTATCGCAGATCATTCAAATGGTTGAAGGAGCTACAATTTCCCTGCAACAAAGTAAAGGATGAACCTGGGGTAAAAGGTAAGATGTATTCAGGATCTGGGTTGGGAGTGCATCCCAGATCAGATGTTCCATCACCTTCTTCTGTCAAGGTAGTGAAATCTTCATCACAAGAAAATAGGGTGATGCAAATTAGGCTACCGCAAAATAATATTCGAAAAAACCGATGCATATGTAGCGTTTTGGTTTTATATAAAAAACTAGAAGGTCGAGGGCATCGACTCCTCTACCTGTTTTTTTGCAAAGGCTTTGCCTTCCTCCCACCAAAGCCGCATTTGTTCAGGATCGAAAATCAGGCTATTGTCGGTCAAAACTCTAGGAGTGTGGAAGTAGCGGATCTTAATATCGTGATGCATGCTTTCTAGTAAACCGATGTATTTTTCATCTCGGGCAATCTGAGACAACATAAAATCCAATGCATTCATGAGCAGTGAAAAGGCATTTGCGCTGGGCAATTTTTTAATCTTTTTCCTCCTTGGTGTCAAAATAATTACGTCTATTTCTGTTGCACCGGCATCGATTGCTTCAACAATGGGAATAAAATTTCCGAATCCTCCGTCGGCATATTCTTGTCCGTCTTTGACTACTAGACTCATGAATGGGATAAAATTGGCACTAATCCAAATCCAATCGATGAAGTCATCGTAAGAACAGTCTGCTAGGTATTTATGTTCTACCACATTGCAGGAAAAATTAGATACTGCAACCACCACTCTTTGTGGCGTATCCTTGACACGATTGTAGTGTTCTTCAGTGAAGGTTCGTTTAATCAGTTGCCGCAAGGCGTGCGTTTCTCCAAATGTCTTTTTTCCACGCATGAACATTTTTATCACACCGAAGTGATTGATTCGTGTTTTGTAGATCCCCTTTTGCTTTTTGATGATGAAGGGATGACTCGAGAAAATATCATGCTGTCCTACGTTGGTGTAGACTTCTCGTGCTCGATCGATTTCTCCTGCAGCCAACATGGGGGCTAGCAAAGCACCTGTGGAAGACCCACCAAAGAGATCATATTGCAGTCCCTGTTCTTTAATGAGGTATTCTGCGACGCCTCCAGCATAGGCTCCTTTAGCTCCACCACCTGATATTACCAGTGCCCTCATTTTCCTTTGACTGATAATTGGTTACATAAATCAGCATTGCTGTTCGGGTGTGTTACGGCATCATTCATTTGGGTTATAATGCAAAATCGGAGCCTGTGGAAAAATCGACGATCCATGATTCTACCGATTTGAGTGCTGCCAGATGGATGGTGCCATTTTCGTTTTTCTACTTTGAGCGCCCAATGGTCCATCCATGCCGTATTGCTTACCCTTGCCGTGGTGTTCGTTTTCCAATATACATTTATTGTTTCCATCAAAGATACAATCACTGATGTAGTGGTTATTCTATAGTGGGAAATTTTCCACCAGACGTTGGGCAAAAGACAATGCAAGGGATGGTTTAAGTAGCAAGGTGAAGACGATACCAAAAATTGCCCCATAGAAATGAGCTTCGTGGTCGATCCGGTCTTGTTTGTTTTTGCTGGCATATGAGGAGTACCATAGATAGGCTATTCCACCAATGATGGCGGGGATGGGAATAATGCCATACAGTAAGAGTGTCTGCCACGGATACAATAGGATGAATATGAAAACAATACCAGAAACACCACCAGAAGCACCCACTGCAATGTATTGACTATCCTGCTTTCGCTTGAAATAGGAGGGTAGAGAAGCGCATGCGATGGTGAGCAAATAGACCAAAACATAATAGACGAGACCACGTACGGGTCCGAAGAATTGGGCAAAGTGATATTCAATTAATTCTCCAAAACTGTAAAAGACAAACATGTTTATTAGGAGATGAATCCATCCACCATGGACGAACCCAGAAGTAACCAAACGATAATGTTCTCTTGCTCCATGTTCACGCATTGGCCAATGGGCGAGTTTGTAAAAAAATTCTGAATTATTAAAAGCATTGTAGGAAACTAGACAGGTAATTATGATAATAACGACTGTAGCGCTCATGGATTAAGAATTATGGTAAGGGTGGTGATGAATAATAGTAAATGCTCGATACAACTGCTCTAGGAAAAACAGGCGTACCATTTCGTGGGTGAAGGTCATCAAAGATAGTGCATGTAGTTCATTTGCTCTGGTGTATAGTTTTTGGGAAAAACCATATGGTCCGCCAACAATAAATATGAGTTTATGTGAGATTGAAATTGCTTTTTTATTAATGTAATTGGCAAATTCTTGGGAAGAATGCATACTTCCTCGCTCATCAAGGAGTACGATGTGATCACTTTTGTCGATGTGCTTCAACAACTGATTCCCCTCCTTTATTTTTTGTTGATTTGGGTTTTTATCTTTGGCAGAAGGAAATTCTCGAATAGTGATTGAGTGAAATCTACCCAACCGTTTTTCATAATCTGCAACAATGGGTAAAAAAGCTTTGGCCGTGGTTTTGCCGATCCACCATACTTCGATTTTCATATTATACCTGCTTCAGCGCCTTGGTGAAGAAGGATCGTTCTGGGTATATTTCAATTAGTGTATCTTTGATCTTGTTCGACAGTCTTCTCAAATGATTCTTCTCGAGGGTACGAATGATTTTTCCTACATAAGAAACACTTTGGTATCCAAGATGCTTGTCTAGATGTTGAGTCATGAGTTGAAGCAGACGTTTTTGCGTCCAATCCTGATTAGAATTATGAAGGTATTGTACGTGCTCTAGTAATAGGGGCATATCATTAGATGATTCCAACATATCGATAAGCTCCTCGGTCATATGTTCGTTACGGTACAAGTTTGCTAGCATTCGATTGTGGGAATGCGTTTGCAAATGATCAATAATCACCTTTCTGCTGCGCTTCCATTTGTCCATCTGTTTTAATTTCACCAATACCTGCTGATCAGTGTCTTTCAAGAAACAATCTAGATACAAGCGCTGCAGCAGCTCTTGTGGAGCTCCTGCTTGCTGAAGGATATGCAGCATTGCGTTGCGCTGCAGCCGGCTAGATGAACGTTCGTACAGCTCGACAAGGATCTCGAAAGACCATTTCTTACCAACTTTTTTGAGATGTGGATCTTGACCGTCACGCTTGCTCAGATGTGGAGTGAGCAAGATGTTGAAGATCTCTTCCAAGAGCCCCCTTTCGTGATCTTCATCCAGGATCAACTCTCGAAGCGATGGCAGGTCTCCATCCTCTACATATAGCCTTAATAGTGTCTGTGTCAACATTCTGTCCAGGTCGACCTGCGTAGAGTGTAATTTCTTCACATCCTCTAAGATGGTTTGTTGTTGGGAAGGTCCATACGCCTGAAACAAGATGTAGTATAAATTAAGCTGACTGTCTACCACTTTGTAGTCATTTTCCATATATAGCTGACGTGCCTGTCTAAAGACTTTTTTCAGCAGATCAGGAGCGATGTCAGCTCGCAGCAAATCCTGTAATCTCTCGTGAGTCACTAAATTAACCTCAATTGGTTCAAAAGGACTGAAAAGAATGTTGCGGGAAATAAGGTAGGACAAACAACCATAGATGATACCATAGGCTTCTTGGTAATTTTTATGCACGGAAAGATCTGCGGAGAGGTCAAGAAGGTCTGCGACGAAGTTGCTGATCTTGCGAAATTTGAGTCGATTTATTTTCGTCTTAATGATGTGCTTTTCATGACGTCTAAGGATTTCAAAGTACTTAATGTCATTGTTTTTGAGCTCTACCAAATGCGCAAATTGTGCCTTGAGCTTCAAAGAAAAGGCGGTATCCTGGGCGGCGTATTTCTGAACGAATGCACGGAGGTCTTGGATCTCAAGTTTGGATACTAACTTATTGACATGAAGCGTACTGGCAGATTTTGCATTTGCATCCTTCTTTTTCTGGTGCTGCCGCTTTGCACGCTGCTCTACGATCATCTTAATACCTGCAGCAATATGTGCACACATTTGGTGATCGAGGTAGTGTTTGCATTCACAGGAGAAAGACCTTACTTTTTTTCGCCCGACCAACACCTCTACTTCATAAGTATGATCTTGGTTGACTTCAAACAGGTGATATCCTTTCTTGACAGAATGTAGCACAATACTGCCCTCCCGCAACAAATCACTTGCTTTGTCCAAGTACCGTTCTGCCAGGTACATGAAATAGTTATCGATGGGAAATGATTGCTGCCGCATTGTCTTAATACTTGCCAAACCCTCAAATATAGTGAAACCAAGATCAATAGCGCAGTTGCTAGACCACCAATAGCGGCTGAATGGAGCACTTTTTGATCGGGTTTTATCATCAGGCTCATGTCTTATTTTTCGTAGTTTTACCTAGTTATGAAGACAGTACTGGTAGTGAGGCATGCAAAGTCAAGTTGGTCCGATTTGACATTGGCTGATCATAGGAGGCCTCTGAATGGTAGAGGGAAGAGAGATGCTCCATACATGGCGTCAATAGCACAGCAAAAGGAACAGTATATAGATTTGCTGATTAGTAGTCCTGCCAAAAGGGCTTTTCGCACAGCCAAGTATTTTCGCAAGGCATTTGGTTTATCAAAGGAGTATCTATGGGAGGATAAGCGACTTTATCTTGCTTCTCCAGAAGAGATGATTGAGGTGATCCAGGAGACACCAGATGAATATCAAAATATTGCCATCTTCAGTCACAATCCCGGCACCACCCAATTGGCGAATTTACTAGGAGATGAAACCATCGTAAATGTTCCCACTACAGGCGTGTTTAAAGTGGTCAGTGAGGCGGCTGGATGGAGTAGTTTTCAGCCTGGCAATACCAAATTGGTTGATTTTTATTATCCTAAACTAATGGGTCTGTGAGAAGGTCAGTAGGTATCTGGTTTCTTTCTTTGTGGTTTGTATATCTCAGTTGTGCGAAAGCCGGTGAGCAGCAACCAATAGAAATTCTGCCAGACTCCACTTTGGTGGTAGTGATGACGGATGCTTTTATCCTTCAATCGGCTTTCAGACAGACTTTTGGGGATATTCGTGACAGTATGAGCGAAGTGTATACCCAACAGTTATTGTCCAAGCATGGCATTACCTTGGACGTTTATAATACAAACATGGAATGGCTAAGTCGACATCCAGAAAAACTGGATTCTATATATGCCAAGGTGCTACAAAGGGCTGGGTCTCTAGAAGACAAAATTAGTAGGGCATCAGCTAATTTAACGGAATAATGAATCGCAGCATGGATACAAAAGTTCTGGTGATCGATGACGAATCAGATGTACTTGATTTTATCTCTTACAATTTGGAGCGGGATGGGTATGAGGTATTGACGGCGACGAATGGCACCGAAGGCATCACCAAGGCCAAGAGCGATCGCCCAGATGTCATATTGCTGGATGTCATGATGCCCGATATAGATGGGATTGAAGTGTGCCGCCAGTTGCGCGCAGATAGATCCTTTGACGAAACGATCATCGCTTTCTTGACTGCAAGGGGAGAGGACTATACACAGGTGGCTGCGTTGGACTATGGAGGCGATGACTTTATTGTGAAACCGATCAAGCCCAGTGTACTAAAAAGTAGGATAAATGCCCTGGTACGCCGCAGTGGGAGGAATGCTCAGAAAGATGACCACATATTAGAGCTGGGAGATCTTAAACTAAATCGAGAGAAATATAAAGTGGAAAAAAATGGAAAAAACATAGAATTTGCCAAGAAGGAATTTAAGATCCTGGAACTAATGATGATGTCCCCTGGCAAAGTGTTTTCCCGCGAAGAGATTTTTCGAAAGGTTTGGGGAGCCGAGATTATTGTGGGGGAACGGACCATTGATGTGCACGTAAGACGGATCCGCGAGAAAATCGGTACTCAATACATCAAAACCCTAAAGGGAGTGGGTTATAAAATGGAGGGCTAAGCTCAATGCTCTAAGAGGCAAATAGTATGTTTAAAAATCTCACGCCCAGGCAGATTGCTATCTATTCTTCAATTGTCATTACGACCATTTACCTTTTGTGCCTACTGCTGCTCACAATTTTTGGATATGTACCTCCGGCTCTTGAGATCATTACCTCAATGGTAGTCGTCTTAATAGCTACCTATTTTGTAAATCTATTTTTTCTAAAGAAATATATTTTTAGAAGAATAAAATTGATTTATAAAACCATCCATCGACTCAAGCTAGATCCAACCCAGAAACAGCGTAATGTAGAGAGTGATGACCAGATTATGGATGAAGTGGAGGAAGACGTAGCGGAGTGGGCACAAACCCAGCAATATGAGATAGATCAGCTTAAAAGCTTGGAAAATTATCGTCGAGAGTATCTCGGCAATGTATCGCATGAGTTGAAAACACCCATTTTTAATATACAGGGATATGTACATACCTTGATTGATGGCGGACTCCATGATCATACGATCAACGAAAAGTATTTAAATCGAACTGCCAAGAATGTGGATCGACTCATTACCATCGTGGATGACCTGGAAACCATCTCTAAGCTCGAGTCAGGCCAACTAGTCCTGGAACTGGATGCTTTTGAGATCAAAGAACTGGCCGCCGAAGTTTTTGAAATGCACGAATTGAAAGCCAGCAAGCGTGGCATCAGTCTTGTTTTTAAGGAAGGTGCAAATCAATCCTATATGGTGAACGCAGATCGGGAATATGTACGTCAAGTGCTGGACAATTTGGTGGTGAATTCAATAAACTACGGGTCACCGAATGGTACTACTAAGGTTGCCTTTTATGATATGGATAAGAACATTCTAGTGGAAGTGGCGGACAATGGAAGAGGCATCGAAGAAGAACACCTCAAACATGTGTTTGATCGATTTTATCGAATCGACAAAGGCCGATCGAGGGAGGCAGGAGGATCTGGCTTGGGCTTAGCCATTGTCAAACATATCATCGAAGCACATAACCAGACCATCAATGTACGCAGTTCTCCCGGATTGGGTTCGACCTTTGGTTTTACCCTGGAAAAGGCCTAAATGTAAAACTCACTGGTGCTTTCGAATTTGGGTCTGATTCTTATGCGTCCCTGCCGGATTTGTTTCTGCATGGGTGTCTTTGTCGTCACTTTTATGTCGTCGGGCCTGTTTTAGGCCTTGTGTGATGATCCATTCTAGTTGGCCGTTGATGCTTCTGAATTCATCTGCAGCCCACTTCTCCACAGATTTCATCGTCGATTCATCAATACGCAGAACAAACTTTTTTTTAGCCATATACCAAACTTATTGGTGTAGTGTTCCTGTATTCAATACGGGTGTTGCTTCTTTATCTGAACACCATATGACCATTAAGTTACTGACCATAGTCGCTTTCTGACCTTCATCCAACTCAATGATTTGCTTGCGGGACAGCTTTTCTAAGGCATCTTCAACCATGCTTACTGCACCCTCCACAATCTTAAATCGGGCTGCGACACTGGCTTCAGCCTGTTGTCTCTTGAGCAAAGCATTCGCTATTTCATGTGCATAGGCCAAATATCCCAATCGTGCTTCCATAACTTCTATACGGCAATAGCCAGCCTCTCCGCAAGTTCGACTTCAAGTGAATCATTTACATCTTGAACACCGGACCGCAAGGTCAACTCGGTCTGGTCATCGTCAAAATTATCATAAGAATGCTGACTGGCTAACTTTCGTACTGCAGCATCTGTTTGTACCTTAACAAAGCTTTCGTAGAGATCTACTTCAAAAGCAGCCTTGAAGGTGTGTTTGACCCTCCATACCAGGATTACGCTGATGAGGATAGGGTTTCCTATCTTATCATTAACTTTCAGTCGGTCACTATCAAAATTTCTTGCCCTCAAACTGATACGTTGTCTCGCATATAGTGGATTGGTCCAAAAAAGTCCGGTCTCCTTAGTCGTACCTTGATAAGATCCAAATAAGGTCATGACCATTGATCCATTAGGGTAAATCATATAGAAACCTTTCACAATTAGGAATCCAACTACCACCCCTAATCCGGTCAGGACGATCCAATCAAGGATCAGAAAGCCATAAGCGCCGATGCCCAAGATGATTACGAGTACAATCAGCATCAGGTAGCCATTAATGGGCTTGATGATTTTTTCATTCATGGTCTATGATTTTCAGTAAGTGATATCAAAATGATATTAGAAAGATATTACAACGATCTGTGAAGGAAGTATGTATTCGACAAAGAACTGGTGTGATTCGATGAGCATGCCCTCCTTAACTTCTGAAGGCGACCTGCTCGGGTTCACCTTTTGTACCCATGTTTTGCCTATGCTAAATCGACAGCTGGTGATTTTGCTCCATTTGACACTATAGATTCACAGCAGCATATGGTAACCTGTGCATCATTATATTTGCCGGCAGATTTTACATTTATATGCAGGTACATAAATTTGGTGGTGCATCGATCAAGGATGCTGCAGCCGTGCAGAATTTGGCGAAAATAGTCATGGGTTTTCCCAAGAAAGAAGTCCTCATCGTTGTTTCTGCCATGGGAAAAATCACCAATGCCTTGGAGCAAGTGGTCAATTCGTACACAAGTCAGAATGACCAAGCTGCCCAGGAGCTGACAACCATTAAGCTATGGCACCTAAACATCATAGAGGAACTTGATATCTCTGATCGAGTCCTCCTTGATCAGGTGAATGATGTTTGCATAGAGGCTGAGTGGCTCCTGGAAGATGAACCACAAGATGATTATGACTATATCTATGATCAGATTGTGGCCATCGGGGAGTTACTTTCTTCATTAATAGTGCATCATTACTTGAGCCGGAAGGGAGCAGTAACCACCTGGATAGATGCCCGCGATGTGGTCAAATGCGATGATCGATATCGGGAAGGTCAGGTGGATCTAGACAAAACATCGGAGATCTGTGCCCAGGACCTAATGCCACGCATGCAAACAAGTCTTATTGTAACGCAAGGCTTTATCGGAGGTACTTCGGAAAATAATAGCATTACCCTAGGACGAGAGGGTTCTGACTACTCAGCAGCCCTATTTGCCTATGGTCTCGATGCATCGATATTGACCGTATGGAAGGATGTACCAGGAATTATGACTTGTGATCCTGCACTTTTCGAGGACGCTACTTTGATTCCGCAGATATCCTATCAGGAAGCCTTAGAGATGACCTATTATGGTGCAAAAGTCATTCATCCAAAAACGATCAAACCACTCCATACCAAAGGAATTATCCTGCGGGTTCGATCTTTTCAGGATTGGGCTTCCCGAGGTACTGAAGTGGCCAATTTTGAAGATCTCACTTATCCGCGAATTAAGGTCCTGAGAAGTAATTTGGTAGCAATCAAAATTACCACTAGAGACTATTCGTTCGTTGTGGAAGATCACTTAAAGGAAATTTTTTCTCTTTTGGTACAGCATCAAATTAAGCTGGCCTTAATGAAAAACCTGGCGGTATCATTTACCATGGTTGTGCAAACCGATGCGGAGCGTGTACTGTCGCTTAGACAAGCATTGTCCAATTCCTTTGATGTGGGTGAGCAGATCGATGTAGATCTACTGACCCTGAGGCATTATGAGGAGCAAGACTTACGGGCTGTCTGGGCAGAAAACAATGTTTTGCTTGAGGAGCGCAGTCCATCAACGGCACAATTCGTAATTGGGCATAGCTGATGCGATCCCATGCGGTAGATTCTTATTAGCCAACCACTTCACTATTCGGTATCTCTTCGAGAAAAGCGTAAGATTTGTCCTCATGGTTGATGCTACAACAATAGTGGATTCTACCGTTAGTCACTAGCATGTACGGAACCTTAAGTCCTATATTGTATCGAGCAATTTGATCAAAAGCAGCTTGACCAATTTCGATTTTAGGGGCTTTGCATTCCACCAGTAGAAACGGCTGCATGTTGCGATCATACACTAAGATGTCAAACCTTCGAATCAAATCATTGATGACCAATTGCTTTTCTACTTGAATCAACTTTTGAGGGTAATGCAATGCATCGATCAGATATCTGATCATTAGTTGTCGCACCAGCTCTTCTGGGGCATTGAGCACAAATCTTTTTCTGATTGGATCCCACAAATGGGAATTACCTGCAATTTTTTTGTACTTAAGGGCATTGCCAAAAGATAATAGATCAATGTCGACCATGTTTTGCAAGATAAAGAACAATGGTTAAATTTGCGTTCGTCAAAAAAGTAATAGATCACCGACTTTGTCTCAGCTGTCGGTATAACTTAACGTAACTATGGATATATCGATCAATCAACTGACGAAAAGCTATGGTTTTCAAAAAGCTGTAGATGATATTTCTTTTCAAGTTAAGACAGGAGAGATACTTGGATTTCTTGGACCCAATGGTGCTGGTAAGACGACCACCATGAAGATGATCACTGGCTACCTCGATATTGAAGAGGGAGACATCATCATTGATGGCCAGTCGATTCAAAAGCGTGACATGAAGGAGAACATAGGCTACCTTCCAGAACACAATCCTTTGTATCACGATATGCCTGTCGTAAATTATCTGGCTTTTTGTGCGAAATTGCAAAAAGTACCCAATCATCTGGTCGACAGTCGCATCAAGAAGATGGTGCAGCTTTGCGGGCTTGATGTAGAGAAGCATAAAAAGATCGGAGAACTCTCTAAGGGGTACCGTCAGCGAGTGGGCTTGGCACAAGCGATGATACATGATCCAGAAATTTTAATTCTTGATGAACCCACTACTGGTCTAGATCCCAATCAAATAGTCGAGATTAGAGATCTGATCCGTCAAATGGGAAAAGAAAAGACAGTTATTCTAAGTACACATATTTTGCCAGAAGTAGAGGCAACCTGTGATCGCATATTGATCATCAATAACGGCAAAATTGTGGCTGATGGTACTGCAGACACTCTGCGCAAGCAGGCACAGGGGCAGCAGGTGCTACAGGTGAAGGTTGAGGCCCCATCCCCTCAGGCCGTTTACGAAAAACTCCAGTCTCTGCCTTCAATAAATACGGTTGATATTATCAATCTCGATACAGGTCGTTTTGAAATACAAAGTCGCCCCGAGTCGGTAAGCAATCAGCACATTTTTCAGATGTGTGTTTCCGAAGGTTGGGTATTAATGGAGATGATCCCATTTGAAACCAAGTTGGAAGATATCTTTAGAGAACTCACGATGAATTAAATATTGGAAGAATGAACTCAGTTTGGATAATTGCTAAGAGGGAGCTTGGGTCGTTTTTTGACTCCTTAGTGGCCTATATTATGCTGATCGCATTTCTAGGATTTAGTGGTTTCTTTACCTGGTTATTCGGCAGCGATATTTTTTATGTCAAAGAAGCTAGTCTACAAGTGTTTTTTGGCGTAGCATTTTGGACTTTATTTTTTTTCATCCCTGCCATTACAATGCGGCAGATTGCTGAAGAAAGAAAAACTGGAACGATTGAGATGTTGCTCACAAAATCGATCAATTATCGGCAGCTGGTATTGGGTAAATGGCTTGCTTGTTTTTTGCTAGTTGTTATTGCGCTAGCGTTCACATTGCCCTATTACATTACCGTTGCCAGTATCGGAGACATCGACCATGGTGCTACGATCAGTGGCTATTTGGGATTGTTGTTGATGAGTGCGGTTTACATTAGTATCGGTATTTTTGCAAGTAGCCTATCGAGCAACCAAATCGTATCTTTTCTTCTGGCATTGTTGATTGGAATATTTTTCCATTTTCTTTTTGGCATTTTGGCAGGAAGCACTTCTGGCTGGCTTAGTGAGGTTTTTGATACACTAAGTCTGACCAATCATTTTGAATCGATCAGTCGGGGTGTTTTAGATTCAAAAGACCTGATCTATTTTATTTCCATTACGTTATTCGGAATATTTATGTCTGAGTATATGATCTCTAAAAAGAAATAAATATGAAAAATACGGTTTCGGTACTATTGGTCGCGGGTATTGTACTACTACTAAATGTGCTATCAAAGCAGTTGTTTTTTCGTGTAGATCTGACCGAAGGTAAGCAATACACTTTGAGCAATGCCACTAAGGATATCTTAAGGAATCTTGAGGATCCAGTTACAGTCAAGGCCTATTTCTCTGAAGATTTGCCTGCAAATATTGCCAAGACCAGGCGGGACTTTCAAGATATGTTGGTGGAGTATGCCAGTATTTCGAAGGGGTTTGTGGATTATGAATTCGTAAATCCAAATGGGGACCCTGTTATTGAGCAGGAAGCGCAGCAAAATGGCATCCAACCTTTGACCATTATGATGCGTGAAAAGGATCAAGCCAAGCAACAGCGTGCATTTCTAGGTGCTATTGTAAAAGTGGGAGAGGCACAAGAAGTGATTCCGGTTATTCAACCAGGAGGAGCAATGGAGTATCCCCTGACCACCAGCATCAAAAAATTAACTGCGTTAGATAAACCTTCAATTGCCTTACTGCAGGGTCATGGAGAGCCTGCGATGCAAGAACTTTCACAGGCGGCCCAACAGCTAAGTATCCTATATAATGTGGAGCTCGTTGATTTGAAGACTTCACCGAGTATTGATGCACGTTTCAAGACGGCTGCGATGATTAGACCTACCGATACACTGCGGGCTGATGCATTTGGCAAACTAAATGATTTCTTAGGTCGCGGAGGGCATCTTTTTGTGGCTTTTGATCGCGTGACTGGAGACCTATCCAATGCAAGTGGGTCTGCTTCAGATATAGGGCTGCATGGCTGGTTGGCATCTAAGGGCATAAACGTTGATGACAGCTTCGTGACCGATGCCAGCTGTGGTAATGTCACTGTGCAACAGCGATCAGGTTTTCTCACCTTCAATAATCAGATTAGTTTTCCTTACCTCCCCATCGTCAAGCAATATCCTGAACATCCCATTACCGAAGGATTGGAACAAGTCGTATTGGAATTTGCCTCGCCCATAGCGTTCACTGGAGATAGCAGTTTTCTATTTACTCCCATTGTAACTTCATCAGAGAAGGCAGGTACTGTGAAAGCACCTACCTATTTCGATATTCAAAAAGAATGGACCGATTTAGATTTTCCGCAGAAAAATGTGGTGATGGGGGCAATTGTGGAAGGCAATTTTGGTGCGCAGCTAGGCAAACTCATCGTGGTGTCAGATGGTAGTTTTCCCATTAGTGGTCAGCGTGGACAAAATCCAGACAATGTGAGTTTGATGGTCAACAGTATTGACTGGCTATCTGACGATACAGGCTTGATTGAACTGCGCACCAAAGGTGTCAGCTCAAGACCTATTGAGGATTTGGAGGATGGGAGAAGATCCTTCTTGAAATATGTAAATTTTCTGCTACCGATCGCACTGATATTAATCTATGGTTTTTTTAGAAATCAGAGAAGTAAAAACCTTCGCTTACAAAGAATGCAGGAGCGATGGGTATAGGTACTAGTGGATTGAAACACTCAAATCAAGTATAGCAATTGATTTCTTTTGCACCAACTCCTCATCATCAATATCCTAACATAGCTTCACCTATCTGCGATATTGCTTCTGCCGACGCTGCGGTCGGAATCCGAGATTCGATTTGGCACAAAATAAATCCAACTGATAGTACTCATCTGAATGTTTCATTCCACTAACATGGTTTATCAAAAAAAAACTAAATAATTAGTATGAATAATAAAACACTTGCCATCACTTTTGGTGTATTACTGCTCATATATTTACTTGTTAAATTTGCCGGAGGTAACCGAGATCGAAGTTTTGACCCGGAAATCATGTCTATAGATACCTCACTGGTAAACAAGGTGGAAGTACGACCATCTAACGACGAACCATTTACGCTGCAAAAATCTGCAGGGGCATGGACCGTGTCGGTGGGAGGAAAAACTTATGAAGCTGCTTCACAAAGCGTGCAATCACTCTTAGCAAATATGATTTCAATCAAGGCCGATCGCATCGTTTCTAAGAATCCGGACAAATTTGCAGATTATAATGTAAACGATTCTTTGGGTACTTTCATCACATTATACAGTGGTACTAATCCTTTGGGGGATTTGGTTGTAGGACGATTTAGTTTTAATCAAGCCACCCGTAATGGCATTTCCTACCTTAAACATCCGGATAAAGACGAAGTCTATTCTGTAGATGGATTTCTTAGCATGAGTCTGTCACAAGACTATACCAATTATCGAAATAAAGAGATGCTGTCATTGGCTAAGGATGCTTTGACGAAAATAGACCTGAATATGGATGGTGAAGTCTATACTTTTTCAAAAGGTGCTTCTTCCTGGAGGGTAAACAATTTGGCAGTAGATTCGTCATCTATGGCCACCTATTTGAGCACACTGGGTAACGTGAGTGGTGCCAGTTTTGTGGAGAACCCTACAACAGAAATGGGTTCACAGTTGGGTCAGGTCGCCTTTGAAGGAAATAATATCCTACAGCCCATTCAAGTGTTAGCATATGCTGCACAGGATACCACACAAGATTTTATCTTACATTCATCATTGAATGAAGATGCCTACTTCTATTCGGATTCGTCAGGCATCTACAATCGTGTTTTTGGGAAGCTACTGGATCTCGTCGATGGTGAATAATTCTGTGGTTACCTACTCCGTACTCTTTTTGACGTGAGCGCTTCCATCATTGCCTTGAGAACCATCATTCGGCAGCTTTAAAAGTAATCCAACATATGGGTAACAAAGAATTGGCAAGGTCTTTCGACCAGTTGGCAAAAATCATGGAGTTCCAGGGCGAAAACCATTATAAGATTCGCTCATACCAACGGATTTCTGGCACACTGAAGAAGTTGGGCTCACCACTCGCCGAAATGAGTATGGATGAAATCAATGCCATTGAAGGAGTGGGAAAGGCCATTGCAGGGAAAATTCAAGAGTTGCTGAATACGGGGACCATGCAAACCCTGGAGCGATACAAGTCGGAAGTCCCTCAGGGCATCTTGGAGATGCTCAATGTCAAAGGCATTGGGCCTAAAAAGATCAAAGCGGCATGGAAGGAACTAGGTGTAGAAAGTGCCACCGAATTGCTGTATGCATGCAATGAAAATCGTTTGGTCGAACTCAAGGGATTCGGTGCCAAAACGCAACAGGAGGTACGTCGGCAACTCGAGTTTTTTCTGCGCAATCGTGCCAATTTTCTTCACATTAACGTCAAGGAAATGGCAGATCACTTGATGGAAATACTGCAATCTACCCTTCCCAGTATTCAAATGTCATGGACCGGATCGTTTCGTCGTTGTGACCCTGTGCTAGATAAGCTGGAATTGCTTATTGCTGCTGAAGACGATGTCCTTGACGAAATACTTGCCCTTCCAGACATGTCTTTAATTGAGAAACGTGCTGAGCATCTGTCTTTAGCATATCAGGAAATTCCTTTACACATATACCTGAGTACTCCGCAAGACTTTGTGCTTCGACTATTTGCTAGTACCGGTCCACGAGCATTGGCAGGACGGCTGAAAGGTGCAGCATATACGAATGAAGAAGCTTGCTTTGATGAATTGGGTATCAGATACTTGTCTCCCGAAGCACGAGCCCTGGCCGTAGCCGGAGCACAACCACCTGATAGACTTGTCCGACGTGAAGATATCTTGGGAGTGGTGCATGCCCATAGCCTATATTCTGATGGTGTGGATGGTCTTGAAGAAATGGCAGCCTATTGCAAGGGTGCAGGGTATCAATATTTTGTGGTTACGGATCACTCGCAAATTGCGGTGTATGCCAATGGGGTAAGTCGTAAAAATGTAATCCGACAATGGGAGGAAATAGATCAATTGAACAATTTTGCAGTGGATCGTTTTAGGATTCTCAAGGGGATCGAATGTGATATTCTAAACGATGGAAATTTGGACTATGATGATGAACTGTTGGCTGGTTTTGAGGTAGTCATTGCTTCCATCCATACAAACATTAGGATGAATGAAAGAAAGGCTACAGATCGGATCATCCGTGCAGTTGAAAGCCCGCACACTAATATGCTGGGCCATCCAACCGGAAGGCTACTTTTGGGACGTGAAGGATACCCATTGGATATGGCCAAGATCATTGATGCTTGTGCGGCCAATCGAGTCGCTATTGAACTCAATGCCAGCCCTTATCGTTTAGATCTAGATTGGAGATGGATCGCTAAGGCACGGGAGAAGGAGGTGCTCATTAGCATCAATCCCGATGCGCACGCCAAAGAGGCCATAAATTACGTCGATTTTGGCGTGAAGATTGCAAGGAAAGGGTGGTTGGACAAGGAAGGTTGTCTCAACGCAAGAGATGTAGACGCCTTTCTCACGTTCTGTGGTAAATGAATAGGCGTAGGCTAAGCGCTGTTTTTACCGCTGAGAGGCAATAAAATTGGGGAAGTAATCTTTTTATTACTGTTCAAATAACTATTTTTGTTCAAATTAAAGAAAGTAAACATATGAAACGATTGAGAATGTCCTTTTCAGTAGCGCTATTGGCTATGAGCGGACTTATCATGGTCAGCTGTCAAAATGATGGTGGTGATGCTGCGAAAGAAGAAGCGAAAGCTGCCATCGAGAACACTGGAGCCGATGCAGTAGCAACATCCGATAATGCAGTACCTACACCGGCTGCAGATCAAGTGCCCACCGGACCAACAACATCATTGGAATTTGCAGAGACACGACATGACTATGGCGCAATCGAGCAAGGAGAGAAGGTTGCGCACATCTTCAAATTTACCAATACAGGCAATGAAGCTTTGGTGTTGAGTAATGTGAAGCCAAGCTGCGGATGCACAACTCCTAGCTGGACTAAAGAACCCGTAGCGCCAGGTGAAAGTGGTGAGATTCATGTTGAGTTTGATTCGAAGGGTAAATCCGGAAAACAAACAAAAACGGTAACCGTAACAGCTAACACTGATCCGGCTAAAACAGTGCTTACCATCTCTGGTGAAGTACAGAAGCCGGAAGAGGCAGGTTAGTATAACTGACAGCTATTTAAGACTTTAGTCAAGGTTATATTCCGGCATAGACAGCTGGAAGGCTACCTTGTACCTGAAGCCTGTATATCAATTATACAGGCTTCATGTGTTTCTGACCAGCATACTGCATACTTCTTTATGGACAGCCACTTTGAATGAAAGATTATTTATCGTTAGTCAAGTTCAGTCATACGATCTTTGCACTACCCTTTGCCTTATTGGGTTTTTTTCTCGGTGTGAAATGGTATGGAGATGAGCTTACTTGGATGACGCTGGTCAAAGTTGTCGCATGCATGGTGTTTGCTCGGAATGCTGCCATGGCTTTTAATCGTTATGTAGACCGCGATATAGATGCGCTCAATCCCAGGACCAACCAGCGAGAGATTCCTGCCGGTGTCATTTCATCGCGACGTGCGCGGACATTCATCATCGTGAATTGCTTGCTATTTATTGTTACTACGTATTTCATTAACCCACTGTGTTTTTACTTGTCTCCCGTAGCTTTAGCGGTGGTCTTGGGGTATAGCTACACCAAGCACTACACGGCACTTTGTCATTTGATTTTGGGATTAGGGCTGGCCCTCGCACCAGTTGGCGCATATCTGGCTGTATCTGGAGCGTTTCATTGGATTCCCATCATCTATGGACTGGTGGTCTTAACTTGGGTGTCCGGATTTGATATTATTTACGCTTTGCAAGACATCGATTTTGATAAGGGGCAGAATCTAAGGTCTTTGCCGGTTCGATTTGGCCAACAAGGAGCCTTGCATATTTCTACTGCGCTTCATGTATGTTGTGCATTACTGATGATTCTGGCTGGCTGGCTTGCTCAGCAAGATTATTCAGCACTGTCGATTTTACATTGGATCGGTGCCCTTCTCTTCATTGCGCTATTAGTATATCAACATCTACTCGTCAAGCCTGGACGGCTTGATAAGGTAAATTTGGCCTTCTTCACTACCAATGGCATTGGTAGTTTGGTGTTCTGTTTGTTTTTTATCGTAGACTTACTGTGGTAGTTGGGTCTGGGAACCAACCCGAGTTGTGGGGGGATCTGGTAACCAACCTGAACTTACGTTTAACTACTACAGAATCTAATTCCCCGGAAATACCAATTACAAGCCGTGACCGGATCCTAGAGCCCATGAGTTTTGAAAATCGATCAATGCCAATTTTAGGATAGCCCATAGCCTTGGCTCGATAGGTATTCGGGCAGCGATTGCTAGAACGCAGACCCTAGGAGACCGTTGAATTACTGGCTCGATTTAGCTCGCTGGCTTATTTTGGTCGCAGACGATTCAAAAAACACAGGCATAGCCCCCGCTATATCGAGTATTTTTGGTGATGTATCGATTACTTGCTACTGAAGGTGAGAAACCGGATCATCTTCACCAATGCTCGGTATCTATGACTGATCTTGTTTTTCTCCTCTGCAGTCAATTGGGCAAAAGAGAGATGACTGGTAGTTGGAGTAAAAATAGGATCGTATCCAAATCCGCCAATTCCACTTTTTTGGTGAAGGATGCTTCCTTCGACCAAGCCTTCAAAAAAATGCAGTCTTCGATTGGTCATAAGTGCCATGACAGTTTTAAATCTTGCACTTCGATTTCTAACACCTGTTAATTCCCTAAGCACTTTATCCATATTTTTTTGTGCATCTCTTTCTGGACCAGCATAGTGTGCGGTATCAACACCTGGTCTTCCATCCAGCGCATCAATGAAGAGGCCCGTATCTTCAGCAAAACAATCCACTCCAAACTTGTCAAATACAAATTGAGCCTTTTGCGCGGCGTTTTCAGCGATGGTACTGCCTGTTTCAGGAAGTTCGTCGAAGCAATTGAGTGCTTGAAGGCCTGTGACGGAAATGGCTGGCTGCGGTGGAAAAGCAAATTTCTTCAGGATCTGGTTAACCTCCTTGATCTTATGTTCATTGCGCGTGGCGAAGGTGAGGGATTTCATATGCCTACTGTATCAGGGAATTTTAGAAGAGTTTTTGGAGAATTGCCCACAGGTTCTTTTTTGCCTCTTGGTCGGAGGCAAGTTTTTCCATACCATCTACAAATAAGAATTGAGTGCCTTGCATCTTTACTTGTTTATATGGTTTACCGCGTATATTCAAACCCAAATCGATTGGGGGAACTCCAAAAGACAGCACCAGCTTAGGACGATGGGCTGCCATTAGTCTTGATAAATGAAATGGTTCTTGTTGATAAAGAAGCGTGCAGGTATCATCGGACAGTGATTTACCTACAGCTTGTAAGATTCTTTCAAGGAGGCTGAGTTGTGCTTTTCCGTTCTCTCCACTGTCTAAGACGATCCAGATTTTTTTGTCAAGATCTCCCCGCGTTTGCGGGGCACTAGACGTTGGGATAGCATATCGGTGCAGTTTTTGAAACGGTATTTGAGGCATAATTGGATCTACACTGGATTTTAATGGTGTAATGGTTTAACTTCAATGGGCAAAATACCTAATTTTGAGATTAAATAAGATGGCAGCATGGAAATAGCAATCGATCACATCGCGGTATCAAGATTGGCATCAGTAGACCTGACAAATATTCCTTTTGGCCGCGTCTTTACCGATCATATGTTCAGCATGGATTATCGAGATGGTAAATGGCATGATGCAACGATCGAACCTGTCAGTGAACTATCCCTGCATCCTGCCAATTGTACCCTGCACTATGGTCAATCCATATTTGAAGGAATGAAAGCCTTTAAAAATCTGGAAGGCACCCCCATTCTTTTTAGACCGAAAATGCATGCCAGGCGCTTGAATGCATCTGCTGAACGTATGTGTATGCCGGCAGTAGATGAAGAATTGTTTATTGATGCAGTAAAGCAGCTGGTGCTTTTGGAAGAAGCTTGGATTCCTGAGGGGGAGGGCAGCGCACTGTATATTAGACCTTTTATGTTTGCCACGGATGAATTCCTGGGAGTTGCTCCTTCTGAAACATTTAAATTCATCATACTTACCTTGCCCGTAGCACCATACTACAGTCAGCCGGTTAAATTGCTGGCAAGTGATAAATATATACGAGCGGCAATTGGTGGTGTCGGTGAAGCGAAGACCTCAGGCAATTATGCTGCTTCATTGTATGCGTCAAAGAAAGCTATGGAAGAGGGGTACGATCAAATTCTATGGTTGGATGGCAAGGAATTCAAGTATGCCCAGGAAGTTGGTACAATGAATATCTTCTTTGTCATTGGCGATACTGTAGTCACTCCAAAGACAGATGGCGCCATATTGAAAGGAATCACTAGAGATAGCTTCCTTCAACTGTTGAAACGAGACCAGATTCCCTGTGAAGAACGCGCGATATCTATAGATGAAGTCTTTGCTGCATACGAGAAAGGAGAACTCAATGCGGTCTTTGGCTCTGGGACAGCCGCAGTCGCCGTTGACGTCTCACATATCAAATACAAAGATCGAGTGATCAAATTACCTGTCGAAGACAACAACTTAGCTCAACAACTAAAAAGCCAATTGAATGGCATAAGAAAGGGTGAAATACCGGATCACTTCGATTGGACACACCCTGTTTTTGCAGGTGTTGATGTATCATAAAGCTGGATTTAGGGGCGATTTAGCCAAAAAATTGACTCAAAGAAGCTGGTGCTAAAAAGCGCCAGCTTTTTTTTTATGCCTTTTTTTCAGCACACTTATATATCATTAATCAACATATAATGGAATTCTTTATATGACCAGTGCGCGCAAGTGCGAATACACATTAAATAAAAATATAATGTTTATTTGACTGATACATATTGAAAAGTATATGGTATTTGTGCTGTATGTCTAGATTTCCCCGTTTTTCCTCGGTGACAGGGTGTTTTTCACATTAAAAAATTCTTTAATACATAAGGAATTTTCCTCATCTGTTCATCTACCCAAAAGTTCGGGCTTTGGTATTGTTCTTGATACTAATATGACCGGGTAAAAAAAACATTGCCCTGATTTTGACTTATGCAGAAACCGAAAATTTTATTAAATCAAAACTGTTACTCATGAAAAAGACGAGTTTTACTTCTTCGGATTATTCGTGTTGGATCCGTGAGGGACTTTGGCGCTATAAATCGCCCTTCAAGTATATACAGGTAGCCTTACTTGTATGCTTAGGGGCTTTTGCGGTACAAGCCCAGATAGGACCCAACTGTACACACATTAATGCCTCGATAGGTGTTAATGACAGCGCCAGTATACTGGTAAGTGAGCTGGTGACCAATATAGCCTCGATAGCTGCGCAAGGAGATAGCGT
>JABDMH010000120.1 GCA_013001595.1 Saprospiraceae bacterium | reverse complement strand
ATGTTTTTCTTCCTGTGACGCAACGCTTGCCAAAACTTCATTTACTAGAGAATTAGCGGATAAGTGGATGGTGAGTAAGATCCCATTAGACGGAGCTGGGGATATGGCTTATTATTTGAAATGTCTAAATCAAGAAAGAGAGTGCTCCCGACAATGCATACTTTCTCAAGTAAATTAAGAATATTGGGACTGCTTTCGAAAAGGAATCTATACCCGTAAAGATGTCGATGGGCACAGCATTGATGGGGATGGGGCTACGTAACCTGCCAGTTAAACAGTCGAACGATAAGCAATTGTACAATCATTTAATAATAATGTCTAAGGGTTCAAGAAAGCGCAGGACTTCCGGTAAGGAGAAAACCGCTTGCCTAATACGATTAGATTCTGGTGAGAAAACATAACTCTTCGCCGTTGAAAAATCAGCTGCTTCCAAGTTGCAGTCCTCAAAAAGTGAATGGGACAAATCACAGTATTCAAATGCTACTTCCTTGAGATTGGCATTTATAAATTGCGACTCTGTGATATGGCATTCTGAAAAAGAAAGCTTTCGCAAATCAACTTCCATAAAGATGCAGAGGTCTAGATTTGACTTAGAAAAGCAGGCCGAGAGTAATATTGGACTAATTGGTGAAAAATCTACACCTACTATTTTGCAGTTTTCAAAGTGACAGGTTTGGAATTTCGTGTTATCAACCAGCGCGTTGCTGAGATTGCAATCGTTAAAGGAGCAGTTTTCGAAGAGTGATTGGCTGAAGTCGCTTCCCATGAAATTACATTGGGAAAATGTTGCTTCCTCATACGACTGATTGCGGTAAGCAGTGGTTGAGGGGCCTAAATCCAAAAATGAGTCATGCACTACAAGTCCGAATAACCAGTCGGATGTAAGAGATAGATGTGAATCTTTGATACTGTATTCGCGTACTCCTCTTGAACCTTTAGGTCAGCCCAAGCTGGCGCTTCACGAAAGGCATCCCAATGTTGGTCTCGGTCGCTCATATCCTTAAAGGAAGTCATATACATCAAATTGGGCATCTGGGATCCGACTAAAACTTCCCCATAAAAGACTGAATTAAAATCCAAATCCGCAAAGATATCCATCTCACCACCTTGGTTAAACATTTTCACCTTTTGACGATAGAGTCTTTCGGTAGCCCCTTCATAACTTCTCAACTCGAAGATCTGCTCCATATCATCAGTCTCGAAAGAGGGTACATGCATCCGAGACATATACTCGAATGATTTGATAATAGTAATATCCAGACGATCGTAGGGCGGCGAGTCGTGTGGTGCCATCCAAAACGCATCTCCTTTCTTACGATTTTCCTGATCCACATAGGCATCATATGCCATAGATGGAAGACCAGAAACTGAGCTGGAAGGTACTAGGACGAACATTCTTTTTTCGCTGGCTGTATCAATTCCGACTTCCTTGAACACACCCACTCTATTGATACCCATGCTATGAATGGCTGGTAGAAGTGCAGTTTTCAGATAGCTATCCATCGCCTTCACCTGATCATTGTTGGACAATTGGTAACATCGGATTTCATAAAATTCTGGGTTCTGTGAAAAACTCGAAATCGACTGCATTATGATATAAAATATGATCACTACCTTAACTCCTTGCATAACTAAAAGTTTAATATTCTTATCCTATAAAATATGATGGTTACCAAGGTAATCATTTCATGATAAAAGCAGATGCACTATTGCTAATATCAGGTGTACTTATGCAGGTTGAGTGTGGGTCTAGTAGTTGCCGTACAAAACCTTGAGAGCATCTACTGTGGCCATAGTTTTAGTGTTTGCAGCTTGTAAAATTGACAACAAGGACGCTCCCCGGGCCCATTTGGAGCATCTCCACTCTTTGCCGACTTAGAAGCCTATTATGTTGGACGAGATTACTCCTTGTACTATAATACATCTATAAGGTGTGAGTATTTGATAGTCAGACTTCGTGAATCAATGCGGCTTTCACCCCTGACTTCATTGTATACAATGAATAGGCCGGCATTGGCTTTTTGAAGCCAGCCTAACCGCATATTGGCTAGCCATATCTCTTGCACACTATTGTATTGAACTAGACTTTGGAGATAGACATTTGGTTTAAATGCGTATGCCAATCTGGTGCTAATCAAGTTCGTTGCGAATGTACCCTCAGGCAAAGAAATGTCGTTGCGTCGGAGACTAAAGTCACTATTGAACTTATCTCCCAATCTAAACTTGAGTGACACACTGTTGGCATAGCGTTCTCCGCCGAAAAATCCACCTAAAATGTGTCTAGTGCTAATAGATACTTGCTTGCTTTCATTGGTACGAAAAACAAGCTGTGCTTCACTGTGCTGATAGGTTCCAGTATGTACAATGACATCTTCAAAGATTTGGAATGTTTGTAAAACTGTTTCTGCAGTTAAATTAACTCCAGTATGTATCTCCAGACCGCTGATCCATTCCCAATGGTTGTCAATATGAAGATACTTTGTCTCTTGAACACCGGAGAAATTCCAAAAGCTGTAATATGACACGTGAGGTCTGAGTTCTAGGAGGCCAAATTTTCCATGCATACGCCATTGATAGAGCACCCGAAATTCGGGTTTCCGGAAGGTAGATCGCTGCAAGAATCCTACTTCAGGATTGAAGCCTTCACCTACTTCTGTGTAGGCAGTGCGGATGCTCCATCCATTCCATTCATAGTCTGATCGCAATTTGAAAGAATGATCGCCTTTGTTAATTCCAGGTGTATTGGTCTTTGCTAGATAACCGGTGATCCGTGCCTTCTGGCCAATGCCAAGTTTGGCATCAATTGCCATAGTGCTATGGTCTGGAGAGTTGTCCACCAACGCTGATTTATGGACAAAAAGACCTCCAATGGCAGAGCGTCGTCCACCAAATTCATGATTGACACGCGCTACGTTGTAGTTCGTACGCTCCACATCTTCCTCATGCACTCCATCGGTAAACATCGATAGTAGGCCAACGTTGGTACTACCAACTTTACCCGACATTCTAGCTCCCCCTAGAATGGGCACCAGGGAGCCACCCTCACCTATACCTATTCGACGACTAAAGAATAAATCCACTTCTCCCGGACTACCTACACTAAATTGACCAGCATTTTCAAGGAAGAATGGCCTCTTCTCTGGAAAAAACAAGTTGAAACGATCCAGATTTACTTGTTGCTCGTCAACTTCAACCTGAGCAAAATCAGTATTGTATGTAAGGTCTAGCGTTAGGGAAGGTGTCAAGCTATACTTGATGTCTGCCCCGACATCCGTGCGTAGATCAAACCGATCATCCGGATCCAAATAATCACGTTGAGTTTGCCCCAGTACATAGGGTGTAAATTGCAGATTTTTGGGTCTTTTGATATCCAAGCCTCTGAGATCCCCAGCCAGGGATAAGCGATATAGATTGAAGTTGATGGGAATCTGAGCCCAATATGATATTTCATTGTTTTTACGGATGTTTCTTCGAAAATTTAGCCCCCAGACCTGATCGCTGCCATTGCGGTATCTCAAGGTGCTCAATGGTATGGCAAATTCGGCAGTCCATCCGTGATCTCCGACATGAGTAGCGACCTTCCAAGAGGCATCCCAATTGAGATTAAATCCACCTATGTTTCCTCCTTGCTGCCGATTACTATTGAAATTGCCCTGTCCTTCGTTATCTACTTGGCCATCATATTGCACGGCTAATGGATTGGTTCCGAATACAAAACCATTCTGTCCATCATGATAGGTATCGAAGATCATGAGGAAAGCATCCGTATTATCCAGAGAGGCATCCCTTCGTGCGTCACTGACCACGAGCGTATGCGGAGATTGATCATAACATATGGCACTTACAAATAGGAACTCATGGTTATAGGCAACGCGTATTTCCGTAATTTCTGAGGCGGGCATTCCTGCTTCAGGCTGAGTCTGGGTCAGATCGTTAATCATTGGAACATCCTGCCAGACGGTATCTACATGAACATGTCCGTCGATCACCGGTGCTCCATTGATTTTAAGTGCATGCATCTCAGGAAGCTCTGGCAGATCGTTTTTACCTACTACAGCTTGCTGACTGAAACCAGACCTTGGAAACATCATCGAAAGCAAAAGGCAGCAGGGGATCGATTTGAGGGCTGAATTCGTCCAGCAGAGTATCTTCGACAAAATAGGATCTTTCATATTTTTATCTGGTTAGTCCGTCAGACCAAGCTCCCTAAAAGCCAGTTCTTGCGGGAGCAGTCTCTTTCGAGCTGCGATCGCTGATGCCCTGCCAGCCGCTTGGCCCATTGTAACAGCATTGCCCGTAACCCGATAGCTAGAATGCGCTATAAAATCGCCACTGATACAACGGCCCGCCATCATAAGCCCAGCAACATCTTTGGCAATGAGGGAGCGCATCGGAATATCGTAGTCCTTACTCTTTACACCACGACTATACCCACTACCTTCCACCTCTTGCACCTTGCTGACAGCGTGCACATCCACGGGAAAGGTGACTCGACAGACTGCATCATCAAAATGTGCTCCTTTGACTAAGTCCTGCTCGGTTACTTTATACAGACCGTGAATCCTTCGACCTTCACGGGTACCAATTTGTTCTGGAGTGGCGATCACATGGATGTCCGACCAGACGCCTCCATTTGATCTGAGTGCTTTGATAATGGCATGCACTTCTTTGCGTGCATGTACGGTGGCTTTAGTGACCGCTCTGGCATCAAGTGGAGAATAGCCATATTCGTGATTGGCCATAAGCATAAACAGATTTTTTCGAATGGGGTATAAGCCCGGCCGTGTATAGCTGGGAATCACGGCACCCTTAATGATTTCTTGCAGAAGTCGTTTCTTAGATCCGGATTTATGATCACCTGCATAACGAGAAAATTCACGAATTTGATTAAACTGAATACCCCCAATGAGGGCAAGCATGCTAAAAGGTTGCAATGCTTGATTACTCGGTTGACCCAGATCGAAATTACAGCCACTGAGCGCCGCCAAGTCTCCATCTCCGGTACAATCTATGAAGAGCTTACCTGCCCAGGCTTCACGACCAGATTTTGATTCGGTGATGATATGGGTCAATCGATTGTGCTCATCCTTGTTGGTTGCTACCACACGAGTGTGATAACACATTTGCACATTTGCAGAAGTACATAAATCTTCAAGAAGCCATTTCATGATTTCTGCATCAAATGAAATGATGTCACCAGTATCGACATCTCGGCTTATTCCACCGTGATCAAGGAGTCTGGTTTCAATCTCACGCATGAGTCCAGCCTTATTGACTTGGTCAAGAATCCAAGTTAAATTTCCAGCTGTCCATACACCGCCTAGGCAACCATGCACTTCTACTAATAAGGTTTTGGCACCTTGTCTACCAGCTTCAATGGCAGCGCTTACACCAGCGGGACCACCACCGCAGACGATCACATCGAATGCATCAACAACAGGAAGAGTGCGCTTTTCCTCCTGAATGCGCTCTTGATCCACGAGTGTCATTCTACGGAGTGACGATTCCGATTGAGCAACCACTGGCAAAAGGGCGCTCACTTCAATAAATTTTCTTCTTCTCATATCAGATTGTAGTGCATCATTTACAAAGTACTGAAAATTGACATAATGCACTCTTTATTAGGGCTTGACATCGCTGCGGAAGATCAAAAATGGCATGAATAATGCTCTGTAGATCAATGAAGTGCCCCGTATTTTTCATTCAAGTCACCCATAGGTATTCTGTCCCCCGCAGTGTATACTTATACATGCAGCATTCAAGTCAATCGTAAATAAGTACCTATGAGAACATTACTTGCATTCGCACTCCTATTCTTGGCACAGCAGCTATTTAGTCAAGCTTGTCACCTACCTGCTTCCATCGGAATTATGAAACCAGATAAATTTGGTATTAGGTACGTGGAATCACGAGGGAATGAGGTTCAAGTAATCTTAGAATTTGAGAAAAATGCCCGAATTATTACTCCTGAGAATCCCAAAGATGTAAAAGGCAAATCCGTTAATCTCAGAGGCATCTATGACCTACGTTATGACAGTCAAGGTGGCCTACTATCAGAAAAAAGGTCTTTTCTTCAGGATGGACAGATTCCTGACAAAGGACTCATCTTTGGGCTCAATGGCGAGCGTGGGGAACTTATAGACTATGACCTAAACCTAATAGATCAATCTGCATACGATTCCATTCCGTGGGTGGCTGGTGTCAGAAAAGTAATACAACCAGAAGAGAAAATCGCTCGACCCGATACTTTTTTCGAGACTGATCTGCTCATAGACAAACAAAGCAGGATAACCGAGCTGGAGGTTACTCAATTTGCTCGCAATCGCTATGACAACACCAAGTTTGATCCTATCACTGAGACGTATGATTTTGAGCTCTATGATAGCAGCGACCAAAAGAAATATTGGACTAATTTGTACATCCCTGTTACGGATCCTCGCAACGGCAATACCACTGCGATGCTCAATCATTTTGATAAGAAAATGAGCAAGGAAATATCTGCTACCAAATGGAGACTGGCTGTATTCAATAAGGAGGGAAGAGACACCGGCAAGTATGAATGGAATTTTGAGCTTCCCATGGATTTGGCATTTAGGTTGGAGAAGTTCGAAAATGAATTAGACCCACTGGCTCCCCTTGAAAAGCAAATTTGGGCATTTAAACCATCGATCCCAACCAATAGCGCTTATAATGAGTTTCAATACTTCGAATTCGATGCACATACAAACCTAACCAACCGCACAGACATCATCACAAATCACAATGTCTTTAACACCATCCATCACATTTGGCACAAGGAAGCAGTCATCTATGCATCAAATAAAGACGCTGCGATAAACTTCTGCTATATAGGTGACGACGGTGAGTCCAAGATATCTTCTACCAATGCAAGACTGACAGAGCTTAGCAAATTGATGGAGAAAAGGACCCAGAATGGAATGTCACATGCCATCAAATTGAGCTTGGCCCAAGAGGTGGAGCGATTCGATGATGGAACGCTGTTGGTCATATACCAAGTCGAGGAAAATATAGGTGTAGGAGCATCATTTGGAATTGCAGAGACCACTAACAGCAATATGGTCTCTCATGGACTTGTGGTCGTTCATTTAAAGCCCGATGGCAGTGTGCTGGCGGCAAAATACTATCAGCGACCAGAAAATGCAGATCCTAAAGCTAAGGTCGTGATTGGACCTATCCAGCGCAATGTACAGGGACAAATATCCTTTTATGCCTTCGAAACTACATCAGATGGTTCCTATCCGCTGCTGTACACCATCAGACGTGGGAATGTAGCCATTGTCAAGAATGACCAGGGAGCATCAGCTTCCAGATTTATCTATTTCGATGCAGATGAGCGCATCGTATCTTACTTTGGAGAGATCAAAGATCCAGATGACCCAAGAAACTCGCGTAGAACCGTCGAGGTACTTCATGATGCGGACTAAATTTCAGGTGATACAGGTAGTAAGAGATCGAAATTGACCAAAGACGATGCATTTTAGCCAGAAGGTGCTGCACATGTATTTGTTTATGCCATCTCTCAAAGGAGTCATCGATCTTTTATCGATTGCAACTAGAAGGGACGCTTCACCGACCGGCTTTCCTTTTTCTTTTTGCTAAATTGGATGCAAAAGGTAAAGCATGAAGCTCAATATTTTGATTCTGGTAGTAGGCTTTTTAGTTATGTGCAGATCAGCTCAGCAATCCCTCTTTAATGGGAAGGACCTCTCGGGCTGGAATATCCATGGTACGGAAAAGTGGTATGTAGAAGACGGCTTATTAGTGTGTGAAAGTGGACCCGACAGCGCTTATGGGTATCTGTCTACCGAGGATTTTTACAAGGATTTTGAATTGACCCTTGAGTTCAAGCAGGGTGACAACGGTAATAGTGGCGTGTTTATTCGCTCTACCGTGGATGGTACGAAAATCAGTGGCTGGCAAGTAGAGGTAGCTCCTCCCGGTTCAAACACTGGCGGCGTTTATGAGTCTTATGGTCGAGGCTGGTTGATTCAACCTGATCCCATTTTGGATAAACATCTAAAATTTGGCGATTGGAATACTATGAAAATCCGTGTGGCGGGAGATGAGATCACGAGTTGGCTCAATGGTCAGCAAATGATTCACCTTGATGATGAAAAAATTGGAGAGGGAGAAGGAAGTATTGCCTTGCAGATTCATAGTGGGGGAGGCATAAAGGTGAAATGGCGTAACCTCATGATAACTGAACTTTAGCAGATAACCAATCATACTTCAAGTGGCTATTAGATCAGATCAAGATCTTGGTCGGAGCAGAAAGAGACAAATCCAAATGAGAAAGGTGGTTGTCATCACCTTGAGTTGGATGCTTATCGGATTGCTGATCACGGTCTATGATCATCTGCTGCTAGTTTCTGAACTCGGCGGAGGTTATGCAAGGGACCAAACGTTTTGGATAAACCTTGTGTTCAACCTTTCTGCGGCATTTATGGGAGGAATACTGGGATCACTCTGGTTAGTCACCTACGTGAACGAAAAGGGACGTGAGAACTCATATGGTTTCAACCTTGCCTTAGTGGCATTGTCATTCTTTACGATTGTACTGTTCATCACCGTGGTCTTGACGCTGATTTTTATAAAATATGATACCGGATCTTGGCCCTTTTCCAATGCAACCTCCACAACAGAGTTCTGGAACAATCTACGAAATCCATTCCATCTCAAGAATGTACTCGTTTGGGGTGGGGTAGTGATGCTTACACAATTGGGTCTTCAAGTAAATGACAAGTTTGGACAAGGCTTGCTCTTGGCTTTCATCAATGGAAAATATCATCGACCGAAGGAGGAAGAGCGCATATTTATGTTTGTCGATTTGATCAGCTCCACCTCCATTGCTGAGCAACTAGGAAATGAGAGATACTACAAATTACTGAGGGATTTTTTTGCAGACATCACCGATAGCATCATCTATAACCGTGGAAACATTTACCAATATGTGGGCGATGAGGTTGTCGTATCCTGGACATGCGATTCTTCCAGTGATCGGCAGGATTTTCTCTACTGTTTTTTTGCAATGCGTGCTAAAATATCGCAGCGAGAAGTTCATTATCACAATACCTATGGCCTCGTTCCTGACTTCAAAGCTGCTGTACACTATGGAAGCGTGACTGCTGGAGAGATTGGTATCATCAAAAGGGATCTCACGTTTTCTGGTGATGTTCTCAATACCGCTGCTCGAATTTTGACCTTCTGCAAAGAGTACGATCGGCACCTTCTAATTTCAGAAAAGCTAAAGGCATACATTGGTCAGAACGATGGTTCCTTTCTCTTTGAGAAAATGGGAACGAAACTACTTCGAGGTAAATCAGAAAAAACCGAAATCTACTCGGTGATCCCCGCCATATCATAGTATCGATAAGAGATTTTTCTCTATTGATTCTTTATCCCAAACTCCATCCTTGGCGATAACTCCGACTCACAAATTCATTTCCCTCTTCAAAATTGGTGATTTTCATGGCCGCTCCATCCCAAATGAGTTTCTTCCTTCCCTCATACTTCATTCGACCGCGCCGGTCATTACCTTTCTTGCCCAGCATATAACTGCGGATGGCCAAATTTCCCATCAGGACAGTCTCCGTAAGTGGCCCAGCATAGTCAAAAGATGAAGTCAGTGCTTTGTGTTCGTCACTTTCAAACCCCGCTTTGCAGGCATCTGTCCAAGATGTCTGGTGGCCATTCTCCGGCATGGAGGCGTACTTATTCTTTGGTACATAGTCAGCTGGAGCTCCTATTTTTTCTCCATTATTCAAATAGACTTGTGGATGCCGGCCATATGTGCCACAGGTGATGATGCCCTTGTCACCGATCATCAGCACACCGTTGGCACTATCGGGATCACCAAGTTGGTCATCTGCAGGAATTAGATCCGGATGAAACGGCCTGAGGCCACCATCGTGCCAGGTCATTTTTATCGGCGCTCCACCCTTCGGATCAGGAAACTTAATCTCGACTCTAGAGGAAGGTGGACAACCTTCAGGAATGTATTCTGGCACCCAATCCTGAGTGAATACCTGCCCTACACTGCACTCCACTTCAGATGGATACCCTAGTTTTAGTACACGAAAAGCCGGATCAATAAGGTGACAGCCCATATCTCCGAGTGCGCCTGTACCGAAGTTCCACCAACCTCGCCATTTGAAGGGGTGATACAATGGATGGTAGTCCACCATTTTAGCGGGACCGATAAACAGATCCCAGTCTTCGGCAGAAATGGCCTCAGGTAATTTATGGTGGTCAGTTGGAACCGGAATTCCCTGTGGCCAAACTGGCCGGTTCGTCCATACATGCACCGTATGCACTTTTCCGATTAATCCTTTTTCGTACCAGTCAATCAATAACTGTTGATCCGGGTTTGACGCCCCCTGGTTCCCCATTTGTGATACGATTTTATAGCGACGAGCTGCTTCCGTCAGTGTTCGAGCTTCCCGAATATTATGGGTGAGTGGCTTCTGCACATATACATGTTTGCCAAGTTGCATGGCTGCCATAGCAGCTACCGCGTGGGTATGGTCGGGTGTGGAGATGGTCACTGCATCGATGTCGTTGCCCATATCTTCAAGCATAACCCTAAAATCCGTGTAAACTTTCGCTTTATTAAATTTCTTAGCGGACTCTTGCGCACGGTCGGTATCGATGTCACAGAGGGCAACCACATTCTCCGCGCCATTATTCCAAGCATTCCTAATGTCTGATTTCCCCTTTCCACCTGCCCCAATGGCCGCTATATTGAGCTTGTCGCTGGGTGCTCGATATCCTCGACCCAACACATGTCTAGGTACAATAAAAAACGATCCCGCAGATATGGCACCTAGTTTTATTGCTTCTCTTCGATTTAGATTTTTATCTGCCATTTGCATAAATATTTTGGAAAGTCGGAAAGTATAAAAATATTTAAATATGAGGCCTTCGCAGCTCAGTGCACTTTTGGGCGTACTTAGACTTTGTTTAAATGATTACAAGAAGATGAGACCTGGCAGAGCGCCTAGGTGTTGTCAATCACTCCTATAAAAGGGCTTAGATTGCTCTATTCTGTGGACATGTTTTCTAAATAAATATGAAGATTCCCGGTCCATGGTTTAGATACGATGTCAATATCACCGTCGGCATCAATGTCGCCTGCCACCATTTCGTGGATTTCATAGCCTTGCAGGACAATATGTGGCTGCCAGGATTTGCCATCTTCCGAGGTGTTTTCCCATATCACTAGTCGCTGGATGCCTTGTGATAATGGTCCACCACCGGAAGCAATATCTGCATCACCATCGCCATCAAAATCAGCCACAGCCAGGGAATGAAAATCTTGATCCGTATGTTCGGCAGAGACCAGATGGAAAGTAAAACTATCGATCTCTGGTATGTTTTTCCACCAGTATATGCGGGCATCTCTTGTATCTGCTTCAGCTTGGACAATATCTATCCATCCGTCACGATCTAGATCAATACACCAAGATTTTAATGCCAATCCATATTTGTCCGGCCGATTTCCTCCATGAGGCACCAGTTCCTTCGCAGTCCATTTCGAGCCCTTACCATCTATGTTAATGTAGTATCTGTCCCCGCACACGATGTCTAAGTCTCCATCTTGGTCTAAGTCTGCATAGCCCTTGGGTGAAATGCCACCATGGATGCCCTTACCAATGCGGTGATAATCCCAATTTTGTCGATAATCCAGGGGAATCTTATACCAAGCTAAGACAGGGTGATTTACGTCATTGGAGACAGATACAACATCTTTGATTCCATCACCATCAATATCGGCGACGACATTGTCGTGACTACTGATCATATTCTTCTTGTGAAGCAGAAAGGGAATGAAGGGTGATCCAGTGTTTTCGTACCAGGAATCGCCGATAATAAAATCTGTCCAACCATCTTGGTTCACATCGTGCGCACAACCACCCACATCAGTCGTCGCACCTTCACCTATGGGATGTAAAATCCAGGTGCCGTCAAATCTGCATTCATACCAATGCAATTTACCTCGCTGCCCAAAGATGTAATCTAAGTCTCCATCTTTGTCCATATCCCGTAAACTGGTTTGCCCCATTCTGGATCCAAAACGGCCTATCTCATGCTGTTTAAAAGACCACTTCTGTGCGATAGACAGCTGTAGACTTGTGATCAGCAATAGATAGGTCAGAAGGTGAACTTTCATGAATGTATTCTTCGCTGATCGATCTGCATTTACCCTTTGTAGTCGGGATTCGTACATAAATGGCATTTTCCAAATAAAATAGCTGCTCCAACGAACGTTTATTTGTCAATCTACTTCAGCCAACTCGGCATATTGGTCAACCAATGCTTGCTGGGATCATAGGGGAACTTCTTATCTGCATCATCGATGATCTCCACACCCAATCCCGGCCCACTCGGCACTTGTGCATAGCTGTTTTTCACCACAATGGGCTCTTTGAATAAGCCACCACGAAAGGGATTGTAATGGCGACAAGATTCCAAAACCATACGGTTGGGAATGGCTGCTACCAGCTGGATGTTAGACATCCATGTTAAGTCTCCATGCCAGTTGTGCGGTACGCAAGGTTTGTTATGCAAATGGGCATGTTGAGCCACGTACCAGCCCTCAGAGAGACCTGTGGTATCGCAGTCTGGTTGTACGATATCGTAGGCATCCATTTCTATCCAATCCTTAAACTCAAAGCGGTCGGTCATCGTCTCTCCGCCTGAGATGGGCACTCCCTGAGCAGCTTCACGGACTTGCAGGTGCCAGTCAATGGCTTTACCAAGGTCTTCTGGTTCATTGCCAATTCTTGGCCGACTCCTTCCCCAACGGTCTACAGGTTCTTCAATCCACTGGAACTTCAGCTCTGACAGCTTAGGTACCAGCTGGAGCACTTGATCCAATGGCAACCTCATGTTGAGCTCATGAATCAACTTGAAATCATCACCTACCTCTTCGCGTAATTTCTCGAGAAACGGCAAATATTTAGATATGGTCATGTTTTCCTCAAAATGCTCAGCAAAGCGAAACTTGAATCCATAGAAGCCCTGCTCCTTATATCCCAGCGCTTCATCAATTAGATCTTCAGGTCGCTTTTCAAAGTCCCAAATGGTACCACAGCTTGCATAATGTTTAATCTGCGTCACCGGCTCACAATTGGTGGCGAGTAACTCATAGATGGGTTTGTTTTTTGCTTTACCTATGATGTCCCAACAAGCCACATTGATGCCAGACCATGCCATCGCCTTGTTTCTTTCGCGATGGCTGGGAGCAATGATGTCCACATCGAACGGGTTTTTACCGATGATCTGAGGCCTGATGTGTTTTTCAGTGTATTCTTTGACGAACTCTGGACCACCATAAGGGCTGGGACCTCCGATCCCGATTATTCCTTGGTCTGTTTCGATTTCTGTTAAAATGGTGACACCAGCTCCGTACCACCATTTTTCTATGGGGTAATCACAGGAGAACAGTCGGACTCTAACATCTGTTATCTTGATGTTTTCACGAGAAATGCCATCCAACGGATGATTCCGTATGACTGCTTCTGCGGAGATTTCTGATCTAGCTCTAAATTGATTTTGACTTGCGACCAGACTGGCGGCTCCGATGCCAGATGAAGTGAGGAAATTGCGTCGTGAAATACCCATGATTCTAGATTTAGGTGAGGGAGTTTAAGATATAGAATTTTCTATCCAATTCCTTTTCTTGAATCCAATACCATCGCAATACAGCTTAAGTTACTGGAAGAGTGACAAGTTCAATGGATTTCTCTCGCCCTTTCAGCTCAACCGGACCAACTGAACGATAATTAATCTTTGGCATTTTTACAGCGAGTTCTGCGGAGATTAGAAATTGCTCACCAAGCGAAGTGCATGCCTGCTGGATTCTCGAAGCGGTATTTATCACATCTCCGTAGTATGCAATTTCCTTTTTCTCACCTCCAACTTCAGCGACGGTTAATGATCCTCCGTGAAGTCCAGCCTTAAATACTGGTACAAATTCAAAATTTGTCAAGTAGAAATTTCGACGTTGTTTTATTCTCTTTTGAAAACTCAGAAAACACCTGACGCAATTGTTATTTTGAAGTGCAGAAGTAAAAGACCATGTCACTACTGCAGCATCTCCGATGTATTGATAAATCTCTCCCTGGTATCGATTTACGGATATGTCCAAGTCAAAAAAGCACTCCTGGATCAGACGACTGTAGGTGGAATGACCCAATTTCTGAGCATATTGCACTGAAGACTTAAGGTCAAGAAATAGAAATACCCGGTTTTCCTTCTTTGGCTTTCTATACCTGCCCAAAAGTAGTCGGATGAAAGGACCTTTTCCGATCTTTTGTATCATAAGTCGAATGAAAGACGCCAGAGCAGACATCATTGTAAAATAGAGTAAGAGGGCCCAAAAAGGTTTGAATCTGAGTATTTTGACAGTATCTGCAATTTCGAATGGAGCAATATAGCTTGCTACCAGGTAGCTAATGAACAGGATCAAAAAGAAAGCTGCCAGTATTTTGGTCAGAAGTACGATCCCATACGATCTTTGTTTGACAAAATGAAGTCCTCCAACATATTCAACTAAGGTGTACACCAATGCCGCAACGATACCAACGCTGATGTGAGTTAAACCGGATGCAGCGGCAATGGGTGATTCATTACCCACTGAAATCCCTGGAGTTTGGTCAAGACCATAAAACCTAAAGAAGTAATATAAACCCATCGCAAGTATCCAAAATGGAATCATCACAGCGAAGGATTTGATTGCAGGCAGAATATTCATTCGAGATGGTAACAACCCGGGTGAAGATATGGAAAGTCACAAACTCATCATATGTGCATCGAAAGGTGATGCCCTTTTGCTTGCATTGCTGACATCGGATCTCGCATCATAGTCATAGGAAAAATCCCGATTCTGTACTGTCTACATAAAAAATCAAATCTCATCCTGGTATAACGTTTTCCGATTCATTTTGAACACAGGCTACTTTAATTTCTTGAGAAATTCTTAACAAGAATTAATGATTTCGATAGGACATCTCGTGCTGCCAGTGTACGTTATATAAACAACCTCTTGCAATGAAAACTTCAAATATAATTCTCATAATCTTCATCTCCATAGCCGCCTGGTTCTATGTCAAGTATTTCCGATCTGTCCTGGAGAATTGGCGGTCAATGGCATTCAGATACAGGACTGTAAAGTAGTATTCTATTCATACTGTAGCACTTTTGTTATCACCCTTCATCTGACTTGGAAAGGGTCTGTAGATCATGTTCCAAGATTATGCACCAACCTATTGAATGATAAACATATAGAGCGGCATGCCGAGTGTGATGTTGAATGGAAAAGTGATTGTCAGTGCCATTGGGAGGTAAAGGCTGGGATTGGCCTTTGGGGCAGCTGGGCGCATATCTGCTGCTACGGCGATGTAGCACGCACTGGAAGCTAAGATGGAAAGCAAAAACCCATCTCCTTGCCTATGCACCAGCAGTCCGGAAAAGGCTGCAATCAACACTCCGTTCATAATTGGGATGACAATGGCAAAGATGAGTGCAGCACTTCCTTTGTTAATTAGTGTACCGATTTTCTTTCCACTGGTGATACCCATGTCTAATAGGAAGACGGCTAGAAAACACTTAAAGATGTCCGTCTTAAAAGGCTTAATACCAGCAGCTTGAGCATCACTGGCTAAGAATCCGATGACCAGATTTCCGAGGATTGTAAGACACTACCATTCATAAATGCGTGTTTGATCAGGTTTGATCAGTTTTGTCAGTTCAGAGGGAGAACGCTTGCCATTGGAGAAGATGCGCATGAGAATGACGCCAACCATGATGGATGGTGCTTCCATTAAGGCCATGACAGCAACCATATGACCACCGAACTCAATGCTTTCGATCTCTAGAAAACTCACTGCAGTTACGAAGGTAACGGCACTAACGGAGCCATAGGCTGCAGCGATTGCTCCCGAATTTTGGATGGAGAATTTCTTCTTCAGGATGAAGAACGTGTAAAAAGGCACTACAATGCCATAAGGATGCCGATCGCAAAAGCCCACAGTATGTCTTGTGAAAAAACACTGTGAGCCAGCTCTTAACTACCCTTGAACCCAATGACTAGCAGCAAATACAAAGAGATGAATTTAGACGAATTCCCTGGTATTTCCAGATCACTTTTAACTTGTGATGCGAAAATTCCGAGAAAGAAAAAGAGGAGTGCAGGGTTGCTGAGGTTATCGAAAAGTGAGTGTAGATCCATGCCTGGTTTTTAAAGCCCGGGCAAAGGAGGGGATATATTTTCATTTATTATGATATATATTAAAAATAAATTACATAATGTTTGTTTATGATTTAAGCTGGGTCCAGGAGGCACCTGAGAATCTACTCTGACCTCTATGTCGTATGCATAGTCCGCGGCACCATTATGGACTTTCGTGGTGTAGTAGAGTATGGCAAAGCAAGGCATAGCAGTCATGTGAGAATGGCTTTAAGGTAATCCTCAGTCATTCGCAATAAGTCGCTCAGTATCTGATTTTCAAACTTCATGATTGGTGATTTTGTGGATGAAGAAGTTAAAGTGAATGACAGATACTATACTGACTGTTGCATGTAGCTTTCAGGGAATTTTTTGTAAAAAAGCCTTATCTTAAGAACACAAGCTGAAATTTAGTGATCAAAAACCTTTAGCTAATGAAAAACTATCAACAAAAGTCCGTCGAAGCTACCACCTCACAGCGTGAATTCAAGCCGAGTTCTGTTACTAAATACATGACCTCAGTAGACAAATTGTATACTTTTCGTCCCGATACTGAAATAAGCGATGTGGTTGAATTATTGATCGAGAAAGAAATAACTGGTGCACCGGTGCTAAATGACCTAGACGAATTGGTGGGGTTAATTGATGATAAAGACTGCCTGAAGGTACTGTTTGATATGGCCTATCATAATCAACCATTGATCGATGCCACCGTCTCGGACTATATGACTAGTGTAATGAAAACCATCTCAGATCGATCCAATATCGTAGATGTGGCCGATACTTTTTTAAATACCAAGTACAAGCGCTTGTTGATAGTTGATGACCGAGGTAAACTGCAAGGCCAAATCAGCCGGCAAGATATTCTGCGGGCGATCCGCGATTTTAATGGAAATAAGTAGGGTAGGGGCATGGTTTACTATTTGTGACAAAAATATTAGGGTAGCAATAAACTCGCTACCCGTCCGAATACTGAATATGATGTTGTCAATAATAATTGGCTTAGAACTTCAGTCCAACACCCATTTGAATGGTTGCAGTTAAGCTGAGTCCATCAAAGTTACCGACCAATGCCTGAGGTGTCAGCACTACCTGCATATTCAGTTTTTCGGACAAATTACCTTTGCCGCCGATGTTAAACCCCAAGCCATACATGGAGGTGCCTGGTGCTCGCTCTCCTTCATCTTTCCTATTTATTGGTGAAAAGTAATTGAGCGTGGGTCCTACAAAGATGCCTGTCTGTCGTCTGTTGAAATAGAGATTCATACTTGGCTTAATCAATACAACTGATCCAAGTTGATGAAAACCCATATTGGCATCGACACTGGTTGAAAAAAGTCTGCCTATGGGAGCCTCAACACCAAGACCTATTCCGGGTAAACTCTCAGCTGTACTGGCAATGATTCGCTCTCTGAACGCAACGAAGAGACTTTCTCCAATTCAGATTCAATCCATGATCATATTCTCACGTCGGAATCTGTACTTAACATAATATTAATTATAGGCAAAAAGTGGTTAGCTCAAAACATGAAAGGGTAATTAGGCCTTTCGCTCATAGATCAGCAAACTGCAGATAGAAAGTTTCAGTTGAGCCTCCGGTATTTGCGGCTATGCTGTAATTTGAAATAAGCACTTGCGCCAATGAATGATTTGTGGAACCAATTCTTACCGTCCCGTTCTTGAAAGCTCTACCGCGATTAGCTGCATCTTGGATGGCATTGCTATACCGATCCTGGTTACGCGTTATCACCCAAACAGTTAACTGCGTACTGCCGCCACCCCGAGGTGCAGGTATGGCAACGGTGGTAAGATTAGCCGTTGTAGCGGGTAAACTGGGTACTCTTTTCGACCGAACTAAGCCAGGTATCTGGATAGAAATCTGCGCTTCGGCAACTACTCCGGCCATCATAAGCAGCATAAAGACAAATAAATTTTTCATGGTTTTGATTTTTGATGCCACTAATTTCTTCTTATCCAGTGGCATTAAACTCACCCGAAAGGGTGATTTATGTTAATGATGGTCAAAAGAAAGTCCTTTCCCATTTTCTATAACATAGCAATGGAAAGAGTGCATTCCAAATTTTCACTGTAAGGTGAACAATCATTCACTATTGATTTGATGCCTATGAATATGCTGTCATTAGAGTGTGTAACATGCATATTTCCAGGTACATATAAGTGGATGCTCGGTTGCTTTCGATATTCATTCCTTAGCGAATCTTCTTATCATTGCAAAAGTTCACCATTTCCAAAATATCTAATATCGACGGCTTCTTTTCCACCTGCTCTTCATCATCGAAAGCCTTAGATAGCTACGGCTATCCTTGGTTTCACTTCTTCGATCAGCAGTAAAATCAGCTCGCCACTAGTATCATTTAGTTAAGAAATGCTGCACTAGAAAGCTTATAGCAATGACTGAATTGGATAAATTACCTTCAAAAGCTGCCAATCTCAAGCCCAGATTTAATACGAAGCGTAAAATACTGGAGCGAAGAAAGGATCTTGACCTAATTGTTCATCGGACTCATTCCGAGGTATTTGCCCGTACAGACTGCTTGACTTGCGCCAATTGTTGTAAAACGACGAGCCCCCTATTCATAGGGACTGATATTGAGCGAATAGCTAACTATCTACAGCTCAAACCATCGCAGTTTGTAGATCGCTATTTGGTAGTGGATGAAGATGGTGATGATGTCTTGAAGAGCGTCCCCTGTCCCTTCCTTGGCTCTGATAACTACTGCTCGATATATGCAGTCAGACCGAAAGCTTGCCGTGGGTATCCGCATACGGATCAACCAAAGCAGCGCAAGATATTGTCACTAACCCTTAAGAATGCCTCTATTTGCCCGGCAGTCTTGGAAATACTTGAAACTGTGTTGGATGAGGTGAGTTAGTCATCCACTTTGTAGAGGTTCACGTGAAGCTTATTTCTCTTTAAAAAATTGATTTTCAGTTGATTAGGGTGGTACTCAATGTCGAAGTAATAGTTCTTAATAGGTCACTCTCACTTTTCATGGGCGAGAGATGGCAGCACAAGGGAGTGCTCTGCCCTACCCTCCAGGATGGCAAGGGCTTGCAGACTCTTCTTTCTTTTCCATTGATGGGTTTCCGAGATGTCCGCTCCCTTTACTGTACGTGTGACGTTTGATTTTGCTTGTCTCCTGATCAATGACGCAAAATTTTCAGCTTCTGATCCATCAGGATGAGACCTAATTTTTACGAGCATTTCGGCCAACAAGTCCAATTCTCCCAATGTTCCATGCTTTGAGAAGGAGATCTAACAGAAAAGTAGTGACACGAACCATTTCGCCATTTACACCAGTCTTATTCAGATAATACTTGATGTAACTAAAAGCAATCATCTCATAATTCAATAGAGCAGTGGCAGAGCTATGATTTTGCGCCCTAATTATCTCCAATGATTTCTGCGCTTTTGCCCACTGTGTTGCCCACTGATCAGGTTCCAACTCAATGTTTGCCATCTCACAGAGATAGGATGCTCCATGGTGGGAGCCATCCAGAACCATAGGAAAATCTCGGCCAGAGCAGTATAGTCATTGACTATCAAATTCTTTGGCAGTGGTGGTGTCTGCCAGGTGCCGTTGATCATTACTTTTCCTGACATAAACGCATTGACGCGTTCAGCTTCAGCTTTACTGAGGTCATCTGTGATATTTCGCTGACAGCAAAAAAGAGATGTTGATGCCAATAGCAAAATCACATAATGTATTGCCCTCATGCCCGGTAAGTTGATCCGAGCGCTTATTTTTAAATATGTTGGAAAGTAGTCAGTCCGCATTGGAGGTGCAATTTCCTTAACAAAATGTACACATAAACTTTGTTGATCTTAAGTAATGGGGGTAGCAAGTGAACCTCAACATATGCAAAACAAGCAGCGTTGCAATCGCTTAGGGTTGGTAACCTCGATAGCCTGCCTACTGTTATCAAGATGGTCTTAGGAGTATAAATGCGCTTCGTAGGGATATATCCTATCTTACAGGCCCACTTTTCAGGCATACAAATGAACCAGAAACGGTTAGAAAAATACATCTTACTAATTTCTGCTGTGTTACTGCTTTGGGGCATATTCTTTACCCCAGAGCAAATTATTCTGCGCTCTGAAGAGCCTCGCAGAGCAGTCATAGCCATGGAGATGATCTTCTCAGGGGATTATCTCAAACCACAAATGCATGGTTGGCCCTACTACAACAAGCCACCGATATTTAATTGGATCCTAGTGGTATTCATGAAGATCTTCGGAAGCTTTGACGAGTGGGTAGTTCGGCTACCTGGTCAAGCATCATTGGTCGCGACGGCATTCGCTGTGTATGCATTGTTTAAGCAGTCATTGGGCAAATACATCGCCCTCGCTGCAGCTTTTTTCTTGTTGACAGGTGGCGAAGTTCTATTCTATGGTTTAACCATTGCCGGTCAGATCGATCTCTTTTTCATGCTGATTGTTTTTTTACACATCGGTTTTCTACATCGGGGCATAGTATCCCAAAACCAGTGGCAATGGATGTTGCTGTCCTATCTTTTTCTTTCTATTGGGGTCTTAACAAAGGGACTTCCTTCAGTAGCATTTCATGTCCTAACTTTGGCGGCTTGGGGCATCTACTACCACTCATTTCGAATTTTGTGGCACTGGACACATGTATTTGGTGCGTTCGTGGCACTATGCATGATCGCCGGATATTTCTTGCTATACCATTTGGATGGAGGAAATGCGTGGACCTACATCGTCAACTTGTTCAAAGAGGCGTCCAGTAAGTCTGGGCTTGAAGCTTCTGCAAGTAAGGTGTTCTTCAATGCGGTGAACTTTCCATTTTCTTTCTTAAAAATTATGCTTCCATGGTCTTTGTTGATGGTCGCTCTATGGCATCGGCAATGTCGAACACGATTCTTTCGGGGATCAGTGGATATTCAACTAATACTGCTTTTTCTAGCCCTTAATGTCTTACCCTACTGGTTTGCAGGTCACCTTTCGCTAAGGTACCTCTATCCATTTTTGCCATTTATGGCTATTGTACTTGCTTACCTGGCAGATGAACATGGTCGATGCTCTGGAAACATCGGTTTTTTTCACTTTTTCATTTTTGGATTGATTTGTTTGACGCCACTTGGGTTTACTGCCATGCCCATCGTGCTCAATGAGATCGACATTGATTATTACGAGGCAAAACTTGCCTTTATTTGGATGTTAAGCATCGGCCTTGGCTTGGTCTGGTGGAGATTCAAGACGCTGCGCATTGCTGCATCTATCTTGTTAATGGCTCAGCTAAAGCTGGCAGCCAATTGGGTCTACTACCCTATCAGGTATGCCGATGAGCAGCATTACTCCCTTGAAATGGAGGTGAACCATTTTTTCGAACTTACCGATGGAGCGCCGGTTATGCTATTCGGCCAGCCTGAGCGCTTGCCCAGGGATGCTTCGATCGGGCCGCTCACTTTGCAAGAAGTAGTCATCATGGCACCCATGCCTATCTCTTATCAGCATCCTTATTACATTGAGAAGCGACAAGGAGAGATTATGCAGTTTCATTCCAAGATGCAACCGGAGACCTATTATCTAGCTAGGGAGTCCGACGTCAACGAAGAAGCAGTGGAGATCTTCTATGGCTTTATTGATGATTGGCAACGTAGACCTTTGGTACTCTGCAAGATGCGATGATCATGTATGTATCAAATGTAGGAACTTAGTTTCCACTACAGGACAGCTTTTAACTTCTATATACTTCCTAGATTGAACTTCTGCAATCGGAATCCTAGACATTATCGAATTTTCTATATTTGATCGATGGACCATGAAGTAACTGAACTCAGTGCTCTTGCATTGCACTTTGTAGGTAATAAATCGCATGAAGAGTCTTTGACATTAGCTCAAGAGCTGGTAGATATCTCCGATGAAACTTTACGTAAGATTTTGTTGAATTTCTTCACTGTTCATTTCAATGATTATGAATATCATAATCTGGATTCCGGTGGTGTTACGCTGATGCAGAATCCGATATATGCATCTGTCACCGCAATTTTTGAAAATCCGGATGAGCTATTGACTCATTCGCTGGAACTCTCCCGGCATTTGTTTGCCAATTCGACACATCCGAATATGAAGGGTGGTGATTTTTATGTAGCTCATCTAAAGAATGTCACGGTAGGAGATGAATTGACAGATGCCATTGGGCTATATAAAGCCGAGTCGGTCAGTAAATTCTTGAAATCGCATCGCGAGGCGAATGGTTTTAGCCTCAGTTATGGAGAGGGTTTGTATACAGGCCAGCTCGATAAAGGCTGCTTAATCTACAATACTGACCGAGAATTGGGCTATCGGCTTTCATTGGTAGATAACATTTCGAAAGGACTGGAGGCAAAGTATTGGAGGGATCAATTTCTGAGTGTTAAACCCGCGGAGAACGAGTTTTTTCATACCGGGCAGGTGATGGAGGTGACCAAATCTTTCGTCAATGACCAGATGCCACTTGAGTTTGAAATGGAACCCAAGGATAGATTGGCTTATTTAGACCGCTCTATTGATTACTTTAAGAATGTGCCGCATTATAGCGAGGAGGAGTTTGCCGATGCGGTATTCAATGACCTGGATGTCACGTCTGCCTTCAAGAACTATCGCGAGGAGTATGAGGCAAGAAATAATTTAGACATTTCTCCGTCCTTTGAACTTGATGAACATGCCGTGAAGAAAAAGGCGGGTAAGTTTAAGAGCATCATCAAGTTGGATAAGAACTTCCATATCTATATCCACGGTGATCGATCAAAAATAGAACGTGGTACAGATGAGGTAGGCCGCAAATTCTACCGCATCTTTTATAATGAGGAGATGTAGACAACCAGCGGTATGATGTGCTTACTTTAGAGATTCCCAAGCCTATAGGGATTGCCAAGCTCGCAGACGAATTCATTATGGGGCTTATTAATCCCTAACGCTTTGCTTCGGGTTTAGGACTTCTTAAGGGTCTATCCCCCTCATCTCAGAAATTTATGATCCGGTACAACGCACACGAGGCGGTCAGCCGGAGTGATAGCACAGCGGAATCGAATGGTAAGTCATATACATGAAGGGCTTCGACTACGTTCCACTCCGCTCGCCAGACTTTGTAGGTGCGTGTGATTCTTGTAGGAGCACGACATTTGATTGGCTGAATGTAAATTGCAACTGTACAATAACTACAAGGCCAAAGATCAGAAAGATGCTAGCTGATTGAATCATTTTCCTGCATTTTTAGCTAAGTTTATGATGGATCCAATTATCCAGGTTACGGATACCTGGTGAATTGGTTGGCTTCAATTGATGACACAAAAAATTATAAATCATGATGGATCGCAGGTCTTTTCTGGCAACTTCTTCATACGGTGCCGCAGCAGTGGTAAGCCCTTTTGGTATTTTGTCAGAGCGCAATGCACAGAACATCAGGTTGGGTTTGATCGGGGCAGGTTGGTATGGCATGGTGATCGCCAATGCTGCGCTTGATGTAGGTGGCGTAGAAGTCATATCTGTCTGTGATGTAGACAGCAAACACCTGAAGGAAAGCCTGGATGAGCTGGAGTCAAAGCAGGGATCTAGACCCAAGGGTTATACAGACTACTTAGCGCTCCTTGAGGACGACAACTTAGATGCCATCTTAATCGGAACTCAGCCTCACTGGCATGCACTGCAATTTGTCGCAGCCAGTAAAAAAGGGCTTGATATTTATTGCGAAAAGCCACTTGCCTATGATGTGGATGAAGGAAAGGCGATGGTTGCCGCTGCCAGAAAAGCCGGAAATATTGTGCAGGTAGGTTTTCAACGGAGACAAGCCAACTCTTTTGCTAAGGTCAAGTCACTTATTCAGGAGGGTGCCATTGGAGAGGTTCATCATGTAAAGGCCCAGATCCACTATAATCCTTCGATACTCGATACGGCAGCGCAAACCCCACCACCAGAGCTTGATTGGGAAAATTGGTGTGGCCCCGCTCCAAAGCTTCCGTATAGTCCGAGTATAGGACATAAAGCCTGGAGACTTGAGAAGGAATATGGCCATGGACATCTGGTAGACTGGGGTATTCATCACATCGATATTATTCGCCATATATTGGATGTAGATATGCCGCATACTTTTCAGAGTGCTGGTGGTATCTATCACCTTAGAGACAAAATCACGACTGCTGACACTTTGCAGGCTACAATGATCTACGACAAATGTCCAGTTCAATGGGAACATCGACTTTGGGGTACTGGAAATATGGATCCACAGCATAAAAATGGTGTTTTCTTCTATGGAACGGATGCCACCATTTTTTCCAATGACCGTCGGTTCATAATACTTTCAAATACAAAGGACGCTGAACCTAAAACCCATGAGGTTGAATCTAACCTGCGAGTAGATCATATGGCTGATTTTCTGAATGCCATTAAAAAGCAGGATAAAAGTTTGATCAGCTGTCCTATAGATGAAGGCTATAAATCCACCGCAGTTGTTCAGCTGGCAACCATAGCCTATGAAACCAGCAGTCAGGTCAAATGGGATGCCAAGGAAGAAACCATAGTGGGAAATCCCACAGCCAAGGCACTACTAGCCAGGCCATACAGAGGAGTTTATAGAAGACCCAACACATAGGCTGTAGGGAATTTGCGCTCTACTTAGTTGGAGTACCCAGTGCAAATACACGAGAGATGTTGAAACCGAAGTGTACACCACCGTTGGTCCAATCTCCCGTAGTTTCTGCTATGAAGCCTTTTTCAATCATTGATGTGCTGTTTGTAAAATGTAGTTGAAAAACATGTCCTCCAGTTTCAATATCAAGGCCAACAGAAAAGCCATTTCGATAACGGTCTACAAGTTGTCCCCCGGGTGTATAGAAGTACTCAAGATTGATGCTGACACGTTTAGATAATTTTTGTCTTCCCCCTATACCCAGTGAAAATACATCGTGAGCCTCTTCTTGTGTGGCTACCCAATTTCGATGTACGACAGACGGAGTGATCTGTAGGCTAAAACCTTCACTGAATTTTCTGGCAATTAAAATCTGATGGGTATAATATAGCCGAGACCTAAAAAGATTGGATGCTTCCGGATCTACGAATTTTAGGGTTTGAATAGCAGCCGTGGCCACATAGGACATGCCGAACGGAATAGATTTAGGGCCTATCGACTGCCGCAGTATTTGATATTTTGCATACACATCGTAAGTCTTTTCGAGACTGCTCCTGCCCCCTCCTATCGTAAGCCGATCGCTGACTCCATAGTCGGCGCCAATGCGGATGGTGGCTCCATCTAGACCAAATAGATCATACAATCCATTTTCAATAAATCCAAATCGATGAGAGATCTTAATATCTAGAATGGACTTTGGGGTGTTTTCAATTGAGTGTCCGTTTATTATCCTTGAAGTTTTAAATATTGCCGCCGTGAATAGCTGATCATTATCTTCTTCCAACATTGATAGTAGATCTTCCTGAGCAACAATTGTTCCGGAAAACATTCGCATCATGTATAGGAGAAAGAGTAGTCTTATCAGGTATTTCTCATTTTTCATAGGGTTCGTATTGCGCTTCTACAGATACCAATATTTCTTTAGCGATTTTATCTTTCACAATTCCAGGAATTTGAATGTCAAAATCTGCAGGACTAACTACAAATGAAGTACTACCATGAATCTTTCCGTCTCTAATGTCAAATGATGCCTCAATATCTATCGGTTTTTCTATGCCCCTAACGATGAGTATACCATTTAACGGTACTTGGTATTTACCGTCTACTTCAATATCAATTTGTGACAAGTCAATTGCCTTAGCCTTGAAATGTGCCTTGGGGTGTTTTCCCGACTCCATGTAGTTTTCATTAAAATGAGTCTGCATAAGTGCATTTCTAAACTTAAAGCCCTTAATAAGGACAGAGCAGCCTAGTGTGCCCTTGGCTATATTCATCACACATACAGCTTTCTTATTGATAGGATCAATTTTTTCGAGTGGAGTTTCAGAAAACAGTTTAATGGTCCCGTTTTTGGTATAATAGGTTTGACCACGAACCTGGGAAAATGCGTATAACATTAATGAAATCAATATGAATCGCAGGATTCTCATTGTTGTATTATTATAGAATTAACCAGGATTACGTCGAGCAACATTCCCGTACATTCACCCCTGATGGTAATACTATTTCCCACCATTTTGTCTAAGGTGCTTGGCTGAAATTTTCGGTTAAGCTGGCAGACCACCTGACCCACTTCGCTTGGGGATCCAAGATATATATTTACATCTCCTTCAGATGTATCTATGGCTTCAACATTACCATGGACTTCAATGATATTCCCCAGGTAGATCGAGTTGGCATTTGCTTCGTTTTGCGAAAACACTGATACAAGTTCAGCAGCTGAAATCTCAAAATCACTGTCCTGGTGAATGATGTTGTTACGAAAATCATAATTCAGATAGGCATATCCCAAAATGAGGATTAAGGAAAATAGCGCAATAATGATCAGTATTTTTGCCTTCATTCTAGTTGTTCTTAGCACCATCTGATATCCAGGTTCCAATCATCTTTATCTCACATTCTGGCAGCATCATTTCATTTTGAGGCATCGGGGAGAAGCCAGGATCGTGGTTTATGGCACCCCATAGTCTTCCGTTATCTACATATTGCTTGAGTGCAGTGTATCCTTGCAACGTCACATTTCCTAAATTGAGATTTGAAGAATGACATTTGTAACATCTATTTTGTATTATCGGCAAGATCTCTTGAGCAAAGCCGATATTTAATTCGTTACATTCAGGTGCATCAACCAACTCCTCCTCTATATCGTAGTAGCAGGCGGTGAAAAGGCAAAGAATTAGGACGCTTATCAACCGAGAATTCATAGATTAAAATCCGTTAGTTGTTCTTTCGTTGATATCTATTATAGCCAATCAACGAGATGTATATTGGCTAAGTTATGGGAAAGCATCCTTGTACATCATCCACTAAGATGAATCGGTATTATTTATACCTGAAAAAGCCATAATGTGGTGAACAGGGATTTGCGAGACTGCATCTTGGGTGGTCTTCTATAAGAGATCTTCTCGGTTAAGTGCGTTACGCTTGCATTTGATCCCAAGGCTGCAGGCAGAAATTATGTACCATCCAGAAGCCATTTCTTGAAACTTCGGGATCGATCCGTACTTACGATTGCCTCGATGTCGATAGGAGGTTTGAGAGAGAGCTTGACCCGGCTTTTAGTATGTCTAGTCATGTCATCAATGGCCTCACGTTGTACAATGAATTTTCGATTGATGCGGAAGAAGTCATTATCTAGATGATTGTCAAAATATCCGAGACTTTTGTCCATTGGATATCTTCTATTGCTGGTGGTGACCGCAAAAGTGATTTTGTCCTTAGAATATAAATAGGCAATGTCTTCTACCTTTACAAGATTTATTTTTGGGCCAACACGTACCAACAGGCGCTTGAGATCATTTTTACCAGCTAAGTGATCTACAATTTTTGTTTCTGTATCAGTTGAGGTACTGTTAAAATATTTTCTAGCACGACTCAAAGCTCTCTCGATGTGGGCTTTCTTTATGGGTTTTAAGATATAGTCTATCGCATGCTGCTCAAAAGCCTGCAGTGCATATTCATCGTATGCTGTGGCGAATATGATGGGACAGTCAAATTGGAACCGGTCAAATATTTCAAAGCAACTACCGTCAGCCAGATGGATGTCTAGAAAAACTAGATCGGGAGAATTATTTTCAGCGAACCATAGAAGGGTTTCTTCGATACTTTCCAGCACTTGGAGTACGGAGATCGTGGGATCTACCTCTTGTATATACTTTTGCAAGCGAGAGGCTGCTAGTTTTTCATCTTCAATAATTAAGGCCTTCATGGAGTAGACATATGTTGATTGATGATAGGAATATGAACATTAAAGTATTGATCAGACTTCTCAATAATCACCTTCTTCTTGGATAGAATATCAAATCTACGCTGAATGTTCTGCAGTCCAAATCTTGTCGATTGTGTAGGGCTACGTTTTGGAAGCAAATTATTGGAAACAATAATATAATCATCTGTCCTTTTCAATTTGATATACAAGGGACTTCTTCTAGAAACTGTATTGTGCTTTACAGCATTTTCCACCAACATTTGCAAAGACAAAGGAGGGATCCAACCACGTATGTTTCCTATTTCTTGATCTACGACTAAATGGTTGCCAAATCGTTTGTTCAAGAGGAAGATGAAGTTATTCACCATGTCAAGCTCTTCACTTAGTGGGATCAATTTTTGATTTCTCAATTGGATAATGGAGCGATAGTAATCCGATAGCTTCTCTATGTATTCAATGGCTTGGGGAGGATTGTCTTCAACGATACTGGCAAGTGTATTGAAACTATTAAACAGAAAATGTGGATTTATTTGAGCTTTGAGCACTTCATATTGTGTTTCGATCCTTTCTTTTGCCATGTTGGCTTCCATACTGATTTTTCTTTCTCGATGGTTTTGGTACCACCAGAGGAGGATGCCAGTCAAGAGAATGCAGATGATTATGAACCAGCTTTCTTGCCACAATGGAGGCCTAATAGTGAAGCTGAAATTACTAGCCTTGTCTTCTAGCATTTGCTCTGCAACTACAGGAGCTGTTTTAAATGTGTAGTTCCCAGGCATTAGTTGTCCATAAGATGCTCGACGGTCTGTAGATTGCTGCCACTCTTGATCGTATCCTTCCAGTTTATAGGCATAAGAGAGTGCAGCTTCCTTTCCAAACCACAGACCTGCCACATCGAACTGGACATAGTTTCTAGTATTTGAAAATGAACCTGGCTGATGAGAGGGTACCACCTCGCCCAATACCCTAATTTCGTCAATGACCATTTTCGGCCAGGTGTTTGCGGTATTTGCTGGACGAATGAGCACTAATTTATTGAATCCACCGATCCATATTCCTTCATCATTCTTGCATTGTGCATTCATAGAAGGGTCTAGACTTTGCACAGATACTTCGTCCCGATAAGGCAATCTAATTTTCTTTTCTGGATCAAATAGGTCAATGCCTTCTGGGTGACCAATGACCAACTGACCATTGACATCCAATGCAAGGGTACTGATAGGGAGGTTTCTGGCTCCTTCCATTTGGTCAAATTTCAGGAACGTGTGTCCATCCCATTTGAAAAGGCCATGCTCCGCTGTACCAATCCAGATATTTCCTTCCTCATCTTCGGCAAAGCTATAGACAGATTTTGCGGGAAAGTCATCTCTTTCCTGCATACTGACGAAGACCTCAGACTCAAGTTTGATGACTCCCTTTCCATCTGTTCCAAACCACACTACACCTTTACTGTCGACAAAAACGGTATAAAAGAAACTAACGGCGAGATCATTAATATCATCTAATTGTAAAAACTTTATTTCTTCTTCGAGTAGCGCTGCATGTTGTCGCACTTCGACAATACCACCTAAGGTGGCCAACCATACGCGGTCTAGATTTCCAGCTATAGAAAATATGCTTCCGTTCTTAAGACCATGAGCTTCTGAAAGTCTATGGGTGCGATTGTTTTCACGATCCCAAATAATCACACCCTCACCGAATGTGCCGATCCAAATCCGACCATAGGGATCTTCATAGAGCGAAATTATATTGTCCCGATAGGGTGCTATAGCCTCAAAGGAATCATCTATAAAGCTAAATAATCCTTCGGCAGTGCCTACCCAGACATTACCACTCTGATCTGCCAACACAGCTTGTATGTCTCCGACCTCTCCCAAGGCAACCTCCACGATTAGATCGGCACATGAAAGTTCGGTATGGTTTTCTACAATCCATATGTTTTGCAGATTGTCCAGATAGATTAAGTCAATACTTGCCCCCTCTTTAGCTATATGCTTATTATTATACGCGTGGTCATCCTCATATTTTAGTAGACCTCCCGTCGTACTGATCCAAATGTCGCCATTTTTCAAGGCCATTCCAGTCGTTTCACCCCATTGCCAAGTTGCTTTCGGTATGATGAGTGAATCGGCTAATACATCAAAACCCATGATGCCACCAGACTGAAAGCCAAGCCACATCCGCTGCTCATCTTGCAATAATAGGTATACGATCTCATCAATCAATCCGTCTGACCTGCCAAGGTTTCTCACTTGCCAACCTTGCTCCAACTGGCAGATGCTTACTCCCCTATCGGTTGCAGCCCATATTCTTTGAAGTGAATCAATGGCCATCGCATAGATTTCGTCTTCTAAGAGGCCTCCAGTCATGGATAGCGAGTCTAGGTTATTCCCCTCTTGCACGAAAACACCTGATCCGTAAGTACTAATCCAGATTCTGCCAGTCTCGTCCTTTATGATGCCCGTTATCTTACGTCGGGGTAGGTGTTTATCAAAGATCCAACTATCCAGTACTTGGTCTCGACCAATGGTGTAAATATGTCCTGTACTTGTGCCTACCCACAGTGTATCACCACTATCAAGGTATAGGAAAGATACCTGAAGATGATCTAAAGAATCTGCGGAAAATAGCTGTCTGTATTCATGTCCATTGTAGCGAAAAAGGCCTTCGTCAGATCCAATCCACATGAAACCCAGTCCATCTTGTTGGATAGAAGATATTTTTCCATCGCCCCTTGCTGCAAAACTTTGCTGCTGAAAATGTGGGACTTGGCTAACCAGTGATACATGCAATAGGAGTGAACCCAGAAAAGACAGCATGAATTGAAGCCACATCAAGGTAAGGCAGCTTGTTGGACCAGCCGTGAATGTAAACTTACTGTTACTATTTCAGATATTTTTTGCACAACGATCTTGGGAATGTTAATGTCATGGTCTCCTAGTGAAATGTTGAATGAAGCATTAACATGAAGTACTCCATCATCGCGCTTATCAATCTGGCAGTAGATGATTCGTTCCTGCGTGACGTCATGGATCCTCAGCGTTCCCTTTCCACGTACAGACTGGATACCCGGCATAGTCCAATCTATGGGTTCAATAATTTTGCCACTAAATGAAGCGGCGGGAAATCTCGCGGATTCGAGATAATTCTCATTAAAGTGTGTGCGCTGTAGGCTGCTATTGAAACCAAAAAATGTCGAGATGTCGACGGAGAAGGCAAATCGGTTATCCTGTGGGTTAACAATCCCCTTTAGTTCTTCTGAGGAAGCCCGAATAAACTCCAGCGGTGCATCGGAAACAAAAGATATTGAGCCAGAGTCCGCTCGATAGAGGTTGTTCTGTGTAAATATAAGCTGTTGGGACAACAGCAGTACTAGCAGTATGCAGAAGCGCTTCATGGTTTTCAAGCTGTTCTCCAACTAATTTAATTTGAAATGAGAAATATCACGGTATTAGTAAGGTGATTAAATTGCTGGGAAGGTGACATTTGGCGATGAGCGAGATGGATAGCCTAACATCAATTGGCGGTTCCTTCATGATCTACTTCCAATATCTGATCGAAAAAAGTGGCAAGTTGTTCAGCATTTAATTCTTTGGAGAGGATTTTTTTGTCTTTATCCAAGACGAATACTTTCGGTGTCTTCTTAATATTAAACAGGCTATGCATAAAGGATCTGCCACCGTTCTTGTCTGAAGCATTGATCCAACCTGTCAATTCCTTCTCATCGACAAATTCCCAGCAGGCTGGTTCATCAGCATTCAATTTGGTACATACTGAGAGAATTTCAATACCCTTATCCTGATATTCCTGATAGAATTTATTCACTTCAGGCATTGATTCTTTGCAATGATGGCAGTCGTGAGCCCAGAACATGAGTACGGTATAAGGAGAAGAAATGCTGTGCAGATTGATATCAGTGCTGTCTCTTCTTTGTACTACGAAATCTGGTGCTGTTTTTCCAACAAGTGTGGGTGCCGCATCACGAGCATTATTAATGATCTTGCGTAATTGTTCCTCCTCCAACCATTGTGCTCTATCCTTAGCATAGTAGTTTAGTGCGAGATGCACATATACTGCATCCATACCGACAATTTTGCTCTGCGCATAGTCATTCAGAAATTTTACTAGAAAGTATTTAAAGTTTTCTTCTGATGGTTCTAGGCGCGACAACAAAAAGTCAAGTGTAGTAATGATCGAATCAGGGTGCTGCGGAGTTAGTTTTTCAATGTAGTAGTTCACCTTGTCAAAAAGCACGTGCTGTGGTGATCGCAGAAGCCGGGCATCCCCAAGATCGATGTTGTCAAAATAATGCGTCTTATAGTAATGGTATTTCTTTAAACGTACTGACTCGTCATCGCCTTGATATTCAGGTATGTTGATCGGAAATCCCGCCTTCACCAATGCTGCTGTGAGTGTCTTGGGATGTTTCGCTATCAGATTTTCCTGATAAGTGGTTACTTCCTCATGCAATCCTTTCAATGCCGCATCCACTTCCCTTTGAGTCAGGGCATCTGCTTGGTCCTTCTTGTCTGTTAGGGAGGTTTGTTCTTTTCGTTTTTCAGCTATATACCTAATGTTGTCGTAAAACAGGGTATTGTCTTTGGAATCCTCAAAAGCAATGGTCTGTTCCAGCGCTTTCATATCGGCTTCGAAGCTGAAATGCCGATCTTCTGAGACCATCAACTGAAAGTATTTGTTATCAGGAGGCATGACTACCAAATAGGCTCCGGCCTGCAATGTGTCTTCGCCGGAAAAAGTAAAAAAGCCGTTCTCTGCCAGAGCGGTGTCCAAGAGATATTGTTTGTCGGCAAAGTAGTATCCCAAAAAGATGGAGTCTTGTTGGTAGCCTTTCAGTGCTCCCTGAATTTCATAACCTCCGGGCTGCGCTATACAGGCCGCACAGCATAAAAGGGGAACCACTAGTCTCATGACTACAAGTCTCCCCCACTTTGAAAACATCATTTTCATTAAATTCTTTTGTTACAACCACTATTTAACTCTAAATCGATCATATTTATGATACGCGGAAGCGCAAATCTAATCAGGACCTGGGTGCAGCCAAGAGGTACAAAACGGCCATTCTCACGGCTACGCCGTTTTCGACTTGATTTAGGATAATCGATTGGTCGGAGTCAGCCACATCACTATCTAGTTCGACCCCACGGTTTATTGGCCCAGGGTGCATAATGACTACATCTGAACTTAGACTATCCAACAGCCTACGGTTCACACCAAAATACTGAGCATATTCGCGTAGAGAAGGGAAATACTTGATGTCTTGTCGCTCCAACTGAATGCGTAGAATATTGGCAACATCTGCCCATTCTAGTGTCTCATTGATGTTATAACTAGTCTGTACACCTAGAGATTCGATGTGCTTAGGCAGTAGAGTCGGTGGACCACAGACGGTGACTTCTGCGCCTAATTTCTTAAGACAGTAGATGTTGCTCAGTGCAACTCGAGAATGTAGGATGTCACCAACAATGGCGACCTTGAGACCCTTGAATGTGTCAAAATGCGCTCGTATTGAGAATGCATCCAGCAGTGCTTGGGTAGGATGTTCATGGGTTCCATCACCGGCATTAATAATGTTGGCATCTATGTGTTCGGCTAAGAAAGCAGGTGCTCCAGGTGCCGGATGCCGCATAACAACCATGTCGACCTTCATGGACAGGATATTATTGACGGTGTCAAGCAGCGTTTCTCCTTTCTTCACTGATGATGCAGACGAAGAAAAATTGATTACATCAGCCGATAGCCGTTTCTCAGCCAGCTCAAATGAGATTCTAGTACGGGTGGAGTTTTCAAAAAATAGATTGGCGATCGTTACATCTCGCAGAGATGGCACTTTCTTGATTGGTCTGTTAATGACTTCTTTGAAATTATCGGCGGTTTCAAAGATGAGATGAATGTCTTCTTGTGTAAGGTATTTGATACCTAAAAGGTGTTCTGTACTCAGTTGCAATTCCGCCATGGAGCCTAATTGGGTTCTTTTTCAGGGAATAATAGAATACGGTCACGACCAGTCGTCTCCTTCCACTCCACCTTTACATAAGCCTCATCTAGGGCATCTACGGTCATGCCCACATAGTCGCTGGCAATTGGTAGATGTCTATTAAATCTGCGATCGATCAAGGTCAGCAATTCAATGTTTGCGGGGCGGCCATAGTGTTGTAGAGCGGTCATGGCTGCTTGAATGGTCCTTCCTGTATATAGCACATCATCGATCAAAATGACTTCTTTGTCTTCGATTAAGAAGTCCATGTCCGTAGAATTCGCCTTCAGTGGCTTGCCCCTGGTACGGAAGTCATCCCTATAGAAAGTGATATCCAATTTACCGTATGAAAATGTTTTTGCACCTAAGAGCTCGCAAAGTCTAAGGTTGATACGGTCAGCTAATAGTACACCTCTGGGTTGAATGCCAATGATGCAGACTTGCTGAAAATCGCCATATCGTTCGATCAGTTGCTGACATAGTCGTTCAATCGTCAGATCAAACCGCTCATCGGCTATTATGACTTTTCCCTTCGACATTCGGCATAAAGATAAGAAAGGGGCCGTATATGGTGAACAGTAGCACTGACAAGCTTAAGGACCTATAAAGATCAACTTCCCAATTCATACTGGTGTCTTCGAATTTATAATGTGTGACAAAAAATTCACACAATCCCACTATTCTTGTTTTAGGCCTTTCTTCCGGTACGCTCTGAACTGGTTGTCTAGAATCAAAAACATACCTTCTAAATCGGTCACTTGTTATTTGACGATCCCATAGTGTCGTCTTCCCAACACCGAAAGTCTCTACTTTTTGTTTTTCATCTTCTTACCCCAGCTGTCGCGCAGACCCACAACCTTATTAAAGATGGGGTATCCAGGTCTACTATCGGGATCGGTGACAAAATAGCCGGTGCGGAAGAATTGATAGTGTCGTCCAGATGTGACTTCCAACAGGGATGGTTCGAAGGCAGCATGCTCAATGACTTGAAGAGATGATGGATTTAGAAATTCAATAAAGTCTCGATCTTCGTGAGTGGTGGGTTCGGGATCAGTGAATAAGATATCGTATTCCCTGATCTCCCCCTTAGCTGCATGCGGCACAGAAACCCAATGTAGAGTACCCTTTGCCTTAATACCGCTCACATCTGAACCACTCTTACTATTGGGATAGTATGTGCATCGGATCTCTGTTACATTACCATCTGCATCTTTGGTATGATTATGACAATGAATAATGTAAGCATGCTTTAGTCGCACGGTCCTATCTGGACCTAGGCGAAAGTACTTTCGTGGTGGGTCCTCCATCCAATCTTTTCGATCTATGTAGATTTCTCTTCCAAAAGGTAGCATCCGGCTACCTGCAGAAGGATCTTCGGGGTTATTATCTGCTTCTAGATCTTCAAATTTTCCTTCTTCATAGTTTTCAATAATCAATTTGACGGGATCGTGTACGACCATGACTCGGCTGGCAATCTTATTGAGGTCTTCGCGAATGAAGTACTCTAGTAATGAAATTTCAATGAGGTTGTCGCGCTTAGCAATGCCTACCCTGTCTGCAAAGTTTCTTAGAGCAGCCGGTGTATATCCTCTTCTTCTCAGTCCTGCAATGGTTGGCATCCTCGGATCATCCCACCCCGAAACGTATCCTTCCTCAACGAGCCGCAGGAGCTTTCTCTTGCTGGTAATCATGTAGGCCACATTGAGGCGGGCGAATTCGATCTGTCTACTGGGAAAAATCTCCAGTTGCTCGATAAACCAATCATAAAGTGGTCGGTGGTTTTCAAACTCCAGGGTGCACAAAGAATAAGTGATTTCTTCGATGGAATCACTCTGACCATGGGCAAAATCATACATAGGATAAATACACCAATCATCTCCCGTACGGTGGTGCGTAGCTCGCTTGATTCTGTAGAGTACAGGATCTCGAAAATGCATATTTGGTGAGGACATATCTATTTTGGCCCGCAGCACCTTACTTCCATCAGGATATTTGCCCTCTTTCATCTCGCTAAATAGCTGCGTATTTTCCTCCACCGACCGTGCCCGAAAAGGACTCTCTTGTCCAGGTCTGGTAGGTGTACCCTTCATGCCTGCTATTTCGTCCACAGTAGAATCGTCTACGTAAGCTTTGCCCTTTTTAATAAGGTACAATGCAAAATGATATAGCTGATCAAAGTAGTCAGAAGCATAGTATTCTCGATCTTCCCAATCGAAACCTAGCCAACGGATATCTTCCTTTATGCTCTCGACATATACCGTATCTTCCGTCGCAGGGTTGGTATCATCAAATCTTAGGTTGGTGATCCCGTCATATTTTTCGGCAAGTCCAAAATTCAAGCAAATGGACTTGGCGTGACCGATGTGTAGATACCCATTGGGTTCTGGTGGAAACCTTGTATGAACTTTCCACTCAGTACCTTTACGCTGTAGATCAGATTCGATGATCTCTTCGATAAAATTTGATGCAGTACTTTCACTTCCACTCATAACCACTCATTTGATTTATTACATTCTTGCTGGCATGTCTATGCCTAATAGTTTCATCCCTCGAGACAGCACTTGTGCGATGGCTGCATTTAGTGTCAGTCGAAATGAACGGGCTTCTTCTTTCCGAGCATTTAAAATGGGGGCGTCATGATAAAATCTATGATAGCTCTTTGCCAGATCATAACAATAGTTAGCCACTAATGAGGGATCATATTCTGAAGCCGCTCGTCTGATCACCTCCGGAAACATAAAAAGCAAACTCAAAAGATGCTTTTCGGTTGGCTGAAAATCTATATAAGTATGCATGGGATCAACAGTAAAACTTCCGGCTTTCCTGAGGATTGACTGAATACGTACATAAGCATTCTGGACATAGGGCCCCGTTTGACCTTGCATGTCGACACTTGCTTGAGGGTCGAAAGTCATACGTTTTAATGGATTGATCTTGAGGATGAAAAACTTTAGAGCCCCCATTCCGATTCTCTTAAATACCTCCTCTCTTTCTCCTTTGTTTAAGTTGTCTAGGTCTCCCTTCTCAATGGCTAGAGATTCTGCAACTTCAGTCACACTAGCAATGAGGTCATCGGCATCAACGACGGTTCCTTCTCGGGATTTCATTTTACCATCAGGTAGATCGACCATACCGTAAGCTAGGTGATACAATCCATCTGCATAGGGTTCCTCCAACAGATTAAGTATTTCAAACAATACTTTAAAGTGATGATTTTGTTCGTCTGCAACAACATAGACCATACGATCTATACCATAATCACGGTACCGCTGCATGGCTGTTCCAATATCTTGGGTGATATACACTGCGGTCCCATCCGACCTTAAGAGTATCTTCTTATCGAGATTAACATGGTCAAGATCCACCCATATGGAACCATCCTCCTGTTTGTCAAAAAGGTTTCGTTTGAGACCATCCATGATCTCCTTCTTGCCCAGTTGCCAGGTCTCTGATTCATAATATAACCGGTCGAAAGTCACACCCAAACGATCATAGGTACGGTCAAAACCTGCGTACACCCAGTTGTTCATCATCTCCCAGAGCTGTCTGATCTCAGGGTCCCCTTCCTCCCATTTTTGCAGCATGGTCCGAGCTTTAGCGCCCAAATCACTATATGTGTTGAAGTACTGATTTTTGAAGGCTTTGAAGAAGGAGCTGACTGATTGTTCTTCTTCTTTTTGTTCCGTGATAATTTTGGAAGCTTCTGTGCTGGTTTGCCATTCGGCGTACTCGGCTGAGAGTCTTTTTTCAAATTCTACATAGAACTGTCCGACCAAGTGATCTCCTTTTATACCGCTACTTGCCGGAGTGATCCTTTCGCCATATAGTTGCCAAGCCAACATACTTTTACAAATGGCAATGCCTCTATCATTAATCACTTGAACTTTGACTACTTCAAAACCGGCCATTTCCAGTATCTGTGCGCAAGACCAGCCGAGGAGAATATTGCGAATGTGGCCCAAATGCAAAGGTTTGTTGGTGTTGGGTGAGGCGAACTCTATCATTACTTTTTCCCCATTTCGCTGCAAACTTCCAAAATCGGGATCTGCATGGGCACTCGTTAGAAAGATATGCCAGAAAGACTTAGTCAGGGTCAGATTAACAAAGCCTTGAACCACATTGAAGCTAGCTATCTCATCCATCTTGGCTACAAGGTGCTCACCAATGAAATTGCCTATCTCTAGTGGGCTCTTTCTGAGTAATTTAACTAGGGGAAAAACAACGACCGTCATATCACCCGCAAAATCCTTTCGTGTAGGCCCCACAGACAATAAGCCCGGATCAACCGATTTGCCATAGACGCGATGAGTAGCGTCTACGATCTCAGTCTCGATTTTTTCAAATAAATGCATACTTATGCTGCCTGCCTCTAGTGTGAAAAAAAGTCCTCAAAAATAAGCAAGCTATTCCGCAATGCCTTCTTTTGTTTGGAAAAAACTGAAGTGGGTACCACCATAGGTCCGTAACTCCCGAAAATGTTCATGTTTGTTGAAATCGTGGTGTTGATTATGTTCTAAGACAAAGAGGCCAGTTCGTGCAAGCCAGCCATTTTGCAGAACCATATTGGGAATCTCGTCCAACCACGGAAGTCCATATGGAGGTCCAGCAAAAACGTAGTCATAAAAGATTGATTCTTTCGCTAGATATTTGAGGACATCAGATCTGACTATATGGACATAATCTGCAATTCCCAGCGTCGCGCAAGTTTCCTTGACAAACTTGACAGCCGGAATATGTTTGTCAACATAGGTTACATCCTGGCACCCTAAGGATACTGCCTCGTAAGAATGACTGCCGGTACCCCCAAATAAATCTAACATTTTGATCGATGCAAAATCTAACCTATTCATCAAGATATTGAACAATGCCTCCTTGGCAAAGTCGGTGGTGGGACGCGTTGGCCAACGATCCGCGGGTGGATAGAAACGCCGTCCCCTAAACGTTCCGCCAATTATTCGCATGATGGATGCAATAGAACTCGAACAGCTCCATTGGATTTTTTACAGATAAGGGAAGACGCCAACCGTTCTTCCAATTGATTTGCTGTATATGGATGAAATATTTCTCTAGTTCGGTCTGTAGCCCATCGACGGCATCCCGAGTACCTGTGATCTTTATGTAGGCCTTGCGCGGATTGAGCCGCCGGTGCTTGCATGTCAGCAAGATGTAATAGAGTCGATCTTTTACGCTTGGTGCATGGTACCTATTTACGAGTGTCAATTCCTTATTCTCAAAGACAAAAATATATCCAGCATCACCATGCACAAGGTAAAACAGCGTAGGATCGTCACTTACCTCACGCCCCAAGAAGACAGCCAGTGATTCACTTAAGTGTTGTACCTGCGTTGTGGGATAAAGTGTGGACATCAGTTTGCGTACACCTAGTGGATAAGTATAGATGCATACTTTTTCCGCAGGCATTGCAGAATTGACCACATCATCCTTGGTCACACCCGCAGCTACAAAATTTAGATAGTCGAACCATCCATCCTGGTCATACAATTCAGCAGGCACATAGGTGAACAAACTGTGATCAATAGAAATATGCACCTTTTCAAAGCGAGTGTACCTTAGATTATTATTCTGTACGATGGACAGTAGCTCTACGGGATCGATGTATCGAAAGTTCCGTTGTGGAGTCTTAAATGGAATCCTTTCAAAGACAGACACGATGTTGCTTTGATCAATGATCATAAATGCAAAACTGTCCATCCTGAGCAGGATGGACAGTTCATTCAGTGTATCTGTTGCTATGTCCTTCAACGGCAAATGCTGTTTACCAATTTCCTGATAAATTTGGTTTATTCATATCTCCAAACTTCATCATATTGTTGGGTTTATAAGAGTTATCATATTTAGTGTACTTCAAATCGGCAAACGGGCCCATAAATGTCTTGATAGGGGTACCTACTTCCACTACATGCACCAAGGTACTCTGATAGGTCATCGTATCCGCTTGAATGCTGAAAGTCTCTCCACCTCCAAAGGGTACATATTGCAAAGAGTCAAGATTTATCCCCAAAGCTTGAATCGTGTCAAAAGCAGGTATATATGACGTATCATAAGTGATTTCTCCGGTAAAGTTGGGATCATCAGGGTCTCCGGTTACCTTAATGTTGCGAAATTGGCCATAACGAAGTACGTGAGCCAAAGAATCGAAACTGTTGGCGAAAGAGCCATTTTTGATGTCCCGATGAAATTCTTGCATCTTCCTAATGGTTAGCAATTTATCCATGACCAGGTTTGTACGACGGTCCTTCTCAGCTTTAAATTTGATGGGTTCTTGAATACTATTCACCAATAGGTAGCCAATAGCGATGATCAAAATAACTAACACTACATTTAGTATGACTCTCATTAGGTACTTCTTCAGATGATTGATTCGATACAATAATACTACTTTTCGCCAAGAATTTTCAATATTGAAATCATTTTAGATGGAGGCAATTTCTTCTGTCGCGAATTTCTCTTCCATGATGCTAAATTGGTTGAACTTGGTGTATCCACGGAAGAAGTAGCATAAGTATTTATGAAAATCTTGGCGATCGAATCTTCCTGCGATGATACAGCAGCTGCTGTATGGGCCAATGGCCAAATAGTCTCCAATGTTGTATCGAGTCAATTGGTGCACGAGCAATATGGTGGAGTTGTTCCTGAGGTTGCCTCCCGAGCTCACAATGAGCGTATTTATTCCGTAGTGGAATCGGCTTTGGAAACAGCAGGAACCGATCTAGGTGATTTGGATGCGATCGCCTGTACCCAAGGGCCTGGGTTGATGGGATCACTCTTGGTTGGGTTCACCTTTGCTAAATCACTGGCACAGGGTCTCGGTGTTCCATTTATCGGAGTGCATCATATGCGAGCACACATCTTGGCACATTTTATTGAGGAACCCAAGCCTGATTTTCCCTTCTTGTGCCTCACCGTTTCGGGAGGCCATACACAACTGGTGAAATGCCTGGATCCGCTAGATATGAAAATCATAGGCTCTACCCTTGATGATGCTGCTGGTGAAGCCTTTGATAAAATTGGGAAAATGCTGGGTCTCCCCTATCCTGCTGGTCCAGCACTTGATCAATTGGCTCAGAAGGGCCTTCCCATTTTTGACTTTCCTGAACCTCAGATACCCAGTCTTGATTTTAGTTTCAGTGGCCTCAAAACGTCCGTACTGTATTTTCTGCGCAGTAACTTGAATAAAGATCCAGACTTCATCGAAGTACACAAAAATGACCTATGTGCCTCTGTCCAAGAGAGGATCGTTTCCATTTTAATAAATAAATTGACGAAGGCCGCTAATAAGACAGACATTCAGCACATTGGTATTGCAGGTGGTGTATCTGCAAATTCTGCCCTGCGCAAACAACTGGCTGTGAAATCTTCAATCGAGGGCTGGCACGTTTTTCTGCCAAAGCTTTCCTACTGTACAGATAATGCGGCGATGGTTGCAATGGCCGCATACTTTATGTATGAGCGGGGCCAATTTTGTAATGCCGATGCACGACCTGATCCCAGATTGAAATGGTAAAGTAGATACTTGAGTGTTCAGTGAATTGCGTGATCAGCTCGGTAAGCGATGACTCAGCTTTTCATTAGCTCAAAATGTCTTTGATCAAATGACCATGTACATCGGTGAGTCGATATCTCCTTCCCTGATGCTTAAAAGTGAATCTTTCATGGTCAATACCCATCAAGTGCATCAATGTAGCGTGAAAATCATGTACATGCACTGGATTACTAACTACACTATATCCTAAATCATCAGTTTGACCATACGCAAATCCAGGTTTAACACCTGCCCCTGCCATCCAAACCGTAAAGCATCTGGGATGATGATCCCGGCCGTAATCGTCCTTGGTAAGCTTGCCTTGTGAATAATTGGTACGCCCAAATTCACCACCCCAAATGACTAAAGTGTCGTCTAAGAGGCCGCGTTGTTTTAGATCGGTTATCAAGGCAGCTGTCGGTTGGTCTGTCTGTTTACATTGCCTACGAATGCCATGTGGTAGTCCACCGTGCTGATCCCAGCCCTGGTGGAACAACTGGACAAACTTTACATCCCGTTCAATAAGCCTCCGTGCCAATAGACAATTAGCAGCATAGGTGCCTGGATCTCGAGATTCGGGACCATACTTCTCAAAGACTCGATCAGGTTCATCACTAAGATCTGTGACCTCAGGTACCGAAGTCTGCATTCTGAAAGCCATCTCATATTGAGCTATGCGATTGGCAATTTCCGGGTCGCCATACATTTCTGCCTGCAGTTCGTTTAACTTGCGCACATTGTTCAACATGGACCTCCTGTCTGTGCTTCGATAGCCTTCTGGGTCATTTAGAAACAGCACCGGATCCTGGTCCGAACGAAATTGAACACCTTGATGTCTAGTCGGCAAAAACCCATTTCCCCACAATCTGGCATACAGGGGCTGACCACTCGCATTCTTTGATACGAGCACAATGAATGCTGGAAGATTTTGATTTTCAGAACCTAGTCCATAGCTCATCCAGGCACCCATACTTGGCCTACCTGCCAATTGTGAACCGCTTTGGAAGAATGTGATTGCCGGATCGTGATTTATGGCGTCTGTTTGCATAGACTTAATAAAGCATAGATCGTCCACTATTTTGGCCGTATGAGGCATAAGCTCACTGACCCAACGTTTACTTGATCCATATTGCTTAAAATCGAATATGGACCCCGTAAGTGGAAGCGAAGATTGTCCTGCACTCATGCCAGTTAGTCGTTGACCTTTTCGCACTGAATCAGGTAGTTGTTCTCCATGCATTTTAAGCAACATGGGTTTGTAGTCATAAAGATCCAATTGCGAAGGTCCGCCACTCTGGAAGAGGTAAATGACACGCTTCACCTTAGCTGGAAAATGCGGCAAATCTGGCAGACCATTGCTTCCAGAAGCTCCAGATTGAGCGAAGAGGCCGGGACTTGCCAGGCGACCAAGAGCGAATGCTCCAAGACCTATTGATGTTCTGGTCAAGAACTGCCTGCGCTGCCAAAAACTGTGTTCCATTTCCTATACTTCTACCATCATCGTTTATAAATAAATGCATCACTATTTAGAATGGTGCTGGCCACCACTGAATATGCAGCCAGTTGAGGTGATACCTGATCCTCCCTAGTCCGATACTCACCCATTTGTAGCCAACCTTGCATTTTCTCAGGTGCTAGTTCAAAATTGGCAAAATCAGTATCATATTGGGAGGTAAGCACCCGCATTTCATCGCTGGAAGGCCTCCTGCCTGTCAATGATCTAAAGGCCATTTGAATGGCTTCCACTTTGGTTTCCAATGGCAACATCTTGGCTGCCAAGGCACGACAAGATTCTATGTAAGTCGGATCATTGAGCAATACCAATGCTTGCAATGGTGTTGAGGTTTTCTGCCGTTTCACCTCGCAGTTTGCTCTATTCGGCACATCGAAGGTGCTCAATGTAGGATGTGGTACGGTGCGTTTCCAGAATGTATATAAACTGCGACGATACAGTGCCTCTCCTGAATCTCTCTGATACTTACCGCCATTCATTTTCCATAGTCCTGCCGGTTGGTAAGGTTTCACAGATTTGCCACCAATCCTTGTGCTGAGCAGCCCACTCGAAGCCAAGGCATGATCGCGCAACACCTCTCCACGCAGCCTTACACTTGGCCCACGTGCCAGCAGGAAATTGTCTGGATCTATCTTTCGAAGTTCAGCGCTACTCGAGGAAGACTGTCGATAAGTAGCTGACATCACAATAAACTTCTGAAATGCCTTGACGTCCCAGTTTGATTCGATGAAATATATTGAGAGAAAGTCCAACAATTTTGGGTGAGACGGTAGTGATCCCTGGCTACCAAAATCGTCGGCAGTTTTGACCAAGCCTTGACCAAAGTACTTTTGCCAATACCTATTTACAACCACTCGGGCTGTCAAAGGATGATCAGGCTGCATCAGCCACCTGGCCAAACCCAATCGGTTGGGTTCCTGGTCAGCACCGGGTTTAGATAATTTAGCTGGAGTATGTGCCGCGACTTGTGCTCCTGGAGCATCGTAAGCTCCCCTATTCAAAACGAATGTGGGTCTTGGTCTTGACATTTCTTCCATAACCATCACCTCCTTAACCGTATCAATCGCCTGGTTCCTCTTGGCCCGTAAATCCATTAGCGCTTGGTCAATCACAATGGTAGTGTCATGCACGGCTTCTACATAGTATCTCTCCAGCTGTGTTCTATTTTCTGGATTGATTTCCGACGGATTACTCACAAGTTCATTCATAAGGTTTCCGCCAGCCAAATGATCAATTTCGATGGGGTGCAAAGCCCTGTCAAACACTGCAAAGTCATCAACTTTAGCACCTTTAAGGCCAATGCCTCTCCAGCGAGCACCCACTTTGAGCCCAGGCTCGTCTTTTTGATTAAATAGTATGGTCTTAAATAAATTGTCAATTTCAATTTCCGTTTCCTGCTCTATTCCATCAATGAATATCCTGAGGCCGGATGCCGAGCTTGATCCATCATAAGTCAACGCCAAGTGTATCCATTCTTCACGCGGTACAACTTGTCTGGTGTGTTCAATGATGGCATTATTTGGTGCAGTGTGTGCCATCATCAATTGAAGTTTACCGTCATTTAAGGCAAGGTGATAACCCCTAAAGTTATATATGATTGCCCCAATGCCTTTATGAAATATGACGCCATCATGCAGCTCTTTAGGTATCCACGTCCGGATAGATACGGTAAATGGTTCATGTCTATTAAATTTCCCAATTTGACCAAACTCCAATGCCTCATCTCCATTTAGTAAAACCCCATTTCCAGAATAGCCCGGGATGATCTCTGGGATGTACTGCTTCTTAGAAACTGTATTAATATATGTTGCCTTTTGATAGGGCGCTTTTGAATTCCGAAATGTGCCATCCGACATCCTTTCGAAGTCATAGACAGCCACCGTCTTGGACAACCTTTTAGGCAACATTGGTCTAGTCATCAACCACCGATCAAATGACTGCTTAGCTGTGGAGCGATGCTGGTTTGCGACACGCTCAAGACTGTCAATCTGTTGATCCAAATAGGTAACGATGTTGTCCACCTCCTTGCTACTCATAAGCAGCGTTGGAACAGGTGTAGCATTGTTCCAAGATATTTGCCCAACCTCGTTGACATTATTGAAGTATGCAAATAATTGAAAATACTCCTCTTGAGAAATGGGATCATACTTATGATCATGACAGCGGGCACATTCTAAGGTCAGTCCCAAGAAAGCTTTTCCAAGAGTATTGGTGCGATCGCTGACGTATTCAACTCTAAATTCTTCAGGAACAATACCACCTTCCATGTTTTGGGCATGGTTCCGATTAAAACCAGTTGCCAAAATTTGCTCCCTGGTTGGGTTAGGTAAGAGATCTCCAGCCAGCTGCCATTCAACAAATTTATCATAGGGCATATTGTCATTTAATGCCTTTATGACCCAATCTCTCCAGGGAGACATGTCTCGATATCGATCTACTGAATAACCATGTGTGTCAGCATACCTGGCAAGGTCCAGCCAATCCACCGCCACATGTTCACCATAGTGCGGAGAAGCCAATAGCCTGTCTACCAGTTTTTCATAGGCGTCCTTGGTTGAGTCTTGAAGAAAGGCATCGATTTCATCGATTGTGGGTGGTAAACCTGTCAAGTCCAGTGAAACTCTTCTGATAAGCAGCTCTTTTGTAGCTTGCTCTTGTGGTTGTAAGCCACTTTGTTCAAGGTGGTCGAGGACAAATAGATCAATTTCATTATTTGCCCATTCCTCATTTTCCACAGCAGGAGGAGGTGAATGTGCAGGAGATATGAATGCCCAGTGCTCTTTGTATTCAGCACCTTGCTTTATCCAGCGTATCAGTATGGCCTTTTCCTTCTCTGACAATTCCAGTTTGGATTCCGGAGGAGGCATTTGAAATTCAGGTTCTTCGGATATTATTCTGTGTACTAATTCGCTTTTCGCGATAGACTTGGGTACAATGGCATATTTGCCTGGATGATCAGGCAGCTCACCGGTGGCTCTTTCAGCGATGTCTAAGCGAAGGCCAGCTTCTAATTTGTTTTGATCTGGACCATGACAAAAGAAACAACGATCAGATAAGATGGGACGAACATGCTGATTATAGTCAATCTCCTTAGGAATGGCAAGAAACGCTTCTTCAATGCCGATCGGAATATCTGGCCCACAGGAATAAGCAAGGCAGCTTCCAAGACAAAAGAATAACACTCGAGCAAAGTACGATCTATTTGGCGACTCAGACTTGAGAGACAGTAGCATATTAGTTTTCGTATAACAATGGGAAAAACTGACCTTGCATTTTTTCTCCTTTGGGGATCACCGGAACTCCCTCAAGCAAAGGTTCATCACTGTCCGAGTAAGTGCCGTCGGCAAACACATTTAGAACAAAAGCCCTCCGCGATCTAATGGATTTATTAGCGTGTGATCCATGTACCATCAGGGGATGGTGGAAGGTGGCATATCCCTTTGGCATTTCAATTGGAACAGCAGTATCAAATTGAGATTTTTGCTCTTCGGTCATAAATTCCATGAGTCCATTCATCTCACCAGCAAGTTCTGGTTTTTCCAACAGACCCCATTTATGACTCTTGGGTACATAGTGTACACACCCATTGTCCCTATCTACATCGTCGAGTGCCACCCAGCAGGTCAAGTGCTGCATCGATTTAGTACGTGTCCAATAGGAGTAGTCCTGATGCCAGGCGACAACTCCTCCATGTGCTGCCGGCTTACAGAATAGTTGGTCATGCCAGAAACGTACAGACACATTTCCTAACAATTGACTAGCGGCCATGACAAACGCTGGATTCCAGAGTACATCATGAAAACCGGGCGTAATTCTCCAATGACCCAAAGAATGGAAAAGTACAGAGTTGGGGTCACTTGACTCATTGGAGGAGAACTCATAAAATAGGTGATGACCTGGATGGTCTGGATCCGCGATTTCGGCCAGTTCTGACCGCAGCACTTCAACTTGTTCGCTGGTTAACAATTTAACATTATGCAAATAGCCCTGTTCTCGGTAAAATGCAACCTGATCGTCTGAGAGTTTGTATTGCCCCCACTCTTCTGCGTTCTTTGGCCATTTGAAAAGGTCGGTAACCAATTCATGATGTCTTGATAAGTCTTGCAAATAATGCATACGATATGCCGCTGTGAATTTTGCTAAAGTTACAAATCAATATGCTTCTTCGCATGTACAGAAACTCCCTTGTGGGACCAATTGGCGGAGCAGGTATATATTAGAATAAACTTACTTTTACTTAGTGAGAGGGTACATGTTTGATTTGTTGTAGGAAAAATGATTCATATGGAAGTATTATACTACCTGGCTGGATTGAACAAGTTTATGTAATACAGCCCAATGGTGATTACCAGAATCAAGATATCTTTTTGGGTTGCAGGAGATAAGTCATGATAAAGATATTATAGGCATAAGACATTGATTTACAAGTGTATATCATTCCATTCTTCGTCAATCGAACATGTATATTAATTGTTTATTTGTATAAGTCGAAGCTCTACTTAACTTTGAGTCAACACTTATATTCGCAAATAATTTATGATTAGCACTACACCCCATGTAGTCTCTAGATCTGAGTCAAAGGTGATTCAGGAATTGGAGCAATTTCTCCAAACACATGAAATCATGCATGTTGGAGAGTGCATAGACTGGTTTGAAGTACCTATAGAAGATGTTTTATTTCGAAGGTTATTTCATGATTTAGCCATTTATATTAATGGTGGACAGGTCGTAGGACTGTCACTCAGAAATTGCCAGCTTTCTACTTTGCCAGAAGTGGTTTGCAATCTGAAGCATTTATCTCATCTTGATCTTTCCAATAATGAGATATCAACTCTACCGGAAAGCATCAGCGAGCTCACCAAGTTACAAAGCCTCTACCTTGCCTTTAATAAGTTGATGGCTATGCCACAATCAATAAGGCTGTGTAAACAGATACGTACTCTAGATCTCGCGTATAATCGGTTTTCGCATGTAGGTAGTCAAATTTGTAGTCTAAGTCGTCTGCAAGTGTTACACTTCAATGATAATAGATTGGTCACGATCCCAGATGAATTGGCCAACTTAAAGCGTTTACGAGTTGTCAATATGCGGAGCAATAATCTACGTTGGGTCAATGAGTCTTTTTGGAAATTGAAGAATTTGGAAAGGCTGATGCTTAGTCACAATCAGATTGTGGCCCTGCCAGAAGGATTCGGCAGTCTGAAAAAGTTGACCATGCTGGGTCTCGCTTATAATTTATTAGAGGAGGTTCCCGAAGAACTTGGACATTTGACTTCTCTTTCTGGTTTCCTTTATCTTAACGGTAATCAGCTGTCAGATCTGCCTAAGGACCTGAAATATTTGTCACAGATCAGGCACGTTTTATTACAAGACAACGCTTTTACCGATTTGCCCGAAGTGTTGCGCCAAATGCCTCAATTAGAAACAATTGATGCCACCAATAATCAAATTGAATCTATCCCATCATGGATCGCTGAGATCAGTGCGCTGCGATCCTTGACCATGCGACGGAACAAGATTCGCGTTCTACCAAATTCTATGGGGAGATTGCAGAAGCTTGAGTCGATTGATCTGGCTAATAATCTGGTAATGCATCTGCCCGGAGAAATGAGTACTATGGCTAGTCTCGAGCGTATCAATCTTCAATCCAATCCGGTCTTGCGTTTATCTGCTTGGTTAGGTGAACTCAAACGACTTAAGAAATTGGATTTACGCTGGACAAAAATGGCTCTGGCACCTAATGGTCTCGAGGAATTGGTATTAGACGGATGTGAAGTGTATACCTAGGCGATCAATCACTGTAAGACTGTCACTAATTATGGCTCCTTTTCCCGAAGTGCTACGTTGCACCCCGATCGCTATCGGGACAGCAGGACTACGGCCCTGTCTAGGTTCTGACGCCCTCCCGAATGGCCTAGCTAGGCGGGCATTGCTTTTCGAACAAATGATCTCATAATTATTCGACACATTGTGGTCCACATAGACTAGTAAATCCGCTCAGAAAAGCTATGGGCGGGGCTCTACAACGATGATATGGCTCAAAAGAAATCGAATGAATCAATATTGCTTATCTGGATAGCGTGCTTTTCTCGAAAAAGTCCAAGTTTTACCTGTCCGACTGCATCATTCATGCGGGTCCAAAATGGACTCTATTATGAAGTTGGCATTCTGCGGAGTACATTTCCTAGTTTTATTTTTACATAATGTTGGTTATATTCAGTGTGTCTAATGTTAGACAGCGATTGTAGTGACCGACTCAATGAGACCGACCACCCCTATTGCACTCGTGGTGCTCCTATACTGCATGGCCATAAGTCTGACGGCTCAAGATGTTGAGCAGACTTGGAAGGATCTTAAAACCCGCTTGGATAATCCCTTGGAGGTGAATGGGGGCGTTGGATTGCAACTTCAGTCTTACGGTACCAGCTTACCCATCGATCGAGCGGTTCCATTTAATGGTACACTGACAGCCAATTTGAACATCCGTACACTCGGTGCAGAAACACCACTCAATTTTATTTATTCGAGTGGTGGTACAGCATTCAATGTTTTACTTCCGTCATTTGGCTTTGCAGGCATGAGTCCGACCTATCGAGACTATACCTTGCACCTGGGAGACCGGACTGTGACTCTGGGTAAATATTCCTTTAGCAACCATTCCTTTCGCGGAGTCGGAGGCGAAATCAACAAGGACCGATGGTACTCCCGTCTTTTTTATGGTCGTCTCCATCGTGCACAGGCCAGTGATTTCAATGGATTCCAAAATATCGATCCGTTATTTCGCAGAAGGGGATTTGGCATTTTAGCTGGAGGGCATCCCATTGAAGATGGAAAGGTAGAATTCTCCCTCTTTAAAGCATGGGATGAACCGGGATCTCTGGGCACTTTTGCAGACAGTACATTGATCGTAAACCCCGGTGAAAATGTAATCTTCAGCACCCTAATTGAGCAAAACCTTTTTCAAAAATTCAAGATTCTATTGAATTATTCGAATAGTGGATTTACAGCAGATCGGACCGTGAGACGATCGGATGCCGATGCTAGTAAAAGATCACTCTTTGGAATATTGGAAACCAATGGCACGACACGATGGAATAATGCATTGGAGACCAGAATAAGTTTCCTCGCTGGGTTTGCATCTTTTGATCTCACCTATGAACGGATTGATCCGGGTTATCGGACAATGGGCGCTCTTTTTTTTCAGGATGACCAGGAAAACTTTACCATAGGAATCACCACACAATTATTTAATAACGTCCTATCTCTGATAGGAAATGGTGGATTACAAAATAATAATTTGGATGGCACGAGATCTGATAAATACCGGCGATGGATTGGCTCTTTGCAAGGGAACCTACGGATTAGTAAGAAAGTAAGCGCTAGCCTAGGGTATTCAAATTTTTCATCGGTAAATCGGCAAGTACGTATTCTTGATCCCAGTGCCCCCAACCGTCTCACAGAATTAGCCCTTACCAATGACAATATCAATGCTTCTATTCAATATAAAATTGGAGCCAATGATCAGTTGCTCAGTAATTTCACCCATCAGAATAATCAGACCATTACGCAGGATGAAAATATTGCGGAGACTTCCAATAATGTAACTAATGCCATGATCATGTATCGCAGAAATTGGCTGGAAGAAAAATTAGGTCTGGGAATACAGATTTTCCAAAACAACTTCAGCATGTCTTTTCTCGATCAACGACAACTTGGTGTGAACGTTCAAGTTAGCAAGAGTTTACTCGACGGACGCTTGAAGGGATCAGTGGCTATGAGTTATTTAAATAATCAGCAACACGAGTTGATGACTGATCAGAAAAAGGTGGGCAACCTCTGGCAATTTCGCCCATCGCTTAATTATGAGATTAAACAAGGACAGCGCATCAGTTTTGATGGATCTGTACTTAGTAATCATGGAAACAATATCGATGCTTTTCAGGAAAGTAGATTACGGTTGAATTATCAATTTGATTTCCAACGTCTTAAGAAATCATGACCCGACTACTTGCCATATGTGCCTTCTTATTTGGTCAGGTCCTTTATGCCATGACCATCAACCCAAACCTACACCCACCAGACGAAGTGCTGCAGATTCCGACAAGGAACTTGAACGTTATTCCTCTATCGCAAATGCCCTCCAGAGATTTAGGCAGATTTTCCGCTCACTTGGCTTCACTCGATGCAAGGATCTCACCGCTAGATAAAAAGATTAGCTATTCCAATTTCAATTTCAATTTTAGGAATTGGGAATTGAGGGGGCAATCTAATCCGGGTCTTATAGCAGAGCATTTTTTCAATAACGATTCGATTCCTCCGGAATTGATCAATAATTTTCCTTTCCTAGACGTGGCCACTCAAGATCTTCAAAAGCAAGCCGGTGAATTCTTAAACGAAGTAACTGGGCAGTCAGGTGGTTTGGGGCGTATGATGTCAAAATTAGCTGGATTGGAGAAGGTGAAATTTCCAGTAGGGATTCGGGATACCATAGCTGACGGAATCGTCGTCGTGATCGCCATTGAAGGCATAACATTTACTGATAGATTTGCAACCCTTCGCAATCTATTCATGAGCATTAGCTACTCCAGATATCCAAATATGAGTCCCCTGGTATTTGGTGCTGCGGAAATCACCTATTCTCGTACGGGTGGCTTTAGGCAGGCCAAGGTTGGACTAATTGGAGACTTTGCTATTCCGCTTAATGAGAACAATAAGATGCTGCTCATATTAAAGGGTTATGATCCGATTACGAGACGTGGATCTGTGGCCACATTCGGTTGTGACGGCTATGAATCCATCCAGCTGTCTTCCACTCTTTATTTGAGCCGAAATTTGGTGGAACCAGTTACTCCGATTGGGGAGCCCCTTGATGGCTATGTGCATGCTGATCTAGATGGATATTTTGAGACACTAGATGATTGGTCAGGAAGTGTGAGTTTTCAACAAAATTTTAAAATTCCTGGAATCGATCAAGTGGTATTCTCTTTGCGCGATGCCATTTTCGATGCTACCGAATCTCATACAGATTCACGGGCAGCATTTCCCACTAATTATTTTGCAGATTCTAAAGGGGAAAATCCCGCTATGTGGGAAGGTTTATTTGTGAGAGAAATTGGATTTTCCTTGGATAAATTTGCGGACATAAAGGGCGCCAATGAACAAGATCTTGGGGGAAATATCCAAAATCTGATCATAGACAAAGCCGGAGTAACAGGTAGATTCTCCTTAGGCAATAGAGCAAATCCCATCATTGGACTAGATCGGGGAAGAATTGGCAATTCTCGCATTTCTGTCGACCATATTGACGTAGCTATTTACAAAAATCAGCCAACTGATCTTAGCGCGAAAGGCCGTGTGGCATTGGCTTCTTTAGACGACGGTAGCGAGGGTGCGGGTTTGTTATATGAAGTTATGGTTGCAGAAAATGGATGGCAATTTGTCGCTGGTCTCAATGAGGGTAATTCCATTCCTTTCCCCTTGTTAAAGGGTGCAGTACTGATCGATCCTGGCACTACCTTAAAAATAGCTCATTCAGAGGAGACCAATCGTACAGAGATACAAGTGAATTTATGTGGTACAGTGGACCTGGGGGAAATATGGCCTGCACCTGACGCATCGAAAGACCGAAATATCACCTTCACTAATTTTGAGCTGCAAAGTGCAAAACCCACTGTTCGAAAAGTTGGTTATTGGGAAATTCCCGGAAGTATCTCCATGAACCTTGGACCTGTCGAGATGCTGATTGAAGATATAGACGCTGGTCAGACTCCTCAGGACGAAGTGATATTGTCATTTTCCGCCAATGCAAGTTTTTCAGGTATTTCCGGTTCTGACATCAGCGGTGTCGCTGGTCTGCAAATATATGGACGCGAGGATCCGGAGCAAGGCGACCGACTTGTCTACCATCGTACTGAAGTCAATAAGATCGGACTATGTATAGCTACTGATTCTTGGGGTGCAGCGGTTGAACTTAATTGGTTCGAAAAAGACTCGATCTATGGTGATGGGTTTTTGGGGCGAGCTGCTCTGGGGCTAAAATGTATGGGATATCGACAACAAGATGATTGCTGGGTTAATGCTGGTATTTATGCACGTGCCCTTTTTGGTAGGAAAGACACTTCGCGCTACTTCAATTTTGAATTGTTGTACGTCGACCTGGAAAAGGGCCTAGAACTTGGGGCGCTCGCCATTCATGCCCTTGGTGGTTCTGTGTCCAATAATATGGCGAGAGTTGGTATGGAAGAAGTAGCCTTCGACCAGGTTAACTATTCTGACACAGCGGAAGTGATTGCTGCAGAAAAGGCAACTGAGGCAGGATTTAGCAATCCATCAATTGGAAAGTCGCTACTGGGAATTACCTACACACCCGACATAAGTGCCGGTTTTTCCATTCGTCTCATGACCATAGCCGCATTGCGTGGTAAGAGCTCCACAGCCAATATGCGCGCGGACCTGGTGTTTGGTTTCAATGCTAATAATGGTTTGGACAGTATTCGTTTTGACGTTCAAGGGCAAATGTTTGCCGAAGTCCAACTAAGCAGTAGCGAATTTGCCAACCCTCCCGTAGCATTCAAAGCCGAGGCACTATATGATAATAACAATAAGATATTTGATCTATCGGCAGAATTGGCTCTAAATATTGGAAACCCTCCCTCGATCTTCGGGGGTGGCAAGTTGAGGATCCATGCGCAAGCGAATAAGGGTTGGTACATTCATGTGGGCTACCCGGGAGAAGACAATAATATTGGTTTGTCTATTCCCTTGGTCGATGCAAAGACAAATACATACTTCTGTGCAGGAAATACCAATGTGCCGGATATGCCGCTTCTGCCAGCACCAATTCGAAAAATGTTTAGTGCCACATCTACTCAACGTCAATTTGATACCGGAGATGATTTGGGAGGTCTAGCCTTCGGTACGCATCTCTCTCTTGGAAATCCAGAGGAGAAGAACTTCTTCATCTTTTATTATAAGCTTCATGTACTACTGGGTTTTGATATTAACCTGCGCAATTACAAAGATTATCTATGCAGCGGTTATTCAGAATTTGGCATCCGAAAGTGGTACGCAAAGGGACAAGCCTATGCCTACATTCATGGTGCGATCGGATTACAAAGTGGCGTAAAGAAATTTCCGATCCTGGACCTGGAAGCAGGCTTTAAGATATATCTCGAAAGCCCACGACCCTCTTATGGAGAATTTGGCATAGCAGTAAAATATAAAGTGCTGGGCGGCCTCATTCGTGGTCGAGCAAAAATAGAGGCGTCTTTTGGCGAAAAGTGCTACATGGATCGTGGAAGCATCGATGTAAGCATATTTGATGAGGTAATCGCACCCGTAAATGACCAGGCGCTAAATGTGGCACAGGACATTACGTTTAGCAGTGGGGTTCAATTTGAGCAATCCTTTCCAGATGATATGGGTCAGCAAAAGTTGCGGGTCCAACTAAAGGATAACATCGCGAAAGACTTTACCAACTCTAGCAGTGTTGGATCAAGTATTTGGGCAGATAAGGAGTACGTAGATTTCAATAACGACCAGATTGATGATAATATCATGGAGCGGATTCCTGCCGGTTGGTATGCCTATCAAGAATCATTAAAAGATCAGAAGGATTTCTTTGAAAAACCTCCTACACCTACAAATTGGTCGAAGACGGGATTTGCTTTTTATAAAGAAGACGGGGTAACCAAAACGATTGCCTGCGATAAGGTCTACACCGAGGATAATACATTCGTCACCTATATTCCACAAGAAACTTGGCCACCAAATACGGAGATTTGGATACAACCTCAAGCCCACTTTCAACAAAGTCCAGCGACTGCTAATCAATGGAAACCCGTCAGTGATGCGCTCGGAAATACTTTTCAAGATACCCTTTATCGTTTCCGCACCGGTTCATATCCTGAAGAAGTGCCACAGTACAATATTGACTGGACCTATCCAGTCAATGGCATGTCGAATTATTATCGCCGGCAGATCTCGAAAGGTGGAGCTTTTGTTGGAATAATTAAATTGAGAAAAGATATGTCACCCTTGTTGAATACCCTAAATATTCAAGCACAAGTAACTTGTCATGACGTTAGTTCGGCGTCTTTTCATTCGGAATGCACCTATGACCCTACGAATAAATTAATCTCTTGGCCCATGCCCCCAGAGCAAATTAAAAACGAGGCCTTGTACACGATAGCATTTATTGCAAATGGAAAAAAAGTCCTTGACCCCATTCATTTTAGAAGCAGCAAATATGATGAATTGGAGCAGAAACTGCTGCGAATTAATGAGCAGATTCGAGAAATAGAATTAGTCGGTACCAGTCGAATATTTATTCCGATGGATGAAGAATTATTTGATGAGGTGGAGCTTCGTGGTAGAGGGGTGCTCCCACCCTTACTTTCTTACACTTATGACCTTCAGACATTGCGCGATCAAGTACCATTTATACATGATCACATTTCAGATCAATCGCTTGATCTGGATAAAAACTTCTTCATGCAAACATATCTGAAATCCTACGATGCATTTCAGGAAATACCCACAGTGGAAGTCACCATACCGGATCAGATTGGTGAAAAACCCACATTTGTTACTACGGAAAGTTTGAAACAATTTCTTGTGTCGAATGTGCATCTGGCTTTTATTCGAGCAAAGGCAGATCTGGCATTGCCGGAACCCCATTTTAATGAGGAAAGACTATCTGATGTACTCTATGCCAGCGACGTCGATGATTGGTTGGGCACCTGGCAGCATCCACCCACGATGAAGATTGATTGGACTTATTCCCTCGGTGATTTCATGCAGAAGATATCCGTTGAGCACGTGGTCAAGCAGCAGCAGGAATAGTATGATATATGAGAACAAACTATTTCCTTCCATTCTTATTACTTCTAGCAATTCGCTACTTATCTAATGGCCAAAATTCTACAGTACCAGTATTTGATGAAGGGCCGCAGCTTGAAATACTTTGCCGTGATTATGGTGATAGCATAGCGATTAGATGGGCACCTACAACATGGTTGCTATTTGAAGCCATCATGCAGGAGGGCGTCACTTTGACGAGAACCGAATATCTTCCTGATGGTGATTCTATGCTGACCAAGGAACTACTCACTTTTCCTAAAAAGCAAGCATGGCAGGAGGCGATGCAGAAGCTTGAAGGATCTGAGGCTGCTTACCATATTTTATACGAAGAAATTGCACCAGAAATGATGCCCGAGGGTGTGCTTGGCAACTATCGACAAGCAGAACTGCAATCCATGCGCTTGGGGTTTCTACTTTTTACGGCCGATCTGAATTTTCCGCTGGCCGAAGCTCTTGCGCTCGGGTACATGGATAAAAGGACGAGTACCTTCCGATCAATTAAATACACGATAGCTATAGACGGTACCAATCAAAAGGCAAGCACGAGCAGTGGCTATGGTGCGCGGGTCTCTCCTACTCCGATAGACCAAGTGTATACCCTGCCTGAAGACAAGGTGGTCACACTGCGCTGGGATAACTTTTACAATGTATCCAGGTATGTGGCATTTCATGTAGAGCATAGCCTCGACAGTTTGCAGTGGAAGCGTATCAATGAGGTTCCAATTGCCATTGTCACTCAAGGTGACATGCCCAATCGGGAATGGGTGACTTATTCGGATAGTGTTTCCCAAAATTTTATGGATTTGTACTATCGAGTTCAAGGAATTAATTCATTTGGAGAATTGGGGCCTTATTCAGAGGTAGTAAAAACACAGGCTCGTCCTCCATTGCAGATCAATCGTCCATTCATTTATCGTACGCCCAATCGGGCAGATACCAGCATTCAGGTATACTGGAGATTAGATGGACGAGATAGTCAGTTGATTCAAACACAGATTGTACACCGGGCACCACATCCCGATAGCAATTTCCTGGCTTTGGATACACTAGACGGTTTGGCCAGATCCTATTTAGATACCACAGCAGGATACGAAAACTATTATTTTATCCAGGCCATAGATCCCCTTGGGCGCCTCTATACCGGCAGTCTAGGACATGGTCAGCTACCTGACAAGGTTCCACCAAGTCCACCTCGAGGATTGTCGGTGGTGAGTGATTCTTTGGGAAATATTCAGCTTTCCTGGGCTTCAAACACTGAAGAGGACCTAATTGGCTACCGGGTCTACTACCAAAGGCATAAGGAAGAGGACTTCATTCAACTCACCATTGCAGTGACTGAGGACACAAACTATACCCACAAATTAGAACTAGACATGTTGCATGATCATGCATTTTATGCCTTACGGGCAGAAGACCACGTAGGAAACCGATCGGCATTGTCACCGATGGTAAAGGTGCAGCTCGCCGACACCATTGCTCCTACCCCAGCCTCGATCGTCTCAGTTCAATCAGATTTTGATGGCTGCACGATGCAGATTGTGCCCAGTGGTAGCGATGATGTTGTCCACAACATTATTTATAGAAAATCACATGAAGAATTGAGTTTGTGGGAGGCGATCGATACACTAAGCAGCGAAACACAATTGTACCTGGATAGTCTGCTTGCAGTTGGTGCCGAGGCTAGGTATCAAGTAATATCGACTGATGAGAGTGGCAATCGTACCCAATCGAACATTGCCATAGGTAGGCGTATCGACAATATGATTCGTCCATCAGCGAAAGATGCTTTCGTTACCTGGTCAGCGGAGGAAGATGAGATCACTTTTCGTTGGTCTTATCCTCCGCGAGATGACCTGTTAAGCTTCAGATTTTACGAACAAGGTGTTGACTCTGAGAGGTTTCAAACCCTTAGACTACTTCGTCCTTCGGCAGTGACCATCGTAGCAAAGCAGGAGGCATCTGTTGATTACCGGCTTACTATTCCGATGGGTGGGGCTCCAATGGCTGGCAGTAGCTACCTCTTGAAGATCAATTTTCTGGATGGGGCAGAGAGCAAGTTGGCCACATTTGAAATGAAATAACAGGTCAAACTTTCAAACATGACATTGGCGGTCAGAAGCAATTTTGGCTAGGAATCAGCTTCATCATACGCTATATGTGCACGTAGCATGGGCTGCCGCGCCCGACTGAAGTTGTTCGGGTGGGTGCTCTTGCGCCTGTTGCGAATGTCATTCGGACGGGTTTTGTTTCTTCGGCCTGGTCTGAAATAACTGTACCCTGCTGTACATCTATTATCAGGACAAAATACTAGTATTTAATTATCTTTCGCAATGCCAAAGTATGATATCAATGATCCGACCGACCTGGACATTATGCGAGCGAATTTCGACTTAATTTCGCATAGTGATTGGGATGAGTATATTGAGATTGCTACTGAACGAAACTTTGGGACCAAGCGGATCAATATTTTACGAACTGCATCACGTAAAGCGGGTATTTCCAAATACCTAAGTCCCAAGGTAGTGAACTGGGTGATGGAACTGGTTGATGAGTTGGATGAAGAAGAGTAAAGAAGTTAGTCTAACGGCTTATGGGTGAAAAATCTATAAAATAGCGATATAACAGAGGTCATAGATTCAACCTTTAAAGATTGCCGAGGAGATCAACTATATTGCTATATAAGTAATAGCTTTACTGAGCCTGTAGGTCATGGAGTGCCTTCAATTGTTGTACTGCCGACTCGGCCATCTTTTCTCCTGCGCCAATATCATACCTCGTAGTACCCGGTGTGGTTTCATAGCCGGTAATCATGGGTTTGAATCCTGGTGGGCCTTGTGTGAAAGACACCTCCGTCGGAAAATATCCTGCAGCTGCATTGGTCAGTCCAACCACGATTGTGTTTTCAAAGGGAGAATGCTCCTTGATGTAAATGCCAAATTCATTGAATATCTCACCTGGCAACCCAACGATGGCCAAATCACCGATCTGTATCACCTGCACCTCTAGAGAGTCAATCTCATCCTGGACCTGATACATATCCACCCACATGTCTGCATATAATTCATCAGGGATGCCATCAGGCTGTAGAGGCGGCATACCTTCTTTGGCAACCCGCTCCATCACCTTGGTCGCCCATGCATATTGCTCGTCAGTAATGGTCATCTTTTTTAGTGGAACTTGTTCTTGAGAAACCCTGACCACCGCATTCTCGCTAAGTGCTTTGGAATTACGCATCGCTTCCAATGCAGCTACGCCCAAAATATACCCAATGCGCTGACATTCTTGGTAAGTATCTATAAATCCGGCAACATGATCTACCTGGGTAACATTGCCACAGGCACCATTCAGAAACATGGCAGCAAAATCCCCGCCTTTCACTTTTTGTACAGACTCGGTAAGATAACCGGGATAGTCTGCTGAGTATAACCAGTTGTTACCAGTCAAAGTGGTTGGATGACATCCAAAATTAATGATGGATCCGATTACTTCTCCCTCCTGCTCTAAGCTCACCGTAATCATTTCAGGATCGATTGATCCCAATGCTTCAACTATGAATCCAGGTTCAAATTTTTCCCATACCATGTGAGTGGTCCCATCTTTCGCTTTCAATCTGCGATTGTGAGATACACGATCTTCCTTGGATCTACCCACAGATAGTTTGGTTGGTTTCAGCCTTTTATTTGCTTGGAGGACAGCACCTACCGCCTTGATCAAGTATTCTTTGGCTTCTGGCGCATCAAGCTTAGAGGGCGGACCACTATGCGTATGGGTGGCATGAATAAGCATATTGGCAGCAGGAATATCACTGTGATCAGCAACGTATGCCCGGAGATAATCTGCAGCCCCCTCGTCAATATTGCAAATATCTACCGATACTACCGCAGCTTTTTCTCCATTTGATCCCATGGCCACAATCGCTTTGGCATATAAGGAATCATGAATACCGCGAGAACCATAATCATCTCCGCGATAGTTACCCACCATGTCCAAACCGACCTTTGGGGTATAATTTACCTTGGCATAACCCATCTGTAATTCGTCCATCTGAGCAAAAGCTGGCATGGTGAAGAGTGTAAATACGGATAATAATCCGATGAAATGGATGGTAATATCTGCTAATCGATCCTTCATAATTCAATCTTTCTAGATCTTGTTTAAGTTATGATTACCTAAGAGTAACTCTGAGAACCCCTTTCATGGTGCACCAAAATTTCAAGTGAAATTTTTAAATGATTCCTTTCGGTTTGTATTTCTCTAGTTCTGAGTGACTTAACTCAGGTTAGCCCGACCGGTCTGATCGTGACCATTTTACGCGGGTTTCTTAATACTGCCTTACCTAGATCGAAAATCAATCATTTTGAGCATCATTCAGAGTTTTCTATGGTCCTGAGGTACCCTTGAGCAAAAATCTCAAATTAGTAAAAATTAAGAAGTTGCCTAACCAGAATTGATGTGGCTATTCACTTTCACAAATGTCCTTGATTTTAACAAGTATGCTTTGCCAACCGCCTTCAGCTATGCTATCCTGGTAGCGTTGCTCTCCATTCGCAGCTGTTGCATAATCTCCTTGTCGTACATGAAGCTTTGTCCGCCCATTCGCATCCGTCAGGGTGTAGGTGACTTGCAAATAGTTCTCCAGGATATCCTCATAGTCTCCATGTGGATCTATCACCGAATAGGTTAAAGACTGTGTGGGTTCAATATGGATTACCTGTCCCTTGACATAAGCGACACCATCTTTCGCACCAATCCATAAAATCGGTTCATCAATGATCCAATCGGTTTGTACTTGACAGCCGTACATGTATTTTACGGTTTGTGCTGGATTGGTCAACACATCCCAGATCTTAGACGTGGATGCATCTATTAAAATTTCATTTTCAGTATACAATGCTTTAGCTGACATCGGTGTTAGATTTGTTTATGTTGCCAAGTTATTATTGCAAAAGCAAATGCAATTACATCTCAAGGATTATTTCTCCCCATACCGCTTCTTAAACTGAGTATGGAAGTGTTGAGGTGAAGCGCAGCCAAGGTCCAGGGCAATCGTCATGATGTTTTTATCCGTACTAATCAATTCCTGTTTTGCTAATTCCAATCGACGTTCCCTTAAGTATCCAAATAGTGTGGATCCAAACATTTCTTTAAATCCATACTTCAATTTGAATTCATTCATGCCTACCGCCCTAGCTACTTCACGGAGACTTGGCGGATCAGTTAAGTTTTGATTTAGGTAATCTCGTGCGGCTACGACTTTCTCTTTTTGCGACTTTGAATGCAAATATTTATAAGACTGTTTCGATTTATTCCTATAGTCATTGAGGCAGAGCACCAGTAGCTCAAGTGTCTTGGCTTGCACATAAATCTGTTCCATCCGATCATGGTACGGATTGCGCAAAATTTGATCAATAATTTGTTGTATAGAAATACTGATTGACCCCCAAGTGTTTGAAATTAAAGCTCCCTTACCCTGTGCTATTGCCGCAGAAAAATTCTGCCAAGGAAGTCTCTCATCTCTGACAAGCTCTAAGAATACAGCAGGAGGAAATTTTACTCCAAGGGTTTCTATGGTGTCTGTTTTGTTTTCAATCAGTAGATCAATGCCTTTGGAATACATGATGTTGTGATGTCCTCCAGGCAGATCAAATGATCTATTTAATTGGGAATATTTGAATCGATAGTCACCTACTAGACCAAAATGTAGTCGTACGGTTTTCCTCATCACTCGTTGCTGATAGTTCCTGTACACCCCTTATGGAGGAAATTTGATGACCTACAACAATGTCATCAATAATCCCATGTCTAGATGCCCGCTAGCACCCAACCCTGATGTGTACTACTGCGATTATCCTGCATATATTATTGACTATCAGTTAATTAGAATTTATCAGCAAGTTCCATCCACCTTTCTGTTTTCTCTTCAATCGCCTGCATTACTATTCCGATCTGCGCTGATATTTCATTTATTTTCTCCAGGGCGAGTCCTTCATTTCCAAGCTGCTTTTCAAGATCTTCTTTTTGAATTTCTAACGAGTTAATTTCACGTTCGATTTTGCGAAATTCATTCTTCTCCTTATTGCTTGGTCTGGGGTTTTGATTTGAAGTGTCTTTTTCCTGTCGAGGTAGACTTGTGTCTGTGGTGGCATCTATAGATTGTCGACTAGATCTATATACCGAGTAGGTGTCATTATAATCTTTTACTCGACCATTTCCATCGAAAATAAAGAGGTGGTCAACCAGTTGGTCCATGAAATAGCGATCATGTGATACCAGCACCAGACAACCGCTATATCCTTCGAGAAACTCCTCTAATTTATTCAATGTCAAGAGGTCTAGATCATTGGTTGGCTCATCAAGGATCAGGAAGTTAGGATTCTTAATAAGAACAGTTAATAGATAGAGTCTGCGTCGTTCACCGCCACTCAATTTGTTGACTGGTTTGTATTGCATCTCCGGTGGGAACATGAAGAATTCCAGGAATTGTGATACAGATAATTTTGAGCCGTCTGCCAATTGGATGTATTCTGCAATGTCTTTTAGGACGTCGATCACTCGTTTGTCATCGGGCACCTGAATACCTCGTTGGGTATAATAACCGAATACCACAGTTTCCCCTAGGTTGATCTTACCCTTATCCTGTCGTTCTTTTCCTGTAATTAGATTGAGAAAAGTACTCTTACCTGCACCGTTGGGACCTACAATCCCTATGCGATCTCCTTTCTTGAAAGTATAGGTAAAATCCTGCAAAATGACTTTTTCTCCATATCCCTTGTACACATGTTTCAATTCCAGAATCTTGCCACCCATTCTGGTAAGTTTCACCTGCAAATTTAAGGTGGGTTGCTGCGTGCGTCCATTAGCCTTATCCTCAAGATCGTGGTAGGCGTCAATTCTGGATTTGGCTTTCGTTGTCCTGGCTTGGGGAGTTCGTTTCATCCATTCCAGTTCCTTCTTGAGAGCTGCCTTGGTCTTGTCCATTTCTCGGTCAAAGATGGCCTCTCTTTCAGCACGTTTCTCCAAAAAGTAAGCATAGTTGCCTTTATGGCGGTACAGTTTGCCATCATGCAACTCCAACATAAGGTTGCAAACTTTATCCAGGAAATATCGATCATGAGTGACCATAAAGAGGGTGATGGAGGATTGGGTCAAATGATTTTCCAGCCATTCGATCATCTCAATGTCCAGGTGATTTGTTGGTTCGTCCAGGATAAGTAAGTCTGGTTGATCAGCCAGTGCCAAAGCTATGGCTAGTCTTTTTTTCTGTCCACCAGATAGGCTGCTAACCTGAAGGCTTAAATCATTGATGTTAAATCTGGTTAAGTATGATTTTAGTTTTCGGTCGTAATCATAAGCATTAAGCATCTCCATGCGCAGAGATGCTGCTGCCAAAGCCTGTTGATTTTCAGATGTGAATTCTTCTTCCTGTAAGGTCAATGCCCGCTCGTACTCAACAATGGCTTCATGCACGTGCGCATGCAACTTATGTATGAGCTGATCGATTGTCAATTGATTATCGAATGAAGGATCCTGATCCAGGAAACCTACCCTTAGTCCTACTTTGATGTACAATTTCCCCTGATCTGGCTGTTCTCTACCGCCCAAAATTTTCATGAGCGTGGACTTACCTGCGCCATTACTTGCTATCAATGCGACTTTATCACCTTTCTGAATGGTAAACGTCAGATCCGAAAAAAGATCTTGTTCAGGAAAGCGCTTTGAGAGTTTTTCTACAGAGAGGTACACCATGAGCCTACAAGGTACTATTCCTCATAAATATGAAACCCTGGAGCTCCAAAACAACTTTTATAGACCTAGGCTGATGCCCTCACTGCAATCGATGCTACAATCAGGTCAAGAGGTAAAACTGCCGATTGATCTTTCTCTTTTGATATTGTTCCAAGCTAGCTTAAGTGTAGCTTCAAACTCCGCATATTCAAGTCGTAGCTTACCGCTCTGGTGAAATTTGACCAACTGCATGATCGGATAAAAGGTAAAAGACAGCAGCATTTCATTGGGCAGATCCTTGATCAATCTGTTTTGTTTTCCCCGTTCAAAGAGGGTGAATAGTGGATCAAAGTAGCTTTCCAATTCCTTACTGTCGATTTTATCTATCAGTGGGCTATTGGCGTACTGTTCTAGGAAGATGAAATGTTCAGGTTTTCGTAGGAAGTACTGATAGGCTTTTCTAAGTAGTATTTTGAAACTTTCATCAATAGGTAGAAAACCCTCGTAACCGGTGAAGATATTTGTGCGAGCATCCCGTTGAATCTTGAGATAAAGTTGCCGAAGTAGGTCTTCCTTATTCTTAAAATATATGTAAATCGTAGCAGGTGATACGTTTGCCTGCTTGGCTATTTGGGACATAGATGTTTCAGACAAACCTTTTCTATTGATCAGGTCAATTGATGCCTCACAAATCGCCTCTTCTTTCTTGCTGTCTCTTGAGCGCATAGGTCTTGATTATTCGGTGAATACTTGTTCATTATCAATTGCAATACCTATGCCACAAAGGGTTAAAATATTTCTGGGGGATGTTAAAGAGATAAACCACAAAGGATGTTGATCTTGAGGGATTTTGTGGCTAAGACCTTAGTAATCAGTGCCTAAGAATTTCGATTTCTCAAACTGAATAGTTATTCACTAATAATTTCAATTTTGCTGGCCTTGAGCTGTAATGAGAAAGGTCGTATGCGATGTAGTTGTCACCTCGAATGGCAACAAATGTGGGGAGTATACTAAATAATCTACCCTATTGCTCGATGGCTAGGTAGTCTGAAATTTCAGATGCTGCGATATAAGAAAGTATCGGTCTCAAATTCTCTTCGCACCATCGTTGGAGCTTGTTAATCTCTTCTCGAGATAACCTCACTAATGATTTTCTGAGCTCCTTACGAAAGATTTTGGGGTCAAAACTAACTTTTTCAAGAATTAGCTTGCTGTAAGCAAGCCATGAAGTCCTTTTCTCCATCGTTTATAATTTAGATTGCTTTCGACCTTAGAACGAAGGATTTTCTACGGTGTTTCCGAATGTACGATTTATTTCCTTTGTTTCCTCATCATATGACGCTTTTTTGACAGTTTTTTGTCCATGATCATATGACGCTTCTGCACCCGCTTTCGGTCCCCTAAAAGCTTCTCAACCAGATCTTCTCGGTCAATGGATTGTAGCTTCTGCCTGATTTGGGACCAGTTCTCTTTTTTGTACCAAAAGAAGAATAAATGTTGGTTCTTCTTCTCCTTTTTAGAGCGAGCTGTATACACTGGTTTCAGAGTATATGGGTGAAGTCCTGAATAGTAGATGATGGTGGCCACTGTCATTGGAGTTGGAGTAAATCCCTGCACTTGTTCCAGCTTAAAACCCATGTCTTTAGTCTCTGCTGCAAGATTGGCCATATCTTCTTCCTTACAACCAGGATGGCTGGATATAAAGTAGGGAATTAGTGGTTGATCAAGACCATGTTTCTTATTGATGTGATCATACTTTTTCTTGAAAGAATGAAAGTGCTTGAACGAAGGCTTTCTCATGACCTTCAAGGTGGCATCTGAAGTATGTTCTGGGGCAACCTTGAGTCTTCCACTGATATGATGACATACCACCTGCTCTAAATATTCATCCATACTATTGTCATCTTGTGTATTGTAGTCATCTACTAGTAGATCGTAGCGGATACCACTGCCTACAAAAGCTTTCTTCACTGATGGATGAGCATCAACATCGCGATAAATCTCGGTCATGGACCGATGACTTGTATCTAGGTTACTGCAGACCACTGGATGAATACATGATGGACTCACACATCGATCACATATAGACTGAATCTTGCCCTTCATCTTATACATATTAGCAGAAGGGCCTCCGAGATCACTGATGTACCCTTTGAAATCAGGCATGGTGGTTACTTTGTCCACCTCCTTTAAGATCGATTCTTTTGACCGACTGGCAATGAACTTGCCTTGATGGGCAGAAATGGTGCAGAAACTGCATCCTCCAAAACATCCTCGGTGCATATTGATACTAAATCGGATCATCTCATATGCAGGTATAGAACCGCGGTTTCGATATTTTGGATGTGGCAGTCGAGTATAAGGCAAGTCAAATGATCGATCGATTTGCTGCTCATTCATGGGTGGAAATGGAGGATTAATCACCAACAATTGCTCGCCAATGGGTTGAATCAATCGATCAGCATTGACCTTATTTGATTGCTGTTCTATGTGCTTAAAATTGGCCGCAAAAGTCTTTTTATCGCGAAGACACTGTTGGTGCGAAGCAAGATGGAGGTCACTCCACTTTTTATTTGATGGCGCGGGTTGTGCTCTAGTTTGCAAAAAGGCAGTTTGATGCACGGTACGAATTGAACTAAAGGGCACTCCTCTACCTAGCAACCGTAGAATCTCTCTAAGTGGTAATTCTCCCATCCCATAGACCAATAGATCAGCTCCACTTTCGTGCAAGATCGTTGGAAATAGTCGATCAGACCAATAATCATAGTGAGTCACCCTTCGCAGAGAAGCCTCTATTCCGCCAATGATGACGGGAACATCTGGGTATAAGCGCTTTAATATCTTACAATAGACTGTTGTGGCATAATCGGGTCTGAAGCCAGCTGCACCACCTGGGGTGTAAGCATCAGAACTGCGACGTCGCTTATTGGCTGTGTAGTGATTCACCATGGGGTCCATGCATCCACTGGTCACACCAAAAAACAATCTTGGCCTTCCCATCTTCTTGAAATCTCTAAGGTCATCCTTCCAGTTAGGCTGAGGCACAATAGCTACTCTCAGACCTTCGTCTTCAATTATACGGCCAATCACCGCTGACCCAAAAGAGGGATGATCAACATAGGCATCGCCAGAGATCAAAATCACATCCAATTCGTCCCAGCCTCGCTCTTTCACCTCTTTTCGAGTGATTGGTAGCCACGCCTCCTTTGTAAGATTTGATGTTGAATTCACATGTCAAAGGTAGGTAAATGCCAAAGTATTGGTTCTTACGGTGATCTATAACTTTAAACCTGCAAACATCCTTATCGACTTTCTCGCCATTTTCATCCACAGAGCTTATAGTATGGGAACTTGTTATTTTATAAAGCATCGATCTAAAGTGCTATTTTTGAATCAATAAAAATGATCAAATGGACAAAGTATGGATGGTCGTATTGGCTATTACTATCAGCTGTTCGGCGAGTAGTCAACAGAATTTTGAGATCATTTCATCTGATCAACTAGGAATACTAGAGGCAGAAAAGGATGATTTGATTTTCCTAGATGTCCGCACACCTCGAGAGGTGAGCGCTGGTCATATTAAGGACGCTTTATTGATTGATTTTCGCTCGCCAAAATTTACCGAAGAGATTAAGAATCTAGACCGAAAGAGATCATATGTCGTGTACTGTGCCAGTGGGATTCGGAGCAATAAGGCCATGCAGATCATGAAGGATTTAGGTTTTAAAGAAGTATATGATTTATCTGGAGGCTATAAATCCTATGTCGGCAAACATGAGTGAATATTGGCAGACCTTTATTGATGGTTACCAAGGTTACGCAAACTATCTATGGAATGAGATTACTCATCCAACTGTACACAGCTATTTCTATTGGCTGATTGCAGTGTCGATTTTCTTTTTGATGCTTGAATGGGGTAAGCCCTGGCGCAAGAATCAACCTAGGTTTAGAAAGGATTTTTGGTTGGACGCCTTTTATATGTTTTTCAATTTTTTCCTTTTTTCACTTATCATTTACAATGCGTTGAGTGATGTTTTTGTGCATTTATTCAATGATTTAGTCTATAACCTTACTCAGATCAATCTTTCCAAGCTAAATCCCATGTATAGATGGCCTACCTGGGCGATATTATTGACCGGATTTCTTGTCAGAGACTTCATTCAATGGTGGGTTCATCGACTGCTCCATCGATCAAAATGGTTGTGGGAGTTTCACAAGGTTCATCATTCTGTAGAACAGATGGGATTTGCTGCTCAATTGCGATATCACTGGATGGAAAATGTGGTCTACAGGGCACTTGAATATCTACCCTTGGCATTGCTGGGAATTGGTCTACACGACTTTTTCATCATTCACATATTCACTTTGGCTGTGGGACATTTTAATCATGCCAACATCACAGTACCGGGATGGAAATCTGCCGGAGTGGTTGGAGCCCTTATAGGAATTGTGATTGCTTGGAGTTTGTTAGATGTGCAACTTTTAAGCTATCCCTCCCTAGTTCTCAAGTTCGCAGTGGTTGGGATCTCATCGATCTCATTTTCTTTATTTCTTGGACCATGGATGAGGAAGGTATTTAACAATCCAGAGATGCACATCTGGCACCATGCCTACGAACTTCCACCAGATAGAACATATGGTGTGAACTTTGGCCTTAGCCTTGCCATCTGGGATTATATATTCGGCACCGCCTATGTGCCAAAATCTGGACGAGATATTAGACTCGGGTTTCCGGGCATAGAAAATTTTCCCAAAGATTTTGTGCACCAAAATTTGCATGGATATTTTAATCGAAAATTTCAAAAGATTAGTGACCACACAGATTAATTACCACTGCTGAATTTCCATTCAATCGTGCTTTATCGGAAGGGTTATCCAATGAAATCCGTCTTTGGCAATCAACCGTTCAGCTGTCTCCGGCCCCCAGCTATTCACTGGATACTGTGGCATGGCTTTAGAGGTCTGCATCGACCAAGCATCAAGGATCGGCATCACCACACTCCACGCCGCTTCTACTTCGTCCGAACGCATAAATAAAGTAGCATCGCCATTCATCACATCATGGAGCAAGGTCTCATATGCTTCTGGCTGGTGATCATGATATTCCTCACTATAGTTGAAAACAAGATCAGCTAAATCCAAATCCATATCCAGTCCAATTCTCTTTGCCTGAAAACGAACACGGATTCCTGTGTCTGGAGAAATACTGATGACAATGCGATTAGGCTGCATATTTTCTGCATGACCGCCAGGAAAAATACGATGTGGTACTTGTCTAAATTGTAAAGTGATCACAGACATTTTTTCTGGCATGCATTTACCGGATCGCACATAAAAAGGAATATCCTGCCAACGCCAATTGTCTACGTAAAACTTTACTGCAGCATAGGTTTCGGTATTCGACTTGTCATCTACTTTGTCTTCCTCTCTATAGCCTTTAACTTTTTCACCCTTCATCCAGCCAGCGCTATATTGTCCACGCGCTGTATGTTCAAATACCTCCCTGGGTTCATATTTTCTAATCGCTCTAAGCACATCGAGCTTGCGATTTCTCACTTCGTCTGCAGCAAAGGATATCGGTGGCTCCATAGCTGCAAAACAGAGAAGTTGCAAAACGTGGTTTTGAATCATGTCTTTCAATGCACCTGAAGTATCGTAATATCCCCCACGATCACCAACACCGACGGTTTCTGAGACCGTGATCTGGACATGTTCAACATATTTCCTATTCCAGATCGGTTCGAATAGAATATTGGCAAAGCGAAAAACGAGCATATTTTGCACGGCATCTTTGCCAAGGTAGTGGTCGATTCGATAGATTTGAGATTCATTAAAGATGTCCGTCAACACCGCATTAAGAGATTGCGCACTGGCCAAATCATGGCCAAATGGCTTCTCGACAACAATTCTAGACCGTTCGATATTTTTGCATATTCCTGACTTGCCGAGATTTTTCGCTACAGGTTCTACCAGTCCAGGTGCAATGGCCAGATAAAAAATTAAGTTGGCTTTCTCAGACCACGACGCCTCAATATTTGCAATCTCTTGATTAAGATCTTGGTAGCTCTTGTCATCAAAAATATCTGAATCCATATAATGGATGCAACTTGAGAAGTCCTTCCATTGGTCTTCATCAACCTGGCCCCTTCGAGAAAATTTGGCAACCCCTTCTTTTAATTTATCACGATAGGTTTTATGGGAATAATTGGTGCGTCCGAGTCCCAAAATCACATATTTTTCAGGTAGATGTCCATCCAATTTAAGGTTGAATAAGGCAGGGATGAGTTTTCTATGGGCTAGATCACCACTGCCACCAAAAATGGTAATGATTGTTGGTAGTCTGTCTTGTTGATTCATCAATTGAAGGTTAATGTATGAGCATGAGAAGTTGGATACGGTAAACACATGTAAACGACAAGCCGCTATAAAAGGTTTTGCCGTTCTATCGACAGGATTTTGTCCAATCTTCGTTGATGCCGTGGTGCATGCGAAAATTCCGCTTCGATGAACTTTTGCACGATTTCTTTGGCAAGTTCCATACCTACAATTCGCTGACCAAGACAGAGTACATTCATATCATCATGTTCGACGCCTTGATGAGCAGAATAAGCATCATGACAAACGCCTGCACGTATTCCACGATATTTATTGATGGTGATACAGACTCCCACGCCACTGCCGCAGATTAGGATACCTTTCACTGCAGTTAAATCTCGCATAGCTTCCGCGAGATTATTTGCAATATCTGGATAGTCCACTGGATGATAATTATGGGTGCCAACATCCCTAGTCAAATATCCAAGTGCCTCAAGATGTGATAGGATCTCACCTTTATATGTAAATCCAGCATGGTCAGACCCAACAATGACCGTTATTTTGCTAACCTCTTTCATTAGTCTTCATATTTGGTTATCGAATTTACTGCAAAGATGGATTGCATCGAAATGTGTTCACATGGTTGCTGTCTTGTTCATTCCTCCACAACACGTAACTATTTAGGTCTGTAATGGAATGCTAAGTTCGATTACCCATATCCAAAAACCTTCTCTTGCATATAGCCAACCATTTCAAATTCCCTTGTCATGTAAGTAGCCCGATCCCGGTAGTACGGATGCCGACTTCATCTTTGTGAAATCCTTTAAAAGGGAGTTTAGTTTGTAGCAATATAGGGCTAATCCGGAAATCACATTATTCAATTTAGACCGAATAGCAACCTTAAATCCAACTACATTAATCGCTTGCATCTTTTCTAAATGGGTATACATCTGATTGATAATCAGAAATATATGGGAAGAAATTGGATGTGAAAATGTAAATATTAGTATTTAACTTAGGAAGTGAAATGAATATCCGAAACCCCCTACTTTTCCTGTTGGTCATGCTTTATGCACAGGTGGCTGGTCAAGATCCACTAGTTCAGTATTCGGCTAGCCAGTATGTCCTCTTGAATGAAGATGGTGAGCAAATCTCAAAGGACTATGATTGGATTGATGAGCCGATTGACGGTTTGTATAGGTGCAGTAAGCAGGGCCGATATGGATTTCTAAATACATCTGGCAGCATGGTCATCCCATGTATCTATCGAGAGGCATCGCGATTTGTAGAGGGATTAGCCATTGTAGTATCGAGTCATGGTGCATGGTTGATTAATCGGGCTGGCAAACGCATTAATCGGAATGCCTATCAATCTGCAATAATTACGAACGGTAATTGTATTCGTATCCAGATGCGAAATAGGTGGGGACTTGTAGATAAGAGGGCAAATATATTGCATCCATGCTCCCTAAATGATCTGCGCAATTTTTCTTGCGGAGTGAGCATATTCACGAAAAATGGAAAAGTTGGAATCATTAATGTCCAAGGGGAAGTCGTAGAACCCCCTGTGCATGAATTTATCCCAGATTTCAAAGAAAACTTTTCCTGGCGATTTGAGGGTGACAAAGCCGGTATCATAGATCGAAATGGACGTTGGGTCGGAGATCCCATTTACGAGTCGATTTCTTCTTTTTCTGATGGTTTGGCTATGGCTGTCTTAGATGGCCAAACTGGATTTCTAGATACTTTGGCACAAACAGTGATTCCCTTTGCTTATCATAAAGCCTTTCTGTTCCATTCAAATTATACTATGGTGCAAAAAGAAGGCCTTTGGGCAGTCATTAACCGCCAAGGAAAAATCAAAACCTCATTTATATTCGACTATGGTAGTCCATTTATAAAGGGTAGGGCTTTGGTGCCACAAAATGGAAAATTGGGATTTATTGATCACAACGGATCATGGCTTGTTGAGCCTCGCTTCGATGATGTCTCCTACTTTGACGATCGGTATATTTTAGCTGCACATCGAGGGAAATGGGGAGTAGCTAACCTACATGGAGACTTTATCGTGTCTCCAATCTATAAGGCAGTAAGTGAAATCGCAGATGGTATGTTCTGTGTTCGCTCAGATACAGGTTATGGTTTTTTGGATGTAAATGGTCAATTGGCCATCCCATGCGAGTTTGATCAGTCGGCCAAATTCAAGGAAGGATTGTGCAAAATTACTTATAAGGGACAAAAAATGATCATTGACCATTTTGGCAACATGATTCAATCGGATCATCTGTTGAGATAACGTCTGCAGGCCCTGATTTGATGGTCTTATCTGGTCTAGTAAAGATGATTCCTTCAGCGCTGCTCAAATATTACCGCGATGCAATTGATTAAAGTTTAATTACTCGATTGTAAGCATAAAGCCACCATGCAAATAGCCAGATAAACATTGTGTAGCTGATCGCCTGCACCAGAGATCCTAAATAGTCACCCAATAAGCTTTGAAAGACCGACACATACAGCCAACCATATAAATTGACCTCACCAATTTTAATGAGAAATAAGGTCTTCAAGATCAAGCCTGACAGCACATATGAGATCAACGGGTTTAATCCAAAAGCACGGAAAACATAGGTCCATTTTCTGTACCCAAGATGGTCAATAAAGAATATCAATACAGCCAAAAATAGACAGGCTAGCCCACCACTGAATAACACGTACGAGCTTGACCATAGAGGTTTATTTATGGGAAAACCCAGATAGTGCCATATCATACCGATTATCGCAGCTGTAAGTCCAATTATTGTGAGCGCTCTGATCTGCTTTGGGTGTTGATCTATTGCCTGCATCGTTTTCCCCACATAGAATCCAAAAAGAACAGTACCCACAGCCGGCAAGGCACTAAGGAGTCCCTCGGGATCAAATGGTAGACCATAGCCATGGTAGAGATGCTGATCTCCCCATAAGAAGAGATCCAAATAGCGCACTGCGTTTTCCTCTAATGATAAAGGCTGAATTCCACCAAATTGGATCAGTAACCACCAGTACAATAATAGGACAACTGCAAAAGCCCATTTGTAATATTTAGCCAGGAAAATGATGAGCATACCTCCTAGGCCATAAGCGAGAGCTATTCGCTGCAATACACCAAATATTCTTAAATCTGCTATTGATTTATTGAAAAATGGAAACCAATTAAGTAGGAGACCTACCAGGAAAATCAATAAGGTTCGGCTCACTATTTTCTTTACCCAAGCGCTGCGTTCTCTAGCATGATACTTGCGAAAGGAATAGGACATGCTGAGTCCAACAATGAATACAAAAAATGGAAAGACCAGGTCTGTCGGAGTGCATCCATTCCAGGGAGCGTGTCTAAGTGGGCGGTATACAAATTCCCAAGATCCTGGTGAATTGACGATGATCATGAAAAAGATCGTCATGCCACGTAAGACATCAATAGATAATTTCCTTTTGCCCATCTGGGAAATTTTAATGCTGTTGCGCATAGATCTCAAATTTTCATCAGATCATTGGTGTATTGAATATTGGTGAATGTACCGATCTAGATTGCGGCTCAAAAAAAAGGATGCTCACGGTAAGTGAACATCCTAATTTCTATTAGCCAACCAAAAGTTTTGGCATATTGTTATCTACTACTTTGCCTTGCGCGGCCTACCTGGTCCTCGCTTCTTTGGCGCAGAGGAGGTGCCTGTAGATTCAGCCTTTTTAGGACGACCCGGTCCTCTTTTTACAGCACTAGAAGTGGTAGCTGCGCTGGTGCTTTTTTTAGGACGACCCGGTCCTCGTTTCTTGGCAGGCGTTGCTGCACTAGCGGATTTTTTAGGTCTACCTGGTCCCCTTTTTGCAGCACTAGAAGTGGTAGCTGCGCTGGTGCTTTTTTTAGGACGACCCGGTCCTCGCTTTTTAGCAGGCGTTGCTGCACTAGCGGATTTTTTAGGTCTGCCCGGTCCCCTTTTTGCAGCATTAGATGTGGTAGCTGCGCTGGTGCTTTTTTTAGGACGTCCAGGTCCTCGCTTCTTGGCAGGTGTTGCTGCACTAGCGGATTTTTTAGGTCTGCCCGGTCCCCTTTTTGCAGCACTAGATGTGGTAGCTGCGCTGGTGCTTTTTTTAGGACGTCCAGGTCCTTTTTTAGCGGTGCTTGCTGTAGATGTAGATTTTTTAGGACGACCCGGTCCTTTTTTGGGACGACCTGGTCCTTTTTTAGCTGCTGCTTTCTTGCGTGCTTCCTGCAGACTTTTTTTCTCTGCAGCCTTTACTGACTTAAGTGTTGCCCGAAGTTCTTTAATTTGGTTGCTTACGAGCTTCTTTTGAAAATCTAATTTCTTCTGATCCGACTTATACTTTTCGATTAAGTCGGTCAGTTCTTTTGATGTTAATGCGGCCATCGTAGCTTTTATTTATTTAAACAAGTGATTTATAAATCGCCGCAAAGGTAATATCTTTTTCCAATATTCTACCCATACTTTATAGAAATGGGAATTAGTGCTGGAATGCATTCCAATTGCTGACGCTTAAGCATAGCAAAAATTATTCCACTTATATGATGATAAGCTTCTATGTGTAGGTTTAAGTGCCGATCCAATGGCGAAATGATGGATATTAAAATCATCTATAGTCCTTCATATTATCAAGTGCTCAGATGAAATGAAGGAGCATCTTTTATCAGAAATCCACCCTTTTCCAAATCCAACCAATGCTGAAGTCCGTGCATTTCCACAGATTCTCTTATGCATTGGAATGTTCAGTTTTATCTATTGCTGCGAGGCAATGTCACTCTTTAATTTTAATACCAATGCTTTCAATAAGATACTATCCTGGTATGTTGCTTAGAAAAGATGGACGGAAGAGAGGGTATTATCTATATATGTCTTAATGAAGGACTCGAATTAATTTTGATCGACATGTGGAAAAATAGTGATCTAGATTATTATTGGCCCCTGAGCGATCATTCTTCTGAAAGTACTTGAAACGTATGATACTCGGGGACTATCGCAATCCTAATGATTCAATTAGCTAGTGATTGAGGACGATTTATGGATTGACCTAGCAGAGTGATGTACATATGTACCTGGATCGACGCTTATGCATTTGTGTTCAAGTAGATGTTGAGTACGCACCGTTTAATCCGTATCTCTCCTAAATACGATGGTCCTTTGGTCAAGGCTTTCACCGTGAAGTTCGCTATTCTACTTGGTAGAATAGAATACCTAATTCTCTAGGATGATTGCCGCGATTTTAAAGTCCATACTTCTACCTTATTTAGAACAATGATGCTGATGATCAGATCTAGAGAAATTTGACCATGTGAGAATTATTCGGCTAAAAGCAGCCACCTGCAAAGCAACTTGGTAGCTATGACAGAGTGATAGAGACAGTGGCCCGCTGGCATGGTATGTACCATTGGATAATCCAGATCCTCTGGTATGTTTTGTTTCTTTTTTCCGTATCTTGAACATAAATAAAATTTGAAGCCATGGGAATATTTAATGATTTCAAAAAGCTCCTATTTGGGGTAAAGTCTGTATCAAAATCAGCTGCAGACAAAACAATAGAAAAAGGAAAGACTGCTGGATCCAAATTAGTGAATGAATCGGAAGAATTGTGGGATAAGACCAAGGACGTGGCTGAGGATTTGGGAGAAAAAATTGCCGATAAGACAGAAGACTTATGGGATAAAACCAAAGGTACTGCAGAAGAATTGAGTGACAAGATCGCGGATAAGACGGAAGATATCTGGGATAAAACCAAGGATACTGCTGGAGAAGTTGGTGAAAAACTAGTAGATAAGACCTCTGAAGTTTGGGACAAGGCTTTGGATTCAACTGAAGGAATTCGAGGTAAAATTAAAGAGGAAACATCAGAGTTTATCGAAGATGCCAAAGATGTTGCTGAAGACGTTGGAAGTAAGATCCTAAAGGGAGCTGGTGCACTCTATGAAAAGGCTAAAGATGTGGGTGAAAAAATTCATGAAAAGGGAGAAGCACTTTTTGATGATGATTTAGGGCAAAAGGATGCTCATGCTGACTCTGAAAATAAAGATAGCATGGACGCTCTTTTCGATGGAGATGACACTGACCAAGTTGAGCTAGGGCAGGATGATGCGCCGATGGAAGACACTCATGGCGATATCGCAGATAAGGCTCAGGATGTGGTCGATAAAATGAGTGAGAAATTAGATGAAACCATAGAAAAGGCTCAAAGCATGTCTGATGAGGCTGCCGAATCAAATACTAGCAAAACTACTCCCGCTGAGGCACTAAAAAAAGACCCCCTCGCTGGAGATGACTTTTTTGCCAAGGCTGCAGCTTTTGCTGATGGAGACTACGACAAAGTGCGTGATCCGTTTGCACCAGATAAACCTAAAATCGTGGGTAAAACTGAACCCGATAAAGCGGCTGATGAAGGTACCGTTCCCGGATTTGATGATTTGGATGGTGATGGCAATGAGATCATTGACGATGCGCAGATCGTCAGTGAGGAAGAATAATCAGTTTAGTCGCCTCTGATTTTCTCAATTGCTTTCCGCAGATTTCTTATCCTAGAAAGGATTCCGGGGCTATCTGATTGAGCACAATCGTGCAATAGTTCATCCAATTCAACTAAGAGATCTGGATGGTCCTTGGCTATATTAAAAAGTACTTTAAGACTGAATGACCTTAAGGCAATGGCTTCTTCTGGTGAATGAGCTAGTTGGAAGCATTTTTCATAAATGGGTCCTTGCCATCGAGTAGGTATTTCAATAAAGGTGAGCAACCTGACGGCATTTCTCTTGATTGCAGCATGAGTGGGATTTTCTAACATATCTAATAATCCATCGTATTGGTTAGCAATTAAGAGTGGATGCCTTTCTACACAATTGCTTACCAACCATGAGGCACGTTGGGCAATCCGGGGAGGTCCATAACAGAATAGCTCAAAAAGAACATCAAATCGATGCTGATCATTGCCGATGTAATTTACAATGCCAAGCATATCTGATCGATTCAAATGCTGAGATAATAGGTGATTAAAATCCATAAACTTGCAAATTGTTGGCAAAGGTAAAATTGGTTATTCTTTTCCAAAATCTCGGTAGAATTCTACCTTCCTACTTCGGCTGCGTTCGAGACTTTCACATTTCAGAGATGCATGCAAGATGCATCATAGATAAGGTTTCTTCTATTGAAAACGTTTAATCTTTATGACGAACAATTCTCTAATCTTGTCCACAGCGTATTTGATTTTATGGCTGTTGAACCTACCACCGCAATCAGGCCTATTAGAACAGGATCAACGGCAAGGCACCTTGGAAGTGTCTATTAATAATGTTCGTTCGGGGAATGGGACATTGATAATCTGCTTGACGGCAACTGCAGAAGATTTTTTGGAAGCTTGTTTAGCCGTAAAAACGATGGATGTAACTGAAAAGGGTGATCTGCAAGTTTACTTCGAGGACTTGCCATTCGGTCAATATGCGATCAGTTTATTTCACGACACGAATGCGAATGGTTTCCTTGACAAAAGATTGTTTGGCATTCCAAAAGAAGACTTCGGATTTTCAAACAATCCTAACTTAGGATTCGGATCGCCTGATTTTAAAGACTGTGCTTTTGCCCATGATCATCAGGAGACATCGATTGCGATCAACCTCAAGAGCATACTGTAACCCTGGTCCTCCTCCTAATCAACCAAATAGAGCACCAGAGAAGGATAGAAGATGACAAGTAGTAGAAATACAACTTGGATCAGCACAAACGGCACAATACCTCGATACAAATGGGCAGTCGTGATGCTAGGTGGTGCCACACCTTTGAGATAGAATAGTGAAAAGCCGAACGGGGGTGATAGGAAAGAGGTCTGTAAATTGAGCGCGAGTAGGACACCTATCCAGATTAAGTTCATATCATAGGCTTCAAAGATGGGTGCCACTACAGGTACGATGATAAAAATGATTTCTATGAAATCAATGAAGAAGCCAGCTACGAAGACCACCAACATCACAAGCAATAAGAAACCGTTAGCCGACAGATTTGCCTGTTGGATAATTTCCACTAAATAGTCATCTCCACCCATTCCACGAAAGACCAAAGAAAAGGTTGTTGCTCCTAGCAGTATGATAAATACCATGCAGGTGAGACGAGTAGTTTGGTACATGACCTGACGCAATACCTCCATAGTAAATTTTCCCTGTACCAAGGTTAATAAAGTGGCTCCTAGAGCACCGACTGCTGCTGCCTCAGTGGGAGAAGCTATCCCCGCAAATATCGATCCCAACACAGCAACAATGAGTACGAGTGGAAGTACAAATGCTTTTATTACCTGTCCGAGCCAACCTTTTCCTTTGAAGGCATCAATCTCTTCCTCCGGTATGGCAGGGGCGATCTCAGGCCGTAATTTAGCAATGACCAGCACATAAAGGACATAACAAAAAACCAACAGGACACCGGGAATCAATGCAGCCGCAAACAAATCTCCAACGGACACGTTAAGTACGCTTCCTAGCAAGACCAGGACAACAGACGGTGGTATGATCTGACCCAGTGTACCTGCAGAGGCAATGGTACCCGTAGCGAGTTCGGGACTATAGTTCCGCTTTAGCATGGTAGGTAAGGAAATCAACCCCATCGTTATAACCGTCGCGCCTACAATGCCAGTACTGGCAGCTAGCATGGCTCCCACGACGACCACCGAAATGGCAAGTCCACCACGAATCTTGCCAAATAACATTGCCATTGTTTCAAGTAAGCTTTCTGCCAATCCAGATTTTTCCAGCATAATGCCCATGTACACAAAGAGTGGCACTGCGATCAATACATAATTGCTCATCACACCCATGATGCGTGAGGGTAGAAAGTTGAAAAACTCTACACCTAAAGTGAAGTATCCAAAAATTACGGACAGTCCTCCCAGCGTGAATGCAACTGGAAAACCAGCAAGGATGAGTATAAAAATGCAGGCAAATAATATGATCGCCAATTGCTGCTCTTGCATAAACATTTAGTCTTTGGGGTCAAAAATTACTTTGCGAGTTCCACGTAGCACTCCTACACTTTTTAATAGTACGGAGACTGCTTGCATTGCCAACAAGATGAATCCTAGGACAATCGCAAATTTGATAATATACCTTGCAGATAGTCCACCAGGATCCGGTGACGATTCTCTAATAGCAAATGAATTGTAAGCGTATTTATATGATGATCGAATGACTATCAAACACCAGGGTAATAATAGTCCAACAATTCCTGTGATGTTAATCAGTGCTTTGCGCTTCTCAGAAAGCCTTCCATAAAAGAGGTCAACCCGAACATGTGCATCGTGCGCAAAGGTATACGCAGCGCCAATTAGAAAAACCAGCGCAAACATATGCCATTCAAATTCGGTCATCCAGGCCTTGGATGTGCTAAAAACATATCTTATGACCACATCTACGCAAATCACGATGACCATTACGGTCGTGAGCCACGCAGCACTTTTTCCTACTCGACTGCATAGAATATCAATCGCACTAATTAGTTTTTCAATAACAACACTTGGTTTTTGCATTTACATCATCTTAGTATCAAAATCGTTTTCTAGTCGTGGACGGCATATGATGCACTCTTCAGCTTTCTACTTAATTTATTTAGACACCTTCTTTCTCTGAGATTGATCTCAAATCTCACTATCCCATTCCACTGGTTGATCTGCTAGCACTCTGTCAAGTTAATTAGATTACTGAATTTTAATCTGATTTTTGATGAAGTTCAAGGCCCGCCCGGCTAGCCATTTGGACGGGTGCCCGTCCAGAGCCATTTGAACGGGCGCAAAACAGAGACAGAGCCATATCTCTGGTGTTCCGATAACTATCGGCATGCAACGAAGAAAATCGCAAAAAAAACTTAAAATTCTTGACAATATTTTGCTTTGCAAAGTACTAGTACACCGACCACCGAATTATTGTCGTTAATTATGGTCCCGTTTCACAAAATGCTGCATTGCATCCCAATAGCTATCGGGACAACAGGACAAAGCCCCTGGTGCGTTCTGATGCCTCGCCTTTCACAAAAACGGCCACAGAATTATTCAACATAGTCCAGTGGTCGAAGTTCTTGTTTCTCATGCGACGAAAAGATAGTTAAAATGTTATCAGAAAAAAAGACCGAACAGTTGATCAACTGTCCGGTCTCCTTATACCAAATATTTTTAGGTCCTATTGACTCTTAAAGTATGATTCGCTGAAAGTTTCACCAGCTTCCACTTTCTCCAATCTATCCTTTATGGCATTGGATACTTCGTAATTATTTTCTCTGGCAAAAATCTCCTTTAAGGCGATCAGTGAGTTTCTATCGTTGGGATCGACCATTTCTACCTTTTTAAAATGTGGGAGTGCTTGCTGAAAGAGTTCTTCCACCTCTTCCTTCTTCTTGTTGAATTTCGCGGTGCCTTCCTTAGAATAGTCGTCTGCCAATAGGTTCATTTCTTCGGTCACCAACGCTGCTTTATTGTAGTAAAGTGCTCCTAGGCTATATATTGCATCGGTGAAATCCTCTTTCTTCTCGATGGCCTTCCCATAGTATTCCATAGCTAGAGCAAAATAATTTTCAGCCTCATCATAACTACTGTCTTTATACGACGCCTGATACAATTTGTCATATACATTACCTAGCGTGGAATACAGAGACGGATTTTCAGGCTCTTGTTCGATCGCTTGTTTCAACTTTTCTTCAAGGACATCTGTCTTTTGTAGTTTCAAGTAATGATTGATCTCAGTAAATAAGAGCCCAAGATCATCTGGATACTTCTGTCGTGCCGTGTTCAAAATCTCTTCGGCAGCTTCCATATCTTCATCTGCCGTGAGTTTGTACATAGCATCATACACCGATGACTTATCATAACCCTTGTCATAGAGTTGTGTGACGTATGATTTCGCCGTCTCCTTTTGCCCAGCATTTAATGCGGCCATGGCAGTGATGTATATCTGATTGTCATATTCCTCTTCAGGATCTAGTGGGCTCTCGGCACCATTGTCCTTCAAGATCTTGTGGATGTCTAGAACCGATCTGAAGGCATTAAAGGATTCTTGATAATTGGTCTGCTCATAAGCGGTCAACCCTGTGGTACTAATGCTACCGATGGCCTCTCTTAGTCCATCTAAAGCTGATTTTTCCCCTGGTTCGAGTTCCAGTGCTTTCTTATATGCTTGGAATGCAATCATCCCACCATTTGGCTCAATATCTTGAAAATCAGGGTTGAGCACTTTTTGTCCTTGATTGTAGGCGCTGAAAGCATTGTAGACCTGTCCCATCAGGGCCCATGCTTCTGCATCTTCCTTATACCCCTCTTGTTTAGTCGTGTAATTAATTAACTGCTTGGCTTCAAGAAGCTTGTCTCCTGAATTGGTCTGATCCAAATTAAAAGCGTTGAGGGCCCGCTTCGCTTTTTTCAGGGCTTTTTTTCCATCCAGGCCTTCCAAGTCTACCTGAGCATGCCCCATGCCCACAAGTAGAACAGTTGAAAATAAGGCTAAAATGATTTTTTTCATTGTCGTTGATTTGATAGTTAAAGTCATTGAATAATCTTTTCTGATCCAGTACTAAGACAGTTTCGAGTCGTTATGTTCTCCTAGTTATTTGTTAAGCAAAGTTAGCAAAATGTTAAAAAAATGTCTGGAGTTACTCTTCTTCATCTTCATCGGATTCTCTGACTATAGCTAGGTCGGCAATGGAATCGTCGTCACCCAAGTTAATCACTTTCACTCCCTGAGTAGCTCTACCCATGACTCGAATACCGTCTAAAGGCATGCGGATGGTAATGCCTTCTCGGCTAGTGATCATCACTTGGTCTCCATCATATACTGCTTTTATTCCTATGAGCGGACCTGTCTTATCAGTCACCATCAGTGTCTTGACTCCTTTACCACCACGATTAGTGATGCGATAATCATCTAAAGCTGATCGTTTTCCGTTTCCTTTGTCTGAAATGACGAAAATGGAGACTGGATCACTTGGATCGACACAAACCATTCCAATAACGGCATCATCAGCATCGTCCAATTTCATTCCTCTAACCCCTGCCGCGGATCTGCCCATTGACCGCACTGTTTTTTCTGGGAAGCGAATGGCCCTTCCATTTCTGTTGGCCAGGATTACTTCATTTTCGCCATTGGTCAATTTAGCTTCGATAAGCATGTCATCTTCACGAATCGTGATGGCAATAATGCCGTTGACACGTGGTCTTGAAAAAGCCTCGACCGACGTCTTCTTGATTAATCCTTGCTTGGTCGCAAAGACGATATAGTGACTATCTAAAAAATCTTGGTCAGCAAGATCTTCTATGATGATGTAAGCTTTTACTCGATCATCTTTGGGTAATTCAATGATGTTTTGAATTACTCTTCCAGTAGATGTTTTAGTTGCCTCCGGAATCTCATAAACACGCAACCAGTGACACCTGCCTTTCTCTGTGAAAAGAAGCAGGTAATTATGTGCATGAGCGACAAACATATGCTCAATGAAGTCAGCATCTCTAGTCTTGCTTCCCCTCGATCCTCTTCCTCCTCTACCTTGCACGCGGTACTCGTCCACCTTTGTGCGCTTTATATAACCCAAATGTGAGATGGTTACTACCATTTCCTCATTGGGGATCATATCCTCAATGCTAATGTCTCCCTCAGCAAACGTGATTCTGGTCTTGCGTTCGTCACCATATTTATCTCTGATCTCTGCGAGCTCATCTTTAATGATGTCCCTCTGTAATTCCTCGCTAGCAAGTATGGATTTTAGGTGTGCAATAGTCTTCAAGATCTCATCATATTCGGCCTTAATCTTATCTCGTTCCAGACCGACCAATTTCTGCAGCCTCATTTCCAGAATGGCCTTGGCCTGAATCTCGGAAAGTTCAAACTGTGACATCAGGCCCTGTTGTGCCTCATCAACCGTCTTCGAATTGCGGATCAATTTGATAACTTCATCCAGGTTGTCTAAAGCTATGAGTAAGCCTTCTAAGACATGTGCGCGCTCTTCTGCTTTTTGCAGATCAAATTTTGTACGGCGAACAATGACCTGTAGACGGAACTTGATGAACTCCTCAATCAGTTGTTTGAGATTCAACACCTGTGGCCGACCATTCACCAGGGCTATGTTATTCACACCGTAGGAGGATTGTAGAGCGGTGTACTTGTACAGCTTACTTAGCACTACATTACCTATGGCATCACGCTTAAGGTCTACCACAATACGTATACCTGTCCGACGGTCAGATTCGTCACGAATGTCGCTAATGCCAGCGATCCTACCATCATTAACTAAATCTGCCATCTTAACAATCAAGTTGGCCTTATTGACCTGATATGGCACCTCGGAAATAATGATCTGTTCTTTACCTGTTTTACTCACACTGATCTCGGCAGCCCCTCGTACCACCACCTTGCCCCTACCTGTGCGGTAGGCTTCATGCACGCCCGAGAGCCCATAGATAATGCCTCCAGTAGGCATATCTGGTGCCTTTATGTACTGAAGCAAATCATCGATCTCAATGGCAGGATTGTCCACGGTCGCTACGATCCCATCAATGACTTCGTTCAGGTTATGGGGCAGCATGTTAGTAGCCATGCCAACCGCAATACCTGAAGCACCATTCACCAGAAGGTTGGGGAAACGGGCAGGAAGTACAGTGGGTTCCTTCAGCGAGTCGTCAAAATTGAGGGCAAAGTCAACCGTATTCTTCTTTATGTCCTGCAACAATTCATCTGCAATCCTCGCCAGTCGAGCTTCGGTATATCTCATGGCTGCTGGACTATCACCATCAATGTGACCGAAATTTCCTTGCCCATCGATCAGTGGGTAGCGCAACGACCAATCTTGCGCCATTCGGACCATGGCGTCATAAACGGATGAATCTCCGTGGGGGTGATATTTACCCAACACCTCTCCTACTACCCTGGCTGATTTCTTATGTGACTTATTGTAGGTGAGCCCTAAATCATGCATTCCATACAATATTCGGCGATGGACAGGCTTAAGTCCATCTCGCACATCTGGAAGGGCTCTTGCCACAATCACAGACATCGAATAGTCAATGTATGCCGATTTCATCTCATCTTCGATGTTTATCGGTATAATTCTCTGGTTATCAGCCATTAAAAAATTTTAAAAGTTCATAATTGAAGCGGTGCAAATGTACGAAATAAAGATGAATTCTTATAGCCAGAAAGACAGAAAGAGCATGATCTGGATGCTCAATAACAAAAGTGATTTGACTTTGACCTACAGAATGAAATCAGGTCCAACTTATGTTACTATATCAAGTATCTAATGGATACCGGGATCTCCAAACAAGCCTATCTTTGCGAACTTACTAACTGGCGGTAGAACGCTTTTTATGGATCACAAGAAAGTAACTCCCTATGGCGGGGAACACTCCAAGAAGCAGCAAGTAGAGAACATGTTTGATAACATCGCTCCGAAGTATGACTTGCTCAATCGGGTACTGTCGGCAGGCGTTGATGTAAAATGGCGTCGTCGCATGGTTCGAGCCACGGTGTCATCACAACCGAGCAAGATTCTTGATATTGCCACCGGAACCGGAGATGTTGCCATCATGTTGGCTCAGAAGAGCCCTGCGTCGTTGGTGGAAGGATTAGATCTTTCAGCTAAGATGCTTGAGATCGCCAGAAGAAAGGCGAGTCGGCGCAATCTTTCACACATCTCTTTTGTGCAAGGTGACTCAGAGAATCTGCCCTACCCAAGCAATACCTTCGATGCCATCACCGTTGCATTTGGAGTGAGGAATTTCGAAGACACACGCCAAGGACTTGCAGAATGTAAACGGGTACTAAAAGCTGGTGGCAGTTTGCATGTCCTCGAATTCTCGCAACCACAATTGACACCCTTTAAACAGTTGTATCGATTTTACTTCCGCCATGTATTGCCGGTAATCGGCAAATTGACCTCAAAGGATCCAAAAGCGTACCACTATTTGTTTGAATCTGTTCAGTCTTTTCCAGCTGGTAAGGAATTTGCTTCCCTATTGGAAGGAATCGGTTATTATCAGGTATCTCGCAAACCGTTGACATTAGGCATATGCACATTATATTCAGGCAAAAAAAGGTAGGTCTAGCCCTTGTACTTTGTTTTTTGGCACATCTTGCTATGGCGCAAAAACCAGGAAGACCTAACTATAATTTTATGAACAAGCAAGGTAAGCCATATTATTTTGGCTTAACACTCGCCTTTCATTCTAGCAACTATAATGTCTTCCGATCCAAGAATTTTAATGACCAAGAGCAGATATTGGCAGTCGAGGGTGTTACTGGCCCAGGTTACAACGTAAATGTAGTTTCAAACCTGAAGATCGGTCGCTACTTTGACTTTCGCCTCCTACCTGGGTTCTCTTTCACGGAACGTAAGATCAGATACCGAGATTTAAGTGGACAGTTGAGTAATTCCATAATCAGAATTGAATCCGTTTTTGCCGAAGTACCTTTCCATGTGCGATTTAAGTCTGAACCCTATAATGACATGCGCCTATTTGTATTAGGTGGCTTGAAGTATAGCTTTGACATCGCCAGCAAATCACGACGTAGGGCAGATGACTCGATCCTGAAGATCTCTCCCACCGACTTTTCCCTGGAGGTTGGCTTTGGCATGCAATTCTTCTTTCCGTACTTTATTCTCTCGCCTGAATTGAAACTGACACAGGGGATCAATAACATCTTGATCTTCAATGAAAGAATTATCCAATCCAATGTGCTAGAAAACGTGCTTTCACGTACGATTACCTTGTCTTTTCACTTTGAAGGATAAGTTGAAATCTCTGTGTTGACGGCATCGATCAGAATGGGAAAGAAAGGTAGGAACACCTCCACCTCAAGTGGTTTTTCAAGGGTGAGCAGGATATTGCCAGCCTGATCCAGGTTTGATGGAAATTTTGCCCTCTTTGATAGAAAAGTGAATACTTTCTGCAGTCCTGCATAGGTTCGATAGTTCTCTAACCAACGACCTGCAACCATTCGTCGCCTCCTACCGATCATGTAATCTGGCATGGGGCCATCGTAAGCCATCAATGTGTCATAGATCTTCTCACAAAAGGTTGGCAGTTCAGATTCATGAAAAAGTGCCCAATGCTTTGCTAGAAGGAAATCAAAATAGATGTCAATGGCTACAGGAGCATATTTGGCCATGCTGGCATGCAACATCCTAGTACCCGTTTTGACCAACGGATGAACATCTGTATAGCTATCTATGAATCTATGCAATTTGACTCCTTGCTGAATACCTTGAGGAAGAGTCTTTAAATGTTTGTTTTTAACAAAGTCACCTAGATAATTGCCCACTACTAAATCTGGTATATCGAATGATAAATAGCTGTGAGCAAGGAAGTTCAAATGAGATTTGTGTTAAGCGCTTAAAGGAGCAGAAAAGTGCGCTGCCACTAAAGTACACATTTACCTATTTGGGATTGCTTACTAATCAAGATGAGCTGGAACCAGCAATGCAAATAGCAGATCACAAAGTGTCAAGATTAGTGTGTCAAAACATATATTTGCGCTCCATACGGTCAAACCGTAGGATCCTCTGATTAAACAAGATATGAGATGGCACTAAAATGCGGTATCGTAGGACTTCCCAACGTGGGTAAATCGACCCTATTTAACGCACTGACTGCAGCTAAAGCACTGGCTGCCAATTATCCTTTTGCGACTAAGGAACCTAATGTAGGCATTGTGACTGTACCTGATCCACGACTTGATAAATTGGTGGCTATAGTCAAACCAAAATCTATTGTTCCCACAACCATCGAGATCGTAGATATTGCTGGTTTGATCAAAGGGGCCAGTCAAGGCGAAGGTCTGGGCAATCAATTTCTGGCCAATATTCGCGAAGTTGATGCAATCATCCATGTAGTCCGTTGTTTTGAAGATGGTCAAATTGTCCATGTTGATGGATCCATCGATCCAGTTCGAGATCAGGAAATCATTGAGACTGAGCTGATTTTGAAGGATCTAGAGACTATGGAAAAAAGGATTGAAAAGCTCAATAAACAAGCTAAGACAGGTACAAAGGAAGCGAAAGTAGCTGTAGAATACGCCCAAGAAATCATTGCGTCGTTGGAGTCTGGCATGCCGGCAAGGCTAGCTAATTTGAATGAAGGAGCTCAAGAGATGGTTGCAGAAGCCATGCTGTTGACTAGCAAACCTGTACTCTATGCTTGCAATGTGGACGAGGGATCGGCTCTGAAAGGCAACGCATTTACTGCGGCCTTTGACAAAGCCATCGAAAATGACCCATCCGAAAGAATCATTATTTGTGCAGGTATTGAAGCGGATATTGCAGAATTGGAAGATCCATCGGATCGAGCTGAATTTCTGGAGGAAATGGGCTTAGATGAGCCCGGTCTACACAGGATGATCAGAGCCAGCTACAAACTCCTTAACCTCATCACCTACTTTACGGCAGGCGAAAAGGAAGCACGGGCTTGGACCGTGAAGCGCGGATCTAGGGCTCCAGAAGCTGCCGGTGTCATTCATTCAGACTTTGAAAAGGGCTTTATTAGAGCCGAAGTCATCAAATACGATGATATGGTACATCTAGGATCAGAAGTTGCCGTAAAGGAAGCTGGAAAAATGTCGGTCGAAGGCAAAGAGTATATTGTTCAGGATGGAGACATCATGCACTTTCGATTCAATGTGTAATGTTTGTGACCTTCCTTAATTCAATACATTGCTAGAGAACAGCATGCCCATTTTTGCATCATTTGCAACGCTGATCTTAAGCTTCACCAGATCCTGTTTATAGGGATACTTCTGGGCATCAATGATAAAGACTTTGCAACCAAGTGCATCTTTAAGTTCTTCGTGTTCAGACTTCCAACAATGAGCCAGCTCCAATGTGGTGGCATGATAATCCTTATCCCACTTACGTCCTAGGACCACTTGCAGGTAAATAATTCCATTCCTGAAGGCCATCAACCTGGAGGAGAGGCCGTATCCAACACGGTAGTACATATCCGTCTTGAAGTAGTGTTTTCTATTTAATTCTTCTATACTCATAGCGATACAATGGCAGCAAAAACTGCGCCAGAATGAACCCACTATAGATATGAGGCATTGCTAATATGTCCGCTTATTGTTCTTCACATCACTTGACGACACCTTTGCAAACAGCGTCCATCGATGATGAGCATACTTAGGTATGAGAATAATATTGGCCTAGATTTTCGTTCGTTTATCAGATTCTCAGCTCACATCAGAACCGATGAGTACAACCATACGTGTGTTAGAAGAGTGAACAATTAAGCCAAAGATGAAATGAATAAATTGTAGTAGTCACGACTTAATCTGACAGATTGATTATTTTTGAATTAGAACATTCCATAATATCAAACTAATTAAATCATGACTACTACAGACAAAGTTATTAAAACAAAAGTTGGTTTGCTGAAAC
>JABDMH010000119.1 GCA_013001595.1 Saprospiraceae bacterium | reverse complement strand
GCGCAAGAAAAATGGATTGAATTCCCACCACTACCAGATTCGGAAGGTTTCGCTGGTATGTATGCCGGGGTTAGTAACGAAGTATTATTGTGTGCTGGTGGAGCCAACTTTCCCGATCAGAAGCCTTGGGAGGGGGGTAGTAAACAGTGGTATGACCATATCTATTTCCTCGAAAATGCAGATGACCAATGGAAAATAGCCGAGCAGACTCTTCCATGGGCAAGAGCATATGGGGTAAGTGTAGCATATCTAGATCAAGTTATTCTTATCGGTGGAAGTGATGGCCAAGGACATTACAATGAAGTCATTGGAATTTCTTTCCAGAATGGCCAAATTGAGATCGACCAGGGCTTTCCATCGCTTCCGATTACATTAGCCAATATGTGCGGTACCATCATTGATGGTGTCATTTACATTGCTGGTGGGAACGAACATATGGATAGTTTAGCCACCCAAGATTTCTATATGCTGGATCTCAAAGTGGGCGTCTCTGAACGTATTTGGAAAGAAGGACCATCCTGGCCGGGCCCCAGCAGAATGCAATCGGTTGCAGCCAGTCATGAGGGAATGTTCTATCTAATGAGTGGTTTTACACTTACACGAGATGCTGAAAAGCAGATATCGCGAACGCTATTGACCGATGCCTACCGATACACACCTAGTGCTAAAAATACGAATGGCGGGATATGGACAAAATTACCGGATATGCCACGAGGTACTGCGGCAGCACCCAGTCCTGCATTCACTATTGGCATGTCACACATCCTCATTCCGGGAGGCTTGGATGCCGAAACACTGAAAAATGTCAATCCGCAAGATCATCCGGGATTTAGTGAGGCAACCATTGCGTTCAACACACACAGTACATCTTGGGTGGCCATGGGTGACATGCCCAGGGGAAGTTCTAGAGTGACGGCTCCTACTGCCTATTTCCATAACAAGTGGATGATCATCAATGGTGAACGTGCACCGGGAATAAGATCACCAGAAATCTACACTTATGAAACCGGGATAAGTTTTGGTATGGTCAACTGGATAACGCTGGTTTCTTATCTCCTCATGATGCTGCTCATGGGATTCTATTTTTCAAAGCGCGGCAACAGCACAAATGACTACTTTCTAGGAGGTGGAAGAATACCTTGGTGGGCCGCAGGAATCAGCATCTACGGAACCCAACTTAGCGCCATAACTTTTATGGCCATACCGGCAATAGTCTATGCAACCGACTGGCGCCTGGCAATAGGGACGATGATGATTTTGGCCATTGTGCCCTTTATAGTCAAATATTATCTACCCTCTTTCCGAAAATTCAAAATCACGACCGCCTATGAGTTCCTTGAGTCACGCTTTGATCTCAAAGTTCGCTGGTTGGGCAGTTTGACTTTCATTCTCCTACAGTTGGGAAGAATGGGTGTCGTGCTCTATCTACCTGCGATCGCTATTGCCTCAGTGACAAGTATTGATTTAATTCTCTGTATTGCGGTAATGGGAGTTTTCGCTACAGCTTATACCGTAATGGGTGGTATCGAAGCGGTTATCTGGACTGATGTGGTACAGGTCGTTGTGCTAATGGGTGGTGCCATCGCATGTATTTTTGTAGCCATCTTCAATATTGATGGAGGTGCCGATGAGATCATACGAATTGGGATCGAGCATAATAAATTCCTCCTCCTGGACTGGAGATGGGACTACACTGACCTTGTTTTTTGGGTAGCAATCATCGGATTCTTCTTTCTGAATTTGATATCCTATTCATCAGATCAAGTAATCATTCAACGATACCTGACGGTTAAGACAGAAAAGGAAGCAGCGAATAGTTTATGGACAAATGGTCTAATCACCATACCTGGCATATTTGTCTTTTTTGGATTAGGAACTGCCCTCTATGTCTTCTACCTGAGTAATCCAGCAGAGATCAGCAGTTCTACACCCGACGAAATCTTGCCTTACTTTGTCGTTGCCGAATTACCAGCAGGTGTAGCTGGACTGGTCATATCGGGTCTCTTTGCAGCGAGTATGTCATCACTGGACAGCAGTATGAATAGCATTGCCACTGCGTACATTACAGATTTCCACAAGCAGATCTGGCCAGGATCCACGGACCGACAATACCTTCGCTTGGCTCGGTTTGTTACCATTCTCATGGGCATCTTCGGTACAATCACAGCTATGTGGATTGCCGTCAGTAGTGTTGGATTTATTTTCGATTTCTTTCAGGAGATTTTGGGTATGATTGGTGGGAGCCTAGCAGGTGTATTTGCATTGGCCGTCTTCTTCAAAAGAGCCAATGCATGGGGTGCCGTGGCAGGTACTATCGGAGGCGCTATGGTTACACTGATTGCTAAAAATACTACGGATATTAATGGCTACCTCTACGGAGCGGTAGGGGTGGTCAGTTGTGTGCTTATCGGCTTGATCGTTAGTTCAATTTTTTCAAATACTGATGACGAAAATGAGTGGGATAAGGTCATATAACGACTGTACTGCGTTAAACTTGAACTCAGTCACAGGAGGTTCCACAAGAGGGAATATCAATGATGCTTACTCACCGTCTTTCGGCGCTGAGAGGCGTTCCAGATTTGTTCATCATAGTTTTTAGCTAAAACATCTTCCTCTGAAAAGGTGGTCATCAAGATCTGCTGTTCACCTCTTCGATCAAAGTCATACACGATCCAAATGGTGCCATCCTGAGTTTGCTGACCATCCGGATATGACACGCCCAAACGTTGATCTAACATCAGCCCTTTGGACCATGATCTACCATCGTCCTTAGAAATGAACGCCATTAAATGCGAACGATCTGTCCGCTGACTAATTGGTCCATGTTTGACCAGCAATAGATTTCCACTGGACAATCGTCGGATAAAAAATCGTGCAGTGGCATGTCCGATCGATGAAGGGATCAATGGACTCCAGGTCACACCTTTGTCGGCTGATGTACTTTCCCCAATACCATACCTAGTGCGTACCAGAATCCACAAAGAACCATCTCGCCGCTCGACGATCATCGGCTCATCCGGACTTCGCGCTTCTCTAGGTACATTGACCGCCCCCCTCAGCATCCATGTCTTACCCTGGTCCGATGAAGCCAGCACCTTCGCACTGTTATTGGTCAACATCCAGGTCGCTGCTGGAATCAACCAAGTACCATCATCAAGTACCGTTGGCTTATTCATCATGATGCCGTCATGCAACCGACGTGGTTTCGACCACTTGGTGTCTTCGTCTTCACCATCTGTCGCTTGCATACACCAGATGCCTGAAATCGATCCATCAAGACCGATGGTCTGCGCCCAAAATACCCATAGCTTTCCACCAGGATCAATCCATACTTGCGGGTCAAAACTCCGCACCGGACCTTCCCGATCTGGGTCAATGAAGAACATTTCCTCCCAGGTCTCTCCCCCATCAATACTCGTTGCAACTACCACATAATTGTTATGGTCTTCTGCGGGAGTTATACCCGCATACCAAACTGCCCAAATCCTGCCATTTTTGGCAATGGCCATGCTAGGGATGCCAGAGAATTTTCGATTTGATTTTAAATACAGCTCATCAGCAGTATGAGCATCAATGATCTGAGGTGGGTTCAAAAACGATCGATCACTCTGGCTTTGGCTAAAACCAACAAAGAGGATGTGCAATGCAGCTATTGCAAAAATTATATAATTCCGGGCTCCCTTTTTCATTGTGCCAGCGATCTTAAACTCATTAATCATTCACTAGATCTACACTCCGATAAGCCTCAATGAGCTTTTGTTCACCTTCCTTTCCTGGGTAATAATTTCCATGTTCCATGCCCAGCACTCCTTTAAAGCCCTTTTCATGAATGACCCTAAAAATATTGGGATAATTTATTTCACCAGTGGTCGGTTCTTTTCGTCCAGGATTATCTCCGATTTGAAAATAGGCGATCTCATCCCAAGCCATGTCTATATTGGGAATAATGTTCCCCTCCTGTATCTGTTGGTGGTAGATATCAAACAATATTTTGCATGAGGGACTATCGACTGCTTTGCAAATTTGAAAGGTCTGGGGGATTTCGGTCAGAAAATATCCGGGGTGATTGAAGAAATTTAGAGGCTCCAAGACCATTACCAGACCATGGGGCTCCAAAATATCAGAGGCTCGCTTGAGCAGCTCTACTACATTGCTGGTTTGGTATCCCATGTCGAGTCGAAAATCTTTACGGCCTGGCACTACGGTCATCCAAGTTGCGTTGACACGTTTTGCCACATCAATGGATTCACGAATGGAATCTAGGAAAGCAGCCCGCAAGTCTTCATGGTTTCCCGGCAACACCGGTCTGCCATCACTCTGTACCCTTCCAGTGACAAATACACCCATGGTCATATTTCGATCCACCAGTGCTTTACCTATTTTTTCCTGCAATGGCACCTCCCTCCGCATCATATTATTATCCTCAAAGGCATGAAAACCTTGATCAGCCATAAAGTTGATCTGATCAATTGGATCTTCACCTGCATGATGTTTAAACATGCCCAGATGTGGGGCAAATTTTAATTTGAAGGGGTTCATTTCCTCGTTGCCGATAGGATCCCCAGCGTTTACCGGCGGAATGGCTGCTGAGGATAAGAGTGAGCTCTTTACGAAATGGCGACGTTTCATAAATGAAGGTTGTTGATTTGAGAAAGATGAAGATACAGAAACTCGAAATACCGCTGAAACAGATGTGCTAGGGATCCCTTTGCACTACTACCTACACAGAAAGGTTAGTCGCATTAAGCTATGCACAGCAAAGTTACTGCTCCTCCTTATCCTTGAAGTCCAACAGCAATGAGAAAATGTGTGAGAATGAGGTGTTTTCGGTATCACCGACATTCGTGAGGGCATAGTCGATGCGCAATCGACCCAGTCCGAGACCAATGCCAAAATGGGGCCTCACTAACGTGTTCTGCTTTCCGACGATGAGATCGTCATTCACTTTTTGAATATTTCCAATCCCTGCACGAATAAACACACGATCGTTGAAGCTATATTCTCCACCTATTCGCGGATCGATGCTGGTTACGGAAGTCGTAATCAATGTATTGCGTTCGCCATCAAATGTCCAATTGAGGTCCATTTCAAAAAGGAGACTGTTCTTCTCACCCATGGGGGCTTTATACCCAAGTGCTGTAATCAAACTTGGTGCCGTCAGTTCGGTGGAACTCTTCGGAACCAGGTTTCCCGTCTCCTGCAAGATGCGCTGTTCATCTTCCGAAAAGTTGAAGGACCAAGCATTAAAAGTAGTCGTGATATCCCGACCCATGATACCAAACCGCCAACGTTCTCCATGTTTCATCAATCCAACATCGATACCGAAGCCCCACGCAGTAGCGAAAGGGCCAATGCGTCTGTTAATCACCTTTACACTACTTCCGATGTTCCACTTCGATTGGCCAAGCGCTCGACCATAGGTAAAGAAAATGCCGTAATCAGCAGCTGAAAATGAAGAAATGTTATCATAATTGATGGAGCCATCAGGATCAAACAAGTTAATGGTGTTGGGAATGTTATCGATGCCCATCCTCACTACAGAAATGGCCCCATAGGCTCTTTTCTGCGGATTTAGTGCCTTGGCCACGCCGATAAAATCATAGTTGACTACCCCTGCAAACCACTCCGCATGCATAGCACTTACTTGCAAGGGAGTTGAGCCCATGGCCAATCCGGCAGGATTCCATTGGGTAGAAAAGACGTCTGAGGTAGTTGCACTTACAGCTCCCCCCATTCCATGGGCTCTACCACCCACACCAATACTCAGGAAATCGTTGCTGTACTTACGAAAATCACCTTGACTATAGGCACCAATGGCAAAGAGAAAGGCAAGCAGCAATAGGACTAAGCGTGATCGTACTTGTATTTTCATCCAACAGGCTTCATCTGATTTCTAAACGATTAAAGATAAAGGTAATTGCTCAAGCTAGAATGCATTCATTATGCGTTTTAGAAGTAGTGATGGCTCTGTCTCAAACAATGTATTCTTGGACCTTGTCTTTGGTAGGAACGTAAAATATAAAGAATCATGAAAAAGGTATCGATCATAACAGTCTTTTCACTTATTTTCAGCATGGCCTTTGCACAAGTATCCATTCGACCTCAGATTGGCTATAATTCATCGAATCTGACCAATAAACTTGAAGATGCGACCTTCGACAGCCAGGCAGGGTTTCAATTTGGCATCGATGGCCAATTTGGATCTCGTTTTTATATCCAGCCGGGCATCATGTGGGAATCTGCCAACAATGAATTGAAGGAAAGCATAGAGGGAACCAATACCGATTTTCAGGTCAACCGAGTTCGTATACCGGTCATGTTTGGATATAAATTCTTCGGCAAAGACACGGACGGGATCGTAGATATACGAGCATTTACGGGTCCCAATGCAGCATTTACCATCAGCAAAGATCTCAAGCAGCAAAGTCTCATCTCTAAGAGCGACTTTAAAGGTGCCATTTTTGGGTGGAACCTGGGCGTAGGCGTCGATATAGCCATCGTTTTTGTCGATGCTGGCTATTCCTTCGGACTCAGTGAAGTATTCGAGGGGGCTGCTTCAGATGTGAGAAATAACTTATGGTATGCCAATGCCGGTTTAAGACTAGGCTTCTGATCGAATCTGTTCGACAAACTCCAGTATGGAGTAGTCGGTCTGGTCGGCGTGAGATGCCACATGCTTGATGAATGCGCTGCCAATGATGGCACCATTCGCATATTGGCAAGCCTCTTCAAAAGTTTGATGGTTGGAAATGCCAAATCCGATCAATCTGGGATTCGCAAGGTCCAGATCCCTTATCCGTTCGAAGTAGTCAATTTGAGCAGGAGATATTTCCCGCTTAGCACCGGTGATGGAGGAATTAGATACCATATAGATGAACCCCCCAGCCAGTCTGTCAATCTTCTTCACACGCGTCTCAGAAGTCTGGGGTGTTATCAGAAAAATGGCATGCAGGCCGGCTGATTCCAGCTTGCCTTTTAGTTCTAGCTCATAGACGTCTATCGGCATATCGGGAATAATCAAACCATCGATCCCAACTGATGAGCAGTCCTCTATGAACCTGTCAACGCCATATTGCATCATCTGATTTAGATAACCCATAAGTAGTAGAGGCACCTGGGTCTTTGATCTTATATCCGACAGCTGCTCGAACAAAACGGACAAAGTCATGCCATTCTTGAGCGCCATTGATCCACTTTCCTGAATGGTGGGTCCGTCGGCCATGGGATCGGAGTAGGGCATGCCAATCTCAATGATATCCACGCCATTTTCTGCGAGCGACGTGATAATGTGTGAAGTGTCATCCAGATGGGGAAACCCAGCTGTAAAATATATATTGAGAATATGATCCTGCTTTCGCTCAAAGAGATGATCTATACGATTCATATCCTTTCCAATTTTTCGATGTAAGTACGGAGGTCCTTATCACCTCTTCCGGATAAATTCATAACAATCACGTCATCTTGTCCAAAAGCGACTTTATCTAAAGCAGCAAAAGCATGGGCGGACTCCAAGGCAGGTATGATACCTTCCATCCTAGCTAAGGCAAAGGCAGCATCAAGTGCCTCCTCATCGGTGACACTCACTGCTTCTGCCCGTCCAGAACTTATCAGGTGAGCGTGCTGTGGACCAATGCCCGGATAGTCAAGTCCCGCGGATAGGGAGTAGGGTTCAATAATCTGACCGTCGTCTGTCTGCATCAATAAGGTCCTACTACCATGAATAATACCTTTGCTTCCCAGCACACTGGTTGCAGCAGATTCGCCACTGTCAATACCTAGTCCAGCGGCTTCAATAGCGATCAATCTTACTTGTTCGTTGTCCAGGTATTGGTAATAGGCACCTGCGGCATTGGAACCTCCGCCCACACAGGCGAAAATCAAATCTGGATATGATCTACCAGTCTGCTCCTTGAGTTGCCATTCCATTTCTTCGCTGATGACTGCCTGAAAACGGGCCACCATATCAGGATACGGATGTGGGCCAACGACGGATCCTATGATATAATGCGTGTTGTGCGGATTATTGATCCAATCGCGAATGGCCTCGTTGGTCGCATCCTTAAGTGTCTTACTCCCACTAGTGGCAGGCACTACGGTAGCCCCCAGCATTTTCATACGAGAGACATTGGGAGCTTGGCGGGCAATATCAACCTCGCCCATATATACAATACACTCCAGTCCCATCAAAGCACATACCGTGGCCGTAGCTACTCCATGCTGACCTGCCCCCGTCTCAGCGATGATGCGATCCTTGCCCAGTCTTTGAGCAAGCAATATTTGCCCGATCGTATTATTAATCTTATGAGCACCTGTATGATTCAAGTCTTCTCTCTTCAAATAGATCTTTGCACGATAAGTCTGAGATAGTTTTTTTGAAAAATACAAAGGCGTGGGCCTCCCCACATAGTCTTTGAGCAAGCACTGCATTTCCTGCTGAAAGGAAGGTTCAGCGATGATGCTCACGTAGTTTTCCTTGAGCTGTTCAATATTTGCGTGCAACATTTCAGGAATAAATGCTCCACCAAAATCACCATAGAATCCTTTTTCATCAACGACGTAGGGCATCACTAAATGTTTTTAATTTATCAATATTTTTCAAGCCTGGTGCATCTTCAAAAGCACTATTTACATCCACACCAAACCACAGCGGATGTGAAAAGTTCTGTAACTGTGGGATAGAATCTAAGCCGACCCCCCCACTCAATATAAATGGCGTCTTGAGATTGTATCCATTGAGGATGCTCCAATCAAATGTTCTGCCTGTGCCCCCCGGAAGGGCACCTTTAGTATCGAATAAATAATAATCGCACTGACCTTCGTAAGGAATCATACTTGCAAAATCAAATGCAGCATCAACTGAGAACGCCTTTATCACCAATACCTCCTGATCTCGAAAAAACCGACAATCATCGGACCTTTCCTTCCCATGAAATTGAATTCCATCTAAATCATGCTCAATAATGGCCTTCGATACATTTGTTCGTTTTTCATTGACAAAGACGCCAATTCGCTTCACATCATTCAATATGGGTACTTTCTCAGAAACACATCTCGGGGATTTGGCATAAAAAATTAGGCCCATCCAGTCTGGTCTGACCGAAGCCAGATTACGGACATTTTCCGACTCACGCATACCGCATACTTTCAGAATCATGCCTGCATACTTTTCAACTCGTTCAGTTGCTTAATAAATTGACTGCAAGCCAGGCCTGGATGCTCTGTTTTCATGAAATTTTCACCTATCAGAAAGCCTTGAAAACCGGCACTTATCAATTTCTCTAGAGAACTTACTTCACTCAGACCACTCTCTGAGATCTTCACAAAACCATCGCCCAGTTGATGAAACAATCGGATACTGGCATCTAAATCTACTTCGAACGTCTTCAGGTTCCGGTTATTTATTCCAACGATATCTATGTCATAATTTACTTTAGGCAGCTGTTCATTGGTATGCATTTCCAATAGCACCTCAAGGCCGAGGCTTTGTGCAGTTGCAGCCAGATTCTTCACCTCAGCAGCAGTAAGTACTTCGGCGATCAGCAAGACCAGATCAGCTCCTATCGCCTTAGCTTCTATGATTTGATATTCATCTATTATAAACTCCTTTCGCAAGATGGGTTTTAGCGTATTTCTTCTTGCAATCACCAGGTCCTCTACATGGCCACCAAAATATCCCTGGTCCGTCAAGACTGAAATCCCGGCACATCCAGCCTGAGCGTATCCTTTGATCACCTCCTCAACGGAAGAACTGGCATTGATCACTCCTTTTGACGGAGACCGCCTTTTAAATTCACTTATAATGCCTGAAGATCCTTGCTCGGTAATTGCTCTTGACATGGAGACCACATTTCTTTCAAAAAGTAGACTACGCTCCAGGTCCTCAACAGGCATTTTAGTTTTTCTATCGGCAACTTCTATGCGCTTAGTTGCAATGATTTTTTCAAGAATATCCATCACTCAAGCATTTATGGCATTCATCAGTGCATCCTTTGCCCTTCCAGAGTCAAGTGATACTCTTGCCTCACCAATACAATCATCAAACGACTTGTTGGCATCAAAACGCTGGATAGCAAGTCCAGCATTTGCGTAGATAACTTCGCGTTGCGCCTTACTCCCTTCACCACTCAATATCTGGGTGAATATGGCTGCGGCTTCCTTTACAGAGTCTCCACCATGCAATTCTTCAGGACTACAATAATCAAGGCCGAGATCCGTCGGCTTCAGGTAGACATCTTTCTCGTTCGTTTTGAGACTAAAAGTATCTGTGAGCGATATCTCATCATATCCGTCTAGATTATAAATAATGGCAAAAGGATTACCTTCTTGCTGTAACATATATTGATAGAGTCGCGACAGATTCATCTCATAAACACCCAGTAAATTTCTCTTGGGTCTAGCAGGATTGACCAATGGTCCCAGCATATTGAAAAATGTCTTCATCCCCAGTGACCGACGTACCGGTCCTACCGCCTTCATTGCCGGATGAAAAAGTGGTGCATGAAAAAACACCAAATTCCCTTTATCCAATCGACGATGTATTTCATCAGCATCGTTGGTAAAAGTGTACCCTAAGTGCTCAAGTACATTAGAAGAACCGCTTACTGATGAAACCCCATAATTTCCGTGCTTGGTCACCTTGTATCCAGCACCTGCCACAACGATGCAGCTTAAAGTAGAAATATTAAAGGTATTTTTTCCATCTCCACCTGTACCCACGATGTCAATACTATCCAATCCATCTAAATCTATTGGCCGGCATAATTCCAAAAGTGCATCGCGAAAACCTTGTAATTCTTCCATTGTGATTGGCCGGATCTTAAATACGGTAAGAAATGAAGCCAATAAAGCTTCATTGTATTTCTCCTCACTAATCTCCACCAAAATATCTCGAGCTTCTTGTCGACTCAGTCTTTTGTGATTAAACAAATCCTGTAGGATCTTTTGCATTGTATCTTTTTTACACCAGTGATCTTTTATTACTCAGTTCTTGCTGATACTTATAAGCATATTCAAAGAAGTTGGCGAGCATCTTCTTGCCGTCGGGAGTTAGGATGCTCTCCGGATGAAATTGGACGCCCCTTACATTATATTTCCTATGTCTCAGAGCCATGATGGTGCCCTGCTCGTCTTCGGCAGTGATTTCCAATTCTTCGGGAAACTGTTCCTTCTTAACGATCCACGAATGATATCTACCGGCCTGAATCGTAGATGGCAAATCCCTGAAAAGGATATCATCCTTAACGATATTGACCGCAGTGGCCACACCATGATATACTTTCTTCAAATTTTCCAACTTCCCTCCAAATACTTCTCCAATAGCTTGTTGACCTAAACAGACCCCAAAAATTGATTTACTTTGATGATACCGGGAGACTACCTCTGATGTAATCCCAGATTGGCTAGGCAAGCCAGGACCGGGTGACAGAATGATAATGTCATATGCATCAACCTCCTCCACAGAAATAGCATCATTTCTGTAGACATCGAGTGGATAGGCAACCAACTCTCTAATATACTGTACAAGGTTGTAGGTAAATGAATCGTAATTATCTATAACTAATATCTTCATCATGATTCTATAATTAAATAGCCAAAGATTCAGCTAATTTTAAGGCACGCTTAAGTGCTCCGAGCTTATTATTTACTTCCTGTAGCTCACTTTCTTCTACACTGTCAGACACTACGCCTGCCCCAGCTTGCAGGTAAAGTGTATTATTTAAACTAAGAAAGGATCGAATAATGATCGCATGATTAATATTCCCATTGAAGTCAATAAAGCCAATTCCTCCTCCATAAAAGGAGCGATTGGTATTCTCGTACTGGTTTATCAATTCAATTGCTTTGTACTTCGGTGCCCCCGAAAGGGTGCCGGCAGGAAAAGTGTCCCCAAAGATCTTATAGGTATTGGCATCTGCCGATAATTTTCCCTCTACCTTAGACACCAAATGAATGACATGACTAAAGAATTGAATTTCCCTCAACTCTGCCACTTTTACATCTTTACAATGCCTCCCCAGGTCATTTCTCGCCAAATCTACCAACATGATATGCTCCGCATTTTCCTTCGGATCCTCAATAAGTTTTTCGGCATTGCGGGCATCTTCGTCATCATTTCCTGTACGTTTGTAGGTGCCAGCTATTGGATTGACGCGCGCCCTATCACCTTCAACCACCAACTGTGCTTCAGGTGAACTTCCGAAAATATGATACCCTCCATAATCAAAATAATATAGGTATGGTGACGGATTTACCGACCGCAACACTCGGTACACATTAAAGTCATCACCTTCGAATTTTTGTGCAAATTGTCGAGAAAGAACTATTTGAAAGACATCACCGATGTCACAGTGATGTTTACCTTTACTCACCAAATCCCTAAATTCAGCATCTGTGAGGTTGGTACTTTCTTCGCCCACCAAATTAAAGTGAAATGCAGGAATATTGTAGTCAAAAACAATCCTTTTGATTTCATCTATCTTGCTAACTTCTCCAGGAAGTCGATTTTCAATGAGAAATATTTCGTCCGTAAAATGGTCTATATTAATCAGGTAGCGGTAGAAGGTATAGTGTAAATCGGGAATATCAATTTTGCGTTTTTCAGGCGCAAAGGTGAGTGTGTCAAAATATTGCACCGCATCAAAATTGGTATGCCCAATGAATCCATTTATGGGTGCTTCGGCACCATTATGGTCAATATCCATATCATCCATAAACTGTGAAAAAGCCTCCGCAATCTGCATTGGCTTATCAATGGTCTGAGAAGACGTGCTGCCATCAGCATGCTTCAAATCCAGCACTCCGCCCTTCAATTCTAGAACCGCCAATGGACTAAAGCCAATAATTGAATGACTATTTTCTGAAGAACGATAATCATTGCTTTCCAACAAACATGGTGAGAGGAATCGATCTCGCACACGAAGGAATATGGCTACCGGTGTCACCATGTCTGCCAATAGCTTTCTGGTGGTCGTTACAATTTTCGTACTCATTATTTACAACATAGTTTAAAAAGGAAGCGGCTCATCGGGTGTCCCGACAAGCCGCTTTATATCTATTCATGCAATGCCCTGTCAATACACCTTTTTGCGCATATCTACAGACCACCACCAAACCAAATTCTTATGTTTTATAGAAATCATCATTCAAATATAAGTCCTTTTCCTTTATCAGCAACAATTATTCTCAAAAAAATAGCGATGGTCAGTTAGCTTCGAGCTATCCATTTATAGTGTTGACTTACTACTTGGGACCTGTGCCTTTCCACTCGTTCCTGATATCTGAAGTATAGATAAACAAGGAAGCCACCCTAAGGCGACTTCCTTCATTGTATGTGGTAGGTGAACCTTACAGCACCTCGATTTCCTGCCGTGTTGTCTCGAATCCCGGTAACTTCGGTAGGGTTACATATAGAATTCCATCTTCGTATTTGGCAGATATTTTCTCGGTGTCCACATTATCATTCAGTTCAAACTTTCGTTCAAAACCCTTCGATGAAAACTCACGCCTCAACCAGTTTGGTGCTGAAGTAGTGGATTCTTCTGGTTCCAGACCTATGACGAGCACCTTGTCTCTTGTTTTCACCTGAAAATCACGCTTTTGAAATCCCGGTGCGAATAGCAAGAGTTCATAGTGGTCATCCAACTCTTGCACATTGACCGGTGGAGACCAACGATTGGTCCACCTTCTCCTATGATGTGGATGCCGCCCGAAACCTCGGAAAGCACGTTTCGATTCGCATGCGCCATTGGCATACATAAATTGTCTATTACACATAAAACTGTATTTAATGAGTGAAAAAATATACTACTGAATCTCTATAGATCGGTACGAATCGTGCCACACCGGATGAGACTCCGGTTGGTCGTAAAACAGAGGCTCTACCTCAGATCTCCAGAGCTTAGCTGGATGATCCGATCTATAACTATACAAGGAATAGCTCATCATCTTTCTTGCTGCGAATGAAATCATCGTGCATATTGCAGCTATAAAGAGCGCAATCAATGCAAACTTTGCTAAGAAGAAAAATATCATTAGTCCAAAGGCTAGTCCAAAAAACATCCTAAATAATCTCATAATTTTCGATTTAGTGAATAATATTATTTATAGCCAGCGTCTCCAATGACCCTGTAATTATGCAGACGAATAAGCGAAATAATTACTTTAAATAATTTGAAGATTTTTCAAAAAGAAACTCGATCACAGATTTGTAAGAGCAACTCCACGACCTAACAAGTTTCATTTTCAGAGATGGGGTGATGCCAGACCATTGATATCGGTAAGGTGTAGAATATAATACGGATTCTATACCGATGGCAAATAAAATTTCGTGCCAGCACTAATACGCTGGGCCCTTTTTACAATGGCGAGATTACTCTGTCTGCGGGCTGTAGAAAACACAATTATTAATACCAGTAGGTTGAAAAACCAGCTCATCCTGGCTTACTACGGATATGAAAAACTCGTAGAGCAGCATCTATATGCTGCGGATCCTATTTCGAAAGCAAATAAAATTCCGTCCCAATATACATTGTGAGCCCTTTCCAAAGCAGGATTATTAATATCCGCAGAATGTAGAACCTGCGCTATCCTGGTTTGTCACCATGACCACAGGCCAAACAGATCCGCTTCTCTATGGGGACTATGGATTTTTCGAAGCATCTATTCGGCATCCCTCTTTTCACAACGGGCTCTCCATTTCGCCTTTATCTTAATCTTGTCTTCATCAGACATGTGACGCCATCGAGATCGTGAACCTCTGTGCATCCCACCTCCCTTTCCAAAAGGTGGAAATCCAAAAAGTATTTTGGCCAGCACTAGAATTCCCACAGCTTGCCAAAAGCTTATTGACCTCACCCCTAAAACTTGCGGTAGAATGGCATTCCAAAGCAACATCACTACAACTCCCATTGCGATCAAGAAAAAAATTGCAGCGAGGACAAAGAAAAAGCCTTTAGCCAGTCGACGCTTCTTCGGAAATGTTGGTTGATCTCTAAACATCTTTATTGTCTTTTTCAAACATGTAGAAACTTGTCCCTAATTCTGTAAAAATTCTTCATATAGAGATCTCAGCCGCTCTCGAACGTGTATCACGGCATATCTCTTTCGTGAAATTAAGGTTTTGATATTGACTCCCGTTCTATCTGAAATAGATTGAAAGGTTTCATCTTCCAATTCGTTGAGCACAAAGATTTCCCGTTGATTATCGGGTAGCTCATCTAAGGCTGCAAACAACTCTTCCCAAAAAAGCGATCGTAAGCTGCTAACCTCCAAACTCTCATCTTCAGAAAATAGGATTTCCGGTAGGAAGGCAGTGGATTCGTCGTCTGGATCCAGTAGATGTTCTAAACTCTCCGTCTTCTTCTTGCGATAGGTGTCTGTCACTCTATTTCTTGCCACACGAAAGAGCCATGAGCTCAGCTGTTCAATCGAACCCAAGTCAACTACATTGCTCAATTGATACCAGACATCCTGAAGTATGTCTTCTGCATCAGCATTGGTGGGCACCCTATTTCTAATGAATTGAAATAGCCGCTTACCATAGGTTTGGGTTGCCTTAATGACTGCCTGATCGTTGTTGTCGGCCATCAATCTTGGTTGCAGAAGTACAATAATATAGGAAAAGACGAATGAGTCGGTAAATTACTTTAAATCGAGGCAGATAATTTGCGAAATCTTGCAACGAACGGTGAAGCTCCCATCAATGACCAAATGTCAAAAGTCGTATCTTGACCATAGACATTCTTTGATCTAAGTCAGAAAATGATCAGTCAACAGTTTATCACTGTCCTAAACACATGAAGCACTATGAGTCGACCATCTAGTTTTGACTTGCCTTACTTCCTTATGACATGCGCCACTTTAATGCTCATCCACTCATGCAGCATACAAAAGGAGCCCATGCAGAAAAAACCCCTCAATGTTCTTTTCATAGCTGTTGATGACCTTCGACCAGAATTGGGCTGTTACGGGAAACAACATATTCACTCTCCAAATATCGATCAACTGGCAAATTCAGGCACCTTATTTCAAAACTCCTATTGCAACATCCCAGTTTGTGGAGCGTCCAGAGCCAGTCTCCTTACTGGTCTTCGTCCCACACTGACTCGATTTAAGACCTACACTAGCCGAGCTGATGAGGAAGCACCCGGAATCATCGCCATCCCTGGCCTATTTAAGCAGGCTGGTTATACGACCATTTCCAATGGAAAGATCTTTCACAACGCGAAAGATCACGAAACTGACTGGGATGAAATATGGAGGGCACCCGCTAAATCTCCCCGCGATTTTGTGACTGCCGCCAACATACAATTGGACTCAGCCCAAGCTACAAGGGGACATTCTTTTGAAATGACATCTACTCCGGATACGAGTTATAGAGATGGTAAAATGACTCTAAAAGCCATCGAAGACCTCAAACGCTTGAAACAAGGTAATGAGCCATTCTTTCTAGCAGTAGGATATTTGAAACCGCATTTACCTTTCAATGCCCCTAAAAAATACTGGGACCTATACGATCGTGAGTCCATCACCTTGCCAGCGAATAAAGAACGACCCACAGATGTGCCCAGTCAGGCATTGCATTCGTTTGGGGAGCTAAGGCATTATACGGGTGTTCCTAAGGAAGGCCAAGTAAGCGACTCCCTGGCCAAAACATTGATTCACGGATACTATGCCTGTGTGAGCTATACCGATGCATTGATCGGTCAGTTGCTGGATGCATTGCAAGATTTAGACATGCACGAAAACACGATCGTCATTCTCTGGGGTGATCATGGATGGAATTTAATGGAGCATGGGCTTTGGTGTAAGCACTGCAATTATCGTACTTCCCTTAAAGCTCCGATTATCCTGCGCGTCCCCGGTTATCCATCAAAAAATGTCCGGAAAGAAATGGTAGAATTTGTGGACATCTACCCTACCTTGGCAGAGGCCTGTGGTCTTGACAAACCCACTCACCTTGATGGCACAAGTCTCATCCCACTCTTAGGAAATGAAGAAGTCCCTTGGAAAAATCGTGTCGAATCAGTTTGGCACAATGGATTCACCTACACCACTGCCACACACGCCTATACCCGGTGGGTCACAGATCGGGATTCCGTGATGGCAGAGATGCTTTTTGATCACGCTGTCGATCCTGAAGAAAACCAAAACATCATCATAGACCAAAAGGCCATGCCCATCGTGCAAACTATTTTTGAGAAATGATACTTTTAATGAGAATTTCTCTAAAGTCCTTATACTAAAGATCTATGTCTAACCTTCCAGCAATGTCCTCAGCCAATGCAGCTGGGCTTTGGTTCGTGCATGAGGATGATCAAATCATTGTTCGGGTATGGCTTTCCTTGTTGACTGGCAAAGAAAAAATATATGCTAATAATGACCTGGTTGTGGAATTGCGGAACATCACTTCCCTCTCAGCATATCATGAGTTTACTTACAGAGATGAACTTTATGACGTCGAAGTATTCGGTCGGGACTACCTGAGTGGTAGACTGGAGTGCAACTTCTTTAGGGGAGGCGTTTTAACTGGCTCCTATGCCAGCAGAACCACCGCATCGCTGAGTACGGTAATCGAACAGAATAAAGATAAAGCCCCCATTGTAGACCGGGCACTGGCCAGATATCGCCAACAGGCTGAAAAGTTACTGTCTATGTACGATATTCAGGATGCCTATCTACAGCTACGGAAGGCAAATGCTCTTGCTCCGGAAGATGGACAAACTTACTATCTGCTGGCATGCATATATTCATTACAGGAAGAGAAAGAGAAGGGATTTGAACATATAGCTACGGCGATAAAACATGATATGTCTGGCAAATCTCGGATCATGACTGATGACCGCCTTGCCTACCTGAGAATTCAACCCGAGTTTGATGCATTTAAAGCACAATATTTGGGCTAATACTCTGTCCACCGGAAGATTGTCGTTAATTTATTATCCCTTTTTGGAAAGCCTTCGTTGCACCCCGATATCCCATCGGGTAAAAGGCTAAGGCCATGAATCCGTTTTGACGCCCGTCCGAATGGCTTAGCAGGGCGGGCCTTGCCTTTCATAAAAAGTGCCCTCAAAATTTATTCTAGATATTCCAATGGATAGAGATCTAGTACTATGGACTCCAGTTAAGGCCGAAGCCTTTAAACTCCTTATCGTAGCGGGCAGTCAACTTTAGACGTCTTTTACGATGTATTTCTGGAATTAAAATACCAATCCCAGCGCCGATAAAGGCTCCCACCAGCACATCAGACGGGAAATGCTTCAATCCCTTGACCCGAAGATAAGAGGTGGCAACAGTGGGTAATGCCGCCATCAAGTAAGGATATGCTTTGTCAATCCCAGATAGATCATAGTAATCACTGTAGACTTTTGCCATAAAGAAGCATGCTGTAGCGGTAGCAGATGTGTGACCACTGAAAAAAGAGTTGCGACCATTTCCCGACATGCGATCTTCCAGATTAATCGATTCATAGTATGCCTTAGGACGAATGCGATCCAACCACTGCGGACCGAATGGCGCCCACGAATAGATATTCGAACTGATTGTTTGCGACTCATAGTACATTAAGGCGACATTCAACCAATCCGACCGAATCTTACGATCCAGAAACAACAGACCAGGAGCAAAGAAAGTACCCAAACTGATCACATCAGACCATATGATGTGACGCTCTTCAAGAGCTGGATTCTGGTCAAGTGCCCCACGGTCAAATTTGGGCACATTAGACCGATTCAGATCCCGTAACTCCTCCTGCGTAACTTGCTTCTTATCTATAATACGCTGGACACCTATGTAGTCGGTGGCAGTTCCTACCACACCAATGCCAATGGTCCACCAGCGGTCGATGTGATAAATCTTGTTGCTGTCCTCAGCAGAGTCAATTTTAACTTGTCCATAAGAGACATTCGCGATTACTAGCACACTGACTAGTACAGTTATCCTTTTCATTAGTGGACAATATTAGACGTAATCTAAATTTTTTGAGTGGATGCAAGGTAGTGATATGCTTGATCGGAATACCCCTTTAAGGGGATTTTTGCCAGTCAAGTACTTCATACCTTTATCATATAATGTATAAATATTATGAGAAATTATATCACATTCATCGTAATCCTCATTCTAACTCTTCCTGCTCTCTTAGCGCAGGAAACGGGCTCCAAAAGCTTTCCTTCGTTGGGCATTGCTTTTACGATTCCCAACGGCTGGGTAGGTCAAGAAACCGAGTCCGGTTATCTTATGGGTTCACATACTGTTCCAGGGTTGTTAATGGTGCTTCCACATCAGACACAAACGCTCGATCAGTTGAAGCAGGAAGCGGAACAAGGACTTGTAGATAATGAAGGAACTTCCTTGATCCTTGATGGCTCCGTCACTGAATTTGGCAATGCTGGACTGCAGGCGGCCTTTACAGGCACTTTAGGTGGTCAGAGTGCCAAGGCATTTGTCACAAGCCTACTAAACAAAGGAGGCACTGGCGTAACGATCATGGCCGCAACTGCTCCTAATGAATTTACGGATGCACATAAAACGTTGGTTGGGCAACTCGCCCAGACCGTGCAATTCAGCGAAGTGGTTAAACCAAAGGCCGATGGTGAGTGGAGCGAAAAACTGAAAAATGCAAGACTCACTTATATGAACTCTTACTATTCTAGTGGGGCGAGCTATGGTGGGTATTCGACCGGCGGTGGCTACAGCGACAAAGAAGTGATTGATTTATGTGCACAAGGCTATTTTCTGCATTCCAGCACGAGTTCCATGTCTTTTGATACCGGTGGCGGTTTCGGTAGTTCCCATGATGGAAGTAAAGGAGCTGGCTCATGGACGGTGATCAATAATAGTGACCATCAACCGGTACTCCAGCTTACCTTTCACAATGGGGATATACACGAGTACGTAATTACAACCGAAGGCAGCAAGACTTTTCTAAATGGTGCCCGATACTACCGCACTTACGGCACTTATGCAGATGATGGTCCAGATTGCTTCTAAGAGTAGATTTGAAATAATACCTAATTATAAACAATGCCTTCTGACTCTAAGCCATAGATAGACCATATCTGATCTTCAATCTTAACCAAACCATATAAAAAAAGCCCTGACCAAGTCAGGACCCTATTAATAAGGCTTTATTCAAGTGATGATTCAAATATTATCGATAAAACTCTTTAGTTTCACTTTCGACTCACCAGTTTTTCTTTGCAATCGACCTAAGAATTCTTCCTCTTGGCCGCCCTCGTAGGTCTGGTCGTCATCGGTTATGTTTGCGAATTCCTGCTTTGATTTGCCTTTGATTACATTCCAATTTCCTTTCAATTTTTCGGTAAGAACACTCAAAATTTTTCTTCGTTAATTAAGTAAATTATTTATCCAGGAATGCATTCACGACACCGAGCAGTAAGCTGAACAAAATAGCCCATCCTAACCCATTGACCGAAAAACCCACACTCATAGCATCAACCAGTAGCACCATCAGTCCATTGATAACTATGAGGAACAGGCCTAGGGTCAATATGGTAATGGGGATGGTCAATATGGTCAATAATGGTTTGACAAAGAAATTGACCACGCCAAGTAACAAGCCAACCCAGACCGCAGTAAAATATCCTTCCACTCCCACCCCAGGCAGCAGCCAAGAGAGAAATAGTACGATCAATCCATTGATCAATAACACTTTTAAGAAATTCATTCTATTCGATTTTTCAAGAATTGTCTGGCTATGGATTCAAAAACCCGTTCTCTTCCTACCCAAAGGACAAACATGCCGATCGTCAAAATACTGGCAGGTACAAGGACTAGTAAATATGAAACATTATAGTATTCAGATGCCCACATTCCCAATCCAATTAAGAATAATAGAGCCGCCATAAAGACTCCGATGCCAAACAGCACAAAGCTGACCACTGAAGACATCAATTGCGAAACTTCCCTTAACAATACATACCTAGCAATTTCAAATTTTGAATCCAATACGCGTTTTCCGACCAGGAGAGCGCCTATGGATTGTTCTGCAAATCTTATGAGTTCTGACATAAATTAATAAATATCTTTTTAGTAAATGACTCGATCCCTACTTCTCTCAGTTTCAATCAAGAGCTAGATTTAGCTGGCCTTTACAGTTTTCTTTCTGCTATTAGCATTTGAAGCTATTTCTTCTGCCTTGGCTTCCACTTTCTCTAAAAGTTTTAGTTTAATGTCACGTACCTCATTGTCGATGTATTGCTCTATATCTTGCTGTTTGACAGGAGATTGCCCCATTTTTCGTAGATAGCTATTTCCCTTTGCATGGAGCTCGGCCAATTTGTCATTAGCTACATTCAGCAAATCAGAGCCCTTGGACTGTAAGTGAGAAACTTTCTCAGAAGCGACATCGACCAATTCAGAGCCCTTTCCTTTAATCGAATCCGCCTTTACTGCTAGCTCCTCTTTCACCTCCGCAGTAAATTTTCTTCCACGATCACTGTTGGCCAAATAACCCAGCGCTGCACCCAATGCTGTTCCCAGTATCAAATAATCTCTCTTTTTCATATGTAATTTTACTTTTTTGGTATTTAATAAATGTCATTAGTAAGACAACATCAATCTATGCAAAGTTTGCTATTTGCAAATTCATTTGACATCATCAATCACCATCTCTATCAAGATACTTCTTTGACGCATTGCATTGCGTTTGGTTGAAGACCTATGAAAGAAACTGGAGCCATCTATACCAATACGGATGACGTAGCCCCATATTGAGCTAAAAGTCAAATAACCAATTACAGTAACAAAATCAACAGTAGGATAACGACTAGTGCCAACTAACAATGCCAATGCAGATAACACCGCTGACCGCTTGTGCCAGGCTTCTAAAGCTCTATCTCTTGCTTCATCCTTCACATCTTCTTTCCAATGGCACGCTTCTCCCTTGTAGTCGGGGCCGACTTATTATCCGCCTTCAGCTTGGATAGTTCTAAGAAGAGTTCCTGTACAGCAACCTCTATTCTTTCCATTCAATGCGGTCTTCATCAGTCAATTTTGGTAGATCATCGCCTGAGTTAGCCTCCATGGCTAGCAGAGTATTAGCACCAAAAAAGTAAGTCAGGAATACTAGTGTTCATCTTACATTGCTAAATAAATTCCTTTTCAATCATTTTGTTCGTATTTGGTAGTACTAGTTATGATTATGCCTAAAGAGACATCATAAAGTCGCGGACTTGTTTTGTACAGAAGAGAATTTAAAGCAAGACAACCTATGAACCAGCTTCATTCACTCCAGATCGAACTACCAGGCATTTTGTGATGTCTATCTACCAGGTAGCAATGAATTACTACCGATACTTTTAATTAAACCAAAATTTATTAATGAATTATTTAGGAATAGAGAAAGAGAAACTTGGGAAAGTAGTAGAGTCCCTAAATTTGCTGCTGGCGGATTACCAAATCTACTATCAAAATCTAAGAAATTATCATTGGAATATAGAAGGTGAAAATTTCTTCGACCTACACCAAAGATTCGAAGTCCTTTACAACGATGCCAAAGTTAAAATTGATGAGATTGCAGAACGTGTCCTTACGTTGAGACACCGTCCATTGGGAAAAATATCAGTCTACTTAGATAGTTCGCAGATTTCAGAAGGCGAAGCACCAGTATCCGACCGTGAAATGGTAAATGCCATTTTAGCAAACCATGCAAATTTGATCGATAGAATGCGATTGGTAATAAAGGAAGCTTCGCAGGTTGGCGACGAAGGCACCATTGATATGATTGGTGGTTTTCTCGCTAATGTTGAAAAACAAAGTTGGATGTTAGATAGTTGGCGCAGCAAAACTTTTGCTCTGGAAACAAGCATCTATTAATGGCATGTGGCTTAAAGGCATTTTTGGAATTCTGGTCAAGTGCTTAATCGCACTTGACTCTTTCTGGGAAAAAATAACCTACCAAATCAAATACCTAGGTGCAAAAAAGTGCTCGCAACCAATGTGTGTGCAAGCACTTACCTTTTTACGATTTAATTGAAGAAATGGGTAATCCTATCTAATCTTGCCTTAGGCAGCTGCATACAGATCTGCCGCAACCAATATGTTCTTCATCTTATTTCTCACAAAAAATATACGGCTCTTGACCGTACCAATGGGAACATCTTGCATCTCACTGATTTCTTTGTAGGAATATCCGGTCTCATATAATTTGAATGCCCTGCAATTGGCGGCACTAAGCAATTGCATAAGGGCTTCTATATCCTGCTTTTTCAAGTCCTCATAACCCTTATTGATCGCTTTAGTTCTATTAAAAAAGAGTCCAGATACATCCTTTTGTCCATCTAGAAGATTCCTACGACGTGATTGTCGTCGGTATTTGTTAATAAAGGTGTTGTAAAGGATTGTACTGAACCAACTCTTGAACTTAGCGGGATCGCGAAAAGATTCACAATTCTTAAGGGCTTTGATCGCAGCATCTTGCATTAGATCCTTGGCATCAGCTGAGGACCGAGTTAGCTTTAGGGCAAATCCAAAGAGATTAGTGTGTTCTTTACGGTAATGTCTACTAAATTCAGTTTTAGTCATAAAGTCTTCTTCTAATTGTTATGGTGCAAATATAAGACATTATGTTGATTATATCAACTATTTGGTGTTTTTTATTACTTTTTGTTGGATATTGAATCGATAAATGTCGAATTTGCCTCCAACAAATACTCAAGAAGATTGAGGAGATTCTCGCGATTAATGATCGAAGTTTCTTCACCATTGGAAGGTTTTTGTCCTTCCCGCAATTGATTGAATGCTCTGAACCCTGCAAACATCATCTCTACTTCCTGACTTTTGCGGATAAACTCCTGTAATGCTTCAACGTTGTCGAAAGATAAATCCATCTCTGCGTCATTCTCCTTTGATTCCGAATTTCTGGAGGACAGCCGCGCAAACTTACGATTGGCAGCAGCAAGTTCTTCAGTAGCGCTTAGGTCTTTAGACAACAAATCATCTACAGTCACTCCAAAATAAAGTGATAGTCTCACCAATACTTCCAATCTAGGTTCTGTAGCCCCTTTCTCGTATGAGACTACCCTGTTTCTGGTAATGTCCAATTCTGAAGCCAGCTTCTCCTGACTTAGATTCTTGGTCCTACGTAGAAATCTAATGTTGGGTCCAAAATATCTTGTCATGTCTATGTGTTCTATTTTCTAAATCTTGCTGTCTTTTGAGTAGTCAAGAATACCGAGATTGCAGTAAACTTCAATAAAAAGCTGCCAATTATCAAATCTACTTAAGTTCATACCGTATGATTCCATTTAAGCACAAAAGCACTCCCATCAAGAAGATGCCTTTAATTCACTGGGTAACTTCTTAAAACGTTCAAAAAATTTACGCGTAAAATAACTCATGTTCTCATATCCAACTTGGTGACCAGCTTCCTTGACCGAAAATTTACCCGACAAAAGCAATGCCCTTGCATGTTCAAATCTTGCCTTTTGCAAGTATCCATTAACTGTTGTGCCAAATAGCTCTTTGAAGCCAGCCTTTAACTTCTGTTGATTAGGTCCTGCCATCTTTGCCGGTGGAACGATCGTGGGTGGATTGATCGAACACTCCGATATGATTCTTCGTGCCTTCAATAGTTTCTCAATCTCATATTCCTTTAACATGGTTTTCGGCGAGTCAGCCCGATCATCATCGATGAACTGTTTGTATTGTTGGGCTATGATCTCTAGCGCCTTAGACTCTTGATGGGTAGTCTTGATAAGCCCCTCATATTCCGTCGACATAATCTCAGCTGCTTCTTCATGAATAATATGTGAGTAATTATGTTGATGTAGAAAAAGCTGTTTGCCTTCTGAATCTTCCAAGACTTCTAGCAACCTATCTGGTATGGTGTCTAAATCACAAGGTAACTTATCCCGATAATTTTGTCTATCCAGTTCAATGCTCATAAAAACAGTTCGCTTTCCAGCTGGAATTCGAATGTGTTGTTCAGAGTCATTCCTATTGGCAGAGATCGTAACCTGATGTTGGGTAACAGTAGCAATCACACTATTATTCTGCAGTGATTGCGTGATCTCGCCCTCCACACAGTAGTTAAATCGCATCAATGTATTAGCTTCTCCCTCAAAGTGAATCATCAGTGGCTCTTTAAGAACTGCATCAACTGCAAGTAAACTTACCACAGCAATAAAATCAATCATCCTGACCATGCCGTCACCAACCAGTTTGGGAATGTTCAAAGTAAAATCACGGCAATCTTCGTCAAATGATGTAGACAGAAATTCCGCGATAGTTTTCATCGCCTCTTCTCATAAAGTTCGCTTTAAAGTAAGTTCCATATCTACTTTACCGAAAGACATTATGATTCCACCGCTTGTTCGATGCTTTCTTAATCGATATGATTTCCAAAGAGACTAATAATATTTCCAATTGGAATAGTCGGAAAAGAAGCTTGCCAAATACCTTTAAGTGAAAAAGAAGAAGATGTCTGTAAAGCGTATGCCGATCAATTGAGCTCTGGAATATAGATATCCTTTCAGGTGAACATTTTGGATCTGACTAGACCAACTCAATTGAAAAATGACAAAATTTGCCACAAACCTTGTTCTATTAAGACACTTCCACAAGGTTTCACACTTAGACCTTGCCAGTTTATTGGGTGTTTCAATCAATGAAATTAAGAAATATGAAAATTCTATTACTGAGCCTGATCTTGAGGGTCTTCTTAGAATGGGTAAGCTCTTCGAGATTCCCCTGCAAACACTCATTACAAACGACCTCAGGACGGATTATAGACTTGTGATTCGAAAGGATTCTTCTGGCTCCATCCCAACACATTCAGTCATGGCCACAACATTAAATCGACTTGCGCAAGTAACCATTTTTTGTGCTCGAATTGTTGAGGAGTTGGCACTCATTGACAAATCCCTCAAGGCGTTTGATTCTGATGTCGAAGGAAGAGAAATGAACAAAGTCGTTGTCGCAATGAAAAGCTTGATATCTGTTATATCACTCCTTTATCATTTCTTTAAGGCACCATCGGTCATAGAAATTTGAATTTCCCTACTTTGGTAGAATGCGTTCATTAAGTGATACAATATTTCAAACGTGGCGTAAAATCTCTAGCAGCATTGCATTCTATCCGGCCATCATTTCCTTCCTCAGCATACTGATTGCCTATCTAAGTATCCGCTTGGAATGGGTGGGAGCCAGTTCTTATCTGGAAGAAAAGTTTCCCATTCTTGTTGTGAAGAATGCAGAGACCGCACGGGTCTTACTCAGCACCTTTATCAGTGGGATCATCACATTGACCGTCTTTAGCTTCACTATGGTCATGGTGATATTGAATCAAGCGGCAGGTCGATACTCACCTCGATTACTACCTGGCTTAATAACAGATAAGACTCATCAGATTGTCCTTGGCGTTTACATTGGCACAATCGTGTACTGCACCATAGTGATGCGGTATATACAACCTGAAACAGCTGCCTATCAGCTTCCGGGATTCTCCATCATGTTGGCTATAATTGGCACCCTCACCTGCATAGCCCTTTTTGTGTTTTTTATTCATAATATTTCCTTAAAAATTCGAGTGGAGTATATATTAAATGAGATTTTCATCAAAAATGAGCGCAGTATGCTAAACCTGCGTGACCTACAAACTGAAATGCCTGAGGCACCACTAGTTCCCACACTAGCGGCAAAAATCTACTACAGGGAAAGTGGTGCATTATACTTTCGAAGTTTTCATACAGGTGACTTACCTAGACATGATGCATCTGAACCCGAATGGATCGAAGTTCTCCCAGCACGAGGAGCCTTCTTGCATCCTGAAGATGCCCTGCTTCTAACTTCAGAAAAACTGAAAGAAAGCATTGGTGAGGATACTGGCAGCCTGTTCACCTTTGATCAGACTCCATATGAATCCCCGAACTTGAATGATGGGTTTCGTCAAGTATCGGAAATCATTACAAAAGCAATGTCTCCAGGTATCAATGATCCGGGAACCGCATTGGATGCCATTGACACCTTGGGAAAATTGCTCTATATACGTTTACAGCTGAGCGATAGGTGGTTTGAGACAACAGGCAAGAATCAGTACATTCTTATCAAACATATTAAGCATTTCGACGATCTCCTATTTGATATTATGGCGCCCATTCGATTGTACTGTAAGGAAAATGTAATTGTCGTCACCAAACTAATCCGTATGCTCTCCTTTTTGGAGAAACATCCCGATTGCTCATTTACTTATCGGAAAATAATTAGTAATGAAAAGAGGGCTCTTTTCGAAGAATCAAAGCAAACACTACAGATGGAATGGGATGAGAAATTTTTAAAAAAAGTATATGCTGCGAATGCGCTGGATGCTTCGTGACGCAGGCTGAGTGATCAAGTCTAGGACTGTATGGTCATCCGTAGTTTTAGATCAATCCCAAAATTTCTTTATCAAACACTCGAATCAAATCACGGCAGTGGAAACCATCTGTGACCATCCCTCTGTGCTAACAAATTTGTCATTTGCCAGAATCTCACTCCTTCACGGACAAAGAAAAACTATCCTTGAGCTAGGCCATTTGATTCTTCAGTCGGACGAACCACCTGCAACTCGTCAGCAAGATGTTTACCGCCTTTAATTCCAAAATCCAACGTACGGATTGGAAATGGTATGAGAATATCTTGTTCATCAAAGGCGCGTTTGATCACACGCATTGCTTCGCTGGCGGACATATAATAAGCTTTCTGTCCATCCTGCCTAATCCAGAAACGGACTCGAAAATTAATCGAACTATCACCGAAGGAGGTATAGAAGAACTCCACCTCTTGATCTTCCAATTTGTCAACAGATTTCATGGCATCCAACACGATTTGTTCTACTTGGTCCAAATTCTCTCCATAGGAAATACCGCAGTCCACCTCTACTCGACGCTTGCCAGATATGCTGTAATTTATGATGGGATTCTGCAGGACAAGCTTATTAGGTATGGATACTTCTTGACCCGCTGGCGTGCTCATCACTGTGGTTCGAAGATTTACCTCCTTGATGGAACCAAAGAAGTCATTGGTTTCTACTAAATCGCCAATATTGTACCGACTACGCAAGGACAACATCACTCCTCCGAAAGCATTGGCTAAAGGCTCTTGTAAAGCCAGACCAACGGCTAGTCCGAGAACTCCTGCGGTTGCCAACAACGAGGTCAGCAGTTGATCAAGATTCAATATGCCTAGGATGACAAATAATAAACCTACCATCAATGCAAAAGCGATCACACGACTCATTACTTCTGCAATAGTCGGGTTGCTCAAATGCTTTTTCATAAGCCGATGTAGCTTTTCCTGTACATACCTCACTGCAAAGTACCCTACTACGGCCACGACAATAGCCAGAATCAAATTAGGCAAAAGCATAACCGTACTATCCAGTATGCTCTCCAATTTATTGAATAATTTTTCCCAGGAGGAATTGAGTTCTTTCATCATCTGTCTTCTCTAATTGATTAATTCATATTGTAGACAGTGTAAATGCCACAAATGTTTGGAATTAAGAGAGCAGAATTAGGCTCACATGACTTTCCTCTTTGTTGACTCATTTCATTAATTGGACATCCAATTTACCTTCCAGTGCCATCGCACATTTTCCTACTCATCGGATTTCGCACTTTGCCAGGGTACTTCCCCACCCTTTTGTAAATGTGCCATTAGCAGCGCATTGAGTTTTTTGTACACTTCAGGATATTTGTCAATGACATTGTGTTGTTCCCTGGGATCAGCCGATAGATCATACAATTCCTGTGGAGTGAAGGGACTATTTTGCAACAGCTTCCATTTGCCCAACCTAACCGCCTGAATGGTCAACCCTCCATACCTTGCACCCCCTTCTCTACGTGAAAAGAAAAATGGCCGTTTAGCGTGATCAACGGAGCCTCCGGTTAATACGGGTGCAAAACTCCTTCCCTCTATCTGAGTGGGTAGGTCAACATCACAAAGATCCAACAGGGTTGGAAAGATATCCATACTCAGTGACACATGTTCCGTAGCAGATCCAGGTTGTATTACGTTCCTCCAAGTAACGCTTGTGGGCACCCTCAAGCCACCCTCATACAAACTTTGCTTTCCATCTCGGTAGGGACCATTATTTGCTTCGTCTGCAAGTAGTCCACCATTATCACTGGAAAAAACAATGATCGTATTTTCATATTGTCCGCTCTCCTTTAGCGCTTCTACAACTTTGCCAATGCCACTATCTAAATGCTCAATAAATGCGATCAGCTTTGCACGTTTCTCCGTCAAAGTCGAATCCCTGGCTCGCACCTTCTCTAGCCATTCCTCAGGTGGCTGCACTGGAAAGTGGGGCGCATTGTATGCGAGATACAGAAAGAAAGGACTTTCTTGGACAGCACGCTCCTTAATATAGTCCACTGACCACTGCGTAAATAGATCTGTAGCATGACCGGGCAGATCAATGGTTTCTTCATTTTCACGCATATAGTTAATGTCATGCCTGCGTTTTTGTACGTAGTCATCCATCATATCGCCCAACCATCCATGAAAGAAGGCGAAACCCCGTTCATTCGGTGTATTGGGTGACTGCAAGCCAAGGTGCCATTTACCAATTAGTGCAGTATGGTAACCTCGGGCAGCCAACAGCTGAGGCAACATCAGGGCTTCGGGATCAAGAAACCCCCAACTGTTTTTAGGATTCGTTCGGATCACACCAGGCACACCTACGTATTCTTGGTACCTACCAGTGAGTAGGGCTGCTCTAGTTGGTGAACAAACAGGACAATTTGCATAAAAGTTATCAAAGCGAATACCGTCTTTTACCAACGCATCAATATGTGGTGTATAAAGATCTGAAGTACCATAGTAGGAAACATCATGGTATCCTTGATCATCGGTGAGAATGATCAAGATATTGGGTGGATCCACCTCTGTAGAACTATTGGCTTTGCTCCAAACCTGGGAATAATATATCTTGGCAGCCAGCAAAGAAATAATTAATAAAATTCGAGTGGAAAAATTAAAATACATCCCGTTGTTTTATGGGCTCTAAATTAGGTAACCGTTTCGATTATTAACGCTGATCGATCCTTAGCCTGGGAATATTTGGCAAAGGGGACACTGCAATGGTAAGATCCCACCAATTAAGCCTCAAAGCCCTACTGAATAATAGGTGCTAATGCTGATGAAATGCATCGGAAACAAAGCGCAGTACGAAAGGTAGAGACTCCCTCCAGTAAGTCCAAGTGTGTGCGCCATCTCGTACTCTATACTCATGATCTACTTCCTTTTTCTTTAAAGCGATGTGCACTAGAGAATTGCCTTCAAATAGAAAGTCATCATCTCCGCAGTCAATGAACCATCGTACTTCAGCAATTTGCTCTGCATCCATTTGATCGATTAAATACAATGCGTTATGTCTCTCATAGTGAGCCCGCAAGACATCTTCAGATGCCTCGTCAATATGCTGCTTGGCATATCGCTGGCGTGCCTGATCAAAGGAAAGCGGCCCCACATAGGCGCTAAGTGGGCAGGACGATGAAAATAAATCAGGACGATGCAACGCATACATAAACGAACCACCGCCACCCATAGATAAGCCCCCTACTGCTCGATACCTCTTCTCTCCCTTAATCCTAAACTTTTGTTCGATTTCTGGAATAAATTCGTCAAAAAAGAAATCTTCATAATCCCAACTACCATCCACCCTATTAAAATAACCTCGATGGCCACTATTAGCATCAGGCATAACAATAATCATTGCTGTTGCACTTCCATGCTGGATAGCTTGATCAGCAATACGCAAAACCTCTCCAAATTGCACCCAACCGGTCTGATCATCACCACCTCCATGCAGTAAATACAGCACGGGATATCGTCGTTCAGAATGTTCGTAATCAGGGGGCAAATAAACCGCATATTTTCGCTCCATAGAAAGGATGTCGCTATGCATCGATAAATCATCAAAGACCTTACCTGTTTGTGCAAGAGCAATCACTGAGAAGAGAAGGAATAATAAAGTCGGGATTGGATTATGCTTTACCACAGTCATGAAATTAGAAATTGAAATATTAGCGAAATCTCCAATTCTGATTTGGCTCCACTTCGGAGTGCCCTCAATAATCCATTATCTACTTGGTGCGCTGCCCAACTTAATGTTTGACGTAAGCCGGATCAGCCTCAATGAGATCCTGCATAATATGAAGAGATTCCTCTAAATATATGTCTTTTTTTATCTGCTTCACCCAATGATCTCGCCTGGCAATTCGTGAGCTATCCGTTTGTAAATATGCTTGATCAGCATCCAAATTATGCACTTCGAGTTTTGCAACGGTGTCTTGCATGAGGCCATCGAATCTATCTAAGCGCTCATCTCTTTCATCGAGCGCAGCATCATATTCTACCAATGACAAAGGCATCTTGCTTTCCTCCCGCATTTCTTTCATCACCTTTCCCTGCATTTCCACCAATGCAAAAGAAGAATCTTGGGCAACACGTTTGGCACTTTTATCAATCAGAAGTTGTAAAGCGGGAAGTTGGTACACATTCTGTTTATAGGAGGTAGGATTAATTTCGGTCCATTGTAAGGCTTCATCATAGTCTTTTTCTCCGATATCCACAAAAGCATATTGATCGGGCAATACGATATCTGGTGTGACACCTCTAAGTTGCGTAGATCCGCCATTTACCCTATAAAATTGCTGCATGGTTACCTTCACCTGCCCTAAAGGCTTCTCACTATTGTGTCCTTGGATCACCCTGTCGAGATTTAGAAACCGTTGCACCGTACCCTTACCATATGTAGTATTGCCCCCTACAATCACAGCCCTACCATAATCTTGCATGGCTGCAGCCAATATCTCCGATGCAGAGGCACTGATTGCATTGACCATGACGATCAGTGGCCCATCATAGGCTACATCACTGTCTTCATCTTTGTAGACTTCAGGTTTCTGGCCTCGCGATTTCACCTGGACAATGGGTCCCTTCTCTATGAATAATCCACTCATATTGATGGCATCTGGTAGAGAGCCTCCACCGTTATACCGCAGGTCTAGGATAATGCCTTTTACATTTTCTTTTTTCAATTTTCCGATTTCCACCGCTACATCGTCGGCACAACTATTGCCTCCATCAAAGGTGGAATAAAACATGGGTAATTTGATGTAGCCAATATTTTGAATCTGATCACCCTGATCGATGATCACACTTTTAGCAAATGCCTGATCAATGATTACCTCATCACGCTCGATTTCTACATCAGCAAAAGAACCATCTTTTTTCTTGACAGTTAGTATCACAACCGAGCCTTTCTTTCCACGAATCAATTGCACCGCATCGTCGGTACGAAATCCAACAATATCCACGCCTTCTTCGCCCATCTGTGTAACCTTAGTAATTAGGTCACCAACCTCCAGATCTCCGCCTTTCCAAGCGGGGCCACCCGGGATAATCCCACTTACTTTAATGTAGTCATCACTTCTACTCAGCCTGGCTCCGATCCCTTCCAGTTTGCCGCCCATGCGTATGTCAAACTCTTCTTTCTCCTTCGGACTGAAATATCCTGAGTGTGGGTCATAAAGTTGTGCAAAAACATTGAGGTAAAATTCGAATCGATCTGAACGTCGCATTTCTTCCATGCGAGAGAACCACTGATCGAAAATCTTCTTAGTAGCCTTTTGGGCTTCGCTAATAAGCTCGGCTTCATCCTTCTGCTCTTCTTTGGCTTTGTCCTTTTGTGCCTCCAATTTATTATGCACCTTAGAGACAATCTGGTACTCGATAAGGTCGTGCCAATGTGACTTTAATGCTGCTACATCTTCCGCAAAGGAACGTTTGTCTGCATCTAACTCGAAATACGCGGGATCATGGATGTTAAAGGTGTCATCGATGACTTCTTCGTAGATCATTTTGCCCCGCTCAATGGCCTTATTCAGAAGATCTAGCGACTGGTCAAAGAATATCAATTGACGATCCATGATCTGGTCATCAATCTGCTCTTCATATTTACTAAGTTTTTCTATCTCAGGTTGGATGAAGAACCGCTTGGCGCCATCTAGATAATCGATATACTCCTTAAAGGACTTTCGAGAAAATTCATCGTTGATATCAGCGGGCTCCAAATGCATTTGGTCCATTACACTAAGCAGTGCATGCATTGTCATCACCTCTTTTTTACTTAGTTGTTGCTCACCTGGATCTAAGGTGCTTACGAATATGACACCTGTAAGAAGTATACCCAAGACGATGATGATACTTTTTTTCATTGATACCGTACTGTTTAATCTGACATAGACATCCCATCTACCTGCAGAATCTAAAAATACAATAATTCGATGCCAGCAGTGGGTTATGACGTAATGTATTGCTCTTAACAGCATTTAAAACAAAAAAGATCTGCTGTGTAGTGAGACAGCAGATCCTTATTTTCTATGAATAACTAGTTTATGTGTCGTAGAAGCAGGTTATTGTTATGGCAAGATCTAAGAATCAGGTGCAACAGCACTACTGATAGCCGGATGATCACCGTAAAAAACTACTGTAAAATAATCTCTTTCTCTTCCACCATCTTTCTGATGTTGATCAGTGCATATCTCATCCTACCCAAGGCCGTGTTGATGCTGACTCTTGTCAATTGAGATATTTCCTTGAAGCTCATGTCCGCATAATGCCTCAAGATCACTACTTCACGCTGCTCAGGAGGAAGGCTATCAACCAGATGTCTAATCTTCTGATGTGTCTGACTCTTAATCATGGACGTTTCCATATTGTCATCAGAAACATGAAGGACGTCAAAAATGTCGAAAGTCTCTGTAGGTGCTACTTGTGGTCTACGTTTCTTTCGTCTGAATTGATCCACACACATGTTATAAGCTATACGCATGGCCCATTGTACGAACTTGCCTTCGTGGTTGTACTTACCGCTGCGTAAGGTGTTGATAATCTTGATGAAGACCTCTTGGAAAATATCCTCTGCCAGGCTCTGATCCTTAACAAATAGATAAATTGAAGTGTAGATTTTGTTTCGATGGCGATTGAGCAATTCTTCGAACGCTCTTTCATTGCCATCCAGATACTGAGAGATCAGTTCCTGATCGCTAAAAGGAGTAACTTGCATACGACTACTTGGTTTTGTTCAGTAAAAAATTCTGTAATGTCGTGTATAAGTTCTACTCTATAAGCAATCAGTTTTTTTTGATATGGTGAATCGCTAATGAAATATAGAAAGCTAAGTTAAAAAACTAAAAGGCTACGGTCTCCTTAACTAAAGTTTAACGGAGTACCTTACTTTCGCTGCTTTCTAAATCAAAAATAGAGATTCCGTTTAATTTTTTACAAGAATCAGACCAACTTTTTACGAATTCGGCTTTTTTAACATTTAAATAAAATCATATTTGTAGTCATTGGCATGGCAAAAACACGCAAAGATACCATCTACATTAAGGGTGCAAGGAGTAACAATTTGCAGAACGTAGACTTGGATATACCCAAGAACAAACTCGTTGTAGTCACCGGAGTGTCTGGATCAGGCAAGTCATCCATTACGATTGATACCCTATATGCTGAAGGCCAGCGTCGATATGTAGAAAGCCTTTCCTCCTATGCGCGACAGTTTTTGACAAGGATGAAAAAGCCGGATGTAGATTTCATAAAAGGCATCTGCCCCGCCATAGCCATAGAACAGCGGGTAGCTACCTCCAATGCGAGAAGCACAGTGGGCTCACTTACAGAGATTTATGACTATCTACGCCTTCTATTTGCCCGTGTCGGTCAGACTTATTCTCCTGTTTCGGGAGAACCGGTTCGCAAACATAGAGTCTCAGATGTAGTCCAGCACATCAATGCATTGAAAGAAGGCAGTAAAGTACTCCTGCTCATACCCCTACACCAACAATATACCGATAGATCGATCAGGCAAGAATTTGCGCTTCTACTACAAAAGGGATATTCGCGCATCTTTATGAGGGGTAAACAAGAGCAAATCGAAGATGTGCTCAATAGTCGCAAGGCCATTCTCAAGATGCAGATCAAGGACATTGACAAAGAAGAGATCCTGGTGCTGATCGATCGTTTTGTAGTGAATCCGTCAGATGAAGAAAATCGTAAGCGCATCGCAGATTCTGTATCAACTGCATTTGCAGAAAGTGGAGGCGAATGCTATGTAAGAAACATCGAGGGCCACGAATCATATTTTAATAATCGATTTGAACTAGATGGACTCACTTTCATTGAGCCTACACCCCATCTATTCAATTACAACAACCCATTTGGTGCTTGCCGTAGATGCGAGGGATTTGGAAGGATCATGGGCATTGATGAAGACAAAGTTATTCCCAATCCCTCCCTTTCTGTACTAGACCGAGGTATCTGGTGCTGGCGAGGAGAAAAATCCAGTAAGTATTTGGATCGACTACTAAGGAATGCACATCACTTTGATTTTCCGGTACATAGGGCCTATGAAGACCTGACAGAAGACGAAAAGGATCTGCTTTGGGACGGCAACCAATACTTTGATGGAATCCATGACTTCTTTGCCCATTTAGAAGAGAAGTCCTACAAAATTCAAAATCGGGTGATGATCGCTCGATATCGAGGTCGCACAGTTTGTACGGAATGCAGGGGATCTAGGCTGAGGGAAGAGGCCTTGTACGTAGAAGTAGGTGGCAAATCCATTGATGAGCTCATTAACCTTCCCATAGACCTGCTGTTGAAATTCTTTGAAGGAATATCACTGACCGCACATCAGCATACCATTGCCAAACGTCTGCTGATCGAAATAAAGTCCAGGCTGACTAATCTCTGTGCCCTAGGTCTCGACTATTTGCATTTAGACCGAGTGTCATCTACCCTTAGTGGTGGAGAAACACAGCGCATTAATCTGACCAAATCTCTTGGCAGTAACTTGACCAACTCTTTGTATATTTTGGATGAACCCAGCATTGGCTTACATCCAAGAGATACGGAGAAACTGGTGCAGGTATTGAAACAGCTGCGTGACTTAGGAAACACCGTCATTGTAGTAGAGCACGAAGAGGACGTTATCAGAAATGCGGACCACCTGATCGATATGGGCCCCTACGCAGGTGTACATGGAGGACAAGTAGTCTATGCTGGGCCTTTTAGCGAACTACATAAGGCCAATGGTCAGAGCTTAACAGCGGCATATCTTGACTATCGAGAGTTTATTCCGATCCCGGACCGTCGGCGTAAATCACGAAATAAGATCGAGATCCATGGAGCAAGGCAACATAATCTGCAGAATGTAGACGCTGAAATTCTACTCAATACTTTCAATTGCGTAACCGGAGTCTCAGGATCGGGGAAAAGCACCCTGGTTCATGACATTCTGTATAGATCATTGAAATCTCATCTCGATGAACCTACCAAGCAATCTGCTGGTAGCTTTGACAAATTAGTTGGTGATCTGGATCTCATCACCCAGGTGGAGCTGGTCAACCAAAGACCCATAGGCAAATCATCTCGTTCCAACCCGATCACTTATGTAAAAGCCTACGATGCCATAAGAAAGTTGATGACTAGCCAACAGTTGAGTAAGATAAGGGGCTACAAACCGAAGCATTTTTCCTTCAATGTGGATGGGGGTAGATGTGAAACTTGTCAGGGAGATGGAGAAATCGTTGTAGAAATGCAGTTTCTGGCTGACGTGCGCCTGGTCTGCGAAGATTGTAAGGGTCAACGTTTTAAAACAGAGGTACTCGAGGTAAAGTACAAGGGAAAAAACATATACGAAATCCTTTCATTGACTATTGAGGAGGCATTGACCTTCTTTGCCGATGCACCAGACATTGTACAAAAGATCCAACCACTCCACGATGTGGGGCTGGGATATGTCAAACTTGGTCAATCGTCAAGTACTCTTTCTGGAGGCGAAGCTCAACGGGTGAAACTTGCCTCCTTCTTAGTGCGGGAGCGGACTGATGAGCACATCCTATTCATATTCGACGAACCCACTACAGGTTTGCACTTCCACGACATCCGCAAATTGTTAGATGCGTTAAATGCACTGGTAGAACAGGGACACACGGTGCTCGTTGTGGAGCATAACTTAGAAGTTATCAAAAGTGCCGATTGGCTTATTGATCTGGGTCCCGGAGGGGGACGCCATGGTGGTCAACTCATGTTTCAAGGTACCCCAGAAGACCTCACAATGTGTGATGCCTCTCTAACTGCCCGGCACCTGAAAGAAAAGATGGACGCGGTCCTTGCTCAGCAAACCTAGGAAACAAATCATAGCCTCACCGGAGGCCCTATTTTCCATCACCTTCACCTCACAGAAAAAGTGCCTGCTCCAGCATTGACCAACTGGCTGCTACCGTATAATCTAGTGTCTTGGAAAGGGGCAAATAAGTTAAGGTTTGCTTAAAACCAAACTAAATATATGGCAATGCACGTCTCTTAGATTAGAGCACTACCTCATCGTAATCAGGTGAAGCTCTAGACTTAGGTGTCACTCCGTTTCAATTAAATCTTATGATGCCCTTAGATGGCATTGAATGTGGAATTATTACTTGTCCTAAATGAATCGTAAATGAACCATTTTGCAGACCTATTTCGCTACTCCATAATACCCATATTCCTATTGACCCTATTTTCCAGTTGTGAAAAGAGTAGCGACGCCGTGCCTCAGGAATCAGAAATCAATAAATCTGAGCTGCTCGAGGGCATACAAGACTTTCAGTGGAGCTTGTTTAAAGAAGCAATATTGGAAGAAGGAGATCAAAGTAAAAATGTGATCATCTCTCCTTTGAGCGTGGCGAGTGCGCTGTACATGGCCTTGCGAGGTGCTGATAATCAGACTCGGGCCGGCATGGAACGGGCACTGGCATTGGAGGGTATTTCATCAGCCGAAGTGGGAATGGCCTACCAGCAGTGGATATCCACGCTGACCACAACTGAAGGAGAGACTAGATTATCGCCTGCCAACGCCATATTTTGGGATAAGCAGCGGATTCTACCCGAGCAATCATTCCTCACCTATGCAAAGCAGTATTTCGATGCCGACACTTATGGCCTTGACTTTGGCAACGAATCTGCCCTCGATGACATCAACCAGTGGGTCAATGAAAAGACAGAAAATCGCATTACAAAAATCCTTGATGAAATTAGGGATGATGAAGTCATGTTCATCCTCAATGCGCTGTTCTTCACATCCGATTGGAAGTATCCCTTTCCGTTAGAGCAGACCGCCGTCAGACCCTTCTCCTTGAGAGATGGATCTATAGTGGAGGTTCCGACCATGCATCAGGATATTGCAACCCTACCCAACTTAATTACGGAGACCTATCAAGCCGTAGATATGCCATTTGCAGATAGCAGCTATCGTTTCACCATGGTGCTCCCACCTAAGGAGCAGGACATCGACGATTTCATCGGAAATCTGAATGCTTCCACGGTGCAAGAAATCTTCAACAACCTGAAGTCTAATAGAATCCTTCTTAATGTGCCTAAGTTTAGCGTAAGCTATAAGATCCTACTCAACGAACCACTTAAGCGAATGGGCATGCAGGAAGCATTTGATCCTAATCTGGCAGATTTTACAAAACTAGGATCTGCTCCGGAAGGCAATCTCTTTTTATCTAAGGTCCTGCATAAAACCTTTTTAAAAGTTGATGAAAAAGGAGCCGAGGGTGCTGCTGTTACTTCTATTGGAGTGGGTGTAACTTCCTTACCTCCGATGATATCTTTCAATCGACCCTTCCTGTTCATGCTTTGGGAGAGGGAGACCAATACGATCGTATTCATAGGGAAGATGGAGGATCCGGGAGCAAAGACAGAATGAGGAGTAGGGAGATCTCTAAGTCCTGACTTGACATCAATCTAACCCTAGATGCAGGTAATTTCGATTAAGCAAGTCATTCCTGTGCGCTAGAATGCTGCAAGAGTCTTGCACTACACGGCGCACAAAGCATTTGATATATTCTCCTAGCTTTGTCAGGCATAAATTGCATACTTTGTCTATTCTCCTTAGCAGTATTGTATTAGGTCTGTTTGCTGCCATGTTGTTTGTCAATGCCTACTTTCGTTGGAAGGTCTTGAAGGTCTACAATTATCTGCGTGAGCATAAGGTCTATTTTGGAACCCCGCATATCTTGGACCAACGCCGATTGGAACAAGAAATCTTGGCCCATTATCCTGCTCATCGGAGAGAAATTCAGCAATTTGTTGATAATGTAAGATTCTCGATCAAGATTGCCGCTCTATTGATTGTATTGATCACTACCTTTGGAATCATTCTCATGTATTATGGCAGATAGGAAGGTTAAAACAGGACTGGTCGGCGCCGGTCACCTTGGCAAAATACACCTTAAGTGTCTGCAAGCAGTACCCGAACTAGATTTGGTTGGTTTCTTCGAAAAAGAAGAAGATGTTGCTCTGCAAGTCTCCCAAGAAACCGGTATCCAGGCATTTTCCACCTTATATGAATTGCTTAATCAGGTGGATGCCGTTGATATTGTCACCCCTACCTCGACACACCATGATATCGCAGCAACGGCGATGCAATTGGGCAAGCACGTCTTCATCGAAAAACCAATCACCTCAACCGTCGAACAAGCTAATGCACTGGCAGATTTGCAGAAAGCCCATGGAGTGGTCGTGCAAGTAGGGCATGTTGAGCGCTTTAATCCTGCGATTTTAGCGCTAAATGGACTTGATATCAACCCGAAATTTATTGAGGTGCACCGACTGGCCAACTTCAACCCCAGGGGAACAGATGTTTCGGTCGTATTGGATTTGATGATCCATGACCTTGACATCATCTTGAGCATGGTACCATCCAAGGTCAAGCGCATCATGGCTAATGGTGTCTGCTTAGTTAGTACGACCCCTGATATTGGTAATGCCCGGATTGAGTGGGAAAATGGTTGTGTCGCGAATGTGACTGCCAGCAGAATGTCTTTTAAAAACATGAGAAAAATGCGTCTCTTCCAACCTGACGCCTATATTGGCATTGATTTTTTGGATCGAAGTGCGCAGATTGTCACCCTGCATGAAGGAGCTGAAGGTCACAGTGGAGAGCACCTAAATACTTTTGTGCTCGAGACTGCCACAGGAAAGAAGACTGTGAAGATTCAGATGCCGGAAACCAAAGCAGTAAATGCCATTGAACTCGAGTTGCAAAGCTTTGCCCGAGCGATCATTAATGGCACCGCACCTGAGGTCAGCCTAGAAGATGCTAGAGCGGCACTCGTGCTGGCTCATGATATTTCCAGCCGCATAGAAAAAAATCTGCAAGAACAGTTGCTATGATTCGATGGATCTTAGCATCTCTTATGCTACTCCTGATTAGCGGTTGCAAAAAAGATGAACAGGCAATCGTGCCCTCCTTTGTTTCCATTCCAGAAGTTGGTGTAGAAGTTTCAGCTAATCAAGGGACCAGTCGCCATGGCATCAGCGAGGTTTGGGTATATGCTGATAGCTCATTGCTTGGTGCCTTTGCTGTCGGAGCCACGTTTCCAGTAATTGCCAGTGAGGCTTTTACCTTGGATTTATTCGCCGGAATTCGTGAAAACGGCCAAGCTTTGGCTCCACGTACCTATCCTTTTCTAAATCCAGTTCAGGTTAATTTACTTCCCAAAATCGGTGAAACACAGACGCTTCGCCCATCTTTCACGTATCATCCCAGGACGACCTTCAAACTGAATGAAGATTTTGAAAGATCTCAAATTTTCGATGAAGACCTAGATCAAGATGAAGCTACCTTTCTCTTCATCAGAGAAGATGGAATTGAAGGTAGATCGGCTTCTGCTGTCCTCACACCAGAACATCCTACCTTAGAGGTGGCATCTAACCAAATATTAAGGGATATTCCCACCACTGGTCAAAGCACCTATCTAGAGATGGAATACAGGAGCGACGTCCCCCTACAAGTTGGACTGCGCGGACATGGACCAGGTATCGGCCCAGCAAAGAACTACAAATTGGTACTTTTCCCAACAGACATAGCGACCAAAATCTACGTCAATTTTAGCCCAGATTTGCAAGCCTCGCAGCTTCTTGGCTACCAAGTCATTTTTCTTGCTACATTCGAGGTTGATTTCGGAATATTGGAGCAAAGAATCGATCTTGACAATATAAAATTGCTACATTTCTAGCGTGAGCGAGCAGAGAAGAAAAGACATAATCATTTACGGAGTATTTGACTTCTTAATGGCCCTATTGGCTTGGGCGTGCTTCTTTGCTTATCGGAAAAAAGAAGAAAATGAATTCTTTGATTTTTCTATGCTGGATGACCGGAATTTCTACATCGGCATTGTACTGATCCCCTTGGGTTGGGTTCTCCTCTACTCCATCTTCGACGAGTACCGGGACCTATATCGAAAATCAAGAATCAAGACCATTGGTCGAACCTTCTGGCTGATCCTTATTGGCGTCTTGTTTCTATTTTTCACCCTGATATTAGATGATGCCGTAATCGCCTATACGGATTATATCCAGTCCTTTATCGTCCTCTTTCTGCTTCAGTTTCTGCTCACCGTCATCTCAAGATCCATTATTTTAACCCGCGCCAGTCAGCGGCTTAAAGCCGGTCTGGTGCAATATCCTACGTTGATCATCGGTGGTAATGACCGGGCGGTAGAGCTATTCACAGAGATGAATAGCCTACGTAAAGGGCTCGGATACAAATTCATGGGCTTTATCGATGCCAATGGCGAATCAACCAATGAATTGAGTAATCACCTTCCTCGGCTAGGCACCATATCAGACATCGACCGGGTCATCCAAGACCAGCAGATTGAGGAGGTGATTATCGCCATTGAAACTTCAGAGCACTCAAAGCTAAAGTCGATTCTAGATACCTTGTTTGATTTTGAAGACAAGATCTTGGTAAAAATCATTCCCGACATGTACGACATTATGCTGGGAACGGTTAAAATGAATCATGTCTATGGCGCTGTGCTTATTGAGATTGCAAAGGGTCTTATGCCTAGATGGCAGCGCCTACTTAAACGCATCTTGGATATTGTGCTGTCCATCATAGCGATGATCTTTCTTGCGCCATTTTATCTATACATCGCTATACGCATAAAGGTATCATCACCCGGCCCCATCCTCTACAGGCAAGAACGCATTGGTTTTGGGGGAAAGCCCTTTACCATATTTAAGTTTAGATCCATGTATGAAAATGCTGAGGATGATGGTCCTCAACTTTCGCATGATCTGGATGAACGTTGTACGCCATTTGGAGCCTTTATGCGAAAGTGGAGGTTGGATGAATTGCCTCAGTTTTGGAATGTCTTAATTGGAGAAATGTCTTTGGTGGGCCCACGACCAGAACGAGCTTACTATATAGAAAAGATTATGCAGATTGCTCCTCACTATAAACATTTACTCAAAGTAAGGCCAGGCATCACTTCGTGGGGGCAAGTCAAATACGGATATGCCAGTACAGTGGAGCAAATGATCCAACGATTAAAATTTGATGTGCTCTACATCGAGAATGCTTCTCTAGCCTTGGACATTAAAATCTTGTTTTACACCATTTTAGTCTTACTCCAGGGAAAAGGAAAGTAGCATTTCACAGAATTAAATCTTTTTCGAACTCAGGTAAATGACATTAGGGTCTTTGCTGCTAATTTTGCAGACTTATATATTAATGATTTATTTAATATATTTATAGCCACTATACCAAATTTGTCGCACGCATACTACTTTCTTCACAACTGTTGGATTATCTTTGCGATCCAAACCTATGAACGACTTACCGATGATATTGAGAAAACAGCTGCTTGTTTTCATTTGTACTGTACTGGTTACCCATACCATACTTGCCCAGCGCTATGCACACGCCTTGATTAAATCCTCGCCTAGAGAGATACCAACATTGGTAGCATCAGGGCTTGCTCTAGATCATGTACATTGGCATGAGAAAGGCGTTGAAGGAGATTTCCTGATTACAGCTTTGGAGGATCTACAGCGGCAGGGAATAAGGGTCGACATTATTCACGAAGATGCCGAAGCCGCCTATTCAAAGAAACTAGCAAGCAAATCTCATCAACGCAATACCGATCCTCAGTGCTTAGCAGGCCTCCTGGATTTTCCCTATGAGGCACCAGCGCATTTTAAAGCTGGCACCTATCAAGGCAACTATCGATATGACGAAATGCTGGCGGAACTCGACCGAATGGCCGCACTGTATCCCCATCTCATCTCAACTAGACAAGCTATTGGCGAACATCGAACGCATGAAGGACGTCCAATTCACTGGGTAAGAATATCGGATAACCCCTCACAGGATGAGGATGAACCGGAAATACTATATACCGCCCTGCACCATGCTAAGGAACCAGTGAGCCTAACCCAGCTCATTTACTTTATGTGGTATATGCTCGATAATTATGACAAAGATGAGCGACTCCAGCAAGTGATTCAAAACACAGAACTGTATTTTATTCCCTGCGTCAACCCAGATGGTTATGTGTACAATGAGACCGTCCGTCCGCAAGGTGGTGGTCTGTGGAGGAAAAACCGACGCGCTAATGGAGATGGTACCTACGGGGTAGATCTAAACCGAAATTATGGCCATAAATGGGGCTTTGATAACGAGGGCTCCTCCGGAAAGACCAATTCCGATGTATATCGCGGACCTTCGGCATTTTCAGAACCAGAAACTCAGGCCGTGCAAGACTTTACCATGGTTCACAACTTTAAGATTGCACTCAACTATCATTCATTTGGAAATTTCTTGATCTACCCATATGGTTACACGGAGAAACCAACTGAGGACTTCGACATATTCCAAGAACTGGCTTCACTACTTACCACTGAAAATAAATTTATTCATGGGACAGGACTAGAAACACTGGCCTATCGAACCAATGGCGATGCGGATGACTGGATGTACAGCGGAGAGGGAAAAAATAAAATCTTTTCGATGACTCCGGAAGTGGGTGGACAAGAGCATGGCTTCTGGCCCCATGCTGAAGATGTAGAGTTTCTCTGTAAGTCAGCCCTCAAGCAAAATTTGGATGCCGCCTATTTTCTACTAAATAGTGGTATGCTCATTGATGAATCCGAACGATTTGTCACCGACTTGACGGGTAGTTTACCCTTTAGATTGACCAAGCTGGGATTTGAAGAAGTGGGGTTTACCTTAAAGCTCCAGCCGCTTACCGGCAACATCCAATTTGAAAATGCATCCAAATTTTATATCCTAAGCTTGTTTAGCGGTCTACGTGAATCATTTCCCTATATCCTGGACAGCGACATCGGCGATGGTGAACGTATACAATTTTCCTATACCATCGACAATGGCAGTTACATTCATACCGATACAGTCACTAAATATTTTCGGGCTAGCAAATTTGTCTATGAAAATGAAGGTACACTCGACTATACCCATAGCGTCGGGTTCCAAAATAATTGGGCTGTAAATACGAGCGAATTCTACTCCGCTCCCAGCAGTCTTACTGATAGTCCAAATGGAAACACGTTTCCTTACTCAGATAATTCCATTTTGACCGATGCTTTTTTCTTGGAAGAAGTGGACTCTGCAGTACTTACCTTTCGGGGAAAATGGGATATTCAAACTGGCTATGATTATCTAAAAATTGAGCTGGCTGCCGAAGGTCAAGACTTTATTCCCCTATGTGGAAAGTATTCAGTAGCCGGTATTCTTAGGCAGAATCTCGATGATCCAGTGTACACGGGACGCCAACATACTTGGGTAAATGAACGCATCGACTTGTCCAGTTATATTGGCCAACAAGTGCAATTGAGGTTTCGTATGGTTTCTACCAACAATAGCACTCGAGATGGTGCCTATATAGATGACATTAAGGTATTACAGTATAATGAAGGTGTAACCACCCATTCAAACCTGATCGAAGAAGGTGATTTTGAAACAAACATCTATCCCAACCCAGCCGCTGGGATGGTCTCACTTGAAAGCAGCAATCCGGCGCAACATAATCTCCGAGATGTGCGGGTATACAATCATTTGGGTCAGGAGGTCCTTAACCTGCCCTACCGACCCCTGTTGTCTTTTGATATCACCCGATGGGCACAAGGCCTCTACTATGTGGTGTATCATGATCAGAAAGGACGGAAGACCAGCGCCAAAAAGTTGTTGGTCCAGAAGTAGACTTCCTCGCACTCTTCCTGGGCGTTAGTACCTCAACCTATTTTGATTTGTACCTTTAGGTATGCCCAAATATGCTTGCTCACTATTACTTAGCTTTCTCATTGCAGGATTGGTAATCGGCCAATCTCCTTATGAGACCAATGGAAATACGGAGCGCTCCATTATGTTGCCGGGAGGAATAGCCCTGGGTAGCAGCCTACTAATTGGGAGCAAAAACAAACCTCTGTCAGCTGACCAGCTTGAAAAACTAAACCCCAGAAACATCTGGGGTGTGGATAGATGGGTAACCAAACAATTTTCGAAGAAAGCAGCTAAAACCAGCGATGTCCTATTATACAGTAGCTATGCGGTACCTTTAACTACACTACTGGGTGCAAAGACGCGCAAGGACTTTGGTCAGGTGGGACTGTTTGCACTCGAAGGACTGCTACTAAATACCGCTGCCACAAATTTGACCAAGGTATTGGCTAAAAGAATCCGTCCTTTTGTCTATAATCCTAGCGCACCCTTACCTCCTAAATTGGCGAAAAATGCCCTATATTCCTTTTTTTCGGGACATACATCAAACGTGGCAACGATGTATTTTCTGACCGCCACCGTATTGCAAGATTTCTATCCCAACAAAGGTTTCAATAATATTATTTGGCCCACAGCAGTCATCATACCTGCTGTAACGGGATATCTGCGAATGCGGGCTGGAAAACACTTTCTTACTGACGTCCTGACCGGATATGTGGTGGGAGCCTTTTTTGGAATACTCGTTCCACAACTACACAGACTATGAATCCAACCAGGAACTCTTTGTTACCATTATTGCTGGGCTTAATTTATGCATTAGGCGCTGTACAGTGTAATGAGTACAACAAAAGTGAAGATGCACCTGATCTACCAAACATCGTCTACATCCTGGCAGACGATCTGGGTTATGGCGATGTGGGTGCTTACAATCCAGAGAGTAAGATCAATACCCCAGCTATCGATGCCTTGGCTCAGAAAGGGATGCGCTTTACCGATGCACATTCTCCCTCCTCGGTATGCACACCTACTCGTTATGGCATTCTAACTGGCCAATATTGTTGGCGCAGTCGCCTACCGAGAGGTGTACTAAGGGGCTATGGTCGCAGCATTATCGAGCACGATATGCTTACCGTTGGGGAGCTTCTCCAGTCGGCGGGTTATCGCACAGGCATGATTGGAAAATGGCATCTTGGAGTAGATTGGGCCATCAAGCCTGCCTATGTGGATTCCATAGCCCATGCATCTGTAAACGAAGTGGGTATGGTGACAGAGATGGATCCTGATTGGATAGATTTTTCCAAGCCTCCCACCAATGGACCTCTACAACATGGATTCGATTACTCCTATTTTCTACCTGCCTCCCTAGACATGGATCCATATTGCTACTTAAAAAATGACACCTTGGTTAGCATACCAGATGATTATACCCCTGGAAATGATCTGAATACCGGTTATGCCGGTGCGTTTTGGAGGCCAGGTCGAATTGCACCAGGATTCGAATTCGATGAGGTTTTACCCACTTTTACAGAACAAGCCCAGGCATTCATTGATCGTCATGCTGTGGGTGAACATCCATTTTTTCTCTACCTCCCCCTTGCCGCACCGCACACACCATGGATGCCTACGAGCGCCTACCAGGGCAAGTCCGGTGCCGGGCAGTATGGTGATTTCGTCGAGATGGTCGATGCAGCCATAGGTGCCGTCTTGCAAACCTTAGCAGACAAAGGAGTAATTGAAAACACCTTGGTCATTTTTGCCAGCGACAATGGACCGTTTTGGAAACCGGAAATGATTGAACAATATGATCATAGAGCGGCTCATCTGTACCGGGGAATGAAGGCAGATATCTGGGAAGGAGGACATCGCATTCCGTTTATCGTAAAGTGGCCTGGTAAGGTAGATACTGGAAGTGTATGCGCACAAACCACCGTGTTAACCAACCTATTAGCTACAGCTGCCGATGTGATAGGTGTCCAACTAGACCAAAAGGAAATGCATGATAGTCATTCCATTTATCCATACCTTTTAGGAAATCAGGTAGAAGAAACCGCTGGTCAAACTGCAATTCATCATTCTTCGCGCGCCGTCTTTGCCATCAGAAACGGCGAATGGAAACTCATAGAAGGATTGGGATCGGGTGGATTTTCAACACCTACATCGATTGATCCGCAAGATGGAGAGGCAGCAGGTCAACTGTACAATCTAGCAAATGATCCCAGCGAGACCACCAATCTCTTTCTGCAAAAGCCAGACATTGTAGCGCAGCTTGAGAACGAACTGGATGCCATTAGAAAGAGACCATGATATTGCAAAGTATCGCTTACTGAACCGAAAAGTCAAGTTTGTATGTGAATTTTGAACACAGGGATACGTATATTCATGCTCCAAGAAAAAACCACATACAAATTTTAAGTCCATGGTGAATAGAAATCTAGTGCAAACCTTATGCTTATTTAGCAGCATCATATTAATCATTGGGGCCGGTTGCAGCCCCAAAGCCACTCAAGATGTAAGTAGTAGTGACATACCTATCCAATTTACGGAGCTTTGTGCCAGCTGTCACGGCGAAGATCTCAAGGGAGAGATTGCTCAAAGCCTGCTAGATGGATCTTGGCAATTTGGAGCCGGTCGCAACAACATCAAACGATCCATCAAATTTGGGCATCCACATCACGGCATGCCATCATGGGGAGCGGTATTGAATGATGAGGAGATTGACACCTTGGTTGGATTCATCCTGGCCGAAGAAGAAAGACTCGGTATAACGAAGCCTCCCCTACCCGATGAGATCGAAACACAAGATTATCAGGTGAACGTGGAGGTCCTAGCCGAAGGACTGGAAACACCTTGGGGTGTAGCCTTCATAGATGCAGATCATGCATTGATCACTGAAAAATCTGGTCGACTACGTGTTTATCAAAATGGCAAACTTGCTAGTGACAGCATTATGGGCATACCCACCGTGCGTCAAGGTGGACAGGGAGGCCTTATGGATGTCAACATAGATCCCGACTATGCGAAGAATGGCTGGGTATATTTGGCATTCAGTCATGGAGTCGGAGAACCTGATGAAAAAGGCAACCTTCCTGGTATGACTAAAATCGTAAGGGGCAAAATTGTGAACAACAAATGGCAAGATGAACAGGTCCTCTTTGAAGCAGACCACAAATCGTACAGAACTGCAGGTGTTCATTTTGGTTCAAGGATCGTATTTGATCCGGATGGGTATCTGTTTTTCAGCATTGGTGATCGCGGTGCTATGCAACATGCCCAAGACCTTAGCAAACCCAATGGTAAAGTCCACCGCATCAACCGCGATGGATCCATCCCTCGGAGTAATCCATTCTACGGTCGTAAAGATGTGGTTGCATCGATTTATTCCTATGGGCATCGCAATCCTCAAGGCTTAGCTATTCATCCCGAGACTGGTCAACTTTGGGACACCGAGCATGGTCCATTGGGCGGAGATGAGTTGAATCTCGTTAAGCGCGGACTCAACTACGGATGGCCGGTTATCAGCTACGGCATCAATTACAATGGCGACATCATTACCGATAAGACAGCTCAGGAAGGGATGGAGCAGCCCATATTCTATTGGAAACCGTCCATTGCTGCCTGTGGACTGGATTTCTACAGTGGAGATCTATTTCCGAAATGGAACAACCAAATACTAGCTGGTGCCCTCAAGTTTGAAGAGGTACAACTGCTGCATATTGAGGGAGACCGCGTTATATATGCGCAGACCCTACTGAAGAATGCCGGCAGGGTCCGAGATGTTACGACTGGTCCAGATGGAGCCATCTATGTCTTGTTAAATCGGCCAGGAAAATTGATTCGCCTCAGCCCCAAGGAAGTCATGTAAATGGCTGGCAGAAAATGCAGTTGGTGACCTGCGCTTTAGAGCCGCTAGGCTTTGCGAATTGCCAAATAAATACATACCTTTGGCATCCCATCGAAAAGAACGGTGGTGCAACATCGCGGAGTGGAGCAGTTGGTAGCTCGTCGGGCTCATAACCCGAAGGTCGTAGGTTCAAGTCCTGCCTCCGCTACAAATCAAGGGGATTCTCGGAGTCGAGAATCCCTTTTTTTATGATTATGGCATCCGCTCCAGTGACGAACAAGCAAATTATTGACCAGGACGATGTTTTCACCGTGTACGTCCTCTACTCTAGTGGTCACCACAAAATCTATGTAGGATTTACCTCCAATCTTATCTGTCCATTATCTTCGCCAATCAAGAAGTAATCTGCCATAAAATGGTTTGCCCATAAAAATCCAAATATGAATTTCAAGTACTCAGGAAGCCTCCTCACTTTAGCCTCGATTCTCCTCATTCTTGATCTCACTATGGGGCAAAACTTGACAAAGCATCCGCAAGGAGTGGAATTTAGAAAAGAGACTTTGAAACGGTTAGGTGGTAGAGGTGACAACTGGTGCATCACATGGACTAAAGATGGAAGTCAAATAATCTCGATGGATGACGGCGATTGGCTCATAGAAAAAACCCGATTTCACAATCGTCTCTATCGTCTTGAGGGTACATCGAAAGATTTCAAACCAACACCCATCACCCAGTATCCGGAGTTTGTTCGTGCAGGGCATGGTTGGTTTGGTTATGGGATATACGCGATTGGGGACGAATTGTACTCGGCCGTTTCTAAAACACCCAAACTAGATTGGTCTGGACCTTTTAGGGGAATTAAGCTGTTGAAATCTGATGACAATGGCCAAAGCTGGTTCCGAGTAAGTAGAAAAGGCGATTTTCGTTTAATCGAACCCCAGGACAGCATGGCAAGAGAAGAAGTTGATTCCAAAGAAATGTTCTTTCTTGAGGAATTTGGTAAGGAACATGACGGTCAATTGGCCTACCCCTTCGCTTCGATTGCTTTTGTGCAAAACGGAAAGGCGAACAGTGCTGCCAAGGATCCATATATCTACATGTATTCTCCTGAAGGAGCGCAAAGCAATGAGCTTTTGCTAGCCAGAGTGAGATCTGGGAAGTTGGAGCAACGAAAAGATTGGGAATTCTTCGCTGGATGGCTAGACGGGAAACCATCCTGGACCTCAGATCTCAAGAAACGCGCACCGGTTCATGTCTTTCCTGCAAAGAATCAATTTGGCGAGTATTTTGGCTGGTATTCTTGGTTGCCATCTGTGGTATGGAATGCAGGCTTGCAATGCTACATCATGGTAAATGGTGGCAGCTATGGAGGTCACCATATGACCAATTCAGCAGAGGACTACTACGATGGTTGGATGCACACGAAAACGGGTAGCCTGGGATTTTGGTGGTCCGAAAAACCCTACGGCCCTTGGAAGGAGTTTTACTATACGGATTATTGGACTGTAGATGCTGAAACGAATCTAACCTATCAACCTAAATTATCTCCCAAATGGATTAGCGGGGATGGAGAGAAAATGGTGTTGATTTGGTCTGATGCCATGCGCAATGAAAAAGGAAAATCACACTCTATTAACTATCGTTGGAACCAGATGGACATTGAAATCAAACTCGATTAACTGGAATTCATTTGCCTTTTAGATGGTATGGGAATTAATTCGAGTTCGAAGAACCCGTAACAAAGAATTTGCGATCTCATCAATTTTCTTTTCACCGCCAAACCAAGGGGATAAGGTAATTTTAACGAAAATACTAGATAGGGTGTTCGCCGCATTTTTTACCTCAGTGTAAAATAACTGCCAAGTGGGGATATCATTGCTTTGAAATTATCTGCTCAATCTACTATTCTGGATATCGAAATTCGAGATAAAGGTACGAGTAATATTGTGCCGACCAGAATTGAGATTCGTGATTCTAGTGGCGTTTTCTACATTGCAGAAGATGCCTATCGCACATATTTATTGGCAGAGCCAGGACTGCTCGCGATCTCGGTTACTAGAATAAGGGGATTCTGGAGTCGAGAATCCCTTTTTTAATTAAGATTATGGCGCATCCACCCCAATGACAAACAAGCAAATTATTGGCTTCGAAAAGCATTTTCGCCGACAAGAATATCGGGTTCAATAATGTCTATCAAAGTGAAATCAATGAACGCCCAGTGAAAGGAACTTGGGAGAAAGCAGGTGGCCATCATAAGAACAAGGTCAATGGAAATAGCTATGTTCATGAGCTTGTGAAGATCAAGAAGAGATCGAAAGAGCTTTTCGGAGCCAAAGACAAGATAAAGAGGTGTTGGAACAAAGAATTTGGTAGTAAGTTTGGTGACTGAGACTCAAAAATTCGGCAAGTTTCAAAGAACCGCGCGAAACAGGTAGTGAATACAAACACCAACTACATGGAAAGCGTAAACGCGACCAAAGCATCTCCATAAGGGGATTTATTTTTTCCTCCTCCTCCACAAAGAATAACCAAGTACTGCCTGCCATCCAACATGAATGTGCTTGGTGTAGCATAAGCAGCTGCTGGCAGCTTGTATTCCCACAGTTGATTTCCAGTCTCCTGGTCAAAGGACCGAATCTTTTCATCGGCTGTGGCGGCTATAAATACTACTCCACCTGCCGTAGCAATGGGACCGCCGAAATTTTTCGAGCCAGTTCCAGTGATGCCTCTTTTTACCAACTCCGGATACTCACCTAATGGTACTTTCCATTCCAACTGGCCAGTGATCAGATTGATGGCATTCAGCGTACCCCAAGGAGGTTTTATTCCCGGATAACCTTCATGATCTACCAAAAACGGTGCATGGCTGGAATACTTCAGCTGGCCGATGTTTGAAATATCTTCATATTCTTCACCAGTACTTTTTATGAAGGCAATTAGATCATTCACTTTAGATTTCGACAATTGTGCGAACGCAGACATATTTCCTCTTCCCTGTTTCAAAATAGTTCTGATCTCGTCATTGCTTATTTTCAAATCTTTGAGACTCGGGAAATCTGGTGGCATACCTTGTCGATCAACTCCATGACATGCAATGCAATTCCTTTTATAAACTAGTGCCCCTTTTAGTTCGGCGGGGGCATCAGCACTATTCGAATCGTAGAAAGGAACCAGCCTGTTGATCGTAGGCGCTTCATTCACATTCACATAGATGATATTGGTATTGGGGTTGAAGGCTCCTCCACCCCACTCAGCTCCTCCCTGATGGCCAGGTGTGGTAATTACTCCTCTTTCATTTGAAGGAGTATACAATGGCCCTGTATCGTATTTCTTAAAAATGTCAAGCACGTAGTCGTGGGATTCTTGGGATATGTCTGTTATATCGTCTTCTGTCATCTGGGTACGAACCAAAGGTGGTGGCAGTAGCGGAATAGGCTGGGTGGGTGAAGATTCCTCTTCACTAATAATCGTTTGAGGTACAGCTACTTCAGGCGTATCAAAAATCGGCTTTCCAGTCTCTCGATCCAGCACATAGGTGAAACCCATCTTGGTGAACTGAACTACAATATCCTTTTTAACATCCTTGTCCGTCGTAGTAGCCAGTACCGGCGCTGGTGGATTGTCATAGTCAAAAATATCGTGATGGATATTTTGATAATGCCAAATCTTCCTACCTGTCTCAGCATCAATCGCCAAAATGCAGTTTCCGAATAAGTTGTCGCCTTTGCGAGTGCCTCCATAAATGAAATCTGGTGCAGGTGAACCAGTAGCACAAAATACCCAGCCACGTTCCTCATCTAAGGTAAATCCTCCCCAAGGATTGGCACCTCCATATGTTTCATCCTCCTGAAATTCCCAGGTATTAAACCCCTCCTCACCTTTGTGTGGCACGGTATGAAAAACCCATTCAAATTCACCTGTAACTGCACTATATCCCCTTATATCCCCCGGACTGGAATTGTATCCTTCCGCCACTCTGCCTGCCATTATCAGATGGTTCCTATAAATAATTCCTGGAGCGGTCATCTCAACAGAAGTCTTAGCGGGATCTCTTCCCAAATCATAGTTGAGGTCGATATACTTTCCATTCGTCCCAAAAGGGGTAATATGCCTGCCAGTTTTGGCATCTATGGCATAAACCCTGTTCCTTACAAAAAGGAAAATTCGTTCTCCCTCTTCTCCTTTCCAATATACCACTCCTCTGTTGCGACCCGTCCAAATTTCTCCATTCTCATTATAATCAGCGGAGACAAATCGCCACAATTCTTTGCCAGTTAGGGCATCCACACAAATCGCATCAAGTGTGGGTGATGTAAAATAGATAAGCCCATCAATCATTATGGGATTACTATACATCGATGGGCCACCAGGTTTGCCATGCTTGAATATCCAGGCTACTTTTAGCTCCTGGACATTTTTGGCATTGATCTGATCAAGCTCTGACCACTGCAGCCCCTTCTTATCTCCTTTATAAATAGCCCAATCCCTAAAATTATCCAAAGGATCAGTTCTCTCCATTTTACAAGCCCATAACAACGTGATTATCAATATAGAAACCAAGATGTCTGTCTCACTCATTTTTATTCCCTGCTAAATGTTCTCCACTGAATTTTAAGAATATCTGGATCCAGCTCTCCTGAATAAATTACCAATCTATACTTTTCCGTAGTCTTGCTTCCTTTAGAAATTGTGTAATCACCTAATATTTGTCTAGAAGGACCAATACCCAATTGACTATCTATCCTCCAGGGTGATGGGAAGGCAATGTTATCGGGGTGATCCAATATAGCAATATGCCCCCAATCTTCCCTGCCTTCAATGGCCATACCTACGTCAGCCCAAATGGCCCTATGACCATCGGATTCTTTGTAATTACTTTCTCCTAAGGCATTGACGGCCTCTCCCTCAATGCCCTCGTACCATGGCATACGCATAAAAAGACCTCCCACAAAATATGCTTCTATAAGTATATCTTGCAAACCCTCACCTGTCCATTCCAAATCCAATAAAAACATCCCTTCCGACTCGGTCAAAGTCCAAGTCTGACTTTCTTGCAGAATGGGTTCACCGCCCTTATCAAGTAAATTATATATAGTTTGCCATGAGACTGATTCACCTTTAGCTTCAAGCACCCTGGCATTCACTTTTTGGTAATGAGTATTTCCATTTTTCATAAAGAAATCTCGTCCGTTTACTTTCTTCAAACCCCAATATATACCTGTCTGATGAGGGTGGTGATCAGGATGAATTTCTGTGAAAACTCCCTTACCATCGGGTGGCAACACAGGGTGCAAATATGCCCGTACACCATGACTGACATTTTGAGTAACGACAGGGTTTTCCAAGAAGGATTTGAATACTTCTATCTTTTTTGATCCTTGCTCATATTTCACATCAAAGGTCTGGGTATATGCCATGAAATAACTCAAAAACAGCAAAGCAATGGCAAATGATAATGACCTCTTCATATTTTGTAAGATTAGTGATGCGTTCTATTTCGTTGCTTGTTTCCCAGTCATTCGAGTGTTCAAAAGGTCCTAATATCGATTCACTTCTTGAGAGAGGTTCTGTTGATTTCATAGATGCGGCCGATTTCTGTGTTGCGGTATTTTCAAACTTCCACGTTCGGCGAGAACTTTGAGTTTGTAATCTCGCGATACCTGCGATTAGTTAATCGTTTTTATACATATTGATACGAGATGCGCAGTCATATTTTAGGACGTGTCAATGCTATTATTAGAGGTCATTGTAAGAATAGCAAGGGATTAAAAATGCACTTGCTTACTTTTCGAATTGGCGCTCAGCCAAATTTACAATTTACCACTCTGACCGCCAAACGCGGAGAAAGAACTCAAATCATCCCGTGGCAGTGACTATATCTGGAAAGTGCTCGTTCCTTCTTTTGCCAATTTCACATAATATCCTCCAAATTTGTCGGGCTCATATCCGACAGGGGCCGGACGCGGTCCGTCAGCTGACGGACGTAGGTTCAAGTCCTGCCTCCACTACAATAAACCCTTGTTAATATATTGATTTTCAGGGGTTTCTCTACTAATGAGTCTCGATCTAGTCACGGTTTAGAGCGGTTTTGTCCAAGTTTCAGTTGATTTCTAAGAGATCACCCATAAAGCCCTACCAATTACCACCTCCTATCATCTCTGAACATCGTCTGTGAAGTGCTCCCAAAACTAGTGCAGTTTTCTGCTCTTCCCAGGGAATCCAGTTGAATCCAACATAGGATTTCTTAAAGAATCCCAGGATCCCAATCACAAGACTGAACAAATCTCCCGAAAAAAACAACACTACGACACCTCAATGCCCTCCCAATCACCTTCTGGCCATTTCTGGCTAACAATCTCCAAGCTTCAAACCTGGATTAGTCCGAGCATGAATATTTGCTTGTAGTTGAGGGAAGAAGTATCCCAATGTTCCACTGACCAAATAAATGTTCTGTCTTCTGCCCACTATCCATCGGTAAAATACAAAGTGTCAATAAAATTGCTGAATGAGTTTCAAGGAGTGTGTGTCAAAGGAATCTGCGCTAATGGAGTGTTTGCCGAGGTAAGAATGAGTGTCAAATCCCTTCTTCCATCGACCTGATATTCATTGAACTCAACAGAAACACATCTTCCATTTTGACTTTAGTCGACTTATGGCACCCTTAAGAATCGTCCCATAATAACCCATCAAACAAAGCGTCCATCTATTTTCGAGAAATTCCCAAACTTCATCCACAATGTCCCAAAAGGATAGACTCAACGGATTCACTTTCAGAGAATTCCATCAAACAGGCCGTTCTTAATGTAACCATTAAAGTTGCTTAGTCGAACGTAAACATGTAATTTACGAGACTAAATACTCCCGGTAATTCGGACAATCCATGGGCAGACAAAGAATCTGATACCTGTGACTGACATTAAAGTAATTGGGAGAGTTTACGACTGACAAAGTACCATATCTTGAAGACTGGTTCCTGACTGTCATTACAGCGGACCCATGGTACGAAATACCTATGTATGCAAATGGTATTGACCAATTGCCAACCAACCTAGGACAAAAAAGTCGAAACTACTTTGAGCTATCAACTTGCCAACTCGGCTGAATGGAAAGCAAGAATAATATACCCGAACAACTCAAAAGACCAGTAGCTCTACGACATTATTGAGGTCGCGCCAAAGGTTTTCTGGGATAGAGTGAAGAAATCAAGCGGACTGCAAGACGAGGCCCCGACAATTTTCAGACACGAAAAAAAAGTAGTGAAAGAATCTAAAGTACGAGGCGGCAACAAAAGCCATAGGCAAACAGGCTCACAGTATTAAAATTAATATTTGTACACATTACAAACATCGGTTGCGGTTGACAGGAACGGAGCTCTGAAAGCCCGCCTGTCCATAGCTCGGAACGCTATCTTCAAGCAACCGAATAAATCGGTATAATTGGTTCCACCCGCTAACTTATCAGTCTATCTTTGTAAGATATCTATTCATTTCTATACATCCACTTGGGTCTATCTATAGATTTCTTATTCTTTTGAGAAGGTTTTTTGTCTTTAAATATGGCCTTGAATAGTTTTAAGAGTTTATTTGATTTCTTTTCATTTTTCATTGTTAAATTCATTTTATAGATAATCGATTGTTTTTATTAAACGCCTCATTGTATTACCTTGAAACATCACCCAGGGTTTTGTACAATTCCATTTTTGGTGTTAGATTGAAGAACTGTAAGTAGCTGGGTGCATTCTCAATAGTCCCTCGTTCAGATATTAGCTTAATTGTAATATTTCTCAGCTTCGCTTTGTATGAAAAGTCATCTAGGATTTCAATAATATCATTGTCCAGATAACGTGTCCTGCGAACATCAAGCTCAAGTATGGAATTCTCGGGTATATTATCCAACTCCTTAAGAATGGTTCCTTTATGGAAGAATGTGACTTGTTCAGCTAAGGTCATTTTTATCTTACCGTCATCCACATTCTCACCCTCAATATGTAGAAAATGAGAGTTTTGATAGCTCTTGATCAAGACAACAGCGATGCCAATCATTAATCCTAATCCAAGACCGATAAGTAAATCGATAAATATAATCCCAAGAACCGTCACTATAAAAGGTATGAATTGCTTCCAGCCCAATTCATACATAGTTTTAAACAGGGCGGGTTTGGCTAATTTATACCCAACTATGAAAAGTATTGCAGCTAGAACAGATAGTGGGATCATGTTCAATATACGTGGTATAAGAATGACTGATATCAATAGAAGAAAGCCATGAATAATGGCGGACATCTTCGTTTTTACACCTGACTGAATATTAGCAGAACTACGTACAATTACCTGCGTGATCGGAAGCCCACCAATCATACCTGAAATCATATTACCTACACCTTGAGCCAAAAGTTCTCTATTAGTTGGAGTCACTCTTTTTTCTGGATCTAATTTGTCTGTTGCTTCTACACATAGAAGTGTTTCTAAGCTTGCTACAAGTGCGATCGTGAAGGCGACTACCCAAACATCCGAAATAGTTATTGCGGCAAAATTTGGAAAACTGAATTGGGCTAGAAAGGACGCAGTGTCTTCAGGAATAGGCACGCTGACTAGCTGCTCAGGATCAAAACCAAACGATGAGCTATCTATAAATAATGCATAAAATATTATTCCAACTATAACGGCAACTAGTGGACCTTGAATCAATTGGAATATTTTTCCTTTTTCTGAGAGCACATTGTTCCATAAAATCAATATTCCAAGTGAAATAATGGCAATTACAGTTGGCCCGGGGCTGATATGATTGATGGAATTCAAAATTTCTGAAAATGTGTTTTCACCGTCAATTTGTAAAAAGGAAAAATCACCTTCAGGATCAATATCATAACCAAAAAAGTGTGGAATTTGCTTGAGAATAATAATGAGTCCAATTCCCGTCAACATACCTTTGATAACTGATGAGGGGAAATAGTACCCGATGACGCCAGCTCTTAGAACACCAAAAGCTATCTGAATGGCTCCCCCTAGAACAACAGCCAAAAGGAAGTTTTGATACCCCCCTAGGTTTGCTATTGCGGCTAGTACTATTGCGGCTAATCCAGCTGCAGGCCCACTTACACCTACTTGGGAACCACTGATAAAACCTACCACGATACCACCTATAATCCCGGCTATTAAGCCCGAAAAAAGAGGAGCTCCACTTGCTAGAGCTATACCTAGACATAAAGGTATAGCTACAAAGAACACCACTATACTTGCGGGTAAGTCATTCTTTAGACTTTGTAAATACATCTTCATTTGATGAATTTTGCACAATATATAAAAAGATAGTAAAACTAACAAGTATAGAAGTAATCAGTTCTATATATGAAGTATAGGACATGATATTGTAAGTAATAAGTGATACTGAATAAGTGCTTATTCAGTACTTTGCTATCATTATGATTATTCTAGCAGATCTAACTATTCCGGAAGGTCTCTTCTTAAAAGACCCTTTACAAAGCAAACTGGGAAAAAGAATAATCACTCACAGTATTCTACTATTTGATGATATCGGATTTGAAGCTTTTACCTTTAAGAAACTTGCTGAGGCAATGGATTCAAATGAAACATCTCTTTATAGATACTTCGAGAACAAGCATTTGCTGTTGCTCTTCCTTGTCGTATGGTATTGGAATTGGGTGTCCTATCTTATCGACTATAACACTAAGAACATAGAAGATCCAAATCGAAAATTGGATCTTATAATAGATAACATAGTGGATGCAACAAAGGAAAACCCATCTGTTGACTTTGTAAATGAGAAGGTATTGCACAGAATTATGATCACTGAATCTTCCAAGGCCTATCATACTAAAAATATTGATGATGAAAATAAGGAGGGATTTTATTTAGGCTATAAGAGTTTAGTTCAAAAAATTGCAGACGTGATTCTTGAAATTGATGAGAAGTTCCCTTATCCACATTCTTTTGCAAGCAACTTATTTGAAATGGCAAATAACGAGATATACTTTGCTGAACACCTACCAAGGCTGACTGATATAGCGTTTAGTAATGAGAATTATGAAGAAGTGGCCAAACTTTTAAAATTCTACAAGGAAAGAATGATTAGCAGAGCCAGAAGATAACCTGCGATTGCGACATCATAGGCTAACACCTACACTGGGTATTGCCATCCGTTGTGTACAATTAGACAAATGATGAATAGAGATAAACAGATAGCCTTTATCTTTATCGACGAATTGCTCAGCTCTGTCAGCACATTGTAAACTATGCTCACATTCTTCAGACGGATCAGAGAGGTTTTATTGGATTCTGGCAATGCTCGGAAGTACCTGGTCTATGCCCATTGGTGAGATTGCCTTGGTGGTTATTGGGATACTGATTGCTCTTCAGATAAACAATGGGAATCGTCAATACTCAGTCCTTTTAAGGGGGTTTCCTTTGCAGGATTAGATCTCGATCTCATACATGGTTAAAAACGAATCTTGGGGCGCCAACAGAATCGCTCCTTCCTTATCCGATATTTGTTGCAAGCTTTTACGTGTTCCTGGTAAGGCCTGCCAGGGTTCGAGGCAAATGAAATGTGCATCATCCTCCGCCTTTGTCCATATTGCGAAGTAGGGAAAATGTTCGATATTCATTTTCAAATATATGTTTCCATCCGGATTTTGCAGGCCCACCCAAGAAGATCTAAGGTGTTTCAGGATGATGGCGCCACTTTCAAACAGATGATTGCTGATAGCGATCCTTTTTTGATTATTCAGAAACAGAGCGCTGTCCGGTTCGGCCCCGGTGAGATAATAGCGGTACAGTGATTCTTTCTGTTCAAAAACGAGGGAGTAGCTGCTTCTGGATTCCTTTTCTTTGAGCGGGCATTTGAATCCGGGATGCCCGCCAATTGCAAAGGGCATGACCGTTTTCCCTTCGTTTCGGACCTGGTAATGCACCCTCAACCTGCTCTTTTCAATTGTATAATTCACTTGCAGAACAAAATCAAAAGGATACAACTGTTGGGTTTCAGCAGATGCACGCAATTCAAAAGACATGCTATCCTGTTGCTGATACAAACACTTCCAGTCATAGTCTCGGGCAAAACCATGCTGCGGCATGCTGTATTCGAGGCCCTCATGCAGATAGGAGTCCATAAATGATGTTCCGATTACTGGAAACAATAAAGGCGATGACCTGGGCCAGTAATTCGGGTTAGCCTGCCAAAGGTACTCCAGGCCATTTGCCCGGGTCTTGAGGCTTTTGAGTTCTGCGCCTACCGAGCTGACTTCCACGCTGATCTCGTCATTTTCAATCGTGAAAAGATGTTGTTTTTCTGTTGCACAACCAGTCAGAATCATCATGGTTGCCATGAGGGAGTATATATTTTTCATCGGGGTAGATTTTGATACGAACAGGTAGTTAACTCAATGTACCGTATTTATTCTCGGTTTCTTGCCGATTTAAATGTCTTGCAGTACTCATTTCGAGAGCGCTCTTGATTCTTTAGAAAATCCCAGGAACCAATTATAAATATCATGTCCGCCGTAAACTCGCTTCCACACATCATGGCCCATGTTTTCATGTCCCGTGAAGCGGATACTGGTCTCCCCCAATTCCTACAGACGATTCATGCCAGCTTAGAAATATTCTTTCCGTGCACCGTTGTCCTTACCGCCGGCGAAAGCCCAAACACCTATTTGATATTCGGCAATGGGTGTCATCGGCTCAGGATGAACCCCCCGACCAATGGGCCAATGGCAGCAAATGTTTCAGGATGACTACTGGCCATGTACTACGTTCCATAACCACCACTGCTTAGTCCAGTTAGTTACACCCGCTTGGCATCCGCCTGATAGTTGGCCAACACCAATTTGATGATGTTCATCAGGTCTTGCTCACAATTAGTCAACGACCGATTTAGTACTCCCAATCGATCAATTAAGCTCGGCCTTTTGGGAGGATAACAATTCCCCTCGGAATCTCCATCTTTTACCACCGTGGCGTTCGGCTAGCGTATTTCTTACCGCCAAAGGTGAGTTGCTTGGTTTCTAACGTCTCTAGGTTCAGCTTCCAAATTTCCATGTTTCCGGTGCGATCAGACTCAAAAATAAGACATTTACCATCGCGTGAAAACCATGGATGGCCATCAACACCTGAATTATTAGTGATATTGTACTTTTTTGTCCCATTAATTTGAGCAAGGAATATCTCATCATTACCTGTCATATTGGTTTGCCAAGCAAGCCACTCGCCATTTGGTGATACAGCTGGCCGACGATGCAGATGTTTATCATCTGTTAGGAAGATGGCTTTTGCGCCTTCACCATGATTGAAAAGGCGAACTAAAGCGACTTCGCGGGGTTTCAAACCTGGATTCTTCTCATGCATAAAGATGACACTTTCCCCAATTGCGATACCGTTAGCCGAGCGCATGGTAATTTCATAACTATCAGCGCCCCAACCAACTCTTTGTGTATTTCTTTTACCACAGTCATGGTGATAAACGAGCTTATCATCCTTTGCACTAAGCGTGACATGGTGAAGACGACAGCCCTTTTGTTCAGCATAGATTTCTCTTTTTCCTGTATTAATGTCCAATTTTATTAAACGAGTATCTTGCTTTGGAGGAAAATCGGTATCGGTGAACTCTGAATATAAAATTGTATGTTGATCTGAAAATATTGCCGGATGGTCATCATATTGAGGGCCGAAGGTCACTTGCCGAATCTTTGATCCATCCTCTTCCATTATCCAGATTTTACCACGATGGGTCGGTATACCGGTTTTTTCATTAAAATGCGTTCTAGCGAAAGCGATGGGATTACGATAAAGTTCCCTTCCTTGGTCTGTATCTTCCTGGGTATATAGGCCAGAAAAACAAGTAAGCGTAATGACTCCAATTATAATAAGCCTTGTTACATTCTTCTTCATTTAACCTCGCTTCTCATTGATACACAAAATTGTTCTTGACAAGATAACGTTCTGCGGTCAGATGATGTGGTGAGCTATCCCCGCAGTTCCGGTTTTCTGAATAGTTTGTCCCGCAAGAATATGCTCCAATCGGCAATCAAATCTCGATTTCAACTCCTTCTTCCAACATGTATTCCCGGTCCTTTACATCAACCGGTTTCTGCATATTGTGAAATGCGTAACCAGGCGGACTAGGACAATCTGATACGTGCATCAACAAAGGGTCGGAGTCGGAGCAATCTATGCTTGTGTTGGTCTGATTGATTACTAAATCTTTCTTTGCATGAATAAGTGTTTTTCCCGCTTTACTGTTTGCAAAAAAAGGGAATAGCAGGATGAATTTCTGGCCAGAATTGTGTAGTTTCTGTCCTTAACTTACAACTACATATGAGAACATTATCAATTGCAGCTGTTCTGATTTCAGTCCTTCTTCTGGCATCTTGCCAGGAACAAAAGTCAGACTCAACAGCTCCCGCTACCTTTGATATCCAGCGTGGTACCAATATCAGTCATTGGCTCTCCCAAAGCAGTCGGCGTGGCGAAGAGCGCGATGCTTATTTTACCCGAAGTGATGTGGAATTTGTTGCCAGTCGGGGCTTTGATCATATTCGTATCCCCATTGATGAAGAACAAATGTGGGACACCCTCGGCAACAAGGAGATGAAAGCCTTCTCCTTGCTGCACAATGCCCTGAAGTGGAGCCGTGAATTTGGGCTCAAGGTCATTGTTGACCTGCATATTCTCCGTTCTCATCACTTCAACCGTGGCGAAAAACCGTTGTGGACAGATCCTGCAGAGCAAGAGCGATTTTATGACTTGTGGCGCGAACTGTCAGACGAACTCATATCCTATCCGTTGAATGAAGTTGCTTATGAATTGATGAACGAACCCGTTGCTGACGACCCAGAAGATTGGAACAAACTGGTGGCTAATTGTATCGCGGTTGTGCGGGAACGCGAACCCGAACGCAAAATCCTAATTGGTTCCAATCGCTGGCAGTCGACCGAAACCTTTGGCGACTTACAACTGCCGAAAGGTGATCCCCATTTAATTGTGAGTTTTCATTGCTATACCCCGTTTCTGGTGACGCATTACAAAGCAAGCTGGACACAGATTGCTGATTACAAAGGCCCGATCAATTACCCCGGTTGGTCGACCCCACAGGATTCGGTAGCGATATTGGAAGAACCCCTTCGCACTGCTGTTGGTGACGCCAATGGCTATTTCACGATAGATAGCCTGGAAGCCCGCATCCTGAAGCCGATCCATTTCGCTAAAGAACGAGGGTTGCAAGTTTATTGTGGAGAATGGGGATCTTATCCGACGATCGATCAGGAGGTGCGTCTCACATGGTACCGCGACATGCGTGAGATCATGGAAAAACACCATGTTGCCTGGACCACCTGGGACTACAAGGGCGGATTTGGCATCAGAGACGGGGAATCGGGAGAGCCGTTTGAGGATTTGATTGCCGTGTTGGTGAATTAACCCACTTACACCGGCAGCATTAGCAAAGTATTCCTATACGCATTTGCCATCACGTTGCAGAGATTGCCCCTAACATGCGACGGGTAGACGTAGTATTTATATCAACTTGCGAGGGCCGCATTTCTCAGCAGTAAAAGTTATGCTAAATACGGACATCTTCCCCAATCTTAAGCGCCAAGGCAAAGGGTACACAGCTACCTGATATAAGCTGCGTGGCAAGCCATCAGAGATGATCCTGCCTCCGAAATACTACACCCAGTATAACGCACAAATAATAAATCGGCCATCAATAAAGTCGATCCCAGACTACCGCGCCAGGCAATAATTCAACCGGAAACCCCTTATGAAATCGGAATATGATCATAAATCACAACTTAGCTAAAATAGATTTATGCACAGAGGAGCGCTTTGATTGTACGAAAGTCAAAAAAACGTTCCTTTTGAGTTACCCCTTAATGTTCTTGGGCGATGTAGCCT
>JABDMH010000107.1 GCA_013001595.1 Saprospiraceae bacterium | reverse complement strand
GCCATATCCGGGGTCCATATCACCTTTCACACGTGCTTTGATTTGATCTCCATTTGGTAGCGTACCCAACAGTTCGAATACCCAGTACCCGTTTTCACGTGCAGTTCGGCTTGGTCCTTCACCAGGTTTGGGTGCAAATCGACCTAATAGTTTCATAAGTACTGAACCCGGTTTCGCGCGTGCCAGCACACTCATGGGGAGGGCAGTTACATACGCCTTCAATCGACCAGAAACGCCATCTCCTGTGAGCACAAATTCATCATACCTAAAATCTCTACCAAATGGATGATCTAGCAGAGCGTGCCCCCGCCGTACAATGCGCGTATTTATGGCGGCCATTATAAAGGGACTTTTCCAGCTCTTGAAATCATGATCATACATTGCCTTACGTAGATCGGTCTGGTCAGGTCCCTCTTGCATCCCTCTCGGATTGAGGCCATAGGTATTGAACAACAGACCATAGATTGATTTGTCTCTTTCAGCTTCTTCCAGCATATGGGTCATACTCGCGATGGTGCCACCACTTAGACCTCCTTTAGACGCTTTGATACCGGTTTTGACCTGAGTGCAGTGTTTCCCATGATCCTGCAAAGCTTTTTGCTGCAGATAGTGTACACCCAGCTCTGAAGGGATGGAGTCATATCCGCAGCAATGCACGATTCGGACTTCCTTTTGAATGGCGGAAGTATGATGGAGATCGATCATGCGACGAATCCACGGAACCTCACCCGTCAAATCACAATAATGCGTACCATTTGCAACACATGAGGCAACAGTAATGGAGCCATATTTCGCATAAGGGCCAACGGTGCTGCAAAGCACTCTAGTTTGGGCGGTTAGCGTATCTATGGAGTCTTGATCCACGCTATCGGCTAGGATAATCGGAATGTGTTCTCCCCCGATCTCCCGCTGTGTGCGAATCAGCTTTTCCCGGTTACGACCTGCCATTGCCCAGCGAAGGTCTTCATATGTACTGTACTGCTTGATCAGATATTCAGCGACCAGTTTACCCGTAAAACCAGAGGCGCCAAGAAGTATTAAGTCAAAGGGCCGAGATGCTGCATTCATAGAGCCGTTTCTTGTCTCTCTGAAAGCACGCGCATTACACCTTGCATGATTCGCCAATGTCCGGGAAACGTACAGATATAGGGATAGTCTCCTGGCTCGGACGGAGCTGTAAAGCGCAATAACACTTTTTGGTTGGGATCTACGAGGTCTGTGGCAAAAAGCACTTCATCTAAATCAGGAATATAGCCCGCAGTTTCTCCTTTTGGATCGGTGGCCAAGGCATCGGCTGCAGTACCGACAATTTCCTGGGTACCTTCTTGGACAATCACCAAATTGTGCTGCATGAAGTCTACATTTTCCAGTATAAGCGCAACAGTTGATCCTGCCTGGACGGAGAATTCAGTTACATCGTACTTCATCTCATTCTTAATTGTCTTGATGTGAATCTCGGTTACGTCGGCATTCACTGAAAACATTGTATCCATGGCATTAGGGCTGTCTTGATAAGACCTGTAGAGTACTTCAGGCATAGACTCCTTCTCAAAAGCTGAAAATTCATCAGAAAAGTCAGTCTCAACTTGATAGATCCAAGCCCCAGCCAACGAAATCCTGCTATTGCCGACCACTATATAGAGTTGGTCCTTCTCACCAACAAATCCACCTGAGCCTCGCGTATCTTCTACTTGAACAGCCACCAGGTTTTTGCCCGCTACCAGGACATTCGCAGGAATCTCGTATTGCCTATTTTCTCTGGGACGATCCTTTAGTCCTCCAATTTTGGTTCCATTAACGAATACAATGTCTCCATCATCGATGGGACCCAGAGAAATCATCCCGGGTCTTCCCATCATATCAGGATCAAGATTAACCTGCTTTCTAAACCAGATGATGCCATCTAACTGAATCCCCGCATCCTCGATGGACTGAGGTAAGGTCATGGTCTCCCAGCTGGTATCACTAAAATCTATATCCTGCTTTTTGGCTTCATTGCTCATTTCCTGGATTTTATCTGGTGCTGCTTGTTGAAAAGCTTTAAGGAATCCGCCTCGGTGTCTACAAGCGGCAATGTAGAGGGCCTGAGCGAGCCAGGAGTCATCTAAAAAGCGCTCTTCGCCACTCACTTGAAACAACAGCTCACCAATTACATCGCTTACTGGCCTGTCCGCAAAATGGAGTAATGTTGCCAACTGAACTTGCGCATCCACATCCCTGATGAGATCTGCTTCTTGTAGGGCTGCATGAGTTTCCAGACTGCTCGAAAGTACTTGAACCACCGCTTTTCGAACAGACGCTGATGGATGAGCCAATGCCTTATAGATCACTTCTTTAGCTTGTTCATTCGAGCTTGCAGCACCAAGCCCTTGCAAGGTCCATATGGCATGTAGGGACGATGGATTCAGACCCATTTCGTCAGCCGTAAAGTCTTTGACCAGCTTCAGTAAGTGTTCGACCACATCAACTTTGCCACGCTCGACCAGTAGGCGCTGGGCAGTAAGCCGCCAAAACAAATTATCGTCTGAAAGAGAAGCAATCAAGTCATCTACATCATTGATGTCTAGATTTTTCTTCTTACCTACGGTCACATCCCTAGGCATAACCCTCCAGATGCGTCCCCTGGATTTATCCCGCAGCGGATTAATGTAGGCATTCCCCATACCATTGAGCGCATCATAACCGCCTCTATCAACCCGGGGAGTCGGATTGTGCTGTACAATAAAATTATACCAATCGGCAATCCAGACAGCACCATCTGGACCAACTTTTGCCTCTACGGGTGAAACCCACTCATCCGCACTGGCGAAAAGGTTTCCACCATCTACTTCACGATAACCCGCACCCACCTTATCGATTTTCGCAATATGTACGAGGCCACCTGTTGGCTCACAAACAAATGCAGTCCGATTCCAATATGATTCTGGGAAAATTCTAGCCGTGTAGAAATGATGTCCGGCAGCAGCGGTGAATCCGCCAAACACATCAACTTGTCTCACATGTTGGGTGATGGGTTGCATATGATAGTGACCATCAATCTTCTTGCTTCCTTCAGTATGGATGCCCTTGATGTCAATCAGATATCGCTTGGGTATGCCCATAAAAACACTGTGTGTATTATTGGCAGTAGATGCAAAAAGCGCATTCTCTTCCGTAATTCCAAGGCCCCATGTATTATTACTGGTGTTAGCCAAAAACTCGAACCTTCTGTCATCAAGATCAATGCGATAGATGCCCTGTCTGAAGGTATGATCCACACCAAAAATGGATCCTTGAAATCCGGCATACCCTACGACTCCGTATATCTTATTATCGATGCCATATTGCAAATTGGATGGGCCAGCGTGGGTGTCAAATGTTCCCCATCCATCGATGACAACTTCTCTAACATCTGCCTGATCGTCACCATCAGTGTCCTTTAAGAATAAGAATTGTGGAGCTTGAGATACCAACACACCGCCATGAATAAATGTCAAACTTGTCGGAATGTTTAGGTCTCTGGCAAAAACGGTAACCTTGTCCGATCGACCGTCACCATCGGTATCTTCAAGGATCTTTATACAGTCGTCGCCAGCTGTTCTCTCAGCTCTTACCGTATTGGGATAGTCAATCGTTTCGATAACCCACAGTCTACCTTTTTCATCCCAATTCATTGCGATTGGGTTGATGATATCCGGTTCAGAGGCAAAAAGCTCAAGTTTGAAACCTGGGGGCACCTGCATCAATTTCGCCGACTGGTCTGGCGAAAGAGGCAGTTGATATTTTAATGGTGGATCTCTCTGTTCGTAATTTGGAATGCTATCACGATCTTCATAGACTAGCTGGGGCATACCCTCCATAAACGCAGACCAATTTGCCCTTGCTTGGTCACTGACAGCCCAAAGGATGCCTTCTTTTACTAAGTTTTGAAAACCTTCATTGGCCCAAGTCCTCTCATCATGTCCATACGCAGTGTAAAAGACCCGACCTTTACCATGATTTCTGACCCAGGTCCAAGGTTCTAGGTGAATACTGTCCTTCCGCTGCATCAGTATTTCAAGGTCATCGGCAATTTTATCATGGACGTAAGTCTCATCCCAGGTCGAAAATTCACCAACATTGCGCATGGCAGGGTGCTCAGGATTTGTAATAGCAGCCGTAAACACCTCGGTTCCATGTCCTTTAAATTGTCCACCTACGAGTTCAACATAGTCAGGAGAATCTTTAAAGCAAAAGCTGGCACAATGGATCGGAATAAATGCGTGACCAGCTGCCACATAATCCATTAGGGCTTCTTCTTGCTCTGGGTGCCTTCCTTCATGATTGGCATATAGTAGCACACCATCAAAGTTATTTAGATATTCGGTTGTGAGGTCATGCACATCTTCAGAGTAGGTGATGTTGATTCCCTCATTGGTAAGTGCAGAAGCTAGTATCGGGCAGTAGGCTCGCGAATGGTGGTGCTTACTATCGTGACCTAGGAAAAGTATCTCGATCCTGCGTGGCTCTTCATCCGAAGCTTCTTTGGTGACGTTGGATGAACATGCTGCAAGAAGCGCAAGAAGCAGGGGGACAAAAATTGGCGGAGTTCTAAAGTCTTTCATTCGCTTGATGGTCATTAGAAATTTCTCTTCGAAATCTGGTACTGTGCCAGGATGGTGAGACTTGAAAGTAAGACTTTTTAGCCCGAAATACGTGGTACTCAGCCCACTCCGAAAAATCGCCAAATCAAAAACGGCTTTTTTGTGAAAATAGCACTTCCTGGAGTGAGCTCACAAGTACCTCGGATGCAGGGCTAGAAGAGCAATTAAGAGGGGATTTTCCTCCCCAGAGTATATCTCATCTAGAAAGTATAGATCTTAAGCGCAATGCTTTGTAAGTGACAAGGTCCACAGTGCTGAGTGTAGATAAGACTTTGTAATAGAGAAGTAATACTCTCCCTACCAACCACCAGGGTGACTCTAAAAAGTTTTGTATCTGCCTTCGTGCATTTAAAGAGCCCTTGTTAGTTAGGATCAATCAATGGAGAACGGGAATGCCATATGGCCCATCCTTCAAAAGCAGTATACTAGGACTGTCAATCCCCGAATTATTGACTGCATGTGTCAATGTTCGTTCCAACATCACCTCCATGGCTTCGACAGTGGGTAGTTTTTGCTCAGCCTGATCGAGCAACGACATACCTGAAATTCCAGGTAAACCAGCATATGCTGAAAGAGGAATCTCCAATGCACAGTAATACAAATTCTGATCATTATTCAACACCTCAAAGACCTTACACCACATCTGCACCTGCCATTGTTCTTGTACTATTTGCCATCCCGGTTTATTGATGATTTGCATAAATCCTTTCGGACCATGCTGCTTTAATAGAGCCAAAGCTTCTTTATAGCCTTGACCACCAATGGGATCCCGGTCAGTATTGCAAGCAACTATAATGATTTTACCACCTGGCCTAACAGCCCTGGAAGCTTCAATGGCAGCTTTGGCTGTCTGGTAGTGATTGATGCCAACAAAACCAGCAGGAATAATCACGATATCAAAGAGTTGTTGTATTGGCACCGTTACATATGATTTGATCTTCTGCACGGCAGCTTGATGAGCTTCCTTCAAAGCACCCGCAAAGACGCCTGTGGTTTTTTTTTGGTCGTCAATGGTCACATTGATTAAAAAATCACAACCAGCCATTTCAGCAATTTCCAAGGCTTCCTCATGCAAAGGGTTGCCCTCGATGATAAGATCTGCCGCCTTGAAGGAACTGAGAAACTCGGCACCATGAAATAATGTAAGGGTGTCTTTGCCCACAATTCCGGGGCAGATTCCTTTGCGTCCGCCTGATGCACCGGCCATGAAGTGACTTTCGACAAGTCCTGTGACGATCTTCAAAGTAGCTTCGTGATAATGTCGATTGATTTGCGCAAGGGAGCCCTTTTTTGTTGTTCCTATATTGACCAACATTTCCTCATTATCATACTCATGGTTTATCACCTGTATGTCAGACAATCCCATTTCGCTCAAGCCAATCATGGCTTCAATTTCTGCGGGATCCATGTTTCGATGCGATCCCGCACCAATTAGAATGATGATGCTTTTCTCTGTATATCCTGCGTGTTGCAAGACCCTGAGGATGGGGTAGAGCAAGCCCTGGCTTCCAAAATAGGGTACTGGTCTTGTATTGTCAGAGACTACTATTACAGCTTGCCCATTGGGGTTGGTGGCAAGCTTCTGCCGGGCAATTTCTTGAAGGCTAGCAGACTCGATCGGGTTAGAGAGACATTCTTCTGAGGATCTTGTTAAATCAATAGCTGTAGGTGCATTGGCCATACCCCTCACCTCAGCATCTAGTGAAGGTGGTAGATTGATATAGTCTTCTCCGTACTCGATCCTTCGCATCATAGCGACTGTGCTCTACATGTATCCTTCGAGCTTTTTAATCAATTCTATCTTCTAGGCAAAGGTGCCTTGTTTTTCCATTCGATAGAATTCCCTAAAAGAAATCATGCGCTTTGCCTGCTCGTCCCAGAGGTTGTTGAAGATGCACTTAAGACTCTCCATGAAATTTATCGTTGGCACATATTTCTGCAAAATCGGATTTTCTTTGGCACATTTCTCCAACTCGTAGTTGGGAATTTTGGAATTTAAATGGTGAATATGATGGAATCCAATATTACCTGTCAACCATTGAAAGACTTTGGGAAGTTTGTAATAGGTACTCCCTTGGATGCTGGCCAGTAGAAAATCCCATTGGTTTTTCCAACGCATGTAAGTCTCTTCATGTTGATGCTGTACATAGAAGAACCAAAATGCGATGATGGCAAAAAATACGATCACCGGTACTTGAACTAAGAGGAAGGTGCGCCAACCTATAAGGGAACCTACAAGAATATAGAAGCCGAGAAGGGCAAGGTTATTCCAAACCTGAGATCTACGAATTTTTTCCCAACCCTTAAATCTGAAGAATGGATATCTATTGGAGATAGTGACATAGAGTACAGGTGTTAAAATGAAGAGGAAGATGGGACTTCTGAAAATACGGTATCCGAATCGTTTCCATTTTGAGCTGGTACGAAACTCTTCTACAGTTAAAAAGTTGATGTCACCAACATCTCGATGTTCGAGTTGGCCTATATGCCCATGATGAAAATTGTGGACTCTTGCCCAATACTTATAAGGCAGAGACGTGAATAGGCTACAGACGAATCCTACAACATTATTAGCATACTTCGACTTGAAAAAAGACTGATGCCCGCAATCATGCTGGATGATAAAAAGGCGTGCCAGCATAAATCCATTCAGTAACCCCAAGGCTAAGGTGATCCAGTATGAATATTGGAGGGAATAGATCATTAGTATCCAAATTCCAATGAAAGGTAAGAATGTATTCAAAACTTGAATAATCGCTTTCTTTGTATCGGGCCGTGAGTACTTGACGACGATCTCTGGCCAATCTTTGAGCGCTTCTTTGATCTCAGTTTCTTTCATCACTTGCGTTTTTGCACTTGTCCACTAAAATACGACTGCCTCTGCTTTTATACCAGATATTGAATGGAAAAATGACATCGAGAGTTTCCTTTTTCTATCTGTGAAGCAGTATATCCCAATGATACATGAAGCTCATCTCGAACGAGATGGAGCATTTAACTCTTTAGCAGCATATTAATCCCCATTTATCAGGTAGTTTGATGGATGAACAGGGTGAATGCTAGAATGTTGCGCGACCACCTGATAAGTCAAAAATGAAACCTGAATTAAAACTGGCTTCTGGCGACACGATCCAACATGAGATGGCTGCTGTTTCTTCAACCGTCCCCAGTCGACCCATAGGAATTTTACTCACCATATACTTCATGGTATTGGGATGAGTATCTAGATTCATCGGTGTAGCGATTACTGCCGGTGCGAGGCCATTAACCGTGATACCTACATCGGCATATTCCTTACCCACACCTTTCACGATCCCCATTACACCTGATTTGCTCGCCGCATAACCAATCATACCTGGGTTACCCTCTTTGCCCCCAATGGAAGCAATGAGCAGTATTCGACCATACTTTCGCGGCACCATGTGCTTAATAGCATATTTGGTAACGAGGAATGCACCTTGCAAATTCACGTCAATCACCCGCTGAAAGTCCTCATAGTCATAGTCAAGTATTTTGCAACCGTTGGGTCCGACGATTCCTGCACTATTGACAAGTATATCAAGCCTTCCATACTTTTCGACAACCTTGGCAATGCTGGTGCGTACATCTCCCTCATCTGTTATGTCAACAGTTACACCTTCCACGGCATAATCCTCAGACTTAAGGCTCTCAACGGCCTTGTCTAGTTCTTTTTCCAAAACATCAAAGAGCACGACCGCAGCTCCTTCGCTCGCTAGTCTTTTGCCAATTCCTTGTCCAATACCACGGGCACCGCCCGTAATGATGGCTACCTGATTTTCAAATCTCTTCATTTGCATATGTCAAACCTAATAAAAGTAAGCTAGTCCGAACAAAAAAAGCCGCGCAAAGGCGGCTATGGAGCGAAAGACGGGATTCGAACCCGCGACCCCGACCTTGGCAAGGTCGTGCTCTACCAGCTGAGCTACTTTCGCATTAGAACGGAAGACTTTCCTTCCTTTTAAATGCGATGCAAATATATAAAACGATCAGCTTATGGTGTCTCTGGTGGGTACTTTTTACAAGTTTTCCTGTTTGTACACCAGTTCCTACCAGAAATGATGGACAAGTGGTCGAATATGCTGTCGATAGAGCTGCTCTACAACTTGCATTTTACCATCTGATATGGGTGCAAGTTCTGCCGCTTTAACGTTGGATAGTACCTGTTGCGACGATGAAGCACCAGGAATTACTGTACTCACAGCATCGTGCATTAAAATCCAATTTAGGGCTTGGATGCTCATTTCTTTTTTGCTGAAGATTTTAGCAAGTTCACCTGTAGCGGCTAAGCCCGTATCAAAATCTACCCCAGCAAACGTTTCACCGCGATCGAATCGAGCTCCATTTCGATTGAAAGCTCTGTGATCTTCCGGCGCAAAGGAAGTGGACTTATTCATCGTTCCTGTGAGAAGTCCACTTGCTAAAGGTACCCGTGCGATAATTCCTACATCACGCTGGATGGCCTCTTCAAAAAACAAATCCCTGGGGCGTTGCCTAAACATATTGAAAATGATCTGTACGGTTTCCACATTTTCGTATTCGATGGCTTTCAAACCTTCTTCTACCTTCTCTACACTGACACCAAAATGCCTAATCTTTCCTTCATTCTTCAAGTCAGCAAAGAGTTGAAAAATCTCCGGACGATAGAAGACTTCCGTAGGTGGACAATGCAGCTGGATAAGGTCAAGCGCATCTAATTGGAGGTTGCGTAGGCTGTTTTCTACATACTTACGTAGGACGTCACATTGATAGCCGCTGGAAACATGCGGATCGATTTGTCTTCCACACTTAGTTGCGACATAAATTTGCTCAGGTATGCTGTTGATAAATTTACCGATCGCGTTCTCACTTAGTCCCTGGCTATATACATCTGCCGTATCTATAAAGTTGATGCCTTGATCGATTGCTGTGTGTAGGATGCTATCAGCCAGATCATTATCAAAGGGTGTTCCCCATCTGCCACCTAACTGCCATGTGCCAAGGCCTACCGATGAAACATCAATCCCTGTCTTCCCTAGTCTGCGGTATTGCATCTCTGTAATTTCTTTGATAAAAAAAACAATGCCCCCTGTTTTTCATAGGAGGCACCGTCCACTAATCGGTTTGGTTGCTACATTCCTTAATCAATTTGTGCGAATGCTTGAATGAAGTCATTTTTTATATCATCAATGTGTTCAATGCCGACAGAAACCCGCAATTGATTTGGCAACACACCTGCAGCAGCCTGCTCCTCGGCAGAAAGTTGTTGATGTGTGGTAGCAGAAGGTTGGATGATCAATGTCTTGGCATCACCTACATTAGCAAGGTGACTGACAAGTTGAAGACTATCCACGACCTTGGTGGCATTGCTTCCATCTGCATCTCCTTTTATGGTGAAAGAGAGTACACCACCAAAGCCATTCCTAAGGTATTTCTTCGCAAGGCTATGGGTAGCACTACTTTCCAGTCCAGGATAATTCACATGATCGACCTGTGGATGATCTTGCAGCCAACGAGCTAAAGCCATCGCATTGTCGACATGCCTTTGCACCCTCAAGGAGAGTGTCTCCAATCCTTGTAAAAACAAAAATCCATTAAAAGGGCTTAATGCAGGTCCAAGATCCCGGAGCCCTTCAACTCTAGCGCGAATGATGAACGCTATGTTACCAAATGGTCCTTCACTTCCGAATATATCCCAGAAGACCATGCCATGGTAGCCTTCAGATGGCTCTGTGAATTGCGGGAACTTACCACTTCCCCAATTGAAATTTCCACCATCAACAATGACACCACCTATTGAAGTACCATGTCCGCCGATCCATTTTGTGGCAGATTGTACCACTACATTTGCACCATGATCCAATGGCCGGAACAAGTATCCACATGCTCCAAAGGTATTGTCAACGATGACGGGAATTCCGTGCTTCTGAGCGACGGCTGCAATGGCCTCAAAGTCGGGAACATTGAAACTGGGATTTCCAATGGTCTCCAAATAGATGCCTTTAGTATTGTCATCAATCAGTTGCTCATAGTCTTCCGGAGAGGAGCCACCTGTAAATCTCGCATCAATTCCCAATCGCTTAAAGGTTACTTTGAACTGATTGTAGGTACCTCCATATAGATTTGGAGAAGAGATGATATTATCACCCGATCCACAGATGTTTGTCAGGGCAACGAGCTGAGCAGACTGACCTGAACTTACAGCCAACGCCGCAACGCCGCCTTCTAATGCAGCAACTCTTTTCTCAAATACATCATTGGTAGGATTCATAATCCGGGTGTAGATGTTTCCAAATTCCTTCAATGCGAAGAGATTGGCTCCATGCTCCGAATCCTTAAAGGTGAACGATGTTGTCTGGTAGATCGGTACAGCCCTCGACCGAGTGGTGCCATCGACCTCTTCCTGTCCAGCATGTAATTGTAAAGTCTCGTAGTTAAGATTTGACATAGTGTTGCTTCTATTTATTAAGGTAAAAAAGGATTAGTCTTGATTTTTGAAATTGGCAAGGTGATGGGTGCATGAAAATAGGACATTACCTAGTTTTTTCCTAGTCTTTTTCTGCTATTGCCGGTTTTTTCCCTTCCATATATGGATTACAGGACTGCAGAGTCTAGATGCGGTCACTTGAACTTATCCGATAAAAGTTCATCAAGTATGCCTATCATAGCACCAGATTTAATTGAGCATGATTAGCCAATTGATAAATTCATCACTTCTTGGAAAGATCACAACGCTCAATCCAGCAATACGATGGAAAGAGTTTCAACAATTCTATGATTTTAGACCGGATAAATCGTTGTCTGTAGTAGTCAGATGGATTTGTGTATTAAGCTCAGTAGCGCTAAATCAATAGTGACTGATGAGAAACGAAGGAAATTGTACGACTTGAAAACATTTACAACTTGTCTGGGCTTTCTGCTCTGTTGGTTTCTGAGTTCTACAGGCCTGTTCGCCCAAACTAGCTCTGTACATGTGTCCGTGAACATGGAGGAGATGTCTCTACAGAAATTTGTCACTTTCCTAAATGATCACTATCCCCTCAGGTGCTACGTCACGCCTACCGATTCCAGTAACATACTTCCCTCTATAAGCTTTACTGACAAACCCATCGAACTGGTTCTAGATTCCGTTCTGCAAAAGACAAATCTGGGATATCTGCGGTATCAATCCCACGTATTCATTATCGCACCAAGGGATGAAATTAAAGCGTCCTATTCTGCTGACTATTATCACGCCTTAGAAGAAGGTCTGGAGACCGCTAAAGTTGATGATTTGGAGGTGGTTGTCGGTTCCATCGATGAGGTGGATCCAACTGGCCAAACCACAATAAGTGGACTTGTGGTGGACCAAGGGACTGAGGAACCAATAATTGGTGCGACCATCTTGGTGCAGGATCAAGATATGGGTACTGCTACGGATGAAGATGGAAAATATAGTCTTACGCTCGATCCAGGTTCTTACGTGTTATCTATTCAATACATCGGATATCAAGGTAGAAACTATCCCGTCAGAATCATCAGTTCCGGCACCCTAGATCTGTCTTTGATTAAAGGAAGTATCCTTTTAGATGAAGTGGTCGTTCAAGCCAAAGGAAGAGACGAAAACATTCAATCCGTACAAATAGGCACTAGCAAGATTAACATCAAGGAATTGGAACGCCTACCAAGTTTTTTGGGAGAGGTCGATGTCATTCGTGGGTTACTTATTCAGCCAGGAGTCACATCGGTGGGAGAGGGGAGCAGCGGATTTAATGTACGTGGTGGTAACATCGACCAAAACTTAATCATGATGGATGAAGGCATCATATTCAATGCCAGTCACTCCTTGGGCTTCTTTAGTTCATTTAGTGCTGATATGGTTCAAGATGCCTTACTCTACAAAGGGAACATGCCGGCTCGGTACGGTGGTCGGCTAGCTTCGGTCCTGGACGTTAATGTAAGAGACGGAAACTTTCAAAAGACACGTTTGAAAGGAGGAATAGGACCAATTTCCAGTAGATTGACTTTTGAAACTCCTCTGTTGGAAAATAAAACCTCTTTGCTTATTTCTGGTCGCAGTAGCTACTCCAATTGGATCCTTCAATCGATAAATATCCCCGAACTAAAAAACAGCTCGGCCTTCTTTTATGATGCGATGTTGAGGGTTACACACCGCTTTAATGAAAAGAATTTCGTTTCTCTTGCCGCATATAGCACCAGTGATGATTTTGGCTACGCCGATCAATTTGGATTTAATTATCAAACAGTACTGACTCAATTTAACTACCGTAGCCAAATCGGAAATCATCTACTTTCCACCCTGAGTGGCGTTTGGAGTGACTATAAAAGTGCTCAGCTTGATTTGTTCGGATTTGATGCTTCCGAGCTGGCTACGGGAAATAGCTATTACAAATTAAAGGAAAATCTCAACATTGCCATGGGGATGTTCAATTTAGATGTGGGAGCTTCTGGTATTTGGTATCAAGTAAATCCAGGGGTGCGGAATCCGATGGGAGAAGAATCTGTAGTCTTGCCGAGAGAAACTGATTTGGAGAAAGGACTAGAAATGGCAGCATATGTGAGTACAGAAATTGAAGTAAATAAGCGGCTCTCCCTGCAGGGTGGTCTACGCTACAGTAGGTTTCATTTTCGCGGCCCACAAGATATGCATACCTACCTGGATCCTAATCGGCCAGAAGCGGATGGACTACAGCGTGAAGTAGCATTCACTCAAAAAGTCATCCACTCGGAAGGGCGGTTTGAGCCAAGGTTGAGTGGTAGATATAAAATGTCAAGTACAGCATCGATTAAGTTTGGATATGCTCGAACCAGCCAATACATTAACCAACTCTTCAACAACGAAACTCCAACTCCTACAAGCCTTTGGCAACTCACAAATCAGTATGTGCCCTCAAGCTTATCTCATAATTTTTCCCTAGGATATTTTAAGAATTATGCGGACAATATTTGGATCACATCTATAGAAGCCTATTACCGAAATATTGATCGATTATTTGACTATAGGGATTTCGCAGACTTGGTTGCTAATAGTCATGTCGAGACAGAAATATTGTCAGGTAGGGGAAGAGCTCGAGGTGTTGAGCTGGGTATAAAAAGACAAGTGGGTACCATCCATGGATCGATTAATTATACTTATTCACGATCAGAGCGCAAGGTAGTAGGAATCAACAAAAGTGGATGGTATGCGGCAAGTTTTGACAAGCCCCACGACTTAACACTTATTGTGAATGTGGAGATGAACAAAAGAAATCAACTGGCTTTTAATTTCACTTACAGTTCCGGACGTCCCACCACCATACCTGTAGATAGACACTTTATCCAAGGACAGATCGCAGTGTTAAACTACTCAGACCGGAATGCCTTTCGGATTCCTGATTATCATAGATTAGATCTTGCTTATACGATCGGTCAGGGGTATAGAAAGAGCAAAAAATTCAAAACGAGCTGGACATTTTCCGTGTATAATTTATACGGACGCCGCAATGCATACTCCGTATTTATTGAACAGTCTAAAGGGGGGCGACCTGATATAAAACGACTGTCCATATTGGGAAATGCTTTTCCCTCCCTAACCTTTAATTTTGAGCTAATATGATCCCAAGTGCTCGACTAATTCTTATTGGTGCAGCAGTATGTTGGCTGGGTTGTGTAGACAGTATCGACATTTCTTTACCAGACAATGTTTCCGGTAGACTGGTTATCGAGGGTTCTGTAGACCGGACCGAAACCAGATATGTCTTTAGTGTTTTCGTCACACGCACTAGTGCAATTGACGAAAGCTTAGAAAGATACGTGGAGCCCGCCACAATAAATATGATTTATCAGGGTGCGGAAATATTTGAATTAAATAATGGCGAAGCACGTACCTTTTCGATCGGCGATTTTCATGACTTATTCGGAGGGGAACCAGCTAGTGCGCAATTTGGCATCGAGGTTGAAGTCGATGGTGAGCTATATTCTTCTGAACCGCAACACATATTGGATAGTCCGCCACCGGGCGAGCTATCTACTCAGATGATTACTCGGGAAGAGTTGAATGAAAGAGAATTTATCCTTGAGCGTTCGTATGTAGAATTGAGAATCACTTCAGATCTACGTAACAGCACCGGCCAACTGGTTTCCCTCCTGTGGGATGTCCAGTCCTATTATCAATTTCAGGAAATCGTCTGGGATGAAAATGACTTCTTTTTTAATCCCAAAATTTGTTATGTGTTCGAATTGGATAAATCTAATGAGATTAACTTTATTAACGCCTTGGGGATTAGTAGCGATCGGATCACATCATTCAAAATTAACGAGAAATTTGCAGATTATAAGTTCCATTCCGGCCACTTGTATCAAGTTATTCAGCGCACGCTTGATGCCAATGCAGCAGAGTATTGGGATCAAGTATCGCAGGCCATTCAGAGGGAAGGAACCATATTTGATGATCCACCTGGTAGGGCCATTAGCAACATCTCAAGCACAGCAAATCTCAATACTGAGGTGCTAGGATATTTCTATGCATCAGCGGTGGACACCATATATAAACTGGCTACCCCGGGAGAGACTGGAAATCAGCGACATCTTTGTGCTCAGATCATCCAACCATCTCCATGCTGTGCCTGCCTAGATATTGCCGGCAGCTCTCTTGAACAGCCAAAAAATTGGATTCAATGAAGCATATATGTTGCATTTCGGTTTTTTTATTTGGCATGGTTTCGACGGTCACCGGCAAAGAGACCACCATTCATTTTGATAAGCCCTTCTATATCTCAGGTGAATATATCTTCTTTACTTTTTTCAATGCGGACCTTCCCCAAGACTCGATAGCTGCCGAGGTCGTAATCCTATCTGATGGAAATGAAGTTGTTTCAAATTTCTTTGTCACAGTTATTGCAGGCACAGGAAAAGGCTATTATAAGACCCGCTTTGGCCAACCGGGCGGCAGGTTGACTGTGCTAGGTTTCGTCTTCGTCGCCAACGATGGAAGCAAACATAGTTTATTTAGGGCTCAAATCGATCTGCTAAATGATAACCAAACAGTAATTGATTCATCGGTCCTGATTGCCATTGATTCAAGCTTAACCTATGACACCTTAGCTGGAGTTCTATCGGGTTTAGAAGATTCCTACTACTGCATGGATTCTATTAGTCTGAGTATAAACATGAATGCACTGAGTGACAGTATTCGGCATCTTTCTGTTTGCGTACGCTCCATTGAGCACTATGGCACTTGCCCCTCCCTCTGGACAAGTAAATCCAAAACCTCAGATCATACATTACTGTTTGGTGTCCCAATTTTTGGTCACCGAACCGTTCAAGAAGAAGTCAACGTTACCAGTAAATTGATCTTCGGTTGCGATGCCAGGGGATTCAAATTTGGAATCGCCCAGGTTAATGACAATGATGACTTTTTTGTGCGCATGCCGCCGTACTTTGGGCAAAGAAACATTCAATTTGTCGATTTCTTGCGCCGAGATATGCAGATTACGCCCGTGGAGCGCGTTTGGACAGCCTTAGAGTCAGACGCCGCCGAGAAAGAGGTAGACGTTTTGTCTCAAGTCCGTGAATTTGGAAAGCGGAAATACATTTATCAGTTTTTCAATGTGGTGCCGCAGCAAATAAATGAGATTCCACTCCGTGAAGAGGGGCGTACAGCAGAACCTGATTATTACCTGGACATCACCGATATCGATTTAAGAGGTCAGATACACACTGTATTTAAAGAAATCATCACGCCCCTAAAATTTCGAAGAAGGAAAAACGACCATTACATATCCAGAGTTATATATGAGTCTGCTGGTGAAAAACTTTATTATAAGAGGAGTGCCACATTTATCATCAACGGATTTGTCACTTACGATGCAGATTTTGTGGCCAAACTGCCCATTCAGGAGGTCAAATCAGTCAAGATTTATAGTGCGCTCGATAAGGTGAGAAAAGCATTTGGACCCATGGGTTCCGGCGGCATCATTGATATAGAGATGGTAGATCCTCTTTACAGCCCTCCATCTGAAGTTTGTGTTGGAAACTTGCAAAAGTACGGTTTCCAATTGCCGTTTGAGCTACCTGTCCGGTCCTTCTCCCTACCAAATGTACCGGCCATTAGTCCCCTTTTGTACTGGGATGTGATGGAAGATGTAGGACAGAACCGAGGGCAGACAATTCAATTTAAAACTGGAGATAATGTGGGTAAATATCAGATCCTTATGCTGTTTGTAGATGCAAAAGATAATCGCCATATAATTCAGGAAGAATTTTCGGTTGTCTCAAAAACCATGCAGTGAATGACTTTAGATTTCAATGTACAGGGCGATCTGAAATCTCCAAATACTTTTCGATTTCCTGTTCTATCTGCATCAAAGTTGTTCGATTCAACTTGTCCAGCAACTTAATTTTTTTCCCATTTTTCATTAACAAATACAAACCATAATTGCCACCCGGTGAATTCGTTTTCGTCGTGCTGACAAAAAGTTGGTCTATTTCCGGGGTTTGTATGATTACTTCATTGGTGCCTGGTAATGTAATCGGACTCGTCGAAATCCGCACCTGCTGCTTTGTAACATCAATACTTGTTGTATTAAAAATGCTAGTTAGCAGGTACCACAACATACTGATGCCGGCAACAAGATGAACACTTATAAACAGCAGCAAAATCCAAGTCCCAGAGCTGATAATATTGAAAACAAAGGGAAGTAGGGCTCCATTCCAAAGGAGCGAGAAAAAGGCCAGAAACCCGAGCTCCTTTCGATCAACACTTTGCAAATGCTTGATCCTTAGCTCAAGCATAGATCGAAGTCTAAGCACCTCGATTCCGGTAGGTTGCGCAGACAATGATGGCCCGAATGGGTCCCAGTTTTCGGCATCATCTATTTGAAAAACATGATCACAGTGGCTGCAAGAGGCAATGGATTTTTGCTCGTTTATGTCGCCCTGACTAATAAATGAATGACAAGCGGGACAGTCCAAAAGCAGGGGTTGATCAACCCCCATTCCAACTTGACCATATGCTGATTTTTGTGCTTTCATCTGGTCCGATCTATTTCCGTTGGGACCACCTCATCTTGAATACCCAGATATCGCTCAATCTCTTGCTCCAGGTATAGCTGTGTTTCTTTATTAAGACCACGAACAAGTTCAATCGCCTTATTATTTGATAGCACCGCCGACAAGGCATAGGCTTCTAAGGTCTTTTTTGACTTCGGTTGTAATCTCTCTCTGTATCTACTTACGAATAATTGTTGAATGGAATCTTTGCCAATAAACTGAGAGCGGTTCCAAGGTGTCTTGATTGGGTGATGCTCTATCCGAATACCTTCAGACCCTACCGTTATCCTTGTTTTATTGAAGAGCTTGGCCGTCAGATATAGCAGGAGTAGGGCTCCGGTGACCACATGACCCGAGAAAAACAAGAGCATTAGAAAATGTCCGGACAATGCCATCCATATGATCATGGGAATCAGCAGCAGGTTCCAAAAAAAGGATCCCGATATAAGACCAATAATACCCCGTTTGGGTGTAGCATGATACCAGTCGACCACGAGTTCCAACGATCGCCTTAACTTGAGCATTTCAATACCTTGCGGCATTATAATCTCCGGCCTTCTCAGCGGATCTTTTTTTATCTCCTGAGATATGTCGAAAGTATGGGCACACTGGCTACATTGCCCTAATCCTTTGACCATATCTAGGTCCTTGGCACTGACGAAGGTCCCACATGAGGGACAATCCAAGAGGGTGGGATGCGTCAACTCGAAAGTTGGATGGTCTGAATTTGCAGTTTCTGTTTTCGAAGATACCAATTCGCAATACTTGTTTCGTTAGCCTATGAACAGGGACTCCAAAAAAATGCGCAGCTTGCCCTGATGTCCTATATCTTTAGGTCTTGTTGCCTTTTCAATTCAATTGTTCTCCTCGCACCTGGCTACTTTGATCCCGGTGAACCTCATCCTCCAGTGGCTTCTTACCACCTCACCTAGACACAGACGACGATCTAGCGCTTTGGAACTCAAGCTGTTTATTTCTTTAGCCCCTTAGGGATATGGTTAATAAATCTTACTTTTGAAATCGTTGTATCAAATTGAAATATGAAAAAGATCATGAAAGTTAGAAATTATTCTTTCCTCACCCTAATCGCTGTTATGCTCTGGATGAGTTGCGGTTCAAAGCAAACGAACAATGAGGATAAAGCAGCTGAGATGCCTTCTATGGAAGATAGGAAGTATCCCTTATCACCTATGACCAATTCACCAGCATTTGAAGATGCAAAGTTGAGCGATATGAATTATCAGAATGGGAGCTTTTCTTTTAAAGTGACGTCTGAGGAGTATAAATTAGGTGAGCAAACTCCAGATGCAGCGCAAAAAATGTGCGCGAATTCTGGTAAGGGACAACACATTCACTTGATCATAGATTCTCAACCATATGCGGCTAAATATACTTCGACATTCGAACATGATGTAGCTGACGGGCAACACAACCTCTTGGCCTTTCTCTCAAGATCTTATCATGAGAGCATAAAGACACCAGATGCCCATATTGCTAAAAGAATCACGGTCAAAGATGGTTCGATTGTAGCAGAAGAAGATATCACAGGCCCTACACTATTCTATAGCCGACCAAAAGGCACCTATGTTGGTGAAGACACGAAGAAGGTGATGCTGGATTTTTATCCCGTCAATGCTAAAATCGGAGAGGATTACAAAGTAAAAGTCCAAATCAATGGAGAGGTGACCATCATGGACACCTGGCAGCCGTATTTTATCGAGGGTTTGCCTATGGGGCAAAACACCATTGGCATAGCATTAGTCTATCCCGATGGTTCTCAGGTGCCTGGCATGCAGACAGCCATTCTCCGGACAGTAGAATTAAGGAAGGACCCACTACCGGAAATGTAAAGAATGTAATTATAGACTGTAAGAACTGCATCGTATCCGTATGATGCAGTTTTTTTTGGCCATTCAAGTAATAAAAAGCAGGTTCTAGAGCAATGATGTTTTAGACCTGATCCACATAAAACAAGACGAAATGCTTTACGAAACACTAAATGATACCGATCTAAAAGTTAGCAAGATATGCCTGGGTACGATGACCTGGGGAGAACAAAATAGTGAAGCTGAAGCCCATGCACAACTCGATTATGCCATAAATGCTGGTATCAATTTTATCGACACTGCAGAAATGTATGCTGTACCGCCTCGTCCAAAAACCCAGGGACTGACAGAAAAATACATTGGTACATGGCTAAAAAAGCGCGGGAAAAGGGGGGATTTAATCATTGCCAGTAAGATTGCTGGTCCAAGAGCTGACATCACTTGGGTGCGACAACCTATGGATTTTACCAGCGCTAGCCTGGAGCAAGCTGCAAACGACAGTTTGACTCGATTGCAAACAGATTACTTGGATCTCTACCAATTACATTGGCCAGAACGAAACACTAATTTTTTTGGAAAACTTGGTTATCGTCATCAGGCTGATGAACGCTGGGAAGACAACTTTAGATCAATTCTGGAATCAGTAAATCAATTGATCAAGTCGGGCAAAATCAGACATTTTGGTTTGAGTAATGAAACACCTTGGGCAACCATGCGCTTCTTGGAGGAAGCGAAGAACCATAAATTACCAAAGATAATATCTGTTCAAAACCCCTACAATCTACTCAATCGGAGCTACGAGGTCGGACTGGCCGAAATCTCAATGCGTGAAAACGTAGGATGCTTGCCCTATTCTCCATTGGCCTTTGGGCTTTTATCTGGAAAATACCATAGGAAAGAGGATAAGCCAGAAAACCGCATCAATCAGTTTAAGGGCCTGAGCAGATATAACAGCGCAAGTGCCTGGGAAGCGACTGAGCGCTATTTAGCCATTGCCGACAAATACGGCATATCCCTGACACGATTAAGTTTGGCTTTTATTAACGCCCAACCTTTTGTGACCAGCAACATCATAGGTGCTACAGACCTAGAACAGCTGGAAGAAAACATCTCGAGTATCAATGTTGAATTCACGAGTGAAATGCTTGAGGATATCAATGAAGTACATGCAGCGATCAGCAATCCATCGCCATGAATCTACTCACTTGATAGAGAGTAAAGTCACATCGAAGATCAACACCTCATTTCTCCCAATTACAGATCCTTGTGGAGGATTGTTGCCATATCCAAGGTGCGATGGCAGTAATAATGTGCCTTTGCCTCCACCTGTCTCTAAGAGTGGAATTCCCTCAGTCCATCCAGGAATAACCCTACTTAAGCTGAATACTACAGTCTGAGCCGGGAGGGTTCGATCGAAAAGAGTCTTATCAGTGAGATATCCCGTATACTTCACTTCAACCGAATCTGTGGGTGATGGATGATTGCCATCACCCGCCTCTTTAATGATGTAATGTAGACCTGAGGAAGTCTTTTCAGCACTAAGCCCCTCAGCAGCTAAGTAGTCCTCTATTACCTTGATGTCAATGGCTAACTGCTCTGCTGGTGGGAGCTGAGGTTCTGCATCATCATCGTCTTTGTTGCAAGCATTGAGCGCACCCAATCCAAGGACACACAGCAGGATAAAACGCCAACTCATTGATCTAGTATTTAGTGAGGCCAAAAGTAATCAAATCAGATTATGCTAAATAACGATTTAAAACCCCATCATGATGCCCATGCCTGACCAAGCTATCCCAGCGGTATTGAGGATTGACAAATAACCTATGTGGCCTGGGATTTGCAAGCTCTAACCTCCCCGAGTAAAAGCCTATGCGAGTCCTACTGAATATAATACCCAACTATCAATACTAGCGGGCGTTAAATCCGAACTATTGAATCCACCTTGTTGAGGTCAGAAAATTCAGTGTATTGACTATTTTGCAGCTTATTCAGCCCTTGATAGATATTCTAGTAAGTAGTCCGGTTTAAATGATGCCAATAGCCGATGTTTGAAAAATTGCTACCCTATGACGCTGCCCACAAGATCTTAGTGGCCTACCATAACTACTATTACCTCTTTAAACGCATTACTAAAAGAGCATCTATTCGATTCGAGCAACGTGACTGGCATGGTATTCAATCTGATGCAAAGGAACGCAATACGTTCTATAGAGATGCTGTGGGAACCACCACCCAACAGGTTCTGGAACTGCTTGGAGACAAGGCAACAGATGATCAAGTTTGGAAAGCCATCAAAGAGTATTTTACCAACGAAACGAAAAATGCCAATACACGTAATATTGCAGAAACATTCTACAATTCAGTATACAGACACAGTCACATTGGCCTGAGTGCCGATGTGCATAATATGTTTGTACATGCAACCGCTACTTATCGAGAGTTCAAATCTACCGAGCCCATATTTCATTCCCTCAGTATCGACGGCGATTGGACATTTCTTTTTCGCTCCATCCTAAAGCGCTATAGATTTGATGCCCCTTGGCAGGACCTACCGCACGACATTGATCAGCTGGCCATGCATTTTGTGGACCATTTTGTATCTCGTGATATTCAAATGGAGCATTTTCAGGTGCAAACCTTGAAGGCAGTATTCTTTAGAAATAAAGGCGCATACATCGTTGGACGACTATATTCTCCCGGTGAAGTTTTTCCTTTCGTAATTCCACTATTGCATCATGAAGATGGCATTTTCGTTGATTCGCTGCTTGTCGATGACCTAGATGTGAGCTCGATCTTCAGCTACAATCGTTCTTATTTTCTAGTGGATGTTGACATCGCTAGCGAAATGGTTGACTTTTTAAAATCATTCCTACCGAGTAAAAGCTTAGGAGAGCTTTATAATTCTATCGGTTTTGAGAAACATGGCAAAACAGTTTTTTATCGGGATTTTTTAAGGCATCTGGCCAGATCTTCGGATAAATATGTCATTGCACCTGGAATTAAGGGCATGGTTATGCATGTATTCACCTTACCTAGTTATAATGTTGTATTTAAAATTATTAAAGACAGATTTTCCCCTCCCAAACAAGTAACCCAAGCAGAAGTAAAAAGAGCCTATGAATTGGTAAATCAACACGACAGGGTGGGGCGCATGACTGATCCATATGAATTTGCCAATTTGGTTTTCGAACGAGCAAGATTTTCACATGAATTACTGGAAGAGTTGCTAAGAGATGCACCATCGAAAGTCAAGCTTACAGAAAAAGAAATCGAGATAAGCCATCTGTATGTAGAGAAAAAGATGACACCTCTAAACCTATATTTAGAAGATGCAACGAAGGACGAAGCAACGATGGTGATCAATGACTACGGTAAAGCCATCAAGGAACTGGCAGCCGTGAATATTTTCCCGGGAGATATGTTGCTTAAAAATTTCGGTGTAACACGTCTGAAAAGAGTGGTTTTTTATGATTATGATGAAATTGGATTTCTGACCGACTACAATTTTCGTATGATCCCGGAGCCCCGTAATGAATATGAAGAGATGTCGGCCGAGCCCTACTACCACGTTGCATCAAATGATATCTTTCCTGAAGAGTTTCCACGGTTCCTAATCGGAAATCCGACACTGCGAGATGTGTTCTTTAGACTCCATGGAAATCTCTACCGCATTAAATTTTGGCGAAATATGCAGCAACGCCTACATCGCAAAGAGATCATTGATGTCTATCCATATCGGGATGAGAGTAGATTCGAATATTTGTATGGATAGATTCGTATGTAACATTACTGAGAGCCTGCTATTTTGTAAGTACATTGAACATGTTTGGTGAGCAGTAGTATTTAAAAATGGGTGGTATTTATACCGATAAAAAGAAAATCCATCCCATACTTTTGCACATTATGCAAAATACATTCCGGTTGGATCAACTTCTTCAATAGTGCTAAATGCACCACCACTTCCAAGATTAATGCGTTGCCAGATGTGATGTTCCTGAGCATTTAATCATTAAAAACAAATAATAAAGCCAATAAAATAGGAGATGTGGCAAAGACAGATAAATTCATCGCATTCCAAATGCAAGACATCGATTCCAATATTCATACTTCGAAAAATGCTTTTAGAACACTATTGCAAAATGCACTGAAGGATGTTTAATTATTGGCTCGCCTTGGTCCGCTACCTTTTGTTCATAGACAAGCCAAAAAGCGTGATTGATCGATCTCGAAGAGTGGAGCACGGGGAGTGAGACGGGAGAGAGTCATGCAGGTGGGTGGGTTAGTATGACCTCATTATAGCCAGCATTTTTGGTGATGTATGAGGGTGAAAGAAGCAGCGAACTACTCACAGTTGATCTTTCAAAATCCTCCTATCGATGTGCTTGATGATTATTCGAAATGTCCCATAACGATCAACTGACAATTAGTTCTACCTTTGCGCCTCCTTTTTAAGAACTAGTTACGAGAGATATGCAACAAATTCGAAACATAGCCATCATTGCACACGTGGACCATGGCAAGACCACTTTGGTTGATCGCATCATCGAAGCATGTAAAGTGACCGATGACCACAAGGAGTCGCAGGAGCTTCTCCTGGATAACAATGAACTGGAAAGAGAGCGTGGAATCACGATCTTATCAAAGAATGTTTCGGTAAACTATAAGGATGTCAAGATCAATATTATTGATACACCAGGTCACGCTGATTTTGGGGGAGAGGTAGAACGTGTTTTAAAGATGGCCGATGGAGTATTGATCTTAGTCGATGCCTTTGAGGGGCCGATGCCACAGACACGCTTTGTCATGAGCAAGGCCATCAAACTTGGACTAAAACCAATCGTGGTAATAAATAAGGTAGACAAGGAGAACTGTGATCCGGAAACTGTGCAAGGTGATGTCTTTGATCTAATGTTTAACTTGGATGCTACTGAAGATCAACTTGATTTTGAGACATTATTCGGTTCATCCAAGGAAGGATGGATGAGTTTCGATTGGAGACAGCGAACAGACAGCATTACACCACTCCTAAATTGTGTCATCGATCAGATACCAGCAGCTCCCTATATAGAGGGTCCAATGCAAATGCAAATAACATCAATGGATTTCTCCAGTTTTATTGGTCGGATTGCCATAGGTCGTGTATATCGTGGAGATCTTATGCAAGGAACAGACTATGCCATCTGTCGAAAAGATAGCTCGACCAAAAAGATTCGCATCAAAGAGCTCTTTGTTTTTGAAGGATTGGGAAAAACAAAGGTAAACCAAGTGCGCAGTGGCGACCTTTGTGCATTGGTGGGTGTTGATGATTTCGAAATCGGCGATACGCTTGCCGACGTAGAAAATCCGGAGCCTCTACCAAGAATTCAAGTGGATGAACCGACGATGAGTATGTTATTTACGATCAATAATTCTCCCTTCTATGGTCAGGAGGGTAAATACGTGACCTCAAGGCACTTGCGGGATCGACTATTTAAAGAAACAGAGAAGAACCTTGCATTACGGGTGGAGGAAACCGAAAGCGAAGACAAGTTCAACGTATATGGTCGGGGGGTACTTCATCTTTCTATACTAGTAGAGACCATGCGTCGAGAAGGATATGAGTTACAGGTGGGAAAACCTCAGGTCATTGTCAAAGAGATCAATGGACAGAAACATGAGCCAGTTGAACACATGGTCATTGACGTGCCTGAGACTTACGCTGGTAAAGCCATTGAATTGGTCACACAGCAGAAAGGTATTTTAGAAAAAATGGAACCAAAGGGTGATCTGCAGCATCTAGAATTTGATATTCCTTCACGTGGATTGATCGGCCTTAGAAGTCGTATTCTTACTGCTACTGCTGGACAAGCGGTAATGACCCATCGTTTTAAGAATTATGCTCCGTTCAAAGGAGAGATCGACGGACGGTTTCAAGGGTCTTTGGTTTCTATGGAGACAGGACAAGCACTAGCATTCGCCATTGATCGTCTGCAGGATCGGGGCAAGTTTTTCATCGATCCTGGAGAAAAAGTCTATAAAGGTCAAGTGATTGGGGAAAACACTAGAAACAATGACTTAGAAATCAATGTCATCAAGGGCAAGAAGCTAACGAATATGCGCGCTTCAGGATCAGATGATGCTGCGAAAATTGCACCCAAGATTGATTTTTCGCTGGAAGAGGCCATGGAGTATATTCGTGAGGATGAATACCTAGAAATCACGCCTGAGAATCTGCGTATGCGTAAAATGAATTAAGTATTGTCACTGCAGCGCAGTTGCCTGCAATTAGTTGTAATAACCAGTACTTAATCTGACAGTCACTTTAAAAATTGCTAATGCAATTTATTGTCAGAAAGATGTTGGTCAGGCTCACCCACAGAACCATTTTCGTCTGCCAAACCCTCCGATT
>JABDMH010000095.1 GCA_013001595.1 Saprospiraceae bacterium | reverse complement strand
AGCCTATACCTACCGACTATGCGTTTCCAAAGATCCGGATAATAAGATTCCATTTTTAAAACCTGCTGGTTATGATGAAAATGAATTTGAACTGCTATTTAGAATATTTGAAGCAGGCGATGAGCGTCTCCCATTAAAAATAGAACCACTGCCCAACAACAAATACGACATCAATTCCCTGCATAGCTTTTCAACGGATGGGGCTATGTTGAATTGGCGATTCCCAACTGGTGACTATGCAACACGTGCCCAAATCATCGAGCGACAAACTAAGTATGAGCAGGGAATCATCTGGACGCTGGCAAATCATCCCAGAGTTCCCCGGGCCATTCGGGATGAGGTGAGTCAGTACGGATTAGCCAAAGATGAGTTTATTAGAAATGGAGGCTGGCCCTACGAAATCTATATCAGAGAAGCTAGAAGAATGGTCTCTGACTATGTAATGACCCAACATCATGCTGAAGGTTCCATCGAAGTGAACGACCCTGTAGCAGAAGCATCGTTTGGCATGGACTCGCACGTTGTGCAAATGTTTATCAATGAAGAAGGACACGTTCATCGAGAAGGTGTAATTTGGAGAGTCCCTCCCAGACCCTACGGAATATCCTATAGATCCATCGTTCCAAAAATTGGTGAGACTGAAAATCTATTTGTACCTGTATGTCTTTCAGCGAGCCATGTTGCACATGGGTCCATCCGCATGGAACCGCAGTTTATGATGCTTGGTCAAGCCGCTGCGCTAGCTGCTGTGATGGGCATTCATGAGCAGGTTGCCGTGCAGCATATTAATTATGAACAATTAGCAGAACTTATTAAAGAGCACAATGAAGGCTTTGTATTCTAACGTGTATGTTATCTCTTAGACATAGCCACACATAGAAGCAGCATTTCTTCTTTCCTACTAGGACCAAGAGCTCTGTAAGATTAGCCTTCCAGAGTATATCTTGATCCCTTGAATGATGAACATCACCGAGATGGCGATTCCAAGTCATAGGTTTTCGTCAACAACATTAATAGTATCATCTAGGTAGAGAAGAGACACTGGACAATCAGAGTTACGGAAATGGATTTGATGCAGTCTATAACATCGAAGATTTTTCAACAAAGAAAAATAGGATGTATTTGTTTATTCATCTCACTTCTCATTCCCATGACGACGCAAGCGCAGTATGGTTTTAGGATGGGATCAACCACTTCAACATTCTACCACGTGGGTGGCCCGCCGATACCATATGATGGCTATGAAATTGATCTGAGGCCTTATGTAGGATATGACATCGCATGGATACAAATCAGTCCACAAATCCCTTTGTTTGCATGGTATGTAAGTGTGTTTCGCCGGTATGAGTTGACTCGTAGGTTAGGTATACAACCGGAAATCAGTTTTACTCAAAAAGGGGTAGCTTTTAGACAAAGGATGTATGAAGACAACCATTATCGAGTCAAAATCAATTACGTAGAAGTCCCTCTATCCGTTACCTATACTTACTTGCAAAGGGACAAGTCAAAAGGGTACATCCATTGGGGAGGATATGGAGCCTATCGCATTAATGGATTTAAAAAAGTGACGTTGGCGAATGCCTCAAATTATACAACAAAACTAATTTCAGTAAAGGACTTCGATGCAGGAATTCATCTTGGAATTGAGTACACACATCGAATCAAGGATCGATACCTATCGCTGCAAGTCAGACTATTTGCCGGGCTCTGCAATGTGTTTGTGATGCCCAGAAATTGGACAAACATGTACTACGATACGCATAAAACCAAAAATGCCGGTTTCCAAATATCCATTGGTTATGAAATCTGAGTGCCGAGTATATATTGCCATCACCCTAAGTGCATGTATCATTTTGGCAGGTTGCCAAAAGGAAGCAATTAGAATAGATATAGATGCGAAATTAGAACAACTATATATCACCGGAAATCTGCCCTCTTTATCTACTTGTATTTTTAACGAAGATGGCATACAATGGCAAAGGCACCTGGGATATGCGGACCAAGAAAAGCGAATCGAAGTTGATGGTGAAACCATGTATCACATTGGCTCAATCTCGAAACTGTTTATCGTGACCGCCATAATGCAACTGGAAGAACAGGGTTTGTTGCATCTGGATGAAGACATCAACAATTATTTGCCAATCCTATTTAGACATCCGCAATTTCCTGATATTCCAATAACTGCAAGGATGTTGCTTACTCATACATCCGGGTTATCCAAACCCGGAATGTTTAATAGTCAGAACGGAATGTGGAATCCGTTTGAAGCCGATATGGGACCGCCCCCCAGTGAGTGGGTCCCGCAGTATCTGATTACCAATGGAGGCAATTTCGACAGCCATTTGTGGCAACTCACTGAGCCAGGTACTTTTGAAAACTATTCAAATATAGGGACATGCGTCGCTGCCTATATCGTAGAAGAATTAAGCGGCCAGGATTTTAGAACGTATTGTAAGGAGCATATTTTTATTCCATTGAATATGCATAGCACAAGCTATAATTATGCTGATTTAGATCGCGATGGGATCGCATTGCTCTACGATAAACAGGGGAAAGCAAGCACCCATTTCGACAATAGGGTATATGCTGCTGGTGGGATAAAATCAACCTTGGAAGACCTCAGCTATTTTGCACTCTGCTATCTCAACGATGGTACATATGATGGCACACGTATTATACACGAAGCATCTGTACGTAGTGCATTGGAGATCCAGAATATGGCCAGCGGAAAATGCCTACTTTGGAACGAATACCTGGGGGGCTGGTATGGACACACTGGTGGATTAGAATTAGGAACCGCCACTACCCTATTCATTCATCCAGATACCAAAATAGGGTTCATCATTTTTACCAACACGCATGACGGCATCGTAAATCCTGGTGGTGAAATATTTTGGTTGATCAAAAACAAAACCAGTGAGTATCTGAAATGAGTAGGTCTTCTATAGCATATAGCAACCATACGGTATAGGTATCACTTCGTGCAGATTACATCAAATCGTATGATTCCTAAATTAACTCTCCAAACGCAAAGAAAAAAGGAGCCTTTTATAAACAAATACTCCACCAAATACTAAGTAGCCCCTATCATGATGTGGTCCTTTCTATACTAAAGGAAAAGGGTTGAGCTCGGAAGGATACACTTTATTCTGCTCCAACCCTTCTCTCCATTTTGCGCTGTACAAACAAAGCGGAAATCAAGAAAGCAGCTCCTAAACCTTTTAAGATGTCCTCCGTATCTGTGGAAACACGTAATAACAATTGGGAAAATAGCGGAATTCCCCACAGCAGACCGCCTAAAATAATCAATAGCCTAGTCCTTTTGTGCTTATGCATGTATTTGTCGTTTGGAATCTACAGTCCCTCTCCATCTGGATTAGATTGATGTATGCTTCATCAACGGATCTGTCGAACCAAAATAACACGATTCAGTAGAAATGTGCTCTGTAATCAAAATGATTATCTAAAAATAACATAAGCTGTACTCACGGCGATTAACCCGATGAGGATGCTTCTAAAGCTCTTTGATACGGATGTTTCTCCAGCGAATTTGCTTGCCCTCTTGTTCTTGATTTTTGATGCTATGAAGTTGTAGTGCAATAAAGCCCGATACAGCCATGTCATCATGGGTATCTACTGCCATTACCCCGTTGATCCAAGATTTGAAATGCTTACCATCGGCCATGATGCGAAAATGATTCCAGTCGTTATTCTTGAATGCTTGTCTAGCCTGTTCATTGTCAGAAAGCGGTACCAACCAACCACGACCACCCTCCTCGTAGAAACCACCGGTCCACGCGCGCGCTGACGGATCGATCTCAATCTGATAGCCGTGTACGCGCCCTGCTTCCCAAGTACGCTCACTGGCTTCAAGTTTACCATTCAGATAAGGTGTAGTGGTCTCAGCACTATAAACATCGCTTCTGATCTGTACGCCCGTATTGATACCGTCGGGCACCCAAAATTCCACCTCCAGCTCAAAATCTTCGTATTCCTTAGTGGTCGCTAGAAATGTATTGGGCAAGCCCAACTTTGTTTCAGCCACCAGTATGCCATCTTCGACAAAAAAGTTGCTTTCCGCTGCACCTTTCACTTCCCAACCTTCCAAATTTTTCGCATTAAAGAGATGCTGCCAATTGTCTTGTGGCATGAACGTGGCCATACCCCCCACATATAGAAAGAGAAGAATTACGTTGTGCATATTAAAAGATTTAGGCCGAGAAGATAAGTAAAAGCTGGCAATGAGTGAGTCAAATTCAAGAGTCCATGCCGGCATATTTGGTGGATTCGGCGGGAATCTGACACTCCCAGTTACACTTGGAATCTTTAGAAAGTATAGCACTGAGCCAAACAGAAAGCTGAAACTACCAATGTGGGTGCACTGAGCATTTAAAATGTCTAACTTTCTACCATCAACAAAAGTCAGAACCTATGACCATCAGCAATACTGAGGAGTTACGAGCCATATATGGCTGGCCCAAAGGACGGGCAAAAGATAAGGTGCTGTACCAATTGGAAAAGCATGCTAAGCATTTTATTGCCTGCTCACCTTTCTTGGTGTTGAGCACTTTCGATCGCAGCGGTAAAGTGGATGCCTCCCCTCGGGGCGGCAAACCTGGATTTGTCAAAATCATCAATGACCAAACTTTGATCATACCAGATGCCAAGGGAAACAATCGGGTAGACAGTCTCATGAATATTGTTGATACAGGTGCTGTTGGTTGCCTGTTCCTTATCCCAGGAATTGATGAGACCTTGAGAATAAATGGTCGGGGCCTCATCACTACCGATGCCACAACCCTCCACCTGTTTTCAGAAGAGCAGCATCCACCCAAGGCTTGTCTTAAAATCGGGATTGAAGAAGTCTTTCTTCATTGCGCCAAGGCATTGATGCGATCAGAACTTTGGAAAGATACCTACCGCATCGACAGGCCTGGATTTCCGACCATTGGAACAATGTTAAGTGATCAACTCGGCACTAAGACGATCCCATCTGAAAGTCAGGAGGAAATGGTGGAACGATACAAGAAGGATCTGTAGCCACTATTAATGGTTAGCTCAATGATTACCTATCATTCTTACGCTAGCTGGCAAAGAAGGAACGAATTAACGAACCAAAAAATCAATATTAAAGACTGCTGGATTTTGTCGCAAGATGTGAAAAGCCGAGGCTACTGGATACGGTAACTGATGGGGATACCCTCTTTCTCATTCGGAAATCCTTTTCAATTCATCATCCATTGCTGATCTTCCCCTCCTAGACTTTGCCTTGCTATTTCCTAGTTTATAAGTCGCGCTCAGAGCCACTCTACGTCCATCAAAATTAATGTCCCCGTTAATAATCATTCCACCATAATCACTATCATAATAATATACACTGCCCGAATTGAAAAGGTCATTGGCATTCAATTGCAGTAAGAACCTTTTATTAAAAAACTCTTTCCTAAAGCCTATATTTATGCGATAGTTTCCATCTACATAAACCGTACCCCTCCAGATCCACGGACTCGATGCAAAGCAGGACAATTCCATGGTAACGTCTAATGGAAGTTGTAACTTATTCTGCCATCTGAAATTAATAATATTTGCGTCCAAACTGATGTTGGTACCTTCAATGTCCCCGTTGTAGGTCGTATAATTATAAAGTAAGAATGTGGAAAATTCCCACCAGTCAAATACTTTCTGAGGATAACTAATGGACAGTCCGTTGCTTGTCACTTTATCCATGTTCCTGGGAATAATCACATTACCTTTGTCGCCTACCACCTCAAATATATTAGCAAAGAAATTGCTAGTAACACTATAGGTATTAGACAATACGAGTTTCCTCTTGAAAGAATAGCTCATTTGATAATTTGTGATGTAATTCGGTTGTAGAAAAGGATTACCCCTCCAAGCTGCGAGTTCACTCAATTTGCGTTCAAAAGGATTCAAATCCTGATAATTTGGCCGGGTAATCCGCCTTCCGATACCAAGGCTAAAGGTATGATCACCCTGGTTATCAAAGGCTACACTCACGTTTGGGAAAAGAGAAGTATAGTTTCTGGCTACCACATCATCTGCAGTCACAATGGCACTTTCCAATTCTCCAAGAGAAGAAGTATTCTCAATACGAAGACCGGCATTCAAAGATAAGGTCTTGGTGGGTTTTGCTGTAACAATCGCATATGCGGCAGCAACCTTTTCCAAATAGGCAAAATCATTGCTTCGATTAACATTCAATATCAGATCTTCCTTCAATAGATCATAGAATGCAAGCTGGTTGTCCGTTTGAATGTAAGAGAACTTGGCTCCGGTCGAAATGGAATAGTTTTCTAATTTATTCTCATAATCAATTTGCGCCGACATAAGACCAATATCAGTGTTGGAATTAAACTCGCTGTTGACCGAGCGCAACAATTCTGATCCGGTTTCATTATAATACAGATTAGGTTGCAGCGTTTTCCTGTCAGATGAGAATTTGCCGAAGCTAACATCGGCAGTTAGACTTGAGCTCTTATTCGGATTAAAACTATAATGTACATTACCATTATAGTTGGCACTTTGGGCATTATCGATCGCCTCCGCAACCAGTAACTCTGGATCAATGACCTCCTTCACATCAAAAATATAGGTATCGCTGCCCAATATTTCATGTCTATCGTTGGAAAATATTCTAACATCAACACTTAAAGACTGTTCTGCGCCTACCTGGTAATCTAGTGCACCTGAAAAATTTATACCCCTTCTATTTATCGTAGTTCTAGAATCCATGTCCAATAGGAAATCTCGGCGCAGCATGGACTCATTACGGATTTCCAAAAAATCATTGTCCGACAAATTGAAACTAGTAAAAACATTGATCTTCTCACCGCTATAGTTCAAACTGGTGCCAACACTAGACCGCGCCCTTAATCCACTAGAATAGCTGCTTATGATATTTCCATTGAATCCGATCTTGGTGTTCTTCTTCAGAACAATGTTAATGATCCCACCTGAACCTTCTGCATCAAACCGTGAAGAAGGATTGGATATAATTTCAATTGATTCTATGTTCTCCGACCGCATCCCTTCCAACATATTTGTCAAGTCACTACCTGATATGCGAGAGGGTCTGCCATTAATAAAAATCTGCACCCCAGATTTCCCCTGTAGAAGAATATTGTTATCCATGTCTACTAAGACCCCTGGAGATTTACTCAACAATTCTAAGCCATTATTTCCGGAAGCATTGACACTATTCCCCACATTGTAAACCATTTTATCCGGATGTATTTCCAATATTGCCCTTTCTCCCCTAATCACAATCTCATCAAGTGTGTTGACGCTCGGTTCCAGTTGGATACGATCCAACACAAATTGTCCATCTTCCTCAAGCGCTATCAGATTCGAAACAAATGTTTTAAATTCTATATTTCTGACCATAATCAAGTAATTACCTGCTGCCAAATCCTCGATCAAAAAAGAACCATCTGTCTCACTTATCGTGCCATCCATAAATACAGAGTCCTTATTCATTAGCACCACAGTGGAAAACGCAGAAGGTGTGTTGTCAGGATTATAAATGTATCCTTCGATCTTAGATGTACCCCCTTGAGCAAAACCGCTCAAAATGGCTGCAGATAATATGAGGATAGATAGTAGGCCAGGTTTCATTAGGCTCATGTGGTCAAACTTGTACTAGTTGATAACAGATCTATCATTAGATCATATTGCCTTTTTAAAAATCATATACCAATTAATGTAATATAAATCCGAATCCGGTCTCTTCAATTCCTCTTTATCTACTGGAGTCAAGAATGCCTTCATATAGTCATCACCGGGCCGCCAATTAGCAGGTAGCAGCATATCTTTATTTTGGTCATGTACTTGAAGGGCTGTCAAAGTCCTTAAGATCTCATCGGTATTTCTTCCAACCTCGCTGGGATAGAATTGGAAAGCCCTAATTTTATTCTCCGGATCAATAAAAAATATGCCTCGGACGCTTTGCTTGGGATTGTTCTCAGTGTCTACCATACCATACTTGTAGGCAATGGCATATGTGCTGTCAACGACCAACGGAAATCCAATTTTCACCTTACCTCGTCCTTTAAAATCTATTTCTTCCAGGTCTGCTTTCCAACTCTGATGTGACACCATCCTATCCACCGACAAGACCACAATCTGAGTATTCAGCTTTGCAAATTCATCTTGCCTGTAACCTAGGTCAAGAATCTCAGAAGAGCAAACGGGGGTAAAATCTCTAGGATGGGCGAATAATATTTTCCATTTGCCACTAAAATCTGCCGGAAACGCAATAGGTCCATTGGTCGACGAAGACTTGAACGCTGGGGCCTGAGATCCGATCAAAGGAATTCGTTGTGAGCTTCTAGACTGAGCAGAAAGTGTATTACCTGCAATAAGGACAGCGATGATAATCAGAAGATTCTTCATTGAGTGTGTATGAGTAGAGAGATGATGCTGGGAGGCAGCCTTAATCTAAGATTTTTTAGACAACCTTCCTAATCAATAGACAAAATAGATGCTGCTTGAGGTTAATACTCAAGGCACTAACTTCCGCTATTACACAACAGCTTCAAGGTGATGCGAATCTGCGATCAACCTGTAATTCTTTTGATCTCTCGCACTCATGATGAACCTCACATATGCTGGCGATCAAAGTAATTCTCAACCCAATAGAATAATGAGCACGTTGATACATAGACTCAGCCTGCTAGGGCCAGTATTTTCATTAGGTAAAGAGCACTGGTTGCATTTTTTCGTCACTGAACGACCTTCTTTTTTTTCTAAAAAAGTAGAGATAAACCGAGCAATTTTTTTTTCACCAGTAAATATGACAGTACGGAACATTATGCCAATTGGATCAGTGAATCCGGAATTCCACGGAAGCCGATCATATTTTTAACGTTTTCCGGCACACCGGCATGCCAAAACTTGGCAGCCTAGGATCAAAATGTAGATAAGAAGATTGCCGGTTTCTTGGGAAATGTCTTTCAATCCGTGGCCATTGTGCTTGCCGTCATGCTTCTATTCCTTGGTTTTCGCACAGGCCTTGTGGTGGCCAGCTTAATACCTATGGCGATGATTATGACCCTTTGGCTAATGAATTTGCTGGATGTCGGATTAACACAAGTCTCATTGGCAGCACTCATTATGGCGCTTGGTCTATTGGTTGACAATGCCATTGTGGTTTCCGAAACCATGTTGGTCAAATTGGAAAATGGGTCCAAACCCATTGATGCAGCAGTTGAAGCTTGTCAAGAACTGATTATTCCTTTACTAGTTTCGTCGCTTCTACTTCCGCAGCATTTCTATCCTTTTTTCTCGCCGAAAGCACTATGGATGAAATCATGGGGCCGCTATTCGTGGTTATCACCCTAGCCCTGCTATCCTCTTGGATTCTAGCCATGACTATGGTGACCTTTTTAGGATATTACTTTATAAAAGCGAAACAGAAAGGACAGACCAACAGCTCACCGGACTTATTCGACCGATTGAATACCTATTACAAATCCATCTTAATGTGGTCACTAAACGTCCCCTCCTATTCACGGCTCTTATCATTGCATTGTTCGTCGGTTCGCTTAGCCTATTTGGAAAAATTCCCTTTATCTTTTTTCCCGATAGTGATCGAAATTTAGTACCCCTTGACCTTAATCTGCCATCGGGCACTAAAATCGAACGCACCGAAGAAGTCATTCTGCAAATCGAGGAATTCATCACCAAGGAGCTGGTCACAAAAGAGGGCCAAGATCGTGGTATTGTCGACTGGACGGCTTTCATAGGGGAAGGTCCGCAATCTTATGATTTGGGTTACCAGCCGGGAGAAGCAAATTCTGGCTATGCACATATGTTGTTGAATACATCCAGCTTTGCAGACAATGCGCTGGTAATCAGAAAACTAGACGACTACTGCTTTCAAAATCTACCAGATACCATAGTAAATATGGGCCTATTATCGGGTGGTGGTGGTGCTGATGTCGCCATAAGGGTTTCTGGCGAATCTCCTGAAGAATTGTTTAAGATAATGGAAGTTGTGAAACAGAAAATGAATTCCATCTCTGGTGCAAAAAACATCCGTGATGACTGGGGACCCATAATCAAGAAATTCATTGTTGAAATTGATCGCGACAAGACGAACAGGGCGGATTGACCAATCAGGACATTGCTGTTTCACTACAGACCAACCTAGATGGTGCGGTAGCTGGATCCTACCGTGATGGAGACGACAACTTAAAAATCTTGATGCGAAATCAGAATAGCCTAGACCTGGATGTGCGGGCATTATCAGGTATCAATATTCTTTCCCAAAGTACAAATGCCAAAGTGCCAGTTCTGCAGGTTGCCAATATCAAACCTGACTGGGGTTATGCTAAACTGCTTCATCTCGATCTGTTTAGAACCCTGACCATCAGTTGTGATGCAGCCGAAGGAATTACGGCCCCAGAAATCACTAGTCAAACGAGACCATGGCTTTCCCAGCATTCTGATGATTGGCTACCAGGGTACTCTTATGAGTTGGGTGGTGAGTCTGAGGAAAGTGGTGATGCCATGGGGGCAGTCGCTGAACAATTTCCATTAGCAGGTTTTATCATACTTGCTACTTCTGGTGCTGCAATTTAACTCTTTCAGAAAAACCTTTATCGTACTCGCCACCATTCCATTAGGTATTATTGGGGTAATATTTGGACTGCTGCTATTCCGCTCATTTTTTGGATTCTTTGCATTTATGGGTATGATATCTTTAGCTGGCATCGTTATCAATAATGCCATAGTTATGATTGATCGCATAAAGATCGAGATTGAAGAAAGCGGAAGAGCGCCCTTTGATGGCATCGTTTCAGCAGCCCAACAACGATTTAGACCAATCATGCTGACTACCTTTACGACCACGCTTGGATTGATACCGCTCTATCTTGGCGGCGGACTGATGTGGGAGCCCATGGCCGTATCCATCATGGTAGGCCTTCTCTTTGCTACCAGTATAATCCTGCTATTCGTACCCGTTTTATATAAAATGCTATTTCAGGTTAAGTATGAAAATCAAGAGACCTCATAGCACTGGCGAACAAATGGAGATATTGGTTGCGTAAAATAAAAGTTGGAAACTAGTAATTCCTAAGACTGTGAGTAAGAAATGAATGCCGGTCCATCTTCAGTTAAAATTGTCCTCCTTTGTATTCCCATTCTCAGACATAGTCATCCCAGTAAACTTCGACCGAATAAAAAGTTTGTTTGGACATTGTCCAGGTATCCAGGCTGGGATTACTGCACAACGAGAGCCGATCAACGAATCAGCTAAAATGAGTCCTGTAGGTTCATTGATGCATTCTACCGCCCAGGTTTTAGGATCCTAAAGGATTGGACTTTTAAGCGAATAGAATAATGAAGGTAGTGGATCCATTCTGGAATTTCAGCACATCCGGCAATTGTGGCATGAACAATCTCAGTTTCTCGGATTGTCATGTGATGATGGTGGTACCGGGAATCTAAGGTCTATGACTTGGGTTGCTTGATCGGATATGATAGAGGGCATTCCACTAATCTTTCATGGGGTAGTACAGGCTCAACATATTTCATGATAATACTTGATGTCATTCATAAATCGGCGATTGCAGTACCATTTTTGGGGAAGTCTTCAAGCCGAGAACACTTCATCTTGCGTTCTTCAGACACGAATTCAATTGGTTATCTCTTCCGATCTATCGGTAAGTGCTGCCAATATCAAATGCCACATATCTGCAAGTTCAGGTAAATCCCTTCGCTTACAGGATGTCCTCAACTAGAGGTTTGCGCATGTACTATTACCAGGATACATGATATCGAAGTCATCTCGTGAATTCTATGACATGCGCACTCACCGTAATGGTTCTTCTATAATAAAAAGGTGGAAATCCCCCTAGATGTTCTTCTGTCAGCACATTAACTATGGCTTTAGATCCATTCATTAGGTCAGCATTGGTGAGCATGTTTGCGTATGCATTTTCGTACAGTTGCTTACGATTGACCCCACCTATTGTCAGAATATATTCCACATCGGCACTCCCCTTCACTTTTTGTACAACTTCAAAGTTGTTTGTGTTAAGCTGCACCTGCGTGGAGATCTGATTGTCATTGACGATAAGGGCATGATTGATTCCGCAAGAACTCAGATAAAAGCAGGATGCGAGCATCATGACTTGGACGATTGGATTTTTCATAATACTAGGTTTATCAGTACAACGGCAAATGGACAAAAGAAGGTTAACACTTCATATGACGTTGGTCAGTTTCAGCGAATTGGGTCGCTGCTTTTTTGGTAAAGACTGATAAATGTCAGTAAGGGTGAAGGGATTTAATTCTACATTGGCAGCAATGAATTTTCGGACTCATTAAATATTGATGTCAGTAAGTACTTACAGTTTTGCAAAATCACTTCCGGATGATGTTCAATTGAAAGAGAAGTCTTTGCAAAAAAATGTATTCCACAGGTTATGTGATCAGATCGACCACGATAGTATTATGTGTAATAAAACACAGTAATGAAAGCAGCCACTTACAAACACTATGGTCCACCTGAGGTTCTTCAGATCAAAGAAATCGAAAAGCCTAAACCAAAGGACAACGAGGTACTTATTAGAATGCAAGCCACTGCAGTCTGCTCTGGTGATGTCCGTTTGCGCAAGCCTGAACCACCGATTCTTGCCCGGTTGATGAACGGATTGATCTCGCCAAAGCAACCCATCCTGGGCATGGAGATAGCAGGAGTAATTGAAGCCATCGGCAAGAAGGTCACCCAATTCCGTGTAGGGGACGATGTGATGGGATCAACCAACTCGTACGGGGGCACTTATGCAGAATACATCTGTATACCCAGTGATGGCGTGCTGGCCATTAAGCCAGATAGCTTAAGCTTCCAAGAGGCAGCGGTTGTGTTTTTTGGTGGGCACACGGCCTTACATTTTCTTAGAAAAGGAAGGATCCAGAAGGGTGATCATCTGTTAATTTATGGAGCTTCCGGAAGCCTCGGCACATCTGCTGTGCAACTTGCCAAGTACTTCGGTGCAGAAGTTACTGCTGTATGTAGTGGTGGAAATGCTAAACTCGTTCGATCTCTTGGAGCAGATCATGTCATCGACTATACGCAACAGGATTTCACAAAAAATGGAATGATTTACGACATCATATTTGACACCCAGGGAAAGAGTCCGTTTTGGGGCAGTATCCGTTCCTTGAAGAAAGGTGGCTACTATTTACAGAGCGTGGCTATCAATTTTCATAGAATAATTAATGGGCTCATTGCCAACATTACTAGCGGCAGAAAGATAGTAGGTGGAGTAGCACACGAGCGTCGGGAGGATTTGGTCTTTCTCCGAGACCTGGTCATTGCAGGCAAACTCAAACCTGTTATCGATAGAATTTACCCTTTAGATCAAATCGTTGCAGCGCATAGATATGTGGAGGGTGGTCACAAACGGGGAAATGTGGTAGTCAGCATAATCCCATCAGAAATTGGCTCGTCTAAACTCAACCGGAAAAATGAAGTCGAATAGATAATTGGCCAAGGGATGAACTGTAAGATATTATCACGGTGGCTGTAGACCGGCAAGAGGTTTTGGCACCTTCATTCTGCATTTCTTGTAATGATGAACTTTGGTGTGGAGCCAGTGGAGATATGGCGGTGGGAAGTCAGTATTGCATAGCCAGTACGACCAAGTTATTTGATACACTGCTTGTCCTTATTGATGTATCAAAGGATTCTTTGCCCCAGGATCCTCAAATAGCTGGACTTCTTGATGATACAATTCTTCGGGGCCTATTCAAATGGAATGGCAAGATCATTTTCAACAGATAACCGTTCGTCAACTCTTGGTGCACACTTCCGCTATTCCTGACTACTTTCAAGGGAAGGACAATGTGGAGCTGGCCTTGACTATTCGATGACTCATAATCGAGATCAAGTATTTTTCTCTACTCGTCTCTTTATGCCAACTAGTATCTGTTGCTGATGTAGACGGTCGACCAGTTTGAAGAAAGGTTTGAGGAGGCGGAACATCAGCTCTGGATAAGCTTCAGCTTGCAACCAACTTGTCAGTCTGACCACATCTTTGTTTTGTTGCTGAAGTAAAAATGCCCAACAAAATTGGCCTTTGGGTGCAAATCTTGTTTTGTACATAAAGTTTGGAGCCATATACTTAAAATGCGAAGTGGCATGGAGAACAAGTAATTGGTTTTCCTTTATATCCACAACTTGGTAATAAGCAGAATTTGGAGGTCCATCGGGAATAAGATCACCAGCAGTCAGATTTTGATATTCTGGTAGAATCTTGTCCGCAGGAGGCTTATAGAAGCCACGAGCGTTCTTGGGCACAACCAGTGGCCAGAAATACTTCTGAATATACTTATCCCACTTGGTATCTATATACCAGCCTCCTCGATGATAACCCAACTGTTTGATCCAAGGCCAAACCGCAGCTGCCGTCGACTGCACATCAATTTCATAGTACACTTCCAATAGAGGATTCGGGATAATATCTTTGCCCGGAAACTCCACACTTGCCCTCGTCTCCATATCTTTCTGGTTGATCCGCATGCTCCCGGGTTTTAGAAAACTACCACCGCAAATTAGCGGAACGAAAGCACATCAGCAATGACTTATATCAGATTGTGGAGACGAAGGAGGACAAAGGTTTCTCACCGCTTAGATGTATGCCAGTTGCAGTATTTCTGATGCATAGGAGGCCGTACTGAGATCGTGAATGAGAAGACCATGACAAACCTCATATTGCCTACCCATCAGCGTCATTCCTTCCAATTCACAATTGCAAGAAATTTATTACCGCGTACTAGTTCTTGGATTAATTATGTGTCTTTTATCGATGGTGGGTTACCCTGACATTAAGTGCATAAACATCCTTTTAAAACCTAAAAAGAGGGAAAGATGAACGGAGCAATTTTCTTCACCAGCAAATATGGCAGCACAGAACAATATGCCAATTGGATCAGTGAATCCACGGGTTTGCCCATGTTTAACATGAAAGATCGCTCCGCTCATCCTTCTAAGTTTGACTATTTGATTCTAGGTAGCCCCATCATCTATTATAAAGTGCTGAATCATAAGTGGATTGCGAAAAATTTGTCTGGAATTCTAGGAAAGCCGATTGTATTTTTCACGGTTTCCGGGGCACCGGCAGGACCAAAACTTGATGGATGGATTGCCGATAGTCTTCCGAAGGAATTGATATCTGAAATGCATCACATTGCGCTAAGGGGAAGGCAAAGCCCTGCAGAACTCACCTGGTACGACTGGCTGATGCTAAAGATTGGTGGATTAATGAATAAGGATGCAGAAGCCAGCAAAGAAGAACTCCGTGGATTTGACTTCATGGATCATGCTAGCATTGAACCGATAATCAGTCGTGTTAGGCAAATTCAATCGAATATGTTGCAATCAACTATTTGAGCAAATCTAGTGCTAGGTGCTTTTTTAAAAGATATAAACTAGTATCATTGCCTAGTACTCATCAAAACAAGAGCTTCAGGGTCAATGTAAAAGATTTTATCTCGGTATAGCGAAATTTTCCTGTGTCATCATCAGTGGATTCGATACTAATCAAATCTCCGTACTAGCGAGCAATTCTAAGAGCTTTTGGCAACCACCAGTTGCTACATGTGCTGTGTGCTCCTCAAGGCTTTGAAACTGACAAGCAGTAATCTCCTTACACGTCATGCATGAATTGGTCTCTCGTAAAAACACCTTGATAAGCTTTTTCGGAATCGGAGGATTGAACATGGGTGCTTTTTCACCTGGATGCTCCCTGCACCAGGTAAGTGTGCGAAACCATAACGCTGCTCCTAAGGCGCCGCATGCTTCCCCAGATAAACCCAATCCGCCTGCAAAGCCAGCTACTGACAGAGCCTCTTCATCTGATCCGCCCATTTTTTTAACCACCTCTGATGCACAGCTCGTTGGTGTATATGCCAAGCCAGCACCCTCCTGGTCTAATCCTATTACAGCAGCCTTCATAGCCTGAGGAGCCCAGTCCTCCGCCAGGTTGAAGCATTGGCTATTTTTGATACCCTTACGCATAGTTTTGGCCATATAAATGGCCAATCCAAAAACACTTCTTAAATTATGACCAATGATTGCTTTACAATTCAGCGTCTTTGTCCTTTGCATAAAAGATTCGACTACATGCTGAGTTGCTGAAACCGCTGCTAATAGGGCATCTTTTTCGTTTGGATATCGGCGATAAGCCTCCCTTCCAATGGCTAGTGCAGAGCCCCAAAGCATTCCGCATTGATATCCATAATTCGCAACACCACCTGCCAATGGATCTAGGGCTTGCTCACTTGCCGCATTAGAATTACCAAACTCTCGATTTAAAAGATGTCCAAATGTCTGAGCGCACGTACCACATTGCAAAAACACCGACTTAACATCAGATATTTCGGGACTACTGGTTTCCATTATGATATCTTTAAATTTTCTTACATATTCTCTGCCAAAAGATTGGATCCAGATAATTATCTCTCACTCAACTTTTGCGGAAGATCATAATACCTGCTATTGAAATAATCCTTGCACGCAAATTGGTTCATTTCTTGATTTTAATCAATGATTAGAATCAGCTTTGTTCTTGAGCCTAATGCTAATTTGACCAGTAGCAATATGGACCCTACCGAATCGGTTATTTCCATAAATGTTGTGACCTTAGATCAGTCTATCGAGTAGATAATCATGTAAACCACCAAATACCCTCGTTGTCTTTTGTGGATTTTTGAAAACGCTAAGATGACAACCATTGATGTCGACCCAAATTTTGAAGGATCTTTTCCCTATATCTTCCATGTTGGAAAGGATTATTTGTGTGTTCAAGCAAACATAAATGGCATGTCGAGAAGATACAAGTTGGACTTCCATAGAACTTCAAACACTAGTGAACCTCTCGAAATAAATCATAATGGCTTGAAAAACGAAACCCACAAGCCACCGAATGATGATTTTCGTTTCTCACCACAAAACAAAATAAGTATAGATCCAAAAAATCATATCGATTCGAATGTCAAACAGCGGTTTATTTCTAAGTATAGCATTAATACAAATCAGTTAGACGAAAAGACAGGAAATTTGCACGGTATTCCAAAACATAAAATGATCATTTATCCCAATCCTACAGGTGACCTAGTCTCTTTGCAAATCGAGAAGGTTGATGAGGTAGATCTGACATATCAGATTCTCGACTTGTCTGGCAATCTAGTTACCAAACGGAAACTAAACCAAACTAAAGAAATCCAAATTGGCCATCTACCCGCAGGATCATACATCCTAAATGTGAAACGCAAATCCGAATCCAATCAGTTCGTCTCCTGAAAATTATAGAACCATCCCCAAAATCTTGTTTTACGAGGATAATGGTGGTATGAGTTTCAGAACACAGTAGACCACCAGATATCAACCCTACCCTTTTGACACATTAGCCAAACAATCACATCACCACCTAATTACTTGATCATACAATCATTCGTGGAGGCTTTGCTTACATTTACTAGTAAAGTACTTGAGTAGATAAATTTGGACCTCACGAAGTCGATGAATAGAAATGGACGATAGTATTCTTTCCAGCATTGTAAAACTGCTTTCTTTTCTGAGCCGAGGTAAAGACCATCTTATCATAGATGCGGATACACACATTACCGATCTGACATCACTCTCGGAGCAACAACGACAGAAGTACGATTCCACGTCTAACTATTATCATGGAAGACCCATTTCTGCCGAAGACCTGCTGACAGAAATGAGCATGGCGGGCATCGACATGTCTCTGATCTGGCAAAATCCAGCTGCAACTGTGTATGAGCAAAACAATCAAGAAGGCAACTATCAAAAATTACTACAAGCAAATCGATATATTCTAGACTCTTTTATATCGCATCCCATGAAATTTATCCCCGCTGGATGGACAGATCCAAAAGCATTGGGATTGGCGAATGCCATAAAGCTCATCCACATCCTGATGAAAGAATTTGGATTTTTTATCATTAAGATGAATCCGGCACAGAATGCCTATCCCATGTATAGTAAGGATGTGATGACATGTGTCAATGAAATAGTCTCCTTGGGGGGCATACCCGCCTTTCACTATGGGTCTGACACCATTTATACCACTGCCGAAGACCTTGAAAAAATAGCTACTCTGAATCCTGATGTGCCCTTGCTGGCAGTGCATATGGGCGGTGGTGGTGCGGGATATCTACAAGCTGAAGAAACCTACCAAAAATCAAGGGATCTTGGTTTACGCATGCCCAACATTAAATTCATATTTAGTGCCAAACGTGAAACACACATCGAGAGTGATCTGATTGCCTACCAAATTGCTGGAGCGCCTTACAAGAGCAGTCTATTCTGCGGAAGCGATGCACCCTATGGTCGACAATCCTGGAATTTTGGAGGGTACGAGCGAATGTTTCAAGGGTTAATGAATGGTGCCCATCATACTGATCTTAGACTCAAAGCAAATCCTGACCTTTTCCATCAGCAAGACGTCAACAATTACCTCGGCGGAAATTTTGCAAAATTTATCATTTGCCACTATCAGCGGTTCCTCGATCAGAAATAAAGATTCCTACAAACCGTTCATTCGAAGAGCCATGAGCAGCCATTGATGATCGGATCGATATCTGTATCTTGGATCCATGCGAGTCAACCCTATAAGATTTGAATGGACGATCAAACCTTTCCTCTTATTTGTCCTTATCGGTTCATGGTCATGCACAGCAAATGAGCACTCCTCGCAGAAAGGGACGGCGCTGCCAAATATCTTGGTGATTCTAACAGATGACCAGGGCTATCCAACACTTGGTTCATATGGCGGTAATATTGTTCAGACGCCCCATCTCGATCAATTGGCAAGCGAAGGTGTGCTCTTTACAGATGCCTACGTGACATCTCAGTGCACCCCTACTCGCGCATCCTTTCTTACAGGTCAATATACTACCAGCCATAAAATGTGGCATGTCATCGGCTGGTATGGCTATCCTTGGGCGACCATGGCTGAATCGGCCTTTAGAGAGCAATTTCCTCGAGCTTCATTTACTGTTGCAAAAGGGCTGCAAAAAGCAGGCTATAAGACCGGTATATTCGGTAAGTGGCATCTCACGACTAACCAAGACGGACATTATCGGGGTCTGCAGTCATCGGCAGCTCCACATTATGGCTTTGATTTTGCCCCTGAAGTACTGGGAGACGAGCATTTCAAGAAAGGTGCCGATCGAGGCATTCAACTGCTTACCCAACAGAGTTTGGACTTTATCAACAAGCAGCAAGAATCTCCTTGGTTCTGCTTCCTATCCCATCATATGATTCATGGTAAGGTGGTGGCACCGGACTCTCTGGTAGCGAAATATGAACAACAGGGCTATGGATCTGAGGGTCCAAATCGGGCACTGTATCTTGCCGGGCTCGAACTCATTGATTGGTCCGTTGGACGAATAGTTGAAGGGCTAAAAGAGATTGGAGAATATAATAACACCGTAATTGTATTTGTTAGTGACAATGGAGGTATAGATCGACGACATGAAATCAAAAACTTAAGCTATTCTGCACCTGAAGGTTTTGAATTTGCTGCCAACCTCAAAGAATATGAGAACGACCCATTACGCGGAGGTAAAGGCTCCATTTACGAAGGTGGAGTAAGGGTTCCGATGATCATTCGGTGGCCCGGCCATGGTATAGAAAACCGGCAAATTAGTACACCGGTACATATTATTGATTTGGCACCCACTTTTATGGAAATTGCAGGGGCAGCCAGCCAGGGTCATTTGGAAGGAGAAAGTCTAGTTAACTTATTGAATGGTGCAGATACTAAGTATCTAGCGCAACGGCCCATTTATCAGTACTATCCCTTTTATGATTTGCTTTGGGGATTGACACCTTGTGCCAGCATTCGGATTGGTGACTATAAACTCATTGAGTTCTTCGGTGATCGAGTCGATGCTAGACACACGTATCGGATGGGTAAGCATATCGAATTGTACAACCTCTCCGAAGATATCGGAGAAACCACGAATCTAGCTGAGAAAGAAAAGGAAAGATCACAAGAACTCTTAGACAAATTACATCAGTGGTTTCTGGACATAGATGTAAATCCTCCTACAAAGAATCCACATTACAAACCTGAAAAAGCATTTGAAAATACCCGTGAAAAACCAGATTGGTTGCTCATGCAATGATTTCAGGGCTTTAGAAATATTGATATGTTTTGTCATTCATCTTTGGAAAACGTAAGCATCCACTCTATGCATTTCACGGAACTGAAGACCGACGCGTTACCTTTCGCATGATTGGCATCAGGAAATGCGGTATACTGAACATTCGGATTTCCTGTTTTACGCAACAGTTCAATCATTTTTTTGATCGAGGCCACATTTTTGCCGTCATTGGCACCAACCATGCCCCAAACTGGCAGATCGACCAGTTTTGAGACATCATCATCGAGGTTCAATTCACTGAAACCACAAGGTGCTGCTGCTGCAAAACGCTGGGGAGCATGCAATATCCACTCCCAAGTCCCCCTACCCCCCATACTGTGTCCCATGACATAAACTCGATCGGGATCAATCTGCGGATATTGATCAAGCAGATAATCCAACATGATGTTGAGCGTCAGGGGATCCCAATCACCAGAGGAATTTGGCTCTATCGCCATTAATTCTTTTCCGGCCAATTCAGCCAGCGACAGGCCTTTGACCTTAGCAGAACGTACCAGCTGTTCTGCTAAAGTCCAATTCTTACCGCCTGCTCCATGCAGGGTAATAAGCAGGGGAAGTTTTTCAGTTGATGCGCTCCTTGGCAAAGCCATGAAGGCAGACTTTTTCAACATCCCAAGTTTTGGCTGCAAGTCGTCCGGCCAATGTACAAGACTCACCTCCACATTCTTAAAGCGGGCATTGATGTCATCGAGTGTCTTTTGGATGTCGGGCTGCACAAAAGCTGTGAGGACCACTAGCAGCAGTCCAGCAAAAATCAAGTTCTTCATGATTATGAGATTTAGGTAATACATAAGAACACATTCATTGGGAAGGACAAAGGAGATCTAAAGTTAACTGTAGCCAAGTTATATAGATAGCTGTTCATTTTCATTTTGGTGAAGGCATAATGAGTTCAGCTCTTTTTTTGGTTACGCACCAGTGTTCAGCTCTTTTCAAGCGTTTGAATGGTGCTTTGTCTTCAGTCATTCGCTAACAATAATCCAAACGATTCGATGGCGCACTATTATGTTGTATCTGAGATACAGTATAGCAACTGATGATCTACTGCTGAGGGAATATCTTGTCAACTTAGAGAGTGGCTCAACATGACTGAAGTTGGGGAATGATTCACAAGATTATGTCTATATTAGCCCAGCCTGAAATGATCCGGTATCAATCTACAGGACAATGATAAATATTGATTTTCGCTTTAGCACTTTGGCCTTAAGCGCATCAAGAGATATGATCCTTAAAACAGAATAAACACTTTCTAAGATAAAGATATGAAGCAACCGACATACCTATTGATGATCCTTGCTATGTGTCTGCTTAGCTGCAGTACAAGCCGTATGGCAGAATCATCCAAACTTGATAACAGTGCTATCAAGCAATCAATGGCAAAAGCATTGGAGTGGCAGGAAGCCAATCCCATTTTTTCAAAAGCTCCTACCGATTGGACGAATGGAGCATACTATACCGGAGTAACGCGCGCTCATCAAGCGACGGGAGAGCAGGTGTATCTTAATGCCTTAACAGAGATGGCCAGCAGCAATAAATGGCAACCTTGGGAACGTTTCTTTCACGCTGATGATCTGGTCATTTGCTACTCGTATCTCTATTTGAACTCTTTAGATCCGAGTACTGCTGACCTGAAGCCTACAGCGCAGATTATCGAAGACCACCTGCATAAACCGCATGCTTGGCGTGAAGGAGTCGAAGATGGTGATCAGAAGATTTTATGGTGGTGGTGCGATGCCCTCTTTATGGCACCACCCATGCTCACCGTCTATTCAAATCTAAAGAATGATCAAAGCTATCTGGATGAAATGCACAAATACTATCTGGAGACTTACAACTTGCTTTACGATCAGGAGGAGAAACTATTCGCCAGGGATATTCGATTTCTGTGGTCAGGTGAGGAAAGCGATAGAAAGGAAGAAAATGGTAAGAAAATATTTTGGTCGCGAGGAAACGGCTGGGTTTTAGCCGGACTAGCCCTGATCTTAGAGGATCTGCCAGCTAGCTATAAACATCGATCGTTTTATGTAGACTTGTACAAGGAAATGGCTAAAAAGGTGAAGGACATCCAACCTGCAGATGGGTTATGGCGCACAAGCCTACTGGCTCCTGAAGCGTGGAATCATGGTGAAACCAGTGGTAGTGGTTTTTTCACCTTTGCATTGGCCTGGGGTATTAATAATGGATTGCTTGACGAGAAAGAATACTTACCTGCAGTAAAAAAAGCATGGAACGCACTTGGTAAAGTACAACATGACAATGGCAAAGTGGGTTGGGTGCAAAACATTGGATTTGACCCTAAACCTGCAGATAAGGATAGCTGGCAAAACTTCGGAACCGGGGCCTTTTTATTGGCTGGCAGTGAAATACTTAAGTTAAAATAGGCCTTTTCCGCTTGCAGGAACTTTAGGTACTATTTGATGGTGATGGAAAGTGGTGTGTTGATCCTTCTAGCAAATTGTGTCAGGTACTGCACCCACTCCTCTTTTGTTTCATACTGAACACTCTCTTTCCAAGCGAAACCCGCATAGTAGCTGACCTTGCCCTCCTTAACCTTGATATGGGCATAGAGGTTGCTTAAATCTTTTTCTTCAGTCACGTATTTCTCGTATCCATCGAGACTACCTCCTGGCACTACGATTCCACTACCCAATTCAGATTCTTCATGAGGTTGCCAATAACTCAACCATCCCTCTTGCTCGTTGATTGTTGTTTCGCCATCATTCTCATGTAAGGTTAATCCCACCGATAGTGTATCTACTCCTTGAATAGAAATCTCAAATTTGGACAGGTTGCTGCCATAATCCAGGCTTATATGCTTCTCTTCCTTGATCTCATTTCCTGCAGCATCCCACCCTGCATAATCAAGTATAAAGCTGGTTCGGATGGGACCGGTGGCAATGGTGCGCCACGAGGTAAAGTTTTTCGAAAAATAATAAGCCGCATTCCTTTTTACTGCAGTACCGCCAATTCCCCTGCTGGCACCTACATGAAAATTATCCAAACCTTCCCCTGTATCTTCGTGATAACTTCCTTTGTCGGTAGTCTCTTTTTCATACCATTTATTGATAATGGGATAGTCTATCTTTTTAAGCCATGCATCAATACCACTGGATAAGGTTCCACCAGGCTTACCTTCCTCCTTCAGATTCTGTGCCGTAGGTCCATAGGTTCTGAAAGCGACCCTATTGTTTTCCCAGGCGTAATCATCAGTTCTCTCCGGTACAAATCTCGAATAACATGCATGCAATGTATCTTCCTTCACACCGGATGTGAGCCCAAAAAGCTCAAATTCCCTAGTTGCCATCGCATCAACAACTGGTTGAAATAAGAGTATATCCGCCAATCCATCGCTGTCACTGTCCATGTATTGCGTTGTCACCGAAGCTTGGCTTACCCGATCACGAATGCCAAAGTTTTCCAGTTTGTCCTGCATATCCAGACCAAGGGATTCTTTAGTCAATTCTATCGTTTCAAAAGAACGATCTAGATCCAGCAAATTCTCTACTACAATTATTTTTCTTGCTGTATCCGACTGACCACAGGATATAAATAGACCTGACAATAACGAGCATAGGATCAGGGGGAAGGCATGCAAAGCCCTAAAGATGCGGATCATCGTAATTCGGTGATTTTGGCAACATCCATGTCACTATAGTCTAGGTTTTCACCAGCCATGCCCCAAATAAAGGTATAGTTTGATGTACCAGATCCACAGTGAATAGACCAAGGTGGTGAGATAACGGCTTGGTGGTTGCCCAACCAAATATGTCTAGTTTCACTGGGCTGTCCCATAAAATGACAGACCGCTTGATCTTCAGGCACGTCCAGGTAAAAATATACTTCCATACGTCGATCATGCACATGGGCAGGCATTGTATTCCAAACACTCCCAGTTTTTAGCGTTGTCATACCCATTTGCAGTTGGCATGTGCTCACTACAGCCCCGATGATCATCTGACTAACTGTGCGATGGTTAGATGTCTCTAGCGCACCCAATTCTAACTTATTGGCTTCCTCCAAACTTACTTTCTTCGTTGGATGGGAAGTGTGTGCCGGTGCCGAATTCAAATAAAATTTTGCCGGTTGGTCAGGATTGTCACTATGAAAAACAACTTCTTTAACACCCATACCGACATACAAAGCATCTTTGAGTCCCAATGTATAGGTTTCTCCATCAACTTCTACGGATCCATCTTGACCCACGTTAATGATCCCAAGTTCCCTACGTTCAAGAAAGTATGTTGCCTTCAAAGGATCAATGGTTTCCAATTTCAATGGCTGAATGGGCACTGCCGAACCGGCAATATAGCGATCGTAATGTGTATAGGTCAATACAACTTTCCCTTCTTGCATTAGATTGTCAATAAGGAACTCGCTTCGCAGCTGCGAAGTATCATGTTGCTTTACCGCTTCTGGATTTGAAGCATATCTGGTTTCATAAATAGTGGACATTCTACTGTGTTTTTAATGTGAAAATGGCTTATTGCTACTTTGAGAAGCAACATATCGAAAAAATGTAGAAAGATGAATCTTTAGGTGTCTTTTTATCCTAAATACTTATCTAAATGTTCCGCAGCCCTTTTTATAAGATCTCTGCTTGATCAATGAACAAATCAAGGTCACCAACAAAGACAATTCGTCCTAGACATGGACCGTATGTGACTATTCGATCAATATGCCCTTTTCAGCATGATTGGCTGCGATGCCACTGGGATCATTCGCACCATGACCACCTGGTTGATACGCTGTTCCCATTAGTTGAATATACCTTTGATAATCGAACCAATGGTGATACAGATAATGCAGGTGTCCAAATTCATGTGATAAGATCTTGCCACTTGGAAAACTGGTGAGATGCACAGTAAGTGCTTTTTCCATTCCCGGAAGGTCAGGGTACAGATGATTCGCTGCAGGAGAATCCGTCGTAAATAATCCTTTATAATAGCTGATGATCGACAAACCCAATTTTTCTTCGAGTGATATAGTCACTCTGTAATGGAAGAAAATATAAATAGGCAGTTTTGAATGGTCAAAATTCTGTAGTGAATTCATGCGTTCTGCAAGCTCAGGGAAATGATTCTGCTGCCTACGTATCGCTCTTTCTGCGGCCAACGTCGATCTGAGTTGCTTTCTGAAGGCTCTTACAGCTTTCCTCAAAGCAGATCGTTTATTTGACCACTTACGTAATATAAGTTGTCTGTTGCGTGGTGAACGCCTCACGAGTGTTTGCCTAAAGTCTCTCTTCCGCATATTCATTGAGACCTGCAGATCAAGGCATAAATTCTTGAAAGATTCCAATTTTGAGATATAGTTTTCCTTTGCACGCATAGCATGATAAAAGTTGCCATTGCGTATCATTGATTTGGCATTCTTATCCTCAATCCTAGATAAAAATTTAAATTCCTCATCTTCCGGTTGGGTCCAATAAATGCTCGACGAGGTCAGGAGTTGTTGAATAGACTCGAGGTCCTGCTCACGAAACTTAGCCGTCATCCCTTCTTTCTTGAAATCAGCGTCATAATGACCTTGTTCTTTACACGAGGCGACACTGGGCATAGGACCATGCAGTTGTTTATTAAAAATCAGCAAATGGCAAAATGTGCCACATCCCAATAAAATCATAACCATACCTAAATAATGTTGCTTCATAATCAGATATCTATTAGTAATACTAGTCCCCAGGAAGTTGGGAACAAATGAAATAAGTGCAAAACACTTTTGCCACTCTAGCTTACAATGATTGTAGTAGTAATGAAAAAAGTTATGGTAGCGCTTGAACCCAGAAACGACCTGGATCTAGCGATCATCGCATTGGCTGGCGCCTCAGTATGTGAAATCTTGGAATTCTAGAAGATCAATAAAATACCCTTGGTATCAAAATCACTTTAATTAAGGAATAAATCAGTTTATCTAATTCACAATTTGAACCAAACAATAATAATTCAGACAAGTAATAAATCCACAGTAGTCCTTATAATCCATATCCTGTACCTTAAAACAATCCGAAGATTATAACTAAAAGTAGGCAAGCTGCTGTGAGACGATAAAATCCATCTTGGGACAATTACTACGAGCCAAACTTCACGATTCTTCAAATAATTACACCTAATAAATCAAACCAATCAGGTACAATTCTTACAACTATAGATTTCGCGTTAATTAATCCATACTATAATAACAGTTTTCGATAGCAGTCTTTCTTTATCCATCAATTGCTAGTTCAACGACTGTTTGTATGTACAAACTTCTTTCAATCCCTAATTATCGCAAAACCGCTTTTTACGTCATTTTGTGATTTTCAGCGAAGGGCAGGGAGCAGTACCCGGTGCTGACATCGAGATCGTCAGTAGGGCATAGGACATGAGGCATAGGACGAAGGGCATGGAATCCAGTGCAACGCCGAAACTCTAAAGAAATGTTAAAATGATCGGAGCGGAAGGACTTGGGAGGACCACCAAGTCACAGCAGGGTAGAATAATCAATTAACAATTTCTCAAATGAACTTTTATCATGAAAAACCTAACATTCTTATTTCTATCCATATTTTTTGCTTTTTCAATTAATTCATCCGCCGAAACCATAGGGCAAGCTGCAGAAAGTGCCTCCTGTACGTGGAAATCTTGGTTTAAGTACCCCAAAAACAATGCTTCATACAACCAGGGCAAGTCCGTATATGTGAGGGTCGATGCACAAAAGTATCACGACATAGCATATATGGAACTTTACGTCAACGGTAAATACGTACGGAAGGAAAGCAGCTATCCCTACGAATGGTGTAAAGGCAGCGGAGGTGACAACTACTTGCGGAACCTAAAGAAGGGAACTTACAAGCTCAAATGCCGGATCAAAGACAAGTGTGGAAAATACCACGAGATCTACTGTACCATATATGTGAAAGGAGGAGGAAACTCTGGAACAGATAGCCACAACGGAAACAATGGTGCGTGCACGGACAAGGCCTGGTACAAATACCCTCAGAACGGAAAGTACTTCAATCCTGGGTCAAATGCATATGTTCGCATGGATGTACAGAAGTATCAGGATATCAAAGAGATGCACCTATATGTAAATGGTAAATTTATCCGCAAGGAAAGTTCGTATCCTTACGAGTGGTGCAAGGGTAGCGGCTCTAGTGATGGATATTTAAGAAACCTGAAACCAGGGACCTACAAGCTCAAATGTCGGGTATATAGCAAATGCGGACATCAAAAGGATTACTACTGTACATTCTATGTGAAAGGTGGAGGAAATTCCGGAGATGAACATACAGGTGGTGGAAATGGGCAGTGCAAATATAAATCCTGGTTCAAGTATCCCAAGAACAATGCTACATACGGATATGGAAGTGATGTCTATGCACGAGTAGACACCGAAAAGTACCAGGATATTAAAGAAATGCACCTCTACGTCAACGGCAAATTCGTTCGAAAAGAATCTAGCTATCCATACGAATGGGCTAAAGGAAATGGACACTCTGACAGCTCCCTACGAAATCTAAAAAGAGGGACATACAATTTGAAGTGCCGTATCAAAACTAAGTGTGGAAAATGGTACGAATACATCAGCAAATTTTACGTCCGATAATAGTTGATTATTCATCATTCAGATTGCCCCTGCGGTTGATTCGCAGGGGCTTTTATGATTTAGGATCGAATGATAGTTAGACACTACTAAAGTCATCTACTCAGCCTCCTTCTTGGCCTTTCTTGCCGCACGTTTGGCTTCCCTTTCGGCTATGAATGCATCTAATTCCTCGCGAGCCATCGGTAGATTTTCATAATCATCTAGCCATGACATAAAGTCTTTTTCAAATACTTCGTCATCGACCACAAATGCTTCATTCACATATTCATACTTGTTCGTCTTAATACAAAAGAAATTAAACTCGTCACGTAGTGCAGTATACTCTCCGGAGATCACTACTTGCTGCACGAGATGTGGTGGGATAAAAGTCACACCCGTCTTTTTAGCAAGCACCACGTCACCGGGCAGCACGGTGACTCTGCCGATGCGGATGGGACCATTCACGTGTGCAATCATCATCTCCTTGATGGCCGAAGGATCGGAGCCACGAATCCATCCATTAAATCCATCAATTTGCGAAAGGCCCTCAACATCCCTTACAGATCCATTGAAAATCACGCCCCTTTTTCCTGCCTTATAGATGGCATTGCCAAGATTGTCTCCAATAAGAGTCCCCTCCTCCATTTTGCCATAGCTATCTGCCACATATACATCGCCATCCATGAGTTTGATGATCGGGGCATAGTTGGTCACCGGTGTTTTAGTTCCTTCTTTCTCGGCTTGTTGCTGCACATAATTGTCAAAGTCTTTGCGTAAAGGCATAAACTGTCCAGTCACTACTCGTCCTGTCATGACCTGATCAGGGTGAAGGATTTCCCATCCATTTTGGTATGGTCCGGCAAAATTTTCGAATTGGTTGTTGTATCCTTTAGAACGCAACGATGCCCAAACCTCTTCCATAGATAGGGCTTTCAGTCGTTCTAGTAGTTCATCAGATACTTTAGGTCTTCCATCGGATGTTCGTTCTCCCGTCCATTCTGACGTCAGCTGATTAATCGACTCTGGGGGCCAAACAACATTCTGTCCTTGTAATTGAAAACACATCGTGAGAAGCGATACTAGCAATACATAAATCTTTAGCATGTCAATCCATATTTAGTTAAACAGTCTGCCCTATCCAAGATCTGCTAAGCCTTGTGACCTAGGCGTGCGTAATATAGCGTTCCTACTTGCGATTACCTAGTCCAATGAAGAAAATTGGTTGATTGACTGTATTCCCCTTTTCACATTGGTAAACTTCTTCTGGTTTACTTCGTTGCTAGGGTTATGATATCAACTAGCTGGAAGCTCATCGATTATGTTGGCGGAAAGTTTAGAGGAATCAGCACACATTCAATAGATCTGGGCAGAGATAGAAAATTGTCTTTAAGGGTAAATATCTATTTTGCGCAGAAATCTGTAGGTTCAACTTTGAGATAGCACTTCATGAGGAATTTGGTCATTGGGTGGTGTATGCTAGGATTGCTACTTGATAGCTGCTCAGATCCTGGCCAAAGTCTGGAAATGAGTGATGTAGATTGGCCAGCCTACGGAGGAAATTCAGCCGGAAACAGGTACTCTCACCTTCAGCAAATCAACACTGAAAATGTGCATGAGTTATCCATGGCATGGCGCTACCATCCTGATGACTCATTGGCTCCCGGTGAGCGGCCAGGCAGAATTGTTTGCCAACCCATTGTGGTAGATGGAACTCTATATGGGACAGGTTCAGAATCCCGACTCTTTGCGCTCGATGCAGCCTCTGGTGAGGAAATCTGGGTATTTAATCCAGAGGAAGATTGTAATAACCGAGGTCTAAATTATTGGCAAGAAGGAAAGGACAGACGCATTCTTTATGTTGCTGGATCAAATCTATATGCTGTCGATGCCACAACAGGCAGACTAAAAGAGGGATTTGGAATAGGTGGTCACGTTGATTTCTATTTGGGTCTTGAGCATGATCGCTTTGATGTGCGCAATTTTTCCATCACCTCGACCTGTCCAGGAGTTATTTACAAAGATGTGCTGGTTATAGGATCAACAGTCTCCGAATATGGAGATGCCCTACCTGGTGACATCCGGGGTTTTGATGTAAGAACGGGTGAGCTTAGGTGGGTTTTTCATACCATTCCCCAACCTGGAGAATTCGGATACGATACCTGGCCCAAAGATGCATACCAGAAAATCGGTGGTGCCAATTGTTGGGCAGGCATGGTGCTCGATGATACGCGAGGAGTGGTCTATTTGGGCACGGGTTCACCATCCGTAGACTTTTATGGTGGTGATCGAGCCGGAGCAAATTTGTTTGCCAATTGCATCATTGCTTTGGACGCCATTACTGGAGAAAGAAAATGGCACTACCAGACCGTACATCATGACCTCTGGGACCTAGATATTCCCTGTCCACCAAATCTTGTGACGGTACAACACGATGGTAAAAAAGTAGATGCTGTGGTACAGACTACCAAAGATGGCCTCATTTATGTGCTTGACCGTGATACGGGAGCTTCCCTATTTCCAGTAGAAGAAAGACCAGTACCTGAATCTGACTTGCCTGGTGAACAACCATATCCGACGCAAAAATTCCCTTTAAAACCAGATCCTTTGGTTAGGCAAGTGCTAACAGAGGCTGATCTTCCAGATCCTCAGCTTTTTCCCGAGGCTGCAAAAGAAATTAGAGATAGGTTCAGCAAAATACGTCATGGGGAAAAGTTTATACCCCCCAGTAGCAAGGGCATATGGTATATCGGCACAGGTGGTGGTGCTCAATGGGGTGGAAACTCCGTAGATCCACAGGGTATACTTTATCAAAATGTAAACGAAATACCCACAGATTTATTGATGGTAGATTTTGCCGAAAGAACCAAAGTGCGCAACAATCGAGCTAGTAGCTTATTTATACAGCATTGCACTGCTTGCCATGGTGAAGATCGAAAAGGTGACGGTTTAGAGATTCCCAGCCTAGTCGATATCAAGCACAGGCTAGTAAAGGACGATATCAAACAGCTTTTGGTAGATGGTCGGGGAAGAATGCCCTCCTTCAGACATCTGAGAAACTCAGAACGCCGAGCCATCATCCGCTATATATTTGATGAGTTACAAGTACCTGCCAGTGAAGATGAAATCCATGGAGATGGGCCAGTAGCGGCAGATGCTGACCAAAATTTCCCCTATGTGCCAACATACATTAATACAGGCTACAACAAAGTGCGGGACTCAAAAGGATATCCTGGCATTAAACCACCCTGGGGCACGCTTAATGCCGTCGATCTTAATACAGGACAGCATCTTTGGCAAGTGCCGCTCGGTGAATTCGAAGAACTGACAGAAAAGGGGATACCGATTACCGGCACACATAATTTCGGGGGTCCGGTGGTGACAGCCGGTGATCTGGTTTTTATTGCAGGTACGGAAGATTGGAAAATTCGGGCCTTCTCAAGACAATCTGGTCAGACCTTATGGGATTACCGCTTGCCTCGAAGGGGAACAGCCACCCCCATCACCTATGCCGTAGACGGCAAACAATATGTCGTTATTGCTGCCGGTGGATATGGCATTAGGCAAGGACCCATAACGGGAGAAAATCAATACATAGCTTTTGCCTTACCGCAAGAGTAACTCAAAAACACATTAATCCGGATTATTAAGTCATCCCCACCATTCTTGCCCTGGCAATAGGTTAGCTTTGACAACATCTGGATTTAGTTCGATGCCTAGTCCGGGTTTGTCACCAATCTCCACATATCCATCTTTACAAAGTGGACCATCATGTAAAATCACATCGTCGGCCTCTCCCCCTTCAAAATACACCGTTTCACAAGCCAAATAATCTCTAATGGCTGAAGCCCAGTGCACGGTAGCCATTCCATTAACAATACTGCCCGTGTTGTGATTGGCAGTCGGCATAAAGTATTCATCAGCTACGTCGGCGATGCGTTTACTTTCTGAAAATCCACCTGAATTCCTTAGGTCAAGATGGACAATATCAATGGCTGAATTAACAATAAATGGCAGAGATTCAGCTTGTCTCATCCAGTTTTCACCAGTACAAATGGGCACTGGAGACATACTGGAAAGCCGCTTCCATCCTTCATTGTATGCTACAGGGAGTGGATCTTCCAACCAGAGTGGTTTTACAGCTTCCAAACCCTTGGCGACATCAATGGCAGTACGCAAGTCAAATTCCCAATGACAACCAATCATCAGGTCATGATCCCAACCAATGGCATCCCTCACATTCTCATAGCCTTCAATAAGCTTACTGAGCCCCTTGCTGGATAGTAATCGATTGGAAGGATCGTAGCCAAAATCTTCGGCTGCAGTAGTCCGCGGGACACCCAGCTTATGAATGGTGATTCCATTGGCACGTTCTTTGGCGGCTGCAGCCCAGTCTCGACATGCGATTTTGTCGTTGTAATCCTTAGGAGTATGATGGTCATACAGCCGAACACGGTCACGAAATTTACCTCCCAATAATTTGTAAGTGGGCACATCCAATATTTTCCCTGCCAAATCCCAGAGGGCCATTTCGATGCCGCTCATAGCTCGCTGCTGAGCGTGTGCACTCCCATCTGTATATCGATAGGTGGCAAAAGAATGACCTGTGTACAATCGCTCTATCTGCAAAGGATCTTGACCGATAAATAAATCCTTCAGACCATGAATTTCATTAGTAATTCCCAATCCAGGCGAACCGTAGGCCTCCCCTATTCCAAACAAATCTGCATCGCTCTCCACCTTTACCAGCGTATAATTTCGACCCTTTGGTCCTTGAAAAATCATGGTCTTGATGTCGGTAATCTTCACTTTGGTTCGATCGCTGGCGGATAGTAACCTTAAGGGGCCAAAAACACTTGCCAGGGTCCCGGTGGCCACGGTACTCAAAAAAGTCCGTCTTGACTGCTTCTTCATGATATCAAATTTTGTCGTCTTATTTCGATTACGCCTTCAGATTTACTTCAACTCTTCTTCGACATGCATCCATTAATGGGTAGTATGCCTGATTGTAGAAATCACTAATCATCTTGCACTGCAAGTAACTCATCCTGTGGATCTTTTCCTCTCCAATAATTGGCTACCGCGGATCCAGAAATATTCATCCATTTTCCAAAGACGATTGGTGCAAGCGCAGCATTTGCACTATTGAGTGCATCCAAAGCCAATCCCATTCCCAATCCCCCATTCTTTAGTGCCACTTCGATGGATAAGGTACGACTATCTCTAATTGATAATCCAGCCGCTCTACTCCCCCAATACCCTAAGATGAAACCAATTAGATTATGAACTGCCGAAGCTGCCACCAGCAATAATCCTACCACCAATAACTTATCTCGATTTAGTGCAACAACTATGGTAACAAATAAAAGAATAGCCACCATTGAAAGTGACGGTAGAATTCTATCCATCCAGTTTTCCGGACCGCCCATCTTGCGAACAATCACTTTGGTAAAAGATACGATGGCCGATAATCCAAATCCCAGAATAAAGCCAGGTTTTAGTGCCGCTAAGAAATCCGGAAATGTATTGACAATACTCAATATACAAGCTACGCTAAATAATATACCCAGTCCCAACACTTTCTTGTCATCCCTTAGCCAGGTGGCTTTGCCATATAAGATGCTGTGGCAAATGACTCCAGCCGCAACAGGCACAATGATCAAGTTAAAACTCGAGAGCATCATTTTCAAGAAAGAAATCTCAATTAATTCATTTGCATATATTTTCATCAACGCAGGTGTGACTATCGGCGTCAATAGAGTAGTTATTGTCGTAACACTTACAGAGAGCGCAACATTTCCCTTGGCCAAGAAGGCCATGACATTTGAGGAGGCACCGCCTGGACATGCGCCAATCAAAATAACGCCAACCGCAATTTCCGGAGGAAACGCAAAGGCCTTGGCCACAAAAACACCAACTATGGGCATGATGGCGAACACCATGAAGGAGCCGACCAAAATACCCTTGGGTTTTTGTAATTCTTGGTGAAAATCTGCGAGACTAAGTTTGGTACCCATGCCAAACATAATCAGTTGGAGCATGGGGATAACAAGAATCTTGGTGTTAAAGCCCCAATCTGTAAAAAGAAATGGGTAATACATGGCTGCAACCAGAAATGCAAAGACCCAAAAAGTAAAAGAAATGCGCTTGTATTCCTTTTCTACAACACCGTACAATGCCGGAGCAATAAAAGCAGCCAGCATAGGAATACCTGCTTGGCTGACCTTCCCCATCACGATGAGCACAACCGTTATGATCAAAGAAATGCCAGCCATGGCTAACAGGATTTTTCCCCTCATCTGGTCAGGTCAGTATTTAGGCCAGCAATCTGAGTTGATCGGTGGCTTCTGGAAAGATAGCAATACGATTTGAAGTTAGTAACGAATATGGATCTTGCTTTTCAAATTACTATCTCAATCAGCGAGGTATATTGATTATATTGAGGTCTTCCTAAAAGACTCAATTGTCAAACCATGTTAACCACGACCAGAGAGAAATTAATGAGGGTAAGTACGGCCACGATTTCTACGGCACTATTTAAGCGCGGTTTGAAAAACCAATTTATTCAAGGTGTACGTGCACTTACTCCCGGTAGACCAAATATGGTTGGTGAAGCATTCACACTACGATATATCCCGGCACGAGAGGATCTCAACCCCATTGAAGTCTTTAAGGATCCTGAACACCCGCAAAGGGTGGCAGTAGAAACTTGTCCCGAAGGAGCAGTCCTAATCATTGACAGTCGAAAAAATGCCAGGGCAGCTTCAGCAGGTTCGATATTGGCAAGCCGTTTAATGAAGCGCGGCTGCGCCGGGCTGGTAACAGACGGTGGATTTCGCGATGCCGCTTTGATAGCCGCGCTCGATATTCCATCCTTTCACCAGGCGCCCTCCGCACCGACCAATCTGACACTTCATCAAGCCATTGATATTAATGTACCGATTGGTTGCGGTGATGTGGCTGTATTCCCAGGAGATGTTATTCTAGGAGATGATGACGGAGTCATAGTAATTCCCACTCACCTCGCAGGTGAGTTGGCAGATGAAGCCGTACAAATGACACTCTACGAAGATTTTGTGACCGAGAAAGTATTGGAAGGCAGGACCATTGTCGGTTTGTATCCGATGACGCTGGAAAAAAATCGAGTAGAATTCGAAGAGTGGAAACAGCAAGCGAATCACTAACACGGTTAACAGATAATTGCAACCTATTCTGAACATCTGGGTTACAATATCCCTTTCCATAGATCTTTACGATAGTAAGATCAGAAGTTATGTCAGAACGCCTTACACATATTACTGTGTATGAAGACTTGGTCAGAATCTATGAGTGTACACCTCAGATTGAAATGCTTTTGGCTCCTGTCTCCAAGCAGTACGACACAGGTTTAATAGGAAGTGGAACTAGGGGTAACCACAAGTTCATTATACCTATCATGAAAATGTGCAAGGATCGATGGGAGGAAGTTAAAGATGATCCAGAGGTACAAACTCTGTTGGTAAATGCCACCGGTTGGCTAACATACAGGGCAGCTGACCGCAGATTGAAAGTGGTTTCGATCTAGGGAGAAACGTACTGGTCAATGAAGTGTATGTAGGTAAAACATTCTGGAATATGCGAATCCCAAATGCCATGTGGACTCCAAGCCCAGCCTCCTGAATCAGCTTGCGGAGGCGGTGCTTTTCTTTGATTAAAGCGCGAAAAATCCATACGCCAGACATCGCCTTCCTTGGGAGGAAGACTATGCTCTTCGCCTAAGGTCAACATTTTCATTCCAGCCCAAGGTAAGGCCAGTTCGACATGCCAGCCTTGATCTACATCACGATCATCATTTATGGTTCCAATGGTGGAAACAGCATGGCGCAGTCCCGGAAAGTCCCAATTCCAATAACCGATTCTTTGGCCTCTAGGATGATTCTTCATCCCGACACCGTTAAACATCTTTACACCTTCTCTAGATCGATCAAAAATCTCCAGTTTATTATAACCTGCGCGGTAAAGAGAAGCTTCCCAAATGAAAAAAACCTCATAGATCGTGTTATACGCATTAATCTCTAATTCGTAATATGCATTTTTGCCAGCAATAAATAATTCCACATCATTATCCTTATAGATCGGTGCATCTCGATCTAACAAGCTTGCCTGTAAATATGGTTCCTCCACCCAATAGGCCACATATAAATTAGTGTCATCCCAAACAAGGGCGACTCGTGTATCTAAATAGGTATCATCACCACTGACTAGATCCCGAAATGGATCTGATTTATTAACCTGACCCCAGATGCCCTCGTTTATTTTGCCATCCACCCATATTGGATCTGCAACTCTGTAGCAATTGTAATGCGGAATATGCTCTTCAGGACATAGCACCAGTGGAAGCGAGTCTACCAACATAGACGGTAGACAGATCATACTTTCATAGCTGTGGCTCGAATAGGCAGGAGTCAATGGGGGATGCCAAAAGGTTGCAAAAAACAGGCAACTCAAGATCTTCCAATTGAGAAAATCTATTACTCTAATACAGAATGATGTCGAAATAGTACTCACGAAATCAGCTCAAACCTTAATTAATTCTTTCACAATGAATTTTGTCAGGACGTAATTCGGACCACGTTCATCATTACTATTAACAGCACTTGTCATGGATTATAATTATCATTATTATTGTTACTTATCCTCCATAAGATATGACAAACATGTTAGAAAACCTCGGTGTCGACAAAAACCTACTATCACAGGATGAAAAAACCGCTCTGCGTGAGAAAGGTTATATAAGCCTTGGCAAGCTCCTATCAGATGAAGACCTCAAGCGCATCAGTCAGCGTATAAATACCCTAATAAATGAGGAGCAAGATCAAATGGGATCAGAACTATTTGACTCTCCCTACATCAGACACCCCAAAGAAGCGGGTGCCGATCGCCTTGCAGACCTCGTGAACAAAGGACCAATTTTTGATCGGATTTATACGCACCCCAGACTACTTGCGGCCATTTCATATGTGCTTGGGGAAGATATAAAGTTATCCTCGCTCAATTACCGGGCAGCTAAACCGGGGCAAGGCGCACAAAAACTTCATGCGGATTGGCATGAATCAGTTCCTGAAGGAGACTTTAAGGTTTGCAATTCGATCTGGCTGATTGATGACTTCACAAGTCAGAATGGTGCAACTAGGGTTGTTCCGGGAACCCATAAGATGGGTCGACTCCCAGAGGAAGTCATTCAGGATCCTTGGGATTCCCATCCAGAGGAAGTACTTTGTACCGCTCCAGCCGGGACGGTATTCGTTGTCAATTCCCATACATGGCATGGCGGCACGACCAATCATACCAATGAATATAGACGATGCATCCACAGTTATTTCTGTAGAGGGGATCAACCCCAACAGACCGATCAGGTTAAATTCATTAGAAAGGATACGATGAATAGATTAGATCCTGCAGTCCTGGCATTGCTGGGTGTTTAATGTCACATCCCTCATAGAGTTTGCTTTCGTACTGGCACCGTGCGATAGATGTTGCCCTCATCATCATATTCTGGAACGATCCTTTTAATTATTGCACCTAACCTTTCCAACAACTCCAACTTTATACTTAAGGGGTGATAGACCAGGCTCACTTCTCTTGCAGGTGCAGGCTTCTTAAAAAGTTGCAGCCGTTTGCTTCGACTAGGTGATAATCTTTTAGCAGCCAATTCCGGTACAATGGTCAACCCCCCGTATTGATCAACTAAATTCATCAGCGTTTCAATACTACCAGCCTGGTATTGAATTTCGTGGGGTTGCTGCTTCTGCAAGGCACACAGATCGGCGATCTGATCTCTCAAGCAATGTCCCTCTTGCAGAATCCAAAGTTCTGAAACATCGATGTCTTCAGGTAAGATGTATTTATTCTTGGGTTCATGAGCCCCGTATAGCATGAAAGGTTCTCTATAGAGGAAGGTCTCATGCAAATTGTTGGCTTCAATCGGGGTTGCTACTATCCCCACATCCAGCTCATTGCAATTGATCTTGTCAAGAACAATTGCGGTAAGCTGTTCCTCAATAACCAATGTAGTGTCGGGAAGAAGTTTCCTAAGCCTTGTTATCAGTTTGGGTAATAAATATGGGGCGATGGTAGGAATCACACCAATCCGTAAATCACCAGACAAGGCATCGACCTCATCACTCAGGGATAGCAAAGATTGATATTCGAATACAATTCGACGGGCATGAGGAAGTACTTTTTCTCCAAAGGGGCTCAGAATGATCGGGTTGCCATGACGGATGAATAGGCGTTCACCTAGTTTTTCTTCAAAGGTCTTTATAGCCATACTCATGGCCGGCTGCGAGACATGACAGAGTTGGGCTGCTTCACCAAAATTTCCCCTGGCAGCCAATGCAATAAAATACTCGAGTTGCTGAATCTTCATAAACTTCCTAAATAAGTAAGTTCATAGAGGCGATATGCAAGCAGCACAATTCCAATTTACCCCAAAAGAAATTAGGTCTAAACTGTTATCGCGATAAACCCAAATCACGTCAAAGGCCAAATTCACGATTTCTCACTAGTTGCAAAATACTAAAAGATGTTCATCAGTGTTAATAATAGTTTTTGTAAATCAATAAGCGCTACTTATCATCAATTGACCACCTAATTGCTTGCCCTAAAATCTTACGAAAATTAGGGTCTGCATAGGCACTTGGCCCGTGTCCACCTTGTAAATAAAGAATCTTATGTCCCGAAAAATGGTTGATCCAACCAAGGTAAAGCATGCTCAGCGGGTGACTAGTTGTTAACAAGGGTACGACATCCTTATTGATTTCACAATCACCATATGTCTCATCCAGCACCTCAAAATCTGCAATACCTTTTGTTATCGGATGAGTGGGCTGCACAACTTGCACTTGAATGTGTTCGTCATGTTTATAATGAGAAGCTCTTGAAGTATCCAAGGTGTGATACTTCCCCCCTATTATGTTCTTAAATGTCGGCCAATCTTGATAGGAGACCAAAGAATGATGCAAAAAGATAAGTGGCTTCTTTGCTGCTATCAACCTGAGGTATCCATTCTTCTGATCAGTGGTAATCGAATCATACATATCATAAAAGACAAGAGCATCAAATGCCTGCACACCGTCATCACCGATCATTTGGTTTGCCTTTGGTTGAATAACCTCTTCAAAAGTTACATGCTCCATACTTTCAAACATTTCAAAGAATGAAAACCTATCGAAATCATGTCCTCCTGTCACAATCATCAGGTGCAAAGAATCTTGTGCTGGCATTTTCAGGATCATCAAAATCAGGACGATCAGACTAAATAAATACCTATTGATCAATGTAATGGAAGGTCGCTTCATAGTAGAAAGAGATTTTCCAAGCCATAGTAAGGAAAGCTATCACCTGGGAGATCCACTAAAATTAGGTAATTTGCCAAAATCGGAACTCATGCACCTTGAATTAAGCCTAAAGCATAGCTGATGATGAATCTTCTCTCGAGAATCTTAGTATTGTTAATAACGGGTTTTGTCCCTTTGCATGCTCAACAAAGTATGATCAATCTATCAGCACGCTACATCGAGGATAACGAGACCAAATCAAAATCAATACAATTCCGAGCTGATGAAACCGCCATCATCATTTGTGACATGTGGGATAAACATTGGTGTAAAACTGCGACCGATCGAGTAGGTGAAATGGCACCTTTGATGAACCGAGTAGTAAAACATGCACGGAGTAAAGGGGTGGAAATAATCCATGCACCTAGCAGCACTATGGCTCACTATGCCAAACATCCAGGCAGAAAAAGGATGCAGCGTGCTCCAGCACATCCTAGCAGCAATCAGATCGAAGACTGGTACTATCTGGATTCCTTGCGAGAAGGCTCGCTCCCCATCGACGATAGCGATGGTGGATGTGATGATCCCAAGTCAGACTGCGTACATTGCAATGTCTGGTCCAAGCAAATTGAGACCATCGAGATGGAAGCCAAAGATGGCATTTCTGATAGTGGGCGTGAAATTCACAATTACTTTGTTAAAAAAGGCATTAAAAACGTCCTTCTGGTGGGCGTACACACCAATATGTGTGTGCTGGGCCGCTCTTTTGGTATTCGCAGTTTGACTCATCTGGGATATGAAGTGGTACTGGTCAGAGATTTGACAGACACCATGTACAACCCAAAAATGCCACCTCAAGTCAGCCATAGTGAAGGCACGGCACTAGTCATCCAGCATGTTGAAAAGTATTGGTGCCCAACCATCACCTCCAATCAAGTGCTCAATAATTAATCAAATCGAAAGAAATGTCAACCATACGAAACCCACATAATTTAACAACGCTATCTGGTTCATTCCTATTCATAATCTTGGCATTATTTAGCCTTTGCTGTGAAAACTCATCCAAGGAAGTGAAGGAAGCTAAAGACATTGCAGATTGGGAGGGCAATTTGGATTATTTTAGATTGGAGGGAGACGCCATTGTTGCCGGCAATCTAACTAAGGAGATACCCAACAATGAATTTCTTTGTACCGAGCGGACCTATCAAGATTTTGAGATCACTCTCAAAGCAAAATTAATCGGCCAAGGTAAAAATGCAGGCATACAATTTTGGAGTGAGCGCATACCTGATCACCATGAAGTGATTGGTTTTCAGTGTGATATCGGCAGCATGGATAGTCGACCAATCTGGGGATCCTTATATGATGAGTCGAGGCGAAGAAGCTTTCTTGCCCATGGGGAAGCTGATTCTGTGCGTCAGGTTTTACACCCCAATGATTGGAATGACTTTACCATTCGGGGAGAAGGCAATCGCATCCAAATCTGGCTGAATGGATATCAGACCGTAGATTACATCGAGCTCGATACCACCATCGTCAATGAGGGACTAATTTGCCTGCAAATACACAGTGGACCACCAGCCGAAGCTTGGTACAAAGATGTAAGAATTAGAGAACTGTAGAAAAGGGTGAAGAACTGGAAAAGGTTGGGTTCTTCTAGTTAGAGAGCAGCATCCATTGCTGCGAAGTTGATCGGATATTCAAAAGGTAGAGGCGGATATTTTCCGCCGGGCCAAAAAAGAAAAGGCATACAAGGTTGGGTCTAGAACGTGACAGAACAGCATCCATTTGCTGCGGCATTGATCGGATAGAAAGGGTAAAAAAGGTAGAAGAGGTATAAAGAGTGGAAAAGGTTGGGTTCTTCTGGTGAGAGAGCAGCATCCATTTGCTGCGAAGTTGACCGGATATTCAAAAGGTAGAGGCGAATATTTTCCGCCGGCTAAAAAAAGAAAAAGGCATACAAGGTTGAGTCTCGAATGTGACGGAGCAGCAAACCCTTTGCTGCGGCATTGATCGGAGGTGAAGAAGTAGAAAGGGTAAAAGGTGGATATTATTCCGCTGATTGACCAAAACCCCAAGTCGCCAACACGCTAAAGCGCTCATGAGCCAATTGCCCAAACGGTAGAGGCGGATATTTTCCACCGGACTACTGGGGTTTGATCAAAAGTGTCAGTACCTCTCCTATCTCAAGATCTATTGGATATCCATTTTTAAGGGCTTCGCCTGTTACTTTTTCTTGATCGCCGCTGTCTAAATTGATCACGTCATAAAATTGCCCATCCTTCACCGTAAACCACTCTGGAAATTGATTGATTCGTGGCCAGTCAATAGGCAAATGAAGTATATGCTTGTGGCGCTGATAATCTAGATGAATCTTCCCTGACCAGTCTTCTTCTGATTCCAACAATAGTATGATTCCATCCTCCTTTTCAATGGCACCGAGTCTGAGATTTTCGTGCCATGGATGGGCATAGGCACCTTGCGACTTCCATAGGTTGTACATGATGGTCGTGCGTGCAAAATTACCATCTCCATGCCACCCCTCGATAATGCCATTTTCCTGTTGCTTGGACCACATGACTTGCATCTCGCTATCCATCCAGTCTGCCACAGACTTAATCTGGAGACGGTTGTAGAGGTTTAAGGCTCCTTCAATGGCATCTGCATATCCATCTGCAGATCCCCTTTCCCAATCAAAATTCCGATAGTGTGGGTTTAGGCTATTGAGGGCTAACTCCGCAGCTTCTCGATATTCCGTCACAGAGTCTATCAAATAGACACTATAAAATCCATTTAGGGTGTAGCCAAAGTTGTCCGCAATTCCTGGGTTAATGATTTCTCCAGTTTGGGGATTTACAATGTTGTAAAACAATCCATGTTCATTGCGGCCATGCTCCAATATGTCATCAAGCAGCTGATGAATATGGGGTTGATATGTCATCTCCTTCTCTTTATCCACAAAAGACAGTGTCACATAGAGTTCACACAGTCCACTTACGATTTCACAACCATGGTCACGAAGTCGTAAGGCTTCGAAATCGCTACTGGGATGATGCTCATCCAACAAGTAGTAATCCCCTAAGCGCAAGGCCCATTCTAAATACTTAGGATCTTGTTGCATCCAATATATCCGGGATAATGTCTGAAGCATCTCTCCATTCACCTCCACGTTTTCCGAGACAATATTACCAAATGCCGTTTCGATGGGTGCATGAGCCCAGAGGTCATCGAGCATAGAAATCATACGTACAGACCAAGGGCTTTCACCTAGCCATTCAGTGAGAGGGATCAAGCCATCCTTAATGTATTCGGAAGTGCCGAAAATGATTTCCTCAAGGTTGATCTCTTCATTAGCAAATCCTTTCTTTGAAAAGGAATACGTATCTGGCATGGCACGCACGCGCGATGTCAATTTGGTCTCCGTTGCCAGCATTTCCCTCATGCGTCCTTCAAACAAGGCTTGATCAGTTAGAGCAGCCGTGAGCACCATAAAGGGATAATTATCTGCGGCCGCATCTTTGGCATTCCAAATATCACTATCCGCTTCCAAATTCCTGGGGATCAGTCCAGTTTCGGGATCGGCCCGATCGAGCCAGCCCTCAACAAATCGGGTACAGCGGATATAGCCTTCTCTAGCCTGCTCAGCATTGCGTCTAGCTTCTTGTATTTCCTGTTCGCTGGCTGGAACAACCTTCGAAGATTCCCCCGATTGGCCGCATCCCATAATCGCTAGTGAGATGATTACCACAGCTACTATCCATTGAATTATTTGCATGCTCTAAAATTTGTACTTAGTGGGGGTCGTCAAGAACTGAATCTAAAAAAGGGTCGAAAGCATTGCCTCCGACCCTTAAATCTTAAGATGATTAGCTGAGGATCATCAGCGCTTTATCAATTTGCGCGAGGATACCTTTCCGACACGATCCAACACCGTAAGTACATAGGTGCCAGATGGCAATTCACCCAATTCAAACCTGGCATTGATGGCTTCTACTTTCCGCTGCAGCAGAAGCTGACCGGCCAGATTATAAATGGATATCGAACTCAGTTCTGCTTTATCCAAGTTTTGAATAAACAATGTTTCCCTTACCGGATTAGGGTAATACAATATATTGTCCGTTATAAAATAGTCTTCATCTACATCCGTACCCAATTTGCTTAAATCTGCCCCAAGGGGTTGTCCTGCTGTTCCCGCAGTAAAAGACGCTGCACTTTCTGGATAAGAAAAGTCATGGTATTCTGTATATCTGTCTATGTCTTGAGCACCAACTAGAGAATAATTTGCATCTGGAGCAAGATCTGAGAAATCCCACGGACCAGCGTTGTCAATACCGTCGTCCGCCCCGCTGGTATCTACCGCATTGGCATTGATGAATTCAGTGGGTACAGGTGGTGGATCATTGAAAGCCAACTCTTCACTAATGTTAGTGGTGGGAGATGCCGTTAAGCTTAACGCCTCACTTAGCGTAGGACCAAACAAAGCATCCTCAGTCAGGGCCATCAATGAATCTCCATCGCTGTTTACGGCGGGTATGGCAGCTACTATCTGATCTTCAACATAGATGTTATTGTTCTCTATGGTTATGGCATCCGTCGCTGCATCAAAGGTGTCGATCTCTACTTGATATTGCACACCACTGGTGTCGTATCCTAGAAACACCTGATTGGCAATGATGTTATTGGTAATGGTCACGTTATCAATTTCTCCTAAAGTCATGCCTTGTTGGCCGGTATTATAGACCGTATTCTGATTAAAAATGCCATTGTGTAACAAAGCACCACTACCAGGTCGATAGAATCTTGATGTAAGGTTATACACTACGCAATTCTCTATCCAAATGCTATCTATGGGATGACCACGATTGTCCATGAATCTCCCATTATTGGGATTTACAGGATTACCGATGCGGTTGATGATGGAATTGGTCACGAAAAGCTTTACGGAATCGGCATTCAACCTAAAACCGGATTGACCGGCTTCTTCAATGATGCAATCGTCCACTCTTACCGTTCCCTTGTCACCACTCAAACGGATCGCTCGATTTACAGAATTGCCAAGAATATCACGACAAGTGATGTGCAATCCTGATATGGTAAAGTCAGCTCCATCGTCCAATCTGAACAGTTGGGCCAAAGTTGAGCCACCTGCATCCACATTAAACAGAATAAGTGGTCGTGGACCATCGCCTTCTTCAGCTTTGATGCGTAGGTGAAATCCGCCCCAGCGCATACTCTCTGAAAGCAAATAGGGAGCTCCCCTTCTTAGCACATATACTCGCTCAGGATCCATGCGTTCTCCGGTCGCTGTGGTATCACCAAAGATCGTTTGGTTCAAAATTCCGACATCAGTTGGTTCAATAATCATCTCACTTTGCGCACTTAGTGCGGTGAATGAAAACAAACAGACTAAAAACGTAAAAATTCTACTCATAATCTACTGATTTGTATTTGGTTGTCTCGAAAGATAAGAAAAAACTTCTATTTGATTTTAAAGGCGATCCCCAGATCTGCAGTCATACCATAGAACTCTTCATCACGCAAGCGATCTGCAATTCCCAGGAAGGCACGTTCCGGTGTATTGGTGAAATTATTCAAGTTGAACATGAGGGTCCAGTTCCCTTTCTTAGTTAGCTTTTGTTTGATTGCAAGATCGAAGCGAAAAAATCCTTGATCAAAGAAGTCTGTTTCCGGAATCTCTCCCACACCACTTTGAGTGCTACCAATACCTGGATTGCCTGGCGATAAAGCATCGCTCTGATAAATCATGGATACCCTGCCAGAAAAACCACCACGCTCGTATCCAAGGGTAATATTAGACAGCAGATCGGCCTGACCAACTACGGGACCACCCCGCAGTGTATCGGTAACAATGGTCTCAAAAAACACCGGCGGACCAACAAAAACCGTCTCTACGTTGAATAAAGGATAAAATGTCTTAGAACTACTTACCGTAAGGTTGGCACTGAACACGATTCCACTCAGGAAACCCGGGAGCGACGAAAGGTTCGTCTGAAAGTCAAACTCGACACCTTTTACGGTAGAAATACCCGTAATGTTTCTAGGTTCAGTCAATGCAAATCCTTTGAACATGTCCTCGGGATCCGTAATGGTAATATTGGCAATGAAATCGATGTTACGCAATTCCTTATAAAATCCACCAATGGTGAAGAGTCCAAACTTGTTGTAAAAGGATAAGAACGCGTCATAGTTCCAAGCTGTCGTATGTAGTAATTGAGGATTTCCATACTGCAACATGGATTCGCTGGTATTGATAAATTCATACGGAACGATGTTAAAGAAATTGGGACGAGCCAACGTCTTGGTGGCTGCCAGTCTCACATCCATCCAAGCGGCGGCCTTATATTTAAAATGAAACATGGGTAAAATCTCATCATAGACCTTACCCTCACTTCTCGTGATTGTTTTAGCATCGATTTGAGCAAGGGGATCATCTGGATCAATTTGATCTCCAACAATTCTAAAACTGGTATAGTCCTGATCGGTTTGTTCATAGCGGGCTCCACCCAGCACCGTGATTTTCTTTCCCAAATTGAGTGAGCCCATCAGATAAGATCCCAGGATGGATTCTTTCCCATTATAGTCGCCTGAATTAATGAAGGGATCATCTTGATAATCTCCCCGGTAGGCATCGTAAAATGATTGAATCTTGTTAATATCAATATGGCCCCCGTAGTTAATCTGATCACCCAGTTGATAATTTGTGCCGAACAAATTATTATAGGCATTGATATCTACACCCTCTACAGGGGTAGCATACTCGCCACGAATTGCACTGGTGGCGGGCAGAATATCATATAGACCATCATAGAAATCTGGGTTGGTATAGTCCCCTAAGAAATTGGCCATCAATATTTGACCACCCCTTGCCTGAAGAAATTTTTCTGGATCATCCACAGCCGGATTGTTACCCACTAAATATGGACGAATAATTACACCTGATCTTACTCGATCTCGGTCGACACTGCGATATTTGATTCCTGTTTTGAAAAATCCATTGACTTTCTTTCCTAGGTTAAAATTATAACGTAAATCTAGTTGGCCAGTAAGGCGATCTTCATTCACTTTCGTTTTATTAAAGCGACTGTCATAGAAGATCGTATTATCCAAAGCATGCTTATAAGCTGAGGCGACAGAATTGATATTTGTCTCATCTTGGATTTGGTCTCCAATCGCTCCGATTTCTCGAAATCTTCCGCGCAGCTCTTCTGGCGTATTCTGATCTGATGAAGAATAAGATGTACGCCAATTCACGTCAAATGCACCAAAGTGGTGTTCACCAGATAAAGAATTAGCAAATAAGGTGATTTTGCGCTGTCTAGCATTAATGTCAAATTCTTGATAATTATTACCAATTCGATAACGCCTTCGATATCTGATCTCATCTCGGTCTGTCCGCCCGACGGATGAATTAAATAGAAATGTGTGGTCTTTACTTATGGTATAATCTAAGGTTAGGCTGCCACCATAGCGATTTCTTGTCTCCAGTTTGTCGCCCAGGTTATAATTCTCGACTGAGAGTATGGGAACGTCATTTACGTCAATACCCTGATACACAAAATCGGTGATGATAAATTCATTGCTTCGATTGGCATGTTGATAATTTCCTGTGGCGATAATCCCCATTTTTCCATCAAGGAAGCGGTTGCTTACACTAAAATTGCCTCGGTATTGTCCAAAATCCTGGCGCAAGTCATTGTAGCCAGTTAATAGCCTTCCCTGTAAACGAAGACCTTCATCAGCCTTGGCAACCGTAAAATTAACGGTACCGCCAATGGCATCGCCATCCATATCAGGAGTAATGGCCTTAAAAAGTTCGATTCCAGCCAGCATATCGGGTGAAATCATGCTCAAATCCACACTGCGATCTGATTCCTGCGTAGAAGGCAGCCGCTCCCCATTCACGGTGATGGCATTAAACCGGGGTGAAATTCCACGAACAGAAACACGTTGACCCTCGCCAGCATCGCGATACACAGACACACCCGCTAAACGACCGACCGCTTCAGCTGCATTTTGATCAGGGAGCTCTTGAAGTTTTTCCTTCGAAACGACATTGACGATGGTATTTGAATTGATTTGTTGATTGATCGCTGCACGCTGGCCTGTAGCCTGACCTCTCACCACTACCTCGTCCATGGTCACCCCACCCTGAGAAAGCACGACATTGAGCTCCGTTTCTTCACCAGCTGATATGGTGACCTCTTGGGTTAGAGATTCATAGCCCAGGTAGCTGAAAGTTACCGAAAAAGTACCCGCAGGTACATTTGGTATGCGATATACCCCATCCAACTCAGTGGTTGAACCCAGATTCACCTCTCCAATAAGTACATTGGCAAATGCAAGTGGTTCATTGAGTCCTCCATCGGTAACGACACCAGATAGGATGCCTTCCTGTGACATCACTAGCGGTGCAGAGCAAGC
>JABDMH010000075.1 GCA_013001595.1 Saprospiraceae bacterium | reverse complement strand
ACAATTGATATAAGACATAGTAACAATATGAAGATCAGGACCGATCTTAGGATCCGGCTTTGTAGGGATCTAGTAGCCTGTTCTTGCATGAACTTGTTCTTGGTGGTATAAAGGTAAAATAAGTATGTGTCTGTCAGTCCGTTATATCAGCTTTTTAACGACACATTAACCGCCAATGGTACTTCATCTAGGCATCTTATTCAAACAATAGGCCAGATTCACTGCCGAGAATTTAGATTGCTAAGTAGCTCGTCGAGCCTGCTGTACCTGCTCAAATAGGTGAATACATTCCACGGCAGCACTTACATCGTGAACGCGAAGTATTTTGGCACCTTGTTCCAGGGCGATCATATGCAGGGCAGTACTACCATTGAGGGCTTTTTCTGCGGGCAGATCCAAGACCTTTTGGATCATACCCTTGCGAGAGATTCCACAAAGAATGGGCCGGTCTAAAATCTTAAAGACATGTAAATTTGCCAAGAGTTCATAGTTATGGGCTACCGTTTTGCCGAAACCAAATCCAGGATCAATGATGATGTCAATGATGCCGAGTTTCATCAATGAAGCTACCCTAGACGTTAGGAAATCAAGTACATCAATCAGCACATCATTGTACTTTGGTTGCTTTTGCATCGTATCAGGTAAGCCCTGCATGTGCATGAGTACGTAAGGTGCTTTGTACTTTGCTACAATGGATAGCAACTTCTCATCTACTGAGCCGGCAGAAATATCATTAATCATATGGGCTCCCTCTGCTAGGCAGGCATCGGCCACTTGATGATGGATGGTGTCTATGGAGATGATCGTTTCAGGATAAACTTTATGCAAATGCTTGACGACTGGCAAGACTCGGTTAAGTTCTTCTGTGTGGCTTATAAATGAAGAACCAGGTCTACTTGACATACCTCCTATGTCAATAATAACTGCCCCCTCCCTGATCATTTCTTCGATCCTGGCCTCTAAGGCCATGCTACCAGTATACGAGCCTCCATCAAAGAATGAATCAGGTGTCACGTTTAGAATACCCATAACCAGGGGAGCTGAAATATCCAACACTTGTCCCCGACAGTTTAGCGTGGTTTGGTTCCAAAACATAGCTATAAAAGAACAAAAAAGCCTTGATTTCAAGTGTCAAGCGATGAACTTTCGAATGGAATTTTTGACTATCAAGGATGCTTTCAAAACGTATATCAGAAAAACGTAATGGCATGCTTTATGCAGCGTTTATATATATAAAGAAATATGCATAGGATTTTGCATAAGATTATTAACTTTGTCTTATATACCGCTGGCCCAAGATTTGAATTCTACAAACTAATCACAGTATGTTGAGATACGGTACCTTTCTCGCAGTAGCAGCGATCAGCATTCTCTTTCTTACCACTACAGCTTACCGAACTGACATTCCTCTTGAGGAATTGACTTGTCTGCCGGTTCCTAGTTTAGATCAACGTTTTGGATTTAATATGAACGACTTTCATATTGTGGAAGATCAAATAAAACCGAACCAGTTCTTAGCGGACCTCTTACTGCCGCATCATGTTGACTATCAGACCATAGCTGACATTGCTGAAGCGGCCAAAGATGTGTTTGATGTAAGGAGTTTACGGGCGGGTAAGAAGTATATGGTTCTATCAGCAGATGCAACGAAGCAAGCGGATTACTTCATCTACGAGCCTAATATGCTCCGTTATGTAGTGTATGACCTTCGAGCAAACGAAGTGCGCATTGTTGAAAGAGAAGTAGAACGAGTTTTGACTTCATCGACTGGTACCATTGAATCTTCGCTTTGGCAAACTATGATGAGTAAAAATCTTGATTATGAGTTGGCAGCGAAAATGGAGGATGCCTTGGCTTGGTCAGTAGATTTTTATCACATCCAAAAAGGTGACCATTTTAAGGCGTATTACGAAGAACTCTTCGTAGATGGTGTGCGAGTAGGCGTAGGTGATTTATTCGCAGCCTATTTCCATAATTCTAATAATGACTACTATGCCATCAAATACAAGAACGACAAGTATGATGGCTTCTATGACCTTCAGGGCCGCCCAATGAAAAAAGTGTTCTTGAAGTCGCCTGTAAAGTATTCACGGATTTCTTCCCGCTTTAATCCAAGACGTTTTCATCCCGTATTGAAAAGAGTCAAAGCCCATCTTGGGACTGATTATGCCGCTCCCTATGGGACCCCGATTTATGCGGTGGCTAACGGTGTAGTAACCAAAGCCAGTAGGACAAAAGGCAATGGCAACTATGTGAAGATCAGGCATGACAAAATATATGAAACTCAATACCTGCATATGCGGAGATCTGCAACAGGCATCTCTCCCGGAGTCCAAGTAAAACAGGGTCAGGTAATCGGGTATGTAGGATCTACCGGACTGGCTACAGGTCCACATGTGTGTTTTAGGTTTTGGAAGAACGGAAGACAAGTGAATCATCTAAGGCTAAATCTTCCTGAACCGGAACCGATGGAATCCTCGGAGCTTCCACAGTTTAATGTCATTAGGGATGCTCTGAAATCGATTTTGGACAATATTGAGCTTAATGCTTCAGAACAGCTTCCCATATAGAATGTGATCAGCTTTTCCGAAGGGATTTCTTTTGGCTTTTACTTACGAATACATTCACTAGTCATTAATTGTAGGCATGCAACGCTGTGGCATGTCCATCGTAACCAAAAAATGCTAAATGATGAAGTTGAATTCAATTAAGATCTCAGTTTACCTTTTTGTGCTAACAAATGTGAGCTGGTCTCTGCATGGACAAATCAGCATCAACGCCGATGATATCCTGGGGATAATAGGTCAGACACAAATGATTGAACATGATTCCTCTGGAGCAGTTGCCGTAGATGTAGGTTCTGCGGGACCAAATCAGGTCTGGGACTTCAGCGCTGCTAATGCCGATGCACTTTTGGCGAATTATGAGCATCTTAGACCAGAGGATGCTCCTATTCCGACTGGGTCATTCGCCACTGCCAATATGGTCGAAAAAATCACCCTTGATGGAGTACCCGTCACGTTGTATAATTTTCGTGAAGTGACCGATAATGAGATTGTGAATCTCGGCAATCTGTCACAAGCCACTTTCAACGGCATGTCCTTTGATCAAATTAATCAGAGTCGACGGACATTAGCACCACTTCCCATAACATATGAGAACACCTGGTCGGAGATTGTTAATGATACCGTTACTTCTGAGTTCAGTACTATGATCATCGCCGATACCAATACTTATTCAGTAGATGCATGGGGTACAGTAATCCTACCTCAAGGACAGATTCCCGTCTTGAGACTGCGCAACGACTCGAGATCGAGCTTTTCACTGATGGTTGGGGGATTCGTTGGCGAACGTTCCCGCAGTTTGGATATTTCTTACTTCTGGATCTCCAAAGAAAATCTAATCGTTGCCTGGGCTACCAGTCTTGACGGCGAAACGGATCCAAATTTCACCAATGCTAGTTTCTTTGCTCGTCTGATAGATGAAGTGGGTACCACTTCAGTGGCTGATGCATCAATGATGGCATCTCAAGCCTTTACAAGTGCACCTAATCCATTCCGGGAGAAAACTGATTTTCGTTTTTCGATAACCGAAGCTTCGAATGTGCAAATAGAATTCTATGACAACTTTGGGAGGCGACTAGATCGTTTGATACTGGGGAAATTGGCAGCGGGTGATCATCAGGTGACATGGACTGCAAAGCGCACAGATGGAAGAGATCTACCACCAGGATTATATAATGCTGTCTTGCATTCAGGCAGCGGCCCTACCAGCCATCAAATAATGAAAATCAGGTGATTTTTAGTCGGTAGCGATTTGAAGGTCGATCTGCTGTTCCAACTGAGTAAGTTGTGCTGCCAGTGAGTCAAATTGCTGATACGCATCGTAACCAGGACGTTGATCGGCCTTATCCAACATCTGAGAGAGATAGCTCAATTGATCAATGAGCATGGGTTGCTGGTATCGGCCTTTAGCTGTCTCCAGCGCTCTGTAGATTTCAGTCAATTTCGATGCCCTATCTTCCGGCCATTGCTTTTTCAGTTGCATCCGTATTGACTCTGCCAAGTTCTCTGCCCTAAGTCTGAGAGATTGTAAGCGCAGGGACAATTCCTCCTGTTCAATCAGGTCATCAGTGCTCACATTGTTGTAGAGTAGTCTTGGATCCATCATTACCTCCACTTCGCTCTCCACCCTTTTCAGTCGCGATTTCAGTTTTAGCCTATAAGTACCAGGTTTGACCAGAGGACCAGCTATACGTGTATTGTTTTCGCTTATGAGATCTCTATGTCGAAGGTTCCATCGAACGCGATAAAGACCCCACGATTGACTACTTAGTTCCTCAGGACCATCCATCTCTGGACGTTCCAGAGAAACGTTGGTGGCTCTTAGTGACTGGATTAGATTATCCTGCGAATCATAGATTTGCAAGACTTGTGGCATACCGGTTTTTTTCCCTAGTGCAAAAAAAATATCGGTGCCCGGTTCTGGATAAGTAGGTACCTGACCATTTTTGGAAGCAGTGTAGCGATGTCGATAGGTCTTCCTAGGTCCAAAGATCCTTGTTTTCATCTGCTGGGGATCCCATTTGTGCAGGATGCTCAGATCATCCAAGATCCAGAATCCCCTCCCCATAGTGGAAAGCGCAAGCTGTTTGCGATGGATCTGAAGGTCTGTAATTGGGGTAGGGGGCAGATTTTGCTGGAAAGGCGACCAAGATTTTCCATCATTAAAGGAGAGGAAAAGGCCCATCTCTGTTCCTGCATACAGTAGTCCTTCCCGATCAGGATCTTCACAGACCACCCTGGTGGGCACATCGGGTGGTATGCCATTGCGGCCATCGGTTAGTAGAGACCAGGTTGCACCATAATCGGTAGTCTTAAAAATATAGGGTGTAAAATCTCCTAGTAGGTACCGATAAACAGCAATATATGCCTTTGCAGGATCATGTTTGCTTAACTCAATGTGTTGAACTCTGCCAAAAGCAGGTAGATTTTTGGGTGTTACATTCGTCCATTGCTTACCCGCATTGCGGGTTATATGTACCGGGCCGTCATTGGCACCCACCCATATTACACCAGCTTCCAACTCACTTTCAGCAATGGCATAGAGGGTGCTGAAGAACTCCTCGCCGGTGATGTCTCTAGTAATCGGCCCTCCAGATATTTGTTGCTTCTCAGGTGCATTCGCAGTAAGATCGGGAGAAATTACGGTCCAGGTTTGGCCCTCATCAGCGGTACGGTGTACATACTGCGAGCAATGATAAATCACCTGATGGTCATGTGGAGACACCAGGATCGGGGAGACTCGCTGAAAACGAAAAGTTAGATCTCGAGGATTATGTCCATACATATTGGAAGCTCCGACGTAATATTGCTTCTCTTGCCCTGTTTTGCGGTTGTATACGCCAAACTTTCCCTTACAATTGGCATAGATGATATTTGGATCTCCTGGTTTGGGAACGGCTGGGCCAGTCTCGCATCCTCCCACTGCCTCCCAAAGCATATGTGTATTGGCAGTAGGAGGAAGGCTTGGTATCGCAATGGTAGTGTGATCTTGTTGTCCAGCGTAAAGCCAATAGGGATATTGATCATCAACCGCGACCTGATATAGCTCGGCTGTGGGTTGGTTATTCATGTTGGACCAATGGTTGCCAGCATCTCTTGTGATGGTAGCACCACCATCATTGGCTAAAATTCGAATGGTCGTATCGGAAGGATTGATCCAGAGTCCATGATGATCTGCATGTGGTGTAGTTTTGGATCTCCAGCTTTGCCCTGCATCAGAAGAGTGCCATAATTTTGTCGATCCCACATAAATCGAATTGGCGTTTTGAGGATTCACATCGATATTGCAAAAGTAAAATGGCCTATCAAGCAGCTCGCGCTTGTCCGACACTTGCCTGAAAGATGCTCCTCGGTCTTCAGAGAGATAAACGCCACCCTCAGGTGCGGGCGCTTCCACAAGTGCCCATACTTTGTTTGGCTCTGCTGGACTTACTGCCAAATCACTCTTACCAATTAGTCCGGTTGGTAACCCTCGCGAAACTTTCTTCCAAGTAATACCTCCATCCTTAGATTTGAATAGACCACCTTCATGACCACCGCTGATGATGGTCCATGGTTTCCGACGTGCTTCCCACATGCAAGCATAGACGATCTGTGGATCATCGGGTGCAAACTCTAAATCGACAGCTCCGGTCTGATCAGAAATAAATAGATTCTGTTTCCAGCTTTTACCACCATCGGTGGAAATGTATATGCCTCGTTCGGAGTTGGATTTGAAAGGGTTTCCAATGGCGGCAACCAGCACAGTATTGGGATCATTTGGGTGCACCAGGACGGCTCCGATTTGGCCAGCATCGGACAACCCTAAATGTCTCCAAGTCTTCCCAGTATCCTCGGTACGGTATACCCCTTTTCCTAAGATGACATTACTGCGTAGGCCATCTGAGCCTGTTCCCACATAGATGATATCTGGATTTGATGGAGCTATGCAAATATCACCGGTGGATCCTGTCTCAAAATAGGAATCTGAAATATTCTCCCACGAAATGCCATAGTTATTTGACCTCCATACGCCACCACCAGCGCTTCCCATATAGAATTGATGTGGCCTCGATGGATGACCAGTCACGGTCGTTACTCGGCCACCGCGAACAGGACCTACATTACGGAAAGTCAATGCATCTGGAGGAAAGGAGGGCTGAGACTGTTGAGCTTGTGCACTCAGGTCCAGCAATAACAGCCATAGCAAAAGGTGTCGGGTTAAACATCTCATTGCGGGATTTTACTTGGGTTTGCTTTCGAAGGTATCATTTTATCTCTAAAAGTAAATCCAGTGCAATAGATCAAATCTTGATCAATCAAATGTTAAAAAAACCGATTTATGAATAAGAATGGTGAAAATACCTATATGTAATGCCTTTTATTCTGAGATTCAGTGAGTTTGGTATTATTTTTGTTTGTAATATGTTTTGATGATCAGGACTGCACCACCTTTTTCGATCTATCAAAATAATTGCGAAATGAAGCATGTAAGTTGCATCTTACTTTTGGCCCTTCTTGTCTGGGGTCAAGGGTCTCTACACGCCGGATGTCCTGCCAAAACCATCAATGGCCAAACCCAACTGGATGAATACGTGTCCGCTCTTGGCTCTTGTACCATAGTTGAAGGTGCATTGATCTTGAATGGAGATGTTCATGATTTATCTGGACTGGATCCCATTACTGAAATTCAAGGAGATCTCATTTTGTCGGGCTTGACAACAGGCTCGTTATATAATATCTTCCCCAATCTATCCACTGTTGGAGGTGAGCTTCGCATTTCGAACAATGACAATCTAGGTAACATCACTCACGGATTTGCTAAACTTGCTGCGGTCGGTGGCGACTTTAGTGTTTTTGATAATGATGCACTTTTTATCATCGACGGCTTTAGCATTTTATCATCGATTGGAGGTGATTTTTCCATTGCATCTAATCACTTGTTGGCCTCCATCCCTATTTTCGAAAAATTAGAAAGCGTAGCCAATCTCACCATTTCATCCAATGATCTCTTGGGTGAGGTGAATGGATTTCAATACTTGAAAACTATAAACGGGCACTTAATATTTGATTCAAATGGCATTCTAAAATCTATTCTGGGATTCTCTCGATTAGAGGTCATCACTGGAGATTTACTCTTTTTAGACAACAGTGCCCTGGTTGAAATGGGAACCTTTGCCTCCTTGCTACAAGTGCAAACTTTGACATTGGATGGGAATATCAGTCTTGAGAAGTTCGGTGGGTTTGACTATTTGCAATCCGCTGAACAAATCAATGTGAACATGAATCCATCACTGATAACCTTGGAAGGTTTTGCCCGGCTTACTACGGTAAATGATCACATTGATATTTATGACAATGATGAGTTGCTGTATTTGACTGCTTTTGGAGCACTACGCACTATGGGTGGGTCTTTCTACATAATGAACCACCTCAAGTTGCCTACCATTTCGGGCTTTGGTCAACTTGAAGAGATTGGTGTCAGTTTTTCAATAAGAAATAATAGTGCGTTGCAGCAGATTTCTGGCTTCGGAGCCCTACTCTCAGTCGGAGATGTCCTGGAGATTTCAAATAATCCTGTGCTGGAGAATATATATGCTTTTCCTCTATTGACCTCTATAGGATCTACCCTTGATATACATTCCAACTATGTACGGCTAATCGACTTTCCAAGGCTCCAATCCGTGGGAGGTAATTTCATGATTGAGTTTGAAAGTAATTTGGAGAGATTAGTTGGGTTTTCGGGATTGAGTACGGTTGCTGGAGAATTTTTAGTAAGGAATAATCAATCATTAAAGGAAATTGGTGGTTTTGGAAATTTGAATTATGTTGATGATCTTTTTGAGATCTCAAATAACCCGAGTTTACTTTCCGTAGAAGGATTTGGCCGGGTGGCTTCGATGGGTCTTGATTTAATTATCCAAGATAATTTGAGTTTGAGATATATTAAGGGTTTTTCTTCTCTTCGAACATTGGGTGATGATCTAAGAGTACGGGATAATTTAGTACTTGAATCAATTTTTGCCTTCGAAATCCTTGAATCGGTTCAAATGCTGGAGGTTTTTAATAATCCTCAACTTTTTTATTGTTGCGGTATTGGTTATTTAATTCAGGTGGTGGGGTATACCTCATTAAATATTGCCAGCAACAGTGAAGGGTGTAATTCACCTGCAGAAATTAATGCCGCATGCAATGCAACACTCTCAGATTGTACACCTAATTGCATTGGTTTCATTAATGCCTCTCTAGATCGTTATGGTATTGCCACCATTTATCCCAAAGATTTTGTTTCAGATACCCTCGCTTGCATGACTGGAGTTGAAGTGACGGTGGAAGATAGGTTGGGAGCCATTGTTTTTGGTCCAAAGGTGGTCGGTTTAAATGGAGCAATTCCAATCAAGGCATGTAACGTACTTCGCAAGCAACCTTTGAAAGTGACTTCACGTGGTGCAGGAGGGGCTTGCTGGTCAGAATTAACCTTTAAGCAGACCAATGGTCCTACCGTACAGCAAGATACAGCGGTTACGGTATTGTGTGGAGATCCTCTGGCTACAGAACCACTGTCAGGGACCATAAAGACAGCTTGGATTCCATGCCAACCTGAGCTTCAATCCAATTGGGTGACAGACTGGGTCACTGCATTTGATTGTGTGCCAGGAGTTCAAGACACCGTAAAAATTATTTACCGTGAATGGGAAGCCTATGATAAAGAAGGAAACAGGGGTGTTGCATTTGATACCATTTACGTTTTACAGTTTCCTGAAATTTTAGCAGAAAACATCTATTGCGAACAAAAAGACACAGTCTTTTGCGCAGATACAACTGCTTTGATTGGGCCATACATTACCTACGATGATCCACTGAATGGCTGTCAACAAACATATTTGGTGAATGCAGCAGATATAAATAATGATGGCACTTTGGAATTCATTCCCAGGGTTTTTGACACCAAGTGCGGTTTGACTGTGCATGTAGACTACAAGAAATTTCCAGGGGACTGCGAAAATAATTATCGAGTAACGGTAGATATAAAACAACACTGTTATGGCATGGGTGACCCCATGACCTGTGTGGTGCCTATACTCGCTGGTACTCTGCCCAATGCAGCCGAGCAGATTGATACCGGGTATTGGAGATGTGAATTTTGGGTCGTAGATCTTGATACCCTTGCACCGGAGTTGGTGTGCAAAGGAGTAGATTTGTTTTCTGGACCCTTCGATATTGGCCGCTTTGGAATATACGATGATTTCTTTGGAGCAGCTCCTGCCCCAGCTGGCCTTCCTGCTATAGCTGCAGGAGAGCCTCTTGAAGAAATCTCAGCATTTGATTTAAGTAAGCTGCCATATGCCCTGTCTATAAGGTCCAGAGAAAATATTGGATTGAGAAAGGCTGGGTTGGATGATGCTCAATCTAATGATCATCCAGTCGGCGCCAATGGCTTTTTATCAGCCCGATTCTTTAGCAATGCAGTAATGTCCTATGAGGCTGAGGATGATCAAACGTTTAGCTTTTCTTGGGATTTTACCATGGAGACGCAACAGGATGATATGGTGATCCCTACTGCCTTAGCGGCGCTTCCTGCAAATGGCTCAGCAGTAGCCAGTGTGTTCTATTCATTAAATGGATCTTCATTCAGATTATTGGAAGGTGAACCAATTGATAACGTGGTAAACCTGCAGGCAGCTGGAAATAGGTCTGGCGCACTAATTTCCTCACAGGCCTTTAACATGATAGACCCCGTAGCAGTGAGTGGCAGTCAATATGGATTTAATCACATACCGCTTAGTAGGGGAGATGTGCTCTATCTAATCGCTGTCTGGGACGCACCGGTTGATGCGACCTTTAGAATCATGGGTCTTAATCAAGTCTCTACGAGTAAGACAGAGTGCATAGCCCATAGCTACATCCCTTCCATTCAAGCGGTTGATGATTGGAGCGGAGTTAAGCAAGCCAAAGCATCCATTGAGGATATTGGATCTTTTCAGCTTTCTTACGATGAAGGTGAAAATTGTTGGGTGAGTCATGAAAGAGTGCGACTGCCCTATCAAAAGGATCCGTACAAAATATATTACGAAGTATTTGACAGTTGTCATAATGTAGGTTACGACAGCTGCTACTTATATGTGAAAGACCTGGTTAAACCCGTGCCTGTAATCGACAAGGGTTTTACAGTTAGCCTAGGAGACAAAAAAGTGTGGGTTGATCGAGAAGCTTTTGATGAAGGAAGTTTTGATAATTGTGAATTAAATTTCTTCCTGATCCGTCGAGCCGACTGGTACGAAACCTGTGTAGATTTGTGTGATAGCTTGGAACCCATATGCATTACCGAACACCATGATACGATTTGGCGCCCGGTATTAGAACTCGATAAGAGGGTGGAAGAAGTGGAGGCTCATTATGCCAAAACTTTGGGATGGATTAAAAATGAAAGTGAAGCCTGTGGAGAATTGCTTTACAATGCCTGGCAGTATGATCTGATGAAGTACGCGACGATGCATTGTAAGAAAAGCTATGACCTGCCATTGACCGAGGATGGTTTTTCTGCGCTAATTGACTCCTGTGCATATGCATTGCAGCCCTACTTTGCCGGAGTACCTTTTCATGCCGATGACGATCGCTATCAGCGCAAGCTTTCTAGAGACTTGATCGATCAGTATGCTCAGATAGGCGGCGGCTGGAGTGATCAAGTAGTTCTTAGTTGTGAAGATGCCTGTGGTCCGGTTACCATTGAGGTACTAGTGATGGATTATTGGTGCAATTGGTCCACAGCATGGACAACAGTTTGGGTGGAGGATAAGGTTGCTCCTCAGGTTGTCAAAGAAGTAGTAGATAATACCATTTCATGCAAGACTTATAAGGAAAAAAATATTGCTTACCAAGGTGCTTTGCATCCGGTTAGTATTGAAGAGGTTGTTCTAAAAGGAAAAGCGGGAGACACTCTAGCTCTCGCCCAACTTGATGAGATATTTGGAGGTTATCAGAAAGCTTGGGTAGATCCATATGGCCACTACGTTGACCTCAATGGCGATACCATTGTTTGTGATATTGCACTCTACGATAGCGTTTGTCAGTGTACGACAGATACGGTTTCGATTCGTGTCTATGACGATCATTTAGGATACGTTTGGAAGGATTCGGTTGTAAGCAATTGCTTTTATGAGCTGGCAGAGAAAACCTTTCAACAAGGTATTGTCAAGGTCAACTGTAACCAAAATGTGTATTGTGAACAGCAGGTATGGTGTGAATTTGATCATTGTGGCCAGGGATTTGTTCAGAGGAAATTCAAAATCTGGCAGAGTTGTCCCCCACATTTTTACACGGATGGAAATGTGCCAGATTCAATTAAGCATCCAGTAGATACAATCTATCGACAGCAACGTATATGGGTGGGCAATGAATGTGATCTAAACAAGTACATGTTTGAAGTACCTAGAGACACCACTATTTTTGCTTGCGGAGTGAGCTACGACGATCAAGGTAATGTCATCGGTGACGCCAGTCCAACTAATATTGGACAGGCTAAATATAAATTTGATGATGATTGCCGATTGGTGGGTATTGCCCATCAGGACAAGGCCTTTAAAATCATTGGTGGTGGGTACAATGCCTGCTATAAAATCTTACGTACATGGTACTTTGCTGATTGGTGCGCTTATGGAGAATCAACTAATCCGTATTGGTGGTCAGACTATGATTTGGTGTTAGATTCTTGTGTTCAGGTGATCTTTGTTAAAGACACAACAGCTCCGGTATGTCGCATTGAGGGTCCGGCAGCATCGGGTGGAACTTTTGAAGTCGGTACTTGTGACTATGATCTAAATGTGGTGGTTGAGATGGAAGATTTATGTGGCATTGCCTACTATGAGTGGCAGCTTTTTGACGTTGCCGAGGGAGCATATACGCTGGTACATGCTGGCGAAGGACAGTGGAGTGGAGAGGAGCAATCTACATTCAATATCTCTGTGGAGGGTTTGGCCTTCAGCACCTATAGATTGGAGCTACAAATTATTGACGAGTGTAGGAACAAGGCTTACTGCGATTATGAAATCACCTTACAATCTGTTAAGAAACCTACGCCCATTTGCATCACTTCCTTGACTGCCAGACTTACCCCATGGGATCTTGATAATGATGGAGTAGCAGATACGGCACTGGCGGTGCTTTGGGCAGAAGAATTTGACCAAAGCAGCAAGCCAGCCTGTGGTGATGATTATGTAGAATTTAGATTGGATGTGCTGGATGGCGATGACGATGAGGCCTTTGCTGGTGATGCGGACAGTTTATTATTGGGATGTGATCAGGTTGGAGCAGAATTGGTTCGTCTTTGGGTTATAAGTCAACCCAGTGGAACGGCAGATTACTGTGATGTTGTGGTTGTTATACAATCCGATTTCGAGGGTTGTACTCCCAGTACGATAAGTCCCACAGTGCGCTCAGAAATTCCGGCAGAACGAGTCGCTAGGCAGACCATAAAGAAAGGAGAAGGTTCCGGTATTGTTTTAAATATTCCGCGAGATATTGAACGTACAGATGGAAATATCGAGAATGAATTCTATCTCGGACAAAATCGACCGAATCCATTCATGGATGAAACAGTTATAGATTTTACATTGCCAGCTTCTGGTCCTCTACTAATAAACTTCTATGATGTCACTGGTCGGGTGTTGAAAAGCATTCAGGGAAATTATACAAGAGGTCGACATAGCTTGACCATAACACAGGAGGACATGGGAGCTCATGGCATGATTTATTATCATATGCAAGCTGGAGATTACTCTGCAACGAGAAAAATGTTGGCATTACCATGATAGAGGAGGAAAGGTATTGAAGTGTTAGGTTGCAGCCAATTTGCCGAGCCGCCAGTGGTCTAATCTTGCAAAAAAACCAAGCAGCTAACCCGCCAAATATCAAAAAAGCCAAAATAAGCAAGTAGCGTTTCATCTTTTAGATTGCAGAACGAGGTGGTGATTATCATCACCTCTTTTTCATTTGGCATTGTGGGAGATTGCTAGATCTAAGATGCTTAATGCATAAGGTCATTATTTCTCTGTTGACTCGTACTGATCTGCGTTTACAAGTTTGAGCGTGTATATACTCAAGAGACTGAATAGGTCTCCGAACCACCAGAAGGGATTTTTGTCTGCATTACCGTTCTTATCCTCGTCTGCTAGACATCAATGCCATTTGGCCAACCGCTACGATTCGGTAGAACTCGAAGACATACTCTGTTTTTTAGCCGAAAGAATCCTCGTTGGTTTTGACCTTTTCTGCGTCATAAGCCCGGCCTCCCCAAAGTCAGGTTCAATATCTTCAATCCCATCATGCGTCCAACTGCGGCTAAAACTAAACCGGCCAGTGCCTTGCCAACCAACCAGCCAATACGCCAGCCCAACATATTAGCCTTTTCTACGTATTAAGAAAAAATTGGTATTGTTTTTGCTAGTAATATGTTCTTAGTTAAACCGATTGATCTAGTAATAACCAAACGCACATGAACAACTTATACCGCTTTGTCAGCGTGCTGGCACTGATGGTCGGCGTCTATGCCGTCTCCTTTGCGCAGACAGCTCCCAATTGCACCGATGTCAATGCTTCGTTAGATATTAACGGAGATGCGCATCTAACCCTCGACCAATTTGTAACCAATATTGGAGTAGGCTTCGCAACCTTGACGGTCACTCGTTCATTCGGACAAGTCGTCTACGGCCCGACACTGCTCACTTTTAATGCCGTAGCCACCATCCCGGCATGCGCCTTTCGAGACGAGCAACTGAAAATGTCTGTGCAAATCGATGGGTTGGGTGCTTGCTGGTCCTATCTGACATTTAAACAATCCAATGGCCCGCAAATCGATGGTCGATCCAAAGACGTATACTGCTATGATCCGCTGGTGAAAGGTGGTCATATAGATGATCAACCACCGGCAGCTGCGGTGCCGTGCTTCAATGACTTGACTGCTGTACATACCTCCGATTGGGTGGTCGCTTACGAGTGCACACCTTCTCCTGGAGATCCAGTCAATGATACCGCCAAGGTAATATATAGAGAATACGAGGCTTTTGACAAAGAGGGGAGAAGAGGGACCGTATTCGATACCATCACCGTCTTTAATATTCCTCCAGTTAGTGTTTTAACTGACGTCAACACCTACTGCGCTGAAAAGGATACTACCTATTGTGGTGAGGGTTTTGGTGGTCCCTACATGCTAATTCCAGAGCGTTGTGATCCTGGAGTGATACCAGGAGATTTTGATAGTGATGGATCAGATTGTGATACCCTATATTTTCTGGTATATGACTCAACTATGAATATGTGGGTGGAGAACCCCATTTTCACAGAATACAAATGTGGCATTTTGGTTCATGTAGATAAAGTACCTTTTCCAGGTAGCAGCTGTGAGCAGCAGGTAAAATATAATGTTGATATTAAACAGTCTTGTTTAGGTCAAATACGAACAGAATGTTTGATCGATCCAGCACTGGTGGCAAGTAATGCCATCGTCGAGATTGCTCAGGGATACTACAGATGCGAATTTTGGTTGGTCGATCTAGATACCGTGCCGCCCATCGCCGAATGTAAATTTGATAAGGTGGATGACCATAACCTCGCTTGGCCCTCCGGATATGTAGAGCCTAACCATATTGATCTGGGTGGAAATATACCATATCATTGTTTCGATAACCTTCCGCTAAGTCCATCTGATTCGACGATTGCTCCAGTGATCATTGTGAGTACATCTTCACATGATTGTGCAGCGCACACCTACCTACCTCCAATCTGTGTGTATGATGCATGGAGTGGGATCAAGCAGGTGAAGGCCAGCATCGTACATTTTGGCTCCTGGTCGCTGAGTTCGAACGGAGAAGAATGTGATGAGCTGGATGAATCTGTATTTCCTGGAGATCCAGATTACGATGTTAAAGGTACTTGCTACGAAAGCCATGTGCAGATCCATTTACCAAAGGCAGAACGTCCATACCAGATTCTTTACGAAGTATATGACAGTTGTCACAATATCGACAGCATCTATTGCTACATTTTTGTGAAAGATCGAACTAAGCCCGTGGCTGTAGTAGATAAGGGCGTCACCGTAAGTCTTTCTGATAAGAAGGTCTGGGTGGAAGCCGAGACTTTTGATGAGGGTAGTTGGGACAACTGTGGTGTCAATATGTTGCTCGTAAGGCGGACAGACTGGTATGAAGCGTGTTTAGATCTCTGTGACAGTGTAAAAACCTGTTGTTGGGGAGAGCACGATACCTTATACCAATCATTCCTGCAGCCAGACAAGCATCGCGATGAGATTGAAGCTTACTATGCCAAGACACTAGATTGGTTAAAAAACGACGGCACTCCATGCGCCAATCTTATCTACAATGCATGGCAGTATGACCTCATGAAATATGCAACATTAGAATGTATTGATCATCCTTATGCCGTTGATGATGAGTATTTCAGAGAGATCTTTACCAAATGTTACGAGGACTATTTGTATAGCACAGGAGAGACTACTATGTTCGATATCGATCCGGAATCTCCAGTTGAGTATTGCTTTGACCGCTGGTGTGCAGTTGCTCCTTACGATGCTCCAGGATGCTATGATCATCCAGATTCAGTCGGAGTTGGTTTATTTCCCTTTGGATTCGGGAATGAACTGCTTGATAGTGAGATGAGGCTGATTGAAGAGTATGATCGCATTGGCGGTGGATGGTCTGATGCCGTACCTTTCACATGCGAGGATGCTTGTGGACCGGTCACAGTCGAAATCCTGGTTATGGACTACTGGTGCAACTGGACAAAGGCCTGGAGCAAGGTATGGGTTGAGGACAAAACACCTGCAAAGGTGGCTAAAGACGTGTACGATGGGGAGATCACCTGTAAATCCTACAAAGACAATCGTTATGCTTATCCGGGTGCTGAGCATCCAGTTAGTTTAGAATATATCGTGGATCGGAGTAAGGATGCTGACAGTACGGCTTTAGCTCATCTTGATGCCATCCTGGGCGGATATTGCAAGGCTTGGGTAGATCCGTACGGAAATTATGTCGACATCGATGGTCAGGAAATCGAATGTGACATACCATACTACGACAGTATTTGTTATTGCACCTCCGTTGTAGAATCTGTGCGTGTCTATGAGGAACATCATGGATATGTGTGGAAAGATTCATTGATTACGGATTGCTACTATGAACAGGATACGGTAGATTTTCAGAAGGGTGTAGTGGTCGTCAATTGTGATGACAATGTCTTCTGTGAGCAGACCGTATGGTGCGACTTTGATCATTGCGGACAGGGGTACATTTACCGCAAATGGAAGATTTGGCAAGGTTGCCCTGCATCTTTTTATACAGATGAAGGTGTGCCCGATAGTTTGAAACATCCGGTAGATACCATCTATAGATCACAGCGTGTCTATGTAGGTAACCGATGCGAGTTGAATAAATTCATGTTCGACGTCCCTGCTGATCAGACCGTCTATACTTGTGGAGTGAGCTATGATGAAGATGGCAGCGGCAATCTGGTGGGTGAAGTGGGCCCTGAAAGTACAGGGTATGCCACCTATAGATTCGATGATGATTGTCGACTTGTAGGTATAGCGCATAGTGACAAAGTCTTTAAGATCGTTGGTGGCGATGAAGCTTGCTACAAGATCTTACGCACTTGGTACTTCGCCGATTGGTGTGGTACGGGAGGTCCGCCGGTATCAGGATATTGGTGGAATGACTATGAACTGGTCACGGATACGTGTGTTCAGAAAATTTTAGTATTCGATACGCTGGCACCAGTATGCGAGATTTCAGGTCCCGTGGAGAATGGTGGCAGTGTCATCACCGGTGCTTGCGCTTATGACCTCTCTGTCGATGTAGAGGCGACTGATGCATGTGGGCTGCAGAAATACTATTGGGAGTTGAAAGATATTACAGATCCCAAGGATATCGGTGTATATGATAGTGGACATGGATATCTCAACACAGATACTGCTGAGCAATTTAGTGTATTGGTGGAAGGTCTGTATCCCGGTAGCTATAAGTTGAAGGTTACGATTGAGGATAATTGCAACAACGAGCGTTACTGCGAATATTATGTAGATATCGTTTCGGGCAAGAAACCGTCGCCCATTTGTATTACGACATTGACCGCCCGTTTGAATCCATGGGATTTAGACAATGATGGAGATGTCGATACGGCAAAGGCCGTTATTTGGGCTGGTGAATTCAACAGCAGTAGCGAAGTAGCCTGTCACGATGATAGCATTGCCTACCGCATTGAGTTTATTGATGGAGATGCTGATAGCACCTACATGGAGGATGCAGATAGTCTAGTGATCGGCTGTGAAGATGTCGGTCAGCACATTGTAAGATTGTGGGTACTCAGCTATCCAAGTGAGACTGTCGACTATTGCGATGTTGTTCTTGTGGTACAATCTGACAACACTGGATGCAATACCGGTGGACAGGGAGGAAAGGAAGCAATTGTGACCCAGGATGATATGCATATGGCTACCCAAACGAATGGGGATAAAAAGTCTGAAGCGGGAGATCTAAACTTAAACATACCGGCAGATGCAGCAAATCAGTCCTTGGGATATCGACTGGACGAGGCTTTTACACTAGAGCAGAATAGGCCAAATCCATTTCAGGACGAAACGGTGATCGGATTTATACTTCCTGCTTCCATGCAAGCTACGATTTCTGTTCATGATGTTACAGGAAGAGTACTGAGGGAAGTGAAAGGTGATTTTACTAAAGGAAAAAATATGATCAGTTTCCGTAAAGATGACTTAGGTGTCTCGGGCATTCTCTACTATCGCTTACAAGCTGGTGAGTTTTCCGCAACACGACGTATGATCATGTTGAAATAATTAGGTCTCAAAACATATTCGAAAACCTTAAGGGCAGTTCCTCATCGGAGCTGCCCTTTGTTTATGATGTAATCATATCGTTCTCTATTGTCTCTGGAATTGGTTCTTGGAAAGCAATTCTTAAAGTATAGCCCGATTGATCATATGAAAAAGATGGTAAATTGTTTGTCCCTGACTTTCGAGGTCCACACATTTCACTTGCTGTCGCCGTCGACTCTTTAAGTTCAAACGTTCATGAGTCAGCAGTCCCTTTCAGCTTACTTTTTCGAGGGATCTTTCAACGCTTACATGAAACCCCAATAAATGGTTAGGTTCATGCCAGGCAAATTTAGATCTACCCATTGAGCAAAAATACCACTTCCACAAAGTTGATCGAAATGCACCACTGCTAATATTTCGGTGATGGATTTGATGCCGAATCAAGGTTATGTTGTACTAAGTTTACTTAGATGGCAACAACCATTTTTTCGGTGACGAGTTAAATGCACGAGAGCATTACATTAGCTGGTGACTAAAATGGAGATGAAGTGAGCTATAAAAGCCTGAGAGCTTGTGTAAATGACCTGGAAGCGACTGGTCAGTTGATTAGGGTCCGTGAAGAAGTAGATCCCTATCTGGAAATGGCCGAGATACATCGGAGAATTTATGATGCGCAAGGTCCGGCCATTCTATTTGAAAAAGTTAAGGACAGTCCATTTCAAGCGGTCTCCAACATCTACGGCACCGTGAAGCGCACAGAGTTTCTATTTCGGAAGACCATTGAAGACGTGAAGAAAGTGATCGCCCTTAAAGCTGATCCAACTCACCTTGTTCGACAACCGCTTTCCTATCTCAAGACACCAATCACCGCCATCAGCGCGTTGCCAAGACGTACCCGAAATGCTCCGGTGTGTCGCCACCAGACCAAAATAAGTCAGTTGCCCCAAATTGTATCCTGGCCCATGGACGGGGGAGCCTTCATAACCTTACCTCAAGTATTTAGTCAAGATCCGAATAGTGACAAGGTACTCAAGTCAAATTTGGGGATGTACCGGATCCAACTTTCTGGAAACGACTATATTCAGGATGAGGAAATTGGACTGCACTACCAATTGCATCGAGGTATAGGGGTGCACCATACCCAATATAAGCAATCAGAGAAACCCTTTAAGGTCTCCATTTTTGTAGGTGGACCGCCATCGCATGCACTATCTGCTATTTTCCCGTTGCCGGAGGGGCTCTCAGAATTGACATTTGCCGGCATGATGGGAGGCAGGCGGTTCCGATATCATCGCAGAGGTGGACATCTGATATCCAATGATGCTGATTTTGTGATTACGGGAACCATCCTAAAAGATGTGAAAAAGTCAGAAGGACCATTTGGGGACCACCTAGGTTACTATAGTTTGAAGCACGACTTTCCCGTCATGAAGGTTGACCAGGTCTTTCATCGTAAAGACCCACTTTGGCATTTCACCGTGGTAGGAAGACCACCTCAAGAGGACAGTGGCTTCGGTCACATCATCCACCAATTGGTTGGTCCTTTGTTGGCTCAGGAGTTTCCTGGAGTCAAAGCATTAAATGCAGTAGATGCTGCGGGTGTTCATCCACTACTGTTGGCTATTGGCAGCGAGCGGTATATGCCTTTTAGAGAACGTAAACCAGAGGAGATTCTAACCCAAGCCAATCACATACTAGGGTCGGGGCAAACTAGTTTAGCTAAGTACTTGATCATTGCAGCTCAGGGCGATGACCCCCAGCTTGATGTCCAAGATATTGCATCTTTCTTAGGCCATGTGTTGCAGCGACTAGATTGGAAAAGAGATCTACATTTTCACACCAAGACAACCATAGATACACTTGACTATTCCGGCTCAGGGTGGAATGCCGGTTCTAAGGTGGTGATGGCGTGTTGTGGCGATCCCATTCGATCTCTTAATGAGGACCTACCGTCTGATTTATCGCTGCTCGATTCTGTGGGTCCAATATCTACACCATTGCCAGGTATTCTTGCGATACAGGCCCCACCATTTGCAGATTATCCAAAGGCTGCAAGTGAAATGCAAGAATTGACTGATGTCCTTGGTGGCCAGGATTTAGATGGCTGGCCGCTTGTGGTAGTCGTTGATGACGCCCACTTTCTTTGTGCACAACTCAATAACCTACTATGGGTCACCTTCACTCGATCCAATCCTTCCCATGACATCTATGGAGTAGATTCTTTTGTCGAGCACAAACACTGGGGGTGTAGGGGGTCATTGGTCATTGACGCTCGGATTAAGTCACATCATGCGCCTGTATTAGAGCAGCATAAATCCGTGGAGGAAAAGGTAGATCGATTATTTGCCAAGGGGGGATCGCTGGTATCGATAGATGGCTGACCAGCGGGCATTCATGCCTTATTGATTCTGTAGGTTAGATAGTTGTGAGTCGTGGCAGTGGAGAATATTGGTTGAGAGATAATTTGACAGTTCAGATTAAACTTTTCTTAATATAATTACCATTTTTGCAGCATGAAAGCCTATCACGATCTACTGCGCCACATTTTGGAGCATGGAGAAGAAAAAACTGATCGCACAGGTACTGGGACGCTTAGCATTTTTGGGTATCAGATGCATTTTAATCTGCAAGATGGTTTTCCATTGTTGACCACCAAAAAGCTGCATCTAAGGTCTATCATTCATGAGCTGCTATGGTTTATAAAAGGAGATACGAACGTACAGTACTTGCAGGAAAATGGTGTGCGCATATGGAATGAATGGGCGGATGAAAATGGAGACTTGGGGCCCGTATATGGGAAGCAGTGGAGGGCTTGGCGGTCTCCTGATGGGGAGATTGTAGATCAAATCAGTGAGGCAGTCAAATTAATTAAAGAAAAGCCGGATTCTAGACGAATTGTAGTGAATGCATGGAATGTCGGCGAACTGAAAGATATGGCGCTGATGCCGTGCCATTGTCTCTTTCAGTTTTATGTAGCAAATGGCAGTCTGTCCTGTCAGTTGTACCAGAGAAGTGCAGATACTTTTTTGGGTGTGCCGTTCAATATTGCAAGCTATGCGATGCTGACCATGATGATCGCTCAAGTCTGTGATCTTAAACCTGGTCACTTTGTGCATACTTTTGGGGATGTACATCTCTACAAGAATCACTTAGAACAGGCAGAATTGCAACTCCAGAGGCAACCTAGAAAACTTCCCACCCTATGGATTAACCCTGCTGTGAAGTCCATTTTTGATTTTGACTTCTCTGACTTCAAACTGAAGGATTATGATCCATATCCACACATAAAGGCAGAGGTCTCTGTCTAGTGGGGAATTGTATTATTTAGAATAAATCTAAATACCCATGCCTTTGTGCTGAATTTTAGTGATAACATAAAGGGAATTGTATTTTTGGCTCACATTAAAATAGCCTGTGCTACAAAAAGAGAAAATGATGATATATAAGTCGCTACTGGCCAGACTTTCATGGGTAGTTTTCCTATCATGTTCTACTTACTTGGCGATAGCGCAATCTGCTGCTGCAGGTAAGGATTTATTTAGGAATCAGTGCGGTAGCTGTCACAATAAAAATATGGTTCAGGATATGACTGGTCCTGCTCTGGGAGGGGTGCAGGAGCGATGGGCAGAATATCCAGAAGAGGATCTATACAACTGGATCAAAAATTCAACCGCTTTAATCGAAGCGGGTCATCCTAGAGCTGTTGAGGTTTATAATCAATATAATAAGTTGGTTATGATGGCTTTTCCCAACCTGGCGGATGAAGACATTACATCTATGTTGATGTATATCGACGAAGTCTATACTGGGGGAGGTACCACAGCTGCAGCGCCCGCTACCGGTGTGACAGCTGGTGACGATGCTGAGGAGGGCTGGCTTGGGGGTAGTCTTATTTACCTGCTGATCCTGGGCTTTCTGGCCCTGTTGGCCTTTGTACTGGCACGGGTCATTATCAGATTACAGTACCTTTCTGCGGTCAGTGCTGGTCAAGAAGTAGAAGGACCGGCACCTTGGTGGAGCATGTTTACCAGCAAGACGGCCATCGGATTGTTTGTGTTTGCACTGGTTGTCATCGGTGGTTACACTACGGTGAATAATGCCATTGGATTAAATCGAATGCAGGACTATCAACCTGAGCAACCGATTAAATTTTCGCATGCCACCCACGCAGGACTGCATCAGATTGATTGTCAGTATTGCCATGACGGTGCAAGACGCAGCAAGCATTCGGTGATCCCCGCAACCAACACTTGTATGAACTGCCATAAAGCAATCAAAGTTGGCTCCACCTACGGTACCGCGGAATTAAGTAAGATCTATGCATCGATAGGATATGATCCTAATTCGGATCAGTATATCGAGAATTACGAGGATTTGAGCCAAGACGAAATCAAGCAGATTTTTACTACATGGGTGGCCAATCAGTACGTGATGGACAATGGCAAACTAGACAGGAGAGGCGAGCGCAGAATGGAAGAGGAATGGCAAGGAATAGTAAACTCGCTGACTTCAGAGACCAAGCCAAATGTTCAAGGACCGATTGAATGGGTGCGCATACACAATTTACCCGACCATGTGTATTTTAATCATTCGCAGCATGTCACTGTGGGGCAGGTTGCTTGTGAGCAATGTCATGGTGATGTAGGAGAAATGGAGATCGTCAAGCAGCATTCTCCATTGTCAATGGGCTGGTGCATCAATTGTCATAGGGAATCTGAAGTAGACTTCAACGATAATCCCTATTACGCCAGTTATGCCAAATATCATGAGGAAATCCAAGCAGGGACACGCTCCAGTGTAACCGTAGAGGACATTGGGGGCTTGGAATGTCAAAAGTGTCACTATTAGCATTTGAAAACGAATAAGCCATTATTTCTATAGCATGAAGCAAAAAGAGCAAGTCTGGATAAGTGCAGAGGATTTGGAGCAAGAGGAGTCATTTGTGAAAGCAAGTCAAAATGAATTCTTTAATCTCCCTATTCTCAATGACCTCGCCGATGAGGGTAAGGCCGAAACCGGGACTTCCGGTACCCAGCGCCGTGACTTTCTGAAGTATGTAGGTTTTAGCCTTGGTGCTGCTACCATTGCGGCTGCTTGTGACACTCCTATTCGTAAAGCACTTCCTTATGTGAAGAAACCCGACACGATCGTTCCGGGAGTCGCTACATATTATGCCAGCTCCTATGTTAGGGGAGGAGACTACTGTCCGATCCTGGTAAAGACCCGAGAGGGACGACCAATTAAAATAGAGGGCAACACCATGTCGCCATTGACTGCGGGAGGAACAAGTGCTAGAACCCAGGCTTCTGTCCTTGATCTATATGATGTGGCCAGATTGCGAGCACCGATGAAAACGGCTTTGGGAAGTATGGATGAGCTGTCAGGGAATTGGGATGTGATCGATGAGGAAATTATTGAGCAACTAAAGCAAGCAAATAATATTCGGATTGTTCGCCATACCAGCATCAGTCCCTCTCAGCAGGCAGCAATCGATATGTTTCTCGCCAAGTATCCCAAGACAGAGGTGGTGACCTATGATCCGATCTCTAGCTCAGCGGCGCTACTGGCCAATGAGAAAACCTTTGGCATTATGGCCCTGCCTAGCCATCGTTTTGACAAGGCTAATTTGATTGTCAATTTTGGTGCAGACTTTCTGGGTACCTGGGTGTCGCCTACAGAATTTGCTCATCAATTTGCCCAACGTAGAAAAATCAAAGGAGCTGACGGAGAACGGATGTCGCGCCTGGTTCAGCTGGAAAGCAATATGTCTTATACCGGCTCAAATGCCGATCATCGTGTTCTAATAAAACCAAGTGAACAGGGTCTAGCCATTGCAAAGTTGCATAATGCCATCGCATCGAAGACCGGAGCAACAAGCATAGGCATCAATGGTACACTTTCTCACCCGAAAGCAGAAGCAGCCATTAGTGTCATCGCCGATGACCTCATGAGCAATCGCGGAAACGCCATCGTATTATCAGATTCGAATAATACGGCCGAGCAGTGTCTAATCAATGCCATCAACCATGCTTTAGGCAATTATGGCAACACACTAGACTTTGACAATGCTTCGTATCAAAGGCAGGGTGTCGATGCAGAGATGGCTAAATGCATTACCGAAATGAAAGCAGGCCGAGTGGATGCCATCATTTTTATCGATGATGCCAATCCCGTTTATGATCATCCAATGGGTGCTGACATTGGGGCTGCTTTGGAAAATGTGAAGACCAGCATTGCTTGTACTAGTATGCCAAGTATTACACAAGCAGGCTGCAGTTATCTTTGTCCCACACCGCATTATCTGGAATCCTGGGGCGATGTACATCCCAAACGTGGCCACTATGGAATTGTACAACCTACCATCAGTCCCCTATTTAATACCCGACCCGTCACTGAATCAATATTGCGTTGGGCGGAACATACTGACCACATAGGAAACGATGACCCTTCTTATACCTTTATCAAAAAGTATTGGGAGGAGCATGTATTTCCCCAGCAAGAGCAATTTGCGACATTTAGAGCTTTTTGGGATAGTGCCTTGCACGATGGGTTTGCACAAGTAACCACAACACCCCAAGAATTGGTTTATGGCTTGGAGGTGAGCACTTTAGAGGGGAAGATCAATCGATTGGCAAACAGTGAGTTGGAGGTTTATTTTTATGAGCCAATGGGTGTAGGTTCTGGTTCTTCGGCCAATAATCCGTGGTTGCAAGAAATGCCAGATCCCGTGACCCGAGTGGTTTGGGATAATGTAGTCCACATTCCTTTGCAATGGAATGGCAGCGAATTTGAATACTTCAATAATCTTGCTGAAGATGGGTTGCTAGTGAATCTGAACGTAGGAGAGTCTTCCATTCAGGCACCGGTAGTGCGTCAATTTGGTCAGATGCAGGGCACAGTAGCGATAGCACTGGGGTATGGCCGCTCAGATACCGGTAAAGCCGGCTCTGGAGTCGGTGCCAATTGTTACCCGATGTTGCAGACTGATGCAGAAGGCAACATCCAATACTTTTCTACTCAGCCAACTATTTCTGGCAAAGTCGGGGTGGATGATCGGTTTGCTTCAGTTCAACACCATCACACCATGGGTGTAAGTGGCGTTGATGACAAAGAGGGTAAGATCAATGTAGATGAGAAGACATTGATGACGCTGGGTGAAGGCTATCAAGGTGCATTGACGAAGCGTTCCATTTTTAGGCAAAGTGATGTGGCAGACTTGACACATTCGGTGGAAGAATTGCAAGAAGAGCGTAAGCACCATCAATTTCTCAATGATCAAACTCTTTATCCCGATTGGTCCGATGTATATGAAGCGGGTCACCATTGGGGTATGTCGATAGATTTATCAGCTTGTATTGGATGCGGAGCATGCCAAGTGGCTTGTGTCGCAGAAAACAATGTGCCCATTGTCGGCAAAACCGAGGTCAACCGCCATCATGAGATGACGTGGATGCGGATCGATCGCTATTATTACGGTGATGTGGAGTCGCCCAATGTGGTGTATCAACCTATGATGTGTCAGCATTGTGATAATGCACCGTGTGAAAACGTGTGCCCGGTGGCAGCTACCAATCATAGTTCGGAAGGATTGAATCAGATGGCTTATAATCGTTGCGTAGGCACAAGGTATTGCGCCAACAACTGCCCATACAAAGTGCGTAGGTTCAATTGGTTGGATTATAATGCGGCAGACCTATTTCCATCTAATGAAAATGACCCCTTCGACGAAAGCACTCCCTACTACGCGGATAACCTGACGCGAATGGTGCTCAATCCTGACGTGACTGTTAGGGCAAGGGGAGTTATTGAAAAGTGCAGTATGTGTGTGCAGCGCATTCAGGAAGGTAAACTGACTGCCAAAAGCGAACGTAGGCAACTCAAAGATGGAGACATTAAGACCGCCTGCCAAACCGCCTGTCCAACGGGAGCCATTGTTTTTGGTGACATGAACGATCACGATAGCCAATTACATGAACGCCTGGAGGATCCCAAGACTTACATAGCACTGGAGGAGACTAATGTGCGTTCATCCGTAGGATATATGATGAAAGTTACGAATCAGAGCGAGAAGATTAATTCAGAAGAAGCATAACAAGAGACAAAGCAACATTCTATGAGTGCAGTTGTATCACCGATTCGCGAGCCACTAATAACTGGCCATAAAGATTACCACCAGATAACAGAAGATATCTGTGCACCCTCAGAACGCACCCCGAGCGTGGCATGGGTAGTTGCTTTTTTGGTGGCAGTTTCTCTACTGTCTTTTGGCATTTTTTGCATCCTCTGGACGATTTGGTTTGGAATCGGAACTTGGAACCTCAATCGAACCATTGGTTGGGGTTGGGACATTACCAACTTCGTTTGGTGGATCGGTATTGGTCACGCGGGGACACTGATCTCTGCCATCTTATTACTTTTCCGCCAGAAATGGCGTACTGGAGTGAATAGAGCGGCAGAGGCCATGACCATATTTGCGGTTTTATGTGCAGCACTTTTCCCTGGCATTCACGTGGGACGGATTTGGGTTGTGTTTTATTTCTTTCCTTACCCTAATACGAGGGGACCATTGTGGGTGAATTTTAATTCACCGCTGCTGTGGGACTTGTTCGCGATCAGTACTTACTTTACTGTATCCTTACTCTTTTGGTATACAGGTTTGGTTCCTGACTTCGCCACACTTCGAGATAGGGCTTCAGGTATGCGCAAGAAGTTTTACAACTATTTATCCTTTGGATGGACGGGTGCCGCTAAGCATTGGCAGCGATTTGAGTCACTTTCCTTGGTATTGGCGGGTTTAGCTACTCCATTGGTACTTTCTGTGCACACCATCGTATCCTTTGATTTTGCCACTTCGGTTATCCCCGGATGGCATACCACGATCTTCCCACCATACTTTGTGGCAGGAGCAATTTTTTCTGGATTCGCCATGGTATTAACCTTAATGGTAATCACCCGAAAGATTCTGAAACTTGAAGATTACATAACCATTGAGCACATCGACTCGATGAACAAGGTTATCCTCCTCACAGGGACGATAGTGGGTGTGGCATATTTAACTGAATTATTTATCGCGTGGTATTCGGGATACATCTACGAGCAATTTGCTTTCCTCAATAGGGTTCAAGGCATCTATTGGTGGGCTTATATTGGTATGATGTCTTGTAATGTACTATCACCTCAGATTTTCTGGAGTAGTAAAATGAGGCGCAACATCACGGTAACTTTCTTGATGTCCATTTTCGTGAACATCGGCATGTGGTTTGAGCGATTTGTAATTATTCCTACTACATTGGCGCGTGACTACTTACCATCGAGTTGGAGTTATTATAGCCCAACATGGGTAGAGATTGGAATTTTCCTAGGAACCCTGGGCATCTTCTTTACTCTGTATTTAATTTTTACCCGAGTAGCTCCAGTGGTAGCCATTGCTGAGGTAAAAGCAATATTGAAATCAGCAGGAGATCAATATACTGGTGAGGCAATGAAGAAAAGCCATGCAGCACATGACTCACACCTAGAGCATGGACATTGATTGAGATTTGAAAAAAGCATTATTAACCAATTGGGGTTATGAAAAATAAAGAAGTATTATTTGGACTGTATGATGATGAAGAAGTCTTGTTGACGGCTGTTAAGAATGCCAGAACAGCACACTTAGACATCATGGACGTGTATAGTCCGTTTCCAGTACATGGTCTTGATCCCATCTTGGGATTGAGCGAATCGCGGATACATCAGGCCGGTTTTGTGTTTGGTTTAATTGGTACTTTGACCGCATTCTTATTTATGACTTGGGTTTTTACCCGGGATTGGCCGATAATTTTTGGGGGTAAACCATACTGGTCCGTCCCAGCTTTTATTCCCATCATATTTGAGTTGACAGTTTTGTTCGCGAGTATTGGTATGGTCGTCACGTACTATGCGGTCAATGGCCAGGGGCCAGGAGTTAGCAACCCCGTTTTGGATGATAGAATAACCGATGACAAGTTTTGCGTGGCTTTTGATGTGACCGACACGGCTGTGGATAGGGTGGATGTGTATCAACAATTCTTTAGGGAGACTGGAGCCTCTGAGGTCAAGACTAAGACCATTTAAAATCAGCTAATGATGAGAGAAATATTCTATACGGGTTTACTAATTGTGGTGATTGTGTTATTGTCATCCTGTAGTCCTGCAGGCGGCGAAGATCCGGGACATGAATTTATGCCAGATATGTTCCATTCCACTGCCTATGAAGCCAATCTATACGATTACTATTATTATAACACCTGGGGCGATGAGGATACATATAAGCAATATGCCATGCCGAGACTTCCTGTCAAGGGGACCATTCCCAGGGGATATGCAGGTATGCATCAAAGTATGACAGATGTGGATATGCGCCATTTTGATGCCATGCCAATCAGTGGTCATGTACCCTATTATTATGAGGATACTGAGGAAGAGCGGACCAGGGCAGGTGAGGAAATTCGCTCTAATCCTTTTCCCATCTCCTCTGCCGGACTAGCATCAGGAAAGAAATTATATGACATTTTTTGTGGAATATGCCACGGTGAAGCTGGTGATGGACTTGGATATCTTGTCCGTGACGATGGCGGCGTTTATCCTGCCGCTCCTGCCAATTTTTTGCTGCCCGAATTAGTCGCTGCTTCAGAGGGGCGTTATTATCACTCCATCATGCATGGTAAGAATGTGATGGGAAGCTATGCAGATAAATTATCTTATGAAGAACGATGGCAAGTCATACATTACATACGAGCATTGCAAGCGAAAAATGAGAAGCTACAATATGACGAGGAGGGAAATACCTTAAATAGCTCTGCTGTCGCATTGGCAGATTGGTCTAAAGAGGCTACGGCTATGATGGATGAAGTGCCACACGAAGGCATGATGGACGGAGAACAGAAAATGGACGACGCCGACGAAACTGCGCCAGCACAAGACCATTAAATAATAAAATTAATAGAGAGCTGATGAACCAATTTACGCTTGTAGGTCGAGAAAGGACAATATTATTTTCCTTTATGATCCTCGGTCTCGTATGTATGGGTATTACTTTTATAGTGGACGATGAATTTCACTCCAGGTTTTGGAGTAACTTCTTGCACAACAGCGTTTTCTTTACAGGTATTGCTTTTCTCGCATTGATGTTCTTGTGTGCAAATGTGATTGCTCTTTCTGGTTGGCATGTAGTTTTCAAAAGATTGTGGGAAGCATATGCTCAGTTTTTATTGGTAGGTATCATTTTGATGACAGTGGTAGTGATAGGGGTATGGTTTCATGCACATCATTTATACCATTGGGCAGATGCAGAATCTGTAGCCAACGATGAGATTCTCGAAGGCAAAAGCGGTTTCCTTAACCCGGTGATGTATACTATATTTTCTATCATCGTTGTCGGTGTCTGGTACTTTTTTGCGACCAAAATGCGAGCACTATCTATCGAAGAAGATGGGGTAGCCAAATATGATTTCAGCATTCATAAGAAAAAGATGAAAACCTGGGCATCTTGGTTTCTACCCATTGGAGGTTTTACCAGTGCTGCGGTCATTTGGCAGTGGATAATGTCGATTGATGCTCATTGGTACAGTACCTTATTTGCCTGGTATTGCACCATCAGTTGGTTTGTTTCCATGCTCTGCATTACAGTACTGACCCTGATTTATCTCAAGAGTAGGGGTTTTTATGAGCAGGTGGATGCTAACCACTTTCATGACCTGGGCAAATACGTTTTTGGATTTAGTGTATTCTGGACCTATCTCTGGTTTTCTCAGTACATGCTTATTTGGTATGGCAACATTGGTGAAGAAACCATTTATTTTCATCAGAGACTCGAGCAATATCCCGTATTATTTTACGGAAATCTCATCGTTAATTTTGTATTGCCATTCTTTGTGCTACTGCGAAACGATACTAAGAGAAAGATGGGTGTAATGGCGGTGATTTGTTCCATTGTATTATTTGGTCACTGGGTTGATTATTTCTTAATGATTAAGCCGGGCGTTCTTCATACAGCTCATGAGTTGTTGGGACATGGTGGGCATAGTGCTTTGATGGGGGCTGCTGAAGCGATACCGGTAGGGCACCAAGTAGCAGCAGATGCGCAAGCACACGCTGAACATGCCAGTAACTTTGTTTCTGGATTCTCTCTCCCCGGCTTGTTGGAGGTCGGGACCTTCCTAGGTTTTGCGGCTCTTTTTGTTTTCTTTTTTATGCGTCAGCTAGAGCAGGCTCCTCTAGTTCCGGAGCGAGATCCATATATAGATGAAAGTTTGCATCATCACGTTGTTTAAAAAACTTTTAGAAGCGAGTAGTAATGACACTATTAATAATTGTACTAGCCTTTATTCTTCTGGCCATCATCATTATCCAGATCAGTAGAATTAATGAAATCGCTAAAACCATTAGGGGTGAGGAGCAAGCACTGTTGAGTAGCAGTAGAAAGCAGTCAAGGTACTTACTGATTTTTATGGTTTTGTTCTTGTTTGGCACTATTGTCTCTGCCTATTTGTACAAAAACTATATGCTGGGATATGGACCGCATACTGCCGCATCTGAGCATGGTCCTAGCCTGGATCGATTGTTTAATGTGACATTGGCCATCACTGGAATTGTCTTTGTGATTACCCATATTGCCCTATTTTACTTTGGATACAAGTACAGCTATCGAGTAGGACAGAAGGCTACCTTCATGCCTCATGACAATAAATTGGAGATTATTTGGACAGCTATTCCTGCCTTTGCCATGTTCGCACTAGTTATCAATGGGCTGATAGCTTGGAACGATGTGATGGCGGATGTAGATCCGGATGAGGATTATATGGAAATTGAAGCAACGGGATACCAGTTTGCATGGATCTTACGCTATCCGGGAGAAGATGGAAAACTTGGGAGTAGGGATTTTCGAAAGATTAATAGTATAAATCCGCTTGGTCAGGATTGGACCGATATTAAAAACTTAGATGACATTCAACCAACGGACTTGGTGCTACCAGTGAATAAAAAAGTGCGAGTAAGAATAACAGCGAGGGATGTATTGCATGATTTTTACTTACCCCATTTTCGATTGAAGATGGATGCAGTTCCTGGCTTACCCACTTTTTTCGTCTTCACTCCAACCATAACCACTGAAGAATATCGAGAGCAACTCGCAGAGTATCCTGAATATCAGGTGCCCGCAGATCCCACAGATCCTAATGGTCCCGAGAAATGGGAGCAGTTTGATTTTGAATTGGCGTGTGCAGAATTATGTGGATCAGGGCACTATAGCATGCGAAAGCGAGTAATCATTCTAGAGCAAGCAGAGTATGATGCCTGGTTACGGGAGCAGAACTCCTATTATCTAGGCTCGGTTCGAGGAACTAAGGAGGATCCATTTGCAGATCAATTGCTTCAGTTTGAAATTGATGAGCGTAACGTTGCTTTTGAAGAAGCCTTTGAAACTGCCTTAGAAGCAGAAAATCCAGATGAAAAAATAATCCAGCTCGAGCATGTGTATTTTGAAACTGGATCTGCCCAATTGACCCCACTTTCACAATATGAGCTGGACAACATCAAGGTAGCCATGCAGGCCAATCCTTCGGTAGTATTGGAGATCAGTGGACATACGGATAATACTGGTGATCCTGAAGGAAATCAGGTCTTATCGCAACAAAGAGCCGATGCTGTGTTTAATTATATAGCTCAGGGTTTGGATGGAGAAAGAATCATAGCTGTTGGCTATGGACAAAGCAATCCAATTGATTCTAATGATACCGAAGAAGGAAGAGTGAAAAATAGGCGCACGGAAATAAAGATTATTAGTCAGTAATAAAAAATTCATTTTGGAATGGCTGATTCAGTTGATACAACATTATATAAAAAAGAAGATGCTCTAATTGAGGAGTTGGGGTATGATGATCATTTTCATGAGCATCACCATGGTGATAAATATCAGGCAAGTTTTATCACTAAATACATCTTTTCGCAAGATCACAAGATTATAGCCAAGCAGTTTCTGATTACAGGGATGATTTGGGCTATTATCGGTGCAGCAATGTCCGTAATTTTTAGGATGCAATTGGGTTTTCCTGAGGAGAGTCTGACTTGGATAAAACCATTATTGGGTAAGTGGATTGTCGTAGATGCCAATGGTGTGGGTACGTTAGATCCGGAATTTTACTATGCCTTGGTGACCATGCATGGCACCATCTTAGTATTCTTCGTATTGACGGCAGGTCTCAGTGGTACCTTTAGTAACCTACTGATTCCCTTGCAAGTAGGGGCACGTGATATGGCTTCGCCTTTCCTAAATATGTTGTCCTATTGGTTTTTCTTTCTAGCAGGCATCATCATGTTCATATCCCTTTTCTTGAACACGGGCCCTTTTTCAGGTGGCTGGGTAGCCTACCCTCCATTAAGTGCGTTGCCTGAAGCATCATCAGGTTCGAAGGCAGGTATGACAATGTGGACGATGAGCCTGGTGTTCTTCGTGGTTTCTGTGCTGTTGGGTGGTATTAATTACATCACTACGGTATTAAACCTCAGGACGAAGGGCATGAGTATGTGGAGATTGCCACTGACAATTTGGGCATTTCTGGTTACTGCCATCTTGGGATTGCTTTCATTTCCCGTTTTAGTAGCCGCCTTCTTCTTACTGATGTTTGATCGTGGCATTGGTACCAGTTTTTATCTGAGTGAAATATATATTGGTGGTCAAGCACTGGACCATGTAGGGGGAAGCCCCATATTATATCAGCATCTCTTCTGGTTTTTAGGCCATCCGGAAGTGTACATTATTATCCTTCCAGCGATGGGCTTGGTTTCTGAGGTGCTGTCGGTCCAATCTCGCAAGCCCATATTTGGATACCGGGCGATGGTGCTCTCCATTTTAGCCATCGGATTTCTATCCTTTTTGGTGTGGGCGCATCATATGTTTATGTCTGGTGTGAATCCTTTCATTTCAAACATATTTGTCGTCTTCACATTGATTATTGCTGTTCCCTCGGCCGTAAAGGTTTTCAACTGGATATCAACATTATATAGAGGGAATGTGCGACTTAATACCCCAGCTCTGTTTGCCATCGGATTTGTCAGCATGTTCATATCCGGTGGATTAACAGGTATTTTCCTTGGTAACTCGGCACTCGATATTCAACTCCATGACACCTATTTTGTGGTTGCTCACTTTCACATCGTAATGGGGGTAGCTGCCTTCTTTGGTATGTTTGCGGGTATTTATCATTGGTTTCCCAAATTGTATGGTCGATTTATGGACGAGACCATGGGTAAGATTCATTTTTGGGGTACGATGATAGGTGCCTATGTCATTTTCTGGCCGATGCACTACCTCGGAATGGTTGGTGTACCTAGAAGGTATTATAGCTTCGATGCCTATCAAGCCTTTAGCGACTTTGATGAAATGAATATGTTTATTACCGTAGGGGCCATCATTACCTTCGGCCTTCAACTCGTGTTTGTCATTAATTTCTTCTACAGCATTTGGAAAGGCAAGAAGCAGACGGTACGGAATCCATGGGGAGCCACCAGTTTAGAATGGACTACACCGATCAGGCCAGGCCATGGCAACTGGCCAGGAAAAATACCTAGCGTACATCGATGGGCATACGATTATGGTAAAGATGGAAAGGAGTTCATTCCTCAGATCACACCGCTGGCTGAAGGTGAGGAACCTTCTGATCACTAGATTAATAGAGTAACGACCTACCTAATAAAGATGTCTGACTTTAAATACAGAACGATTGCAGCTCAAGCTCCCGATGGAGTGGCAATCAGTAGATGGCAAGACTACAAGATGTTGATCAAGTTTCGATTGACGATGCTGGTGGTACTCAGTGCCCTTCTTGCCTATTTGATTGTAGCTGATGCTGGCTTCAGTGTGGTTGCTTTTTTTGTGCTCGGTGTAGGTGGTTTTTGCATTACCGCTGCTGCAAATGCACTCAATCAGGCGCTGGAGAAGGATTTTGACAAGTTGATGAAGCGCACCGCAAATCGTCCCGTCGCCACTGGACGTATGAGTATGGGAGAGGCGATTATGATTGGCGGATTGTTGTTTGTTATCGGTATTTGTTTACTTGCATTTTTTAATCCGTTGGCAGCTGTTTTGGGTGCTGCTGCTGTAGTGAGTTATGCATTTCTATATACTCCATTAAAAAGGATAAGTCCTGCCTCTGTATTCGTCGGAGCTATTCCTGGAGCATTACCCACCATGATTGCAGTTGTTGCGGTCGAAGGATCAATCACCACTATGGCCATCATTCTCTTTGGGATTCAGTTTTTCTGGCAGTTCGCACATTTTTGGTCGATAGGTTATTTAGGGTACGAAGATTATAAGAAAGCGGGTTTCAAACTCGTGCCTGAGCAAGATGGTAGTCTACATCCGAATTTGGGATTGCAGTCTATGATATTTAGTTTACTTCTACTTCCATTTGTGATTGCTCCTTTCTATCTCGGACAAGCAGCATTATGGTCATGCTTAGTGGCAGGCGTTCTCAGTATCGTCTACGCCTTTTATGGTTGGAATCTGCAGCAAGAGAAAAATACTGAAGCAGCGCGGAAGTTGATGTTTTTCTCATTTATTTACCTGCCAGTTGTGCTATTGGTTTTTTACATCGGTAATATCTAGCAGATGCAATTAGCTTTGGAAAATAAGAGGCGTCGCAACAGCATACATCCAATGAAGCTGGCTCTATGGATGAGTTTGGCAAGTATCTCGATGATGTTCGCCGGATTGTTGAGTGCATATATTGTACGTCAAGCTGCGGGTAATTGGTTTGAGTTTACTTTGCCAAATTTATTTCTGGTTAGTACTGGAATTATTATTCTCAGCAGCATAACATTACATCGATCCTTGGTGGCCTTTCGCAATAAAAAAGAAAGTAGCTACAAGATTTTACTTGTAACTTCTTTTATTCTGGGAGTTTTATTTATCGTTTGTCAGTATCAGGGATGGATGGCGATGCAAGCAGCGGGCATCGATATAAAAGGCAATCCCTCTGGATCGTTTGCCTATGTCATCAGTGGCCTGCATGTGGCTCATGTGCTGGGTGGTTTGGCGGCAATGGTCGTTGCACTAATTCACGCATTTAAATTGGATTTTCGAGTGACTCCTTTGCGAATAAATCGTCTTGAATTAACGTCACATTATTGGCACTACGTGGATGCACTCTGGGTAGTACTCTTTTTATTTTTAACCTATTACAGATAATACGCTATATGTCAGCAGAAACGATGGAAGGACATGCAGTAATGGAAGAGCAGTCAGGTAAGCTATGGTCGGGTGGAAAATCACCCTTTAAGTCAAGCTATGGAAAGCTCATGATGTGGTATTTCCTATTATCAGATGCGTTCACATTTGCTGGATTTTTGATTGCCTATGGTACGTTGAGATTTAGCAATGCTACTTGGCCTGTACCTGACTTTGTGTTTTCCAGTTTTCCATTCCTAAAGGGTACGCATTACCCTCTGCTCTTTGTGAGCTTGATGACTTTTATTCTGCTGGCAAGTTCTTTTACCATGATTAGGGCTGTTCAAGAAGGCAAGGAAGAAAACAAATCTGGCATCGTCAAGTGGATGATTTATACCATTATTGGAGGACTTATGTTCTTGGGCTGTCAGGCTTGGGAGTGGAACACATTGATATCGACGGAGCATATGACCATCTCCACCAATCCATTTGGTACCCACCTTGAATCTGGTGTGTACCTCGATGATGAACATGGCCATGCTTATGCAGCCGCTGCGGAAAGAGAAACTTTTGATGCAGGAGATAGCTATTTGATCCATAGGGCTGATGAGCAATGGCTCAAGCGAAGGTTCGAGTTGACATCAGGACCAAATACTGGCCAAGTGAGTCAACAAGAATTTGGTCCGAAGGCCTTTGGTGCCCTTTTCTTTTGCATTACAGGATTTCACGGATTTCACGTTTTTTCTGGTGTTGTGTTTCTAATTCTAATTGCTGTAAATGTGGCCAATGGCCTCTATGCTAAGCGACGCAATGGATATGAAATGGTGGAAAAAATAGGTTTGTATTGGCACTTTGTCGATCTAGTTTGGGTCTTTGTATTCTTGGTATTTTATCTACTCTAATCTTTTAAAGCAAATAACGGATGTCTGCGCATACATACGAAGAATCGAAAGGTATTGCTCGACGTACGATCATCATATTGGGGATCGTGACGATAGTGGAAGTATTGATTGCATTGGTGGGAAAGGGGTACCTCATCCCTGGAGTAGTACCTTATGATTGGCTGATCGGATCTTTTCCCATAGGACGTGCAATCATGTACATAGCTATGATTGCATTATCACTTTACAAGGCCGTCCTGGTTATTTTTGAGTTCATGCATATGAAGTATGAGGTGAAGGGCCTCATGCGTAGCGTACTGCTTCCCACCGCACTACTTATCTGGGCCATCATTGCTTTTTTCATGGAAGGGGATTATTGGAAAGAATCTAGAGAAATGATTCAAGATAAGAATATGGAGCAAGTGGATAGCAAATTTGCACCTGTGGGTGAGGTAATGAAGCCAGAAGAGACTCACCACTCCGATCATTGAAATTGCACAGAAATCTAGGCTTATCGAGCAAACTATTCTTGGTTGAGATTGTCTCTTTTAGTGATAAGTCTATGACATGCAAAAGAAGTTTCTTCAGTCCTTAATTCTCTTGCTCTTACTGGTTGGATTACCACTAGGATCCTGGTATTATTTACGTACCGGTCTTGATTATCGACTTGATCGCTTGGAGGAATTAGCGTCTAAAGGCAAATTGGAAGGCGACTCGTTTGAACAAGGCTGGGTGTACGTGATCGCAGTCTCTGATGTGGCCTTCACTACACTGGATCCCATCATATCGCATTTCAAGACCAATCCCAAGCTCAAATTTACTATGCTAGACATTGAGCAATTGAAAAAGCAGAAAATCTTGGATGAGTTATGGCATGCTGCATATACATCCGAAGATATATCTGAAGGTGTCTTTCTCACCAATACTTCCAGTGAAATCATCGGAGTCTATCATCTCTATAGAGAGCGTGATATGGCAATTCTTTCTGAAGACCTAGCATTTATCCTTCCTCCCGAACCAGAAAAGGATTTTTATATCAGAAGAGAGCAAGAGCGATGAATGTGGAAGAAGCCAGGCTTAAGGAACAGAAGCTCAATCGCTGGGCATGGATGGTTTCTGTACTTGTTTTCTTGCTCGTATTGATGATGCGTCGGATCAAGATCGAAAGTTCATGGGATTTTGGTTTTCTTCCTCCTTTTTATTCTTTGCTAAATCTGTTGACTTTTTTTGTACTTGTGGCAGCTTTATATTACATCAAGGTACGCAAGGATATCGACTTGCATCGCAAAATGATGACTGCAGCAGTTTGTTTGTCTGCAGCTTTTTTGCTCCTATATGTACTCTACCATTTCACAACAACGGAAACGGTTTTTTGTAAAGTTGGCAGCATTCGATATGTCTATTTTACCATATTGATCAGTCATATAGTATTGGCTGCGGTGATCCTTCCTTTTATTCTGTTGACGTACATTAGGGCATACACTGGTCAGTTTATCAGGCATGTTAAATTGGCCCGATGGGTGTGGCCGCTTTGGGCTTATGTGGTATTGTCAGGCCCCATTGTATATTTGATGCTTAGACCATGCTATCAATGAGAATTATCTTCTATACCCTTACCCAGATTCAAAATGACATCGTCTAAATCGGAAACTTATTATTTAACGATCCCTCAGCATCGAGATCGTGAAATGCGTACCTTTATAAGCATGAAGTTTATGTGCAGAATCGGTTTATTATTGGTCTTAGTCACGCTTGCTTCGATATTATCAATGGATGAGGTGATGGCACAGTGTCCCATGTGCAAGATGACCGCAGAATCTAATTTGAATGATGGGGGTTCAGGTGGAAAGGGGCTAAATGCTGGCATTCTGTTTATCCTATCCCTTCCATACGTACTAGTTGGTTCAATAGGATATCTCTGGTGGAAGAATCAACAAGAAGTTACAGAGTACGAATAGAAGATAGATTTCAACTCCCATCCAAAATGTAGTACCTCCTTATTTACTTCCGATCTAGATTCGGGAGACTCCAACTAGTCCCATGATTTTGATTTGTACAGATCATTAGTGAATGTACTCCGGATAGTGCCAATTTCACAAAATGCATCTATTTTGGATAAGATTTGCACTTTTTCGAGATTAGGTGATGCCTGAGTATCAGCCGATTGAGAAAAATGGAAAGATTGCCAAGAGAGCCATTATTGATTTGGTGACTTTTTCGGAGTGGATTCACTAGTACTCAATGATGTAGCGTAGACCTACTCCAGCACTGTCTACAAAAAAGCGACCACTGGCACCGGCAAGCCTGAGTCGTGGTGTCCAGTCTAAAGAAATCTGTAGGGGTATGCTTTCAAAACTTAAGTCTAGACCCAGCGCTCCCATGGCACCTAGGCCGGTGAAATCCCGGGCGAAAGTAATATAAGGTCCTACGCCCCAATACCATTGCACTCGCCCTAGATCAATATCGGTGTGTTTCTCAAGGAGGACCGCACTGCCAAAGAAGTCATAGTCAAAGGAACCCAACATAGCTTCTAATGCCAGCGAGTGAGAAACAAACTTTTTGTAGGAAACTGTGGCACCGGTTCCTCCCCGCAAACCAGCAGCTGCATCATAATATTGAGCTTTTACAGAGATGCAACTGAATACCAGTGCAAATATGAATGTGAGCGTAATGTATCGACGTAGACCCATAGGATCGGTATACCTAGAAAATGTATCGCACAGCGACACCACCTAAACCTGAGAGAAATCCACCACCATTGATCGAGATACTTGGAACCCAGTCAACCGATATGTTTAAAGGAATATCATCAAAAGCATAGTCAAGACCAACGTTGCCGGCAATACCTATTGTCGTACCTCCACCATCAATGAGTCCATTGTATGACCCGCCATAAAATCCAATGAAACCACCACCGCCAAAATACCATTGTAAGCCTGTGAGTACTTCATCAAGTGGCCCATGCTTTTGATACAATCCAGTGATCTGTAAATAGTTATAATTGATGCCCAGGGTTCCAAAGCTACGGTAGTTCAATATGCCTTCAACGGCAGATGTCTCATTAAGAAAGTGCTTGAAAGATCCTCCAAATCCCCATCCCAGTCGCAATCCCACTGCGTTATCATAGGACTGTGCGGCAACCTGCGAAGCTCCGACAAAGCTGAGAAAGAAGCATATGGCCATTAACTTTTTCATCGTAGTACTATTTAGATTGTCAGCGTGTAGATGCGGCTAATATAGTGGTATTTTATCATTTGTTCATGGTCATGCCTTCAACTTTCAATCGGTGTGGACCTGACTACTTTGAGGAATAATAGAATCCACCCCATGATTAATAAGAGGCCTCCTAGAGGTGTGATTGGACCAAGAATACCGACCGGAAGCGAGTGCAAAGATGCTGTAGAAAGCAAATAGAGGGACCCAGAAAAGCATACGATGCCCAGCAAGAAAAGTCGCACGACCCATCGCAAGTCAATGCTTGGAAGGAATCCCGATAGTAACGCTGTTATCAATAAGGCAAAGGCGTGATAGAAGTGGTATTTGACTCCGGTGTCAAATGTGCTCAGCTGATCTGCATTTAATTGGTCTTCAAGCCCGTGCGCTCCAAAGGCTCCCAGACCGATGGCAATGGCAGCGAGTATACTTGCCAGAGCAATCCAACGATGTCCAAATCTTGCCAATTTATGCATTGGTCGTTTTTTGATTTCCAATCGTTTCCTCCAATAGCAGACTAAATATAATCACTCCGAGACAGCCAATTGGGTTGAGCCACAGAAAGCCGATGTCAGTGGTAAAATACGTGATAAGTACCATCGCTTCTGCAATTAGTGCCCCCAGAAACACTGGAGTTGCGCTGATCCGTTTAACATAAAAAGCTGCCAGAAAAATTCCCAGGATGGTCCCATAAAAGCAAGACCCTACGATGTTCACAAATTGGATGAGATTCTCGAATAATGTGCCAAAAGATGCGAATGCGATGGCAAAAAGACCCCACATAAGGGTAAATACCTTCGACATGGATAAATAATGATTCTCAGAGCCGGCTTTAAACATCGAGCGCTTATAAATATCGACCGTAGTCGTGGAAGCCAACGCGTTGAGTTCCGCTGCAGTCGAAGACATGGCCGCAGAAAAAATCACGGCTAATAACAAACCCACCAAACCCTTAGGTAGGTGGTCTAAGATGAAGGAAATGAAGACGTAGTCTCGATCATTTGTTTCAGCATCTGGTTGTGCTTCCTTAATTACTTGCTTGGCTTGCTCTCGGACTGTATTCTGCTGACTTTCATTAGCGATCATTTGTTTCTTCACCACTTCCTGTTGCCCAACATCTGATGACGACCTGGCTGTGAGATAAGCCTGATTAAGCTCCTTGCGTTCCTGTTCTAAGATGCTCTTTTCATTTTCGAGCTCCCTGATAGATTCCGCATATGGTCCCGTAGATACTTCTGTATAGACAGCCTTGTTGAAGAATATCGGAGCTCCATTGTTCTGATAAAACACAAACACCATCACACCTACCAGCAGAATGAAAAATTGCATAGGCACCTTCAGCAAACCATTAAATATTAAACCTAGCCTGCTTTCTTTAATAGATCGTCCAGATAAATATCGCTGCACTTGACTCTGATCCGTACCAAAATAGGCCAGTTGAAGAAACAGACCCCCTGTTATACCTGACCAGATCGTATACCGATTATCCCATTCAAAAGAGAAATCAATCGCATCTAATTTTCCTGTAGCGCCAGCTACTTGCAACGAATCCACAAAAGACATTCCATCTGGCAGGTAACTCAGCAGTAGGAAGAAAGCGGTAAACATTCCACCAAAGATGACCAGCATCTGATATTTATGCGTCACATTCACAGCTCTCGTACCCCCTGAAACGGTATAGGTTATCACAAGGAGGCCAATAATGAGGTTGGTGATGTTTAGATTCCACCCCATGATGGTACTCAGTATGATGGCAGGTGCGTAAATAGTGATACCAGCACCCAGGCCACGTTGAATTAGGAAAAGAAATGCCGCCAGCGACCGTGTTTTTAAATCAAATCTACCCTCTAAGTATTCATAGGCCGTATATACTTTAAGCTTGTAGTAAATGGGAATAAAAGTGATGCATAAAATCACCATGGCTATGGGAAGGCCAAAATAGAATTGTACAAAGCCCATGCCCTCTGCATAGGCCTGCCCGGGTGTAGATAAGAAGGTGATGGCACTTGCTTGGGTGGCCATGACCGAAAGACCAATGGTCCACCATTTGGCCTCTTGGTTGCCCCGCAAAAACTGGTCAATATTTTTGCTACCCCGAGATCTCCATACCCCAAAGAGCACGATGAAGAGTAATGTGCCAATTAATATGCCCCAATCAAGTGCACTCATTTCTTCCTTAGATTAAGAGAAGTACCATTTAAACCAACTGCAGAAAAGGATCACCAATAGATGGCAAACCAATAGGGCAATATACATCTGCTGCCAACTCGCCGCGAAAGGAAGCTGATTATTTTCGGCTACTGTTTTCAAGGTTGATTTGTTTTTCCTAGAGATAGCATATTGGCGAAAATTCGATAAGCACCGGGCACCCCTGCCGGTAACTCTCTAAACCAAGAGTATCCTGAATAGACATACCAGCCCTTACCGTGCTGAGCCACCAGCATGCCCCCTTCCTTGGGTGACTCTCCTGGATCGTTGCTGGAAAATATGGGTGTAAACTTTTCATCCCACTCATTGGCAAAATAGAGACCTCGCTCTTGGACCCATCCATCGAAATCTGCTGCTGTGATTTTGTTCGGGTAGTTGACGATGGGATGATCCGGAGCGATGATACGTACTTCGGCTTCCTCGACGGTCACTCTATCTCTCGATATGGTCAGGGTGTAAGGAGCGACGCTATCAATTTTTAATCTTCGGTTGGTATTATACTGAACGATCATCGTACCACCCTCTGCTACATATTCCAATAGGATATTTTGATAAAATCTAAGCCGCTCCTTCGTATTGTATGCCCTTATTCCGACAACTACGGCATCAAAATTTTGCAGTCGATCTGTGGATAAATCTTCTTCATTAAGAAGGGTTACCTCATAGCCAATCTGCCGTAAAAATTCAGGCACTTTATCGCCTGCTCCCATTATGTAACCCACTTTGTCTCCCTCCTTGGCAAGGTCTAGGCCAACGACCTTAATGGATGCAGGTTTTAAAATCGTTTGGGTGGGTATGTGATCATAGTCAATGATGGTGGCCGAAAAATGGAATTGCTGAGACTCACCATCTCTTGTAAATGCGGCGGAAACCAATCCTTCACTGGCTTGACCTGGGGCAGTTACTTGAAAGCTGAGCAGCTGTTCTTCCCCCTTTTCCTTGAGATCCACATGAATATCACTGGGGGAAATGGACCAACCATCGGGAGCGCTTAGTCTCACGGCACCTGAGAGATCATTTGCACCCGCCTTAACCACCAGATCAATTTGCTTCGCATCCGAACCATTAAAAATTTGCACGCTTTCTACAAAATTGAGGTAAATCGGAGGACTCACCTCAAAGGGGCGATAGACTTCACCCTTGACCGGATCATTATACTTGTAGACCAGCGGAGTTTTGTATGCCAAAGAATGACCATCAATGGATACCGTGTACTGAATAACGATGGGCCTTTGTGCCTCAGGTTTCCCAATTTTTGCCTGATCGTCCACTGTATACATCCCAACTGTTCCCGGCTTCTGTAGCCAATACGGAGAGGAGTAATCTAGTTGGTTGGGTATCTTCAAATCAAAAGCAAAAGAGTTTGCTTCATTGTTCGACAGAGGATGCTTTAGCGTGGTATCTACATCGCCCACGTTCGTACTTAGATTTGATAAAGAGAGCTCGATCGGTGACCTGTTGATGGCTTCAACCTTAAACGAGATGTTCTGACCGGGTGCCGCTGAGTAATCTGTTGCCACTGCCTCCATGAACAGTCCACTGCACCAACGGATAATCTCTCTAATGTCGGCTAGCTTGCGTGGCACCCAAAATCCATCATTAGGCATGGCCTCGATGGCAGCGTAAACGGCCAGTAAATCAGGTATAGATTTTTCTGGATTGGCCACGTCGTAGTGATCTTCGATTTTTTTCAGCATTGTTCCAATGGGGGCTCCTCCTTGGATGCGAGACCATGTGGTATTGATTCCTTTGAATGGATCGTCTTCTGGGCTGATTTCTTCTCCCTGAACCCATTCTATATATTCCATTTCACTGCCCCGAGATCCGGTGGCCCCAAAGCCCTGGCTCTTATGAAAGCTGCGGCTGGCTGCGGCTATTTCGTTATTGGATTTTCCGCTCACTGGGTAATAGGCGCCGATGTCAACAGAAACCATATTTGACTTATCTGCCTGGGCAAATTTGTCTCGGCTTCCATAAAAAAACCAGGAGGTATTGAAAAATTGCCGAGTGGGCGTCCATACATCCACATAGTCCAGCTGATCGGAATATACATCTTGCTGACCTGCCAAGGTAAAAGCTTCATAAGATAGAATGGCAGAAGCTGTGTGGTGGCCATGCGTACGTCCCGCAGTTCGGTGGTCAAAACGGTTGACAATGATATCGGGCTGTGTTTTTCGGATGGCCCAAACCACATCTGCCAGGACCTTATCCCGATCCCAAACTTGCAGCGTTTCATCTGGGTGTTTGGAGTATCCAAAATCATTGGCACGGGAAAATAGTTGCTCTCCACCATCTGTCGATCGGGCTTTGAGTAATTCCTGCGTGCGGATGACACCCAACAATTCACTGATGTGTGTCCCAATGAGGTTTTGACCTCCATCACCACGAGTCAGAGACAAGTAGGTGGTAAGCATATGCTCCTTATTGGCAAAATGTGAAATCAAGCGGGTATTCTCATCGTCCGGATGGGCCGCTACATAGAGCACCGAACCAAGTACCTGACTTTTTTGAATGGCCGAAAATACCTCTGAAGAAGTGGGTTTGTAAGGTGTCTGGCCAAACGCATGGTGGCCAATGATAAGCATAAATATGCTTAGGTAGCGTATCCTCATATTCAAACAAAAGTATATATGATTCCGAAGGTATGAAAAAATAGCTGTAAACATTAGCCGGAGTGACTGCCAGACCCAACAATGAAATTTGCTTGCACTGCAAAATCACTTCGCCAATCTCTAACTTACTGAAAGTTATCAGACACCGCTGTTTTGCCCTGACCATATTGATAGAATCCTTCGCCAGATTTTCGACCTAGTCGCCCGGCATGCACCATGTTTACCAACAAGGGACAGGGGGCATATTTCGAATGCCCAAAGCCTTCGTACAGCACATCTAAGATAGACAGACAAACATCTAAACCAATAAAATCTGCAAGTTGTAATGGTCCCATAGGATGAGCCAGACCTAGACGCATGATTTGATCAATGCCTTGTACCTCAGCCACACCTTCATACAATGTATAGATGGCCTCGTTGATCATCGGCATCAAGATGCGGTTTGATACGAATCCCGGATAGTCATTTACGACCACGGGAACTTTACCGATCACCTTTGTCAATCGTTCTACCGCATCACAAACCCCATCACTGGTATCGTAGCCTTTTACGATTTCGACCAGCTTCATCAAGGGTACAGGATTCATAAAATGCATACCAATGACACGCTCGCGGGCATCGACACAACTGGCTAATTTCGAAATAGAAATGGAAGATGTATTGCTCGCTAGGATGCAGGTCTGCGGTGCATACGTATTTAGATCTTCAAAGACTTTCAGTTTGAGCGGTTCGTTTTCGATGACCGCTTCGATCACCAGATCGGCATTTTCAATGGATGGTGGGAGTTTGGTCGATGTCTGGATATTGACCAATGCCTTAACTTTGGCATCTGTGGTGATCTTCTTTTTTTCGACCATTCGGTTCAAGTTATGACTAATGGTGGCCATAGCCCTCTCTAATTGCTTTGCCGACAGGTCGACCAAGTTAACCTGGTAGTCATGCAGTCCAAAAACGTGGGCTATCCCATTTCCCATGGTTCCTGCACCGACTACAGTAATTTTTTTCATATCCTAATTCTAAGATCTTTATAACATTAACAAATCTAAGATCGTTTTAGCACACCAATGCAGCTTTTTTCGTCATTCCCCGTTGATTTTGTGCCCTTTAGAAGGCACTTATCATTGTCGCTTCTCAGTCTATGTGTGCTCCTGCGAATTGATTTAATAATTGGCCAGGATCAGCCAGCAATGAACGCCATTGCAGATATCGTCTATATAGACTCCATAGTGGTCAAGGCTTCTCAAGAGGGATTTTCCGTGGAGGATTTTATCGATATGGTCAGCACCGATACTACTTTCTACAGTGCTTTTTGTAATCTAAGGACGCTCACACATACATTTGATACAGAAATGGCTTTCTTCGATCGCAAGGTACGTGAGTCGGGTTCCTATGAGGCAACTCACCACCAGAATGTCATAGGAAATTGTCGTTCTATGCAAGCCATCAATGAACAATGGGAAGGAAAGATGATGAAGAAGCGGAAAGATGCCTTTAGATTTTATACGGCTACCATGTATCAAAGACTCTTCTTATATGAAGGGCAGATTTGTGACGAAGAGGTTCCAATTTCAGTAGCTGGACCTGGCGCATCTTCAAATCACGTAACTGAACTGAAGCGCTTGGTCTTTTCTCCTGGGGCTCCTTCTAACGTTCCGTTGATCGGAAAAAAGACAGCCATCTTTTCTGACCGTATGCGATCGTACTATGATTTCTCCATTCGATCAGATACCTATCGAAATGAAATAGACGTGTATGTTTTTTCCGTTGGACTCAAACCTGAATTCGAAGGAAAAAAGGACAATTCGACAGTTATTAAGTCAGTCACCACCTATTTTGCCAAAGATGATTTCCAGGTTTTGGCCAGGTCATATCAACTATCTAATTATACTTTACTATACGATTTTGATGTAAACATGCACATAGAACTATCTATAGTTGGAGGGAAATATGTTCCGGAGAACATTAAATATAAAGGCTTTTGGAAAATTCCATTTAAAAAGATGGAGAAAGGCTCTTTTACATTGCAGTTCTATGATTTTAATTAACCTGATGATTATCGATTGTCATGATTTTTGGTCAAAAATCTCGCCAATCCATATATGATACGTAACTAACCCCGGGCGCTGCACGAGGGCAAATATATACTGGATCCTTTCAGGGTCTTATTGGAGTTGGATCTGGGAGTTCCCTCCAGCAGAACATCGAAAGTATAACTGCCACGGTCACGTTTCCAATAGAACGATGCCCAGGGAAATATTTCGAAATCCTAGAGCCGAAATTTTTGTCTCTGAGGTCGGCTTTGGGATCCTTGGAGTTCCCTCCAGCAAATCGTCAAATACCATCCCCAGTCAATAGCATTGCTAAATAGATCTTGTACAAGTAAAGGCATGCGATCCTAGAGCCCATTTTTTGCCGATGAGGTCGGCTTTAGGATCCTGGCAAGTTTTACTTCTAGCTCAGGTCGTTAAGTTATATCATTTTGACATTTGGTTTAGGCATCAGGTCGGCTCCCACATCCGAAAGGGATCCGGGAGCTCCCTCCAGCAAGTCGTCAATACCGTCCCCAGTCGATAGCATCGCTAAATAGATCTTGTACAAGTAAAGACATGCGATCCTAGAGTCGATTTTTGGTTGCTAGGTGTTTCCTTCACCTCTTATTGGAGGCCGAATTATCTAAGCTACTAAGCTCTTGATAAATAGCCTTTAACTCATGCACACGATCAGGATACTGAGCTGCAACGTTTTTCAGCTCTGCTGGATCAATGACTAAATTGACTAAATAGTAAATGTCCTCTGGTTGATTGGCCGCAGGTCGCCGTTTTTCACTCGTATCCAATGGATCATAGAGGAGTTTCCAGGGACCCTGACGAACTGACCAGTGCTTTCCAAAACGCCAATGCCATCTTTCGTGCACAGCATTGGCTTGTTCGTCATCGAGGATGGGACGAATACTGGTACCATCGATGGAGTGAAGTGGCAGGGATATATTGGCTAAATCCAGTAAAGTTGGAAACCAATCAGAGGCAATAACCCATTGATCTCGGACTGTGTTTTGATCAAGATGCCCTGGCCAACTGATGATGGATGGAACCCTCAGCCCCCCTTCAAATAGAGAACCTTTAGCTCCCCTATAGATACCTGCACTGCCACCACCAAAATGCGCTCGTTCTTCCGTGGAATGGCCGTGATCGGATTGAAATACAATGATGGTTTTTTCCCTCAATCCCATCTTATCAATTTTATCAATCAATTTGCCAATGTAGGTATCAAAAGTGGAAACGAATGCTGCATATAGATTCCGGGGGTAAGGTATTTCTTGCTCATTATAATAACTAAGCCATTCTGCGCTACCTTGATATGGATAATGCGGTGTGTTCATTGCATAGTACACAAAAAAAGGATTATCGTGATTCTTATCAATAAAGGCAGCAGCTTCTTCGTAGCAAAGTGCCGGAAAATATGCACCATCTTCGAAGATTTCTTGACCATTTCTATACAGGTCATGTCGATTGGGTCCATTCCAGAAGTAGAAGTGCGAATAATTATCTATGCATCCTACAAAATGCCCAAACTGATAATCAAATCCCTGTTGATTGGGCTGCAATGCAGCAGAATTGCCAAGATGCCACTTGCCTATATTTGCGGTTGCATATCCATTTTCTTTCAGCACCTCTGCAATGGTGATTTCACTCGTAGGCATGCCATTTTTCCCTCCAGCATTTCGTGGTACACCAGCGTGGTGTGGTGTTTTTCCCGTTAAGAGGGCAGCCCTACTGGGTGAGCATATGGGTGCATTTGCGTACATCTGCGAGAAGCGAATGCCGGTTTCTGCCAATCTATCGATGTTGGGTGTGCGTATATCTGCAGATCCATAGCAACCTGCATCTGCATACCCTTGATCGTCTGTCAAAATGAAGATGATATTTGGTTGGTCAGTCTGCTGTGCAAAGGTCTTTGGTGAGAGCAGTATGATCGTTGCTAGAAGCCAATGGTAGGTACGCATGGTGATAAGGAGGTAGATTTGAACTAAAATTAGTGGAATTATTGGAAGTCCATTCGTACCTTGACGAAGGTCTACCTTACTCCAGCAAAATCAGCTGAAGGGGTGATCACGATCACAGATAAGACGGCTGCATTTATTGACCTTTGCATTATCCGAGATCAATCTTACAAATATTAAAAAAAGCAATAGAGACCATCATGAAAAAAAATATGGGAAGTACCGATAAGATCATTCGATTTATTTTGGCTGCAATATTTGTCTATTTGTACTACGGGGGAATAGTAACTGGGACGCTGGGTATCGTACTACTAGTGCTGGCAGCCATTTTTGTCCTTACGTCACTGGTGAGTTTCTGTCCACTATACAAGATTGTCGGATTGTCCACCTGCCCTGCTGAGTCCTCTTAGTTGATCCAGGCCCTGGGCCAGACTAGTACTCTATCCAGTGGAATATGTTGAATAATTTTGAGGTCAATTTTGTGATAGACAAGGCGTCAAAACGGAATCATGGCCTTAGCCCTGTTGAGTATTTGCTACGAAGGCTTTCGCAAAAAGGGGCCATAAATTAGCGACAATCTTCCAGTGGACAGAGTACTAATCCTCAAATGGTTGGTCAAAGGTGATTTTTTTCTAGCTTCGATGTCAATCTAACGATTGACATGTAGATGAGGCAATTCTTACTTGATACCTTTTCTGATTTATCAAAGGATCAGCAACTCCTTGAAGAGCTGGTGGCTGCTGCCACCGTGCGTAAGATCTCTAAGCACGAAGTCATGATCGATTATGGATCCTATATCCATTTTGTTCCGCTGGTTGTCCAAGGGACTATTAAAGTAGTGCGAGAAAACCGAGAAGGCAGAGAAATACTCCTTTACTTTTTGACGGATGGCAGCACATGTGCGGCAAGCTTCAGTTGCTGTCTGATTCGGAAAAGGAGTGAAATTCGGGCCGTAGCTGAGACAGATGCTACCATCCTTGCCATACCTCTGGCCTCGGCTGATGATTGGTTATCTCGATATAAGGTTTGGCGAGATTTCATTATGAGCAGCTATGATGAACGATTGTACGCCCTGATAGATTTAGTGGACAAACTCGCTTTTGCAAACCTCGATGAAAATCTCTGGGATTATCTCCAGGACCGGGCTTCTCTCGATCCTCACGCTGATTATATAAGTGCTTCACACCAAGAGATAGCCTTAGATTTAAATGTCTCTCGCGAGGCCGTATCCCGGCTTCTAAAGAAGTTGGAAAACCGAGGGAAGGTTGAACTAGGCAGAAACAGGATTCGCTTGTTGGATGTGTGATTTGCATCACCCGATCATTCTCTTCAACCTACTATTTTTGCGGAGTTGCATTCATGTGCTGACTACATCATCTAATTCACTCTCATGAGGTTATCAAATATCGTTCCTGCAGTAGGTTGGTTGTCTAGGTATGATCGCAGTGACCTTCGAGGTGACTTGACAGCAGGAATCACCATAGGTGTGCTCTTGATCGCGCAGGGGATGGCCTATGCCATGATTGCCGGAATGCCGCCAATTTATGGTCTGTATGCCAGTACGGTACCCCTTATTGTATATGCACTTCTGGGCACTTCGCGACACTTGGCTGTCGGTCCTACTGCTGTGGTTAGTCTCCTGACGCTCGCTGCCATAAGTCCTTTGGCTGAAGTTGGATCAGCTGAGTATATTCAATTGGCCCTAATACTTGCACTACTCGTTGGATTACTGCAATTCGGCTTGGGTTTATTTAAACTCGGTTTCCTGGTGAATTTTCTTTCACATCCGGTCATAAGCGGTTTTACTTCAGCTGCCGCTATAATTATTGGGATCAGTCAGTTGAAACATCTTTTGGGTTTAGAGATTTCTAGGGGACACAACGTGTTTGAGACCTTAATTCATATAATCACGAATATTTCAGATAGCCATACACCCACAATGATCGTCGGATTTGGGGGCATAGCAGTACTTCTACTGCTGCGTTGGATTCATCGGATGATTCCCAGCCAATTGGTTGTCGTACTTGGAGGTGTTATATTCGTGTGGTTATTGGGTCTGTCTGACCAGGGTGTGGCGATTGTCGGTACCATTCCCGAGGGACTACCCTCTTTTGTTTGGAATGGATTCAGTCTTGAGCAACTTCAGTCTTTGTTACCAGCGGCTATGGCTATTGCACTGATTGGATTTATGGAAAGCTATGCAGTAGCACAAGCCATTCAATCCAAACACAAATACTACATCATTAAACCAAACCAAGAATTACTTGCCTTAGGCCTGGCGAATATACTCGGGTCTATGTTTCAGTCCTTTCCGACGACGGGAGGTTTCTCTCGGACAGCAGTAAATAATCAGGCAGGGGCAAAGACGGGCCTGGCATCGATGATCAGTGCCCTACTGGTAGTACTCATACTATTATTCCTCACCCAGGTGTTCTATTTTTTGCCCTTGGCTGTGCTGGCTGCCATTATAGTGGTGGCGGTTATAGGGCTCATTGACGCAAAGCATACTCGTCATCTATGGCATGCAGATAGAAGTGATTTCTGGATGTTGATGGTCACTTTTCTAACCACCCTTATCCTTGGTATCGAGGAGGGTATAGCCGTTGGTGTTGCAATTTCTTTAGTCATGGTCATTTACCGAAGTACCAAACCGCATATTGCTGAACTGGGTAAAGTGTTAGGCACCCGTACCTACCGCAATATTAGTCGTTTTGAGCATCTAGAAACAAGAGATGACTTACTACTTTTCAGATTTGATGCTCAGCTATATTTTGCCAATACCAATGTGTTTAAAAATGTCTTGGAGCGGATGATGACCAAGAAAGGAGCATCACTTAAAGCTGTGATTTTAGATGCTCAAAGCATCAACCATGTTGATAGTAGCGCCATGCATGTTCTGGAAGACATCTTAGAAGAGCTAGAAAAGCAAAGTGTTCAGATGCTCTTTGCCGATGTCAAAGGTCCGGTTCGTGATGCTATGGCAAAATATGGCCTCACAGACCAAATTGGTCGAGACCGCTTCTTTATGGATGTGCAATCTGCAGTGGATTTTTTTGATCATGGCGCCTCCAGTACATTGGATCCTGAAGGAACCTATACCTCTCAAACCAATATCTAGATCACTGTCTACTGGAATTTGTTGAATAATTCTGAGATTATTTTTTCGAGAGGTGAGGCGACAGAACTTAGGCATAGCCTGAGCTATGGCGTGCCGATAGTTTCGGCATGCAACAAAGCATCTCGGAAAAAGAAGCCAGAATTAACGATGATCTTTCACTGGAGGGTGGACTAAACCACTATCATTTGCCGCATTTGTTGATAGCTAACAACTTTGCAACTTTGGACGCAAGATGGTGATTAATGGTTTTGATCATTTTTGCATAGCAAAAGCAGATACGGAGGTTACGCTCACGGTTTAGTAATGGTGCGCACTAATGCAGTACGAGATTTCCTACTACTTTGATGTTTTGAATGCAATGTTGAGTTCACGGGATACCGAGCCTTCTTCAGGAGCAATGATGACGTATCCCGCATCCCCTTCTGGTAGTTCTTCGATGTGATAAGATTGGTTGCCCGTCAATGTAAGTGCATCTATAGCCGATATCCTTGGACAGTAGACGATCGTGTGCTGAAGATCATCGCCTTGCTCCTGCCAACTCATAGAAAATGTCCGATTTTCCATATCATTGCGATAGACCAATAATTCACCATTTGTTGCCGAAGGATAGGTACGTGTAATGATGTTCTTGTAATAAACCAAATCTTCAGTACCCTTGCCATAGGACCAGTAGGCCTGGCCAAATAGATGTTCTTCAATGAGGCTGATGGCATTTTTGGCAGCGGGCACTACACTTTCTGAGTTGCCATAAAATGCACCCCACTCACCCAGCCAAATAGGCATGTTCAACCTTGATCCCGTCTCTTTTATTTGATTATAGATATACGCCACACGCTCGTCCGAGGCTGCCGCCACAGCTTTGGTGTCCGTGACCAAGTCATAACCATGCGGAGCATAGGCTACCAGAGGGTCTTCATTTCCATTCGGCAAAGTTACCCGCCTAATGCTGCTCTCCACACCGGTATTGCTAAAATAGCTATGTTCCAAAAAGAGGATGCTTTGTTGGTCCACTGCACGAATGGCATGAGATACCTTCTGATACATCGGCTGAAGATGTTCCGTCTCAAAGAGGCTATTCAGCGGATAGAGTGTGCTGAAAACACGATCATAATTGTCTTTTGTAGACAGTACTTCCAAGACCCCCATCCTTTTTTCTTCATTCGCCCACAGCTCACCCAATTTTTCCTCAGTCAGCTGAACTCCGGTAAGATCTGCATGTAGCTGTCCATATGCTTGCAGCAGTGTCAAGGTGGATTGCAGTGCAGATGATCCAGGAAAGGGTTCATTCATCAGATCATACCCAATGACGGTAGGGTTGTCTTTGTATCGTTTGGCAATGTGTTGCCAAAGTGCCGCATAGTGGTCTTGCAATCCGATCCCATCTGGCGCCGGCCGATTCTCCCAGAAGTTGTCAAATGATGTTTGTACCGCCTCGCTGAGCATATATGCATCGCTCCAGATCGCTCCCGTGGTGTGCTGTTTTCCCTCATCAAGTGTCGCCCATTCGGGAGCACCATCGCTGTATTTCACACTAAAAAGATCTTGATGCATGTCAAGTACCACAAAGATCCCAGCATTACCTGCTTGCTCAATGCACGCATCTATTTCTTGCAAGTACGCTTTGTTATATTGACCGGGAGAAGGTTCCAACCGATCCCAAATGATAATAAAACGAATACAATTGATTCCCAAGTTGCGCAGCTTTTTGTAGAAGTTGGTACCTCCATCAAATATGTATCCATCGGCTTTGGATTTGCTGACTACATTGATTCCGTTCAGGATAATGTGTCGACCCTGGTCATCTACAAAGCGATCTTCCTCAATACCAATGCCTTTGGGCAGGAACTCAATGGTATATTCTTCAGTATTTTGGCAGCTCAGCAATAACAGCAGGCACAAGCTCCATGAGAGCGTTGATTGCAAATTCGTAAGCATAGTGGTTCAGTTGATAAATAGTTTAAGTTGAAGAAACCATGGTGTTTTTAATGGGAGCAAGGTAGGAGAAATCTAACAAAGTGCATCTGGCACTAAATATAAATTCACTTCAATGGTACTCATCTAAATACCTATTTTCATTTAAACCTCCTTACCTCAATGACAGTCAAATTATTGATTTATTCTATTTTGACAGTTCATCAGGATAAGACAATTAGCAGATGTCTCAGTTATTCTAATTATAGAAATAATTATCAAAGGCAAATCAGCTCTAACTTACTGGGCTTTATTATTCTAACCTAGATCGGGATTTGTTGAAAATTGCATCTTCTTAACACAAATAGAGATTGGGATACTTCGTTCAGATTGAGTAGTACCTTCAAAGGTGAATGGTTCTTTGACATGTTGGGCGCTACCTAGTTGATTGCAATGCTCTCCTAGAATTCGGTGACTCTAGAGGATTTATTGAATTATCTTTAAGAAACATGGGAAAAGAACCGGCCTAAACTATGTGAATTAGTTTAGCGATGTAGACAGTACAACACGGTATCCATCAAAATCCTGGCTTACCTGCAATTGTCCATTGATTTGTTGCGATCGATACTGCATGTTGTCCAATCCCTGACCGGAAGTAGTTGCAATTTTTGACTTAGTCCCATCATCTAAAATGGTAAGTTTTAGCAGCCCATTTTTCTCAGTCAAAATGATGCTCACTTTACTACCATTTGAATGCTTAACTATATTGTTGAGTGCTTCTTTAGCAATAAGATAGATCTCTTTTTTTGCTTTCGGATTCAATTTTTTGAGATGATCAATATTGCCCCCCAGATCAATCTTATATTTAAAACCTGCAGGCTCTAGCAATTGATGACAGGTATCACTTATTTTGTCTATTAGGTCTTCGATTTTATCCCTACGTGAGTCAATAGACCAAACTAAGTCTCGCATTGTTGATACTGCCCTGCTGGTATTATCCCCAATTTCCCTAATGAAAGCGCCTCTCTTGGCTTCAGGAACCATGTTTAGCATTTGCGTTTGCATGGTAATGCCTGAAAGTAGACTTCCTACCTCATCGTGCAGGTCGCTACTTATGCCCATGCGCAATTTTTGCATACGCTCAAGCTCTTGTTGCTTGATGCGATAATATATGATGATGCCTATGAAAACTAATAGAGCCAGCCCTGCAATCAGCAAAGCCTTTAGCAGACGGTTTCGTTCTACTTTGGCTTGGAGTAATTCTCCTTCTTTTTCCAGTCTGTAGATTACATTTTCTTTTTCGGCAGTCTCAAATTGAGTTTGATATAGCAGCAACGCATTGGTACGATTGGCTGTCTGGATCGAATCTTTCAACCTGACGTATTTCTTAGTGTACTGTAGGGCCTTCGCAGGCAATCCCCAATCCTGATATAATTCTGCAAGAAATCTGGCATGCATCATAATTTCTGCCCCATCATTGCTCTTTTCGGCATCGCTCAACAGGGCCAAACCTAAATCTTCTGCGACACTAAATTGCCCGGTCACAATTCTTGTAAAAAACTGTGATTGTTTTAGCAAGAACTCGTACGTCACACTTCGATTTATACGGCTAAATTTTTCTTGCATTAAATCGAAGTAGTGCGGAATAGAATCCCACTCGTTCAAGAAGTAAAGACACTCTATGATGCCATTGTAATTGTAAAGATCCAGGAAAGTCCAAGCACCACTAAAGGGTGACAAAGATTGTGCTTCATGATAATTATTGAGTGCTTCTTCCCAGCGATCTTGGAGGATTAAATTACGGCCTAAATTTACTAGTCCAATTGCCTTGCTTTCCTTTGATTCAGGACTCGAAAAATACTTGCTGCGCTCATTCCAATAGCCCTCGGCTTGATCATATAAGCCTACTTGACTAAATAAAATGGTAAGATCTTGATACACACCCCTTAAAGCCGTGCTATCTTTGTTGCGTAGAGCGAGGCTCTTTGCTTTGTTCAGTGCAATGCTGCTTGCGGGATAATTAGAAATGGTAAATCCCACTCTACTCATCGCTATCAATGATGACGTGTAGTTTTTGTAACTTGAATCTGCAACTTCTTCATAGATCTCAACTGCCTCATTCATCAATGCGAAGGCACGTTCATTCTCCCTGAGATCTTCATGGGTGTGCCCATAGGCATAAAGTACATCGGCACGATGTAATGGACCTTCGATCTGTTTAAGCTCTTCATAATACGGTGCAATAAAGTCTTTTGCCTTCTGTGGTTTGAATGATTTCACCAAATAAAAGGTGTATGAAACTACGTTGTTAATTTCCTCTGTCCTTGAGCCGTTTTTTTTCAGGATTTGGTGCTTAATCACAAATAGAGTATCCAGTCCTGTAAAATGCTTCTCTTCTACTTGTTCAACCACATGGTTAATGGAATCGAGTAAGGTTGCCTGATCGAGGTGATCTATCCAAAGATTTAGTAAGGAGTCTCCTTTGGAAGTAGATTGGCCGGTCAAAGAGCCTGAATAGGCCAGTACAAGAAGCAATAGATGCAATATCCGCACAACCTTTTTTTTTTGGGTCTCATGGGAATATAACGAATTTCACTTCGTGAAGTAGACTTGCACACTTAAGTAGTCTTCTTTTTTGTCAAAGCAAGATTGATGGCTTCACCCTTACTGTTCACCTGTAATTTACGGTAGATCGCTTTGATATGATCGCAAGTGGTATGTGTCGATATGCCCATCCTATCTGCGATCATTTTATAACTAAGACCCTCGACCAAGGCATTCAAGATTTCATTTTGCCGGTTGGTTAAGGATTCAAATCGGACATCGTTTTTGTCCTTATGAAAGGAAGCCATTACCTTTCTGGCAATTCCAGGACTCATAAAAGAACCTCCGGCCTGAATGGTTTCCATAGCGCTCTTGATGTCCCAGATGGGCGTGTCCTTAACTATATATCCAGTAGCACCTGCTTTCAGTGCCTCAAAGATATATTCGTTTTGATCGAAAGTGGTAAGCATCACAATATTCACTTTCGGAAACATTTCCAAGATTTTTGGAATACCCTGGATGCCAGACATTCCAAGGAGATTAATATCCAGCAAAATGATGTCCAGGTCTATTTCTTCTTGGTTTAAGGCATGTAGATCTTCGACGCGGCGAGCCGTGAAAATCACGGCAAAGCTCTCGGTGTTTTCGAAGAAAGTAGTTAGTGACTTCAATATCACTGGTTCGTCTTCAATGATGGCCAAATTTGCTTTCAATAGAAAGGTGTTTAGTGAGATTACCTAAAAATACTGCTTTGCAGGGAAAATAAATTTCAAGTCCGGGTTCGTCCATTACTATATCGTTGAATGCCTATCGTAATTTTATTCATTTATTTCCTTTTCTTCTAATATTAGATCTCAGGTCTGTCCAATAGTGAAGAGTGCACTGAATCAGTGCCCTCATCACTAAAATATGTTTGGATCCTTATTGGGTCTTCACCAACTTTCTAGTCAATAATTCTTTCCCCAGACTAATTTTTACCCAGTAGATCCCATCGGGTTGATCATGTAAGTCTATTTGTTGTACATACTGACCTTTATGGACAAATTTGATCTCGTCCCTGATTATTCTTCCTAAGTGGTCCAACACGCTGATTCGCATATCCATACTTCGATCATTTTCAAAGTGTACGGTAGCTAAATGATGCGTAGGGTTTGGATAGATTAGAAGGTCGGTCACTGAACCCGGATTACATTCAAGATCTACCAATATAATCTCCGAATACTGTTTCGTTCCGTTAAGACCTACTGTCTTGAGCCTATATCTGTTTCGCTGTGATGGATGGGCATCATTTGCACGATAGGAGGCTCCCTGATTTATTCCTCCCAGCGGTTCGAATCTCTTTATAGTGGCAAAATGTGTACCATCTGACGAAGCCTGCAATTCAAATGCCCGCACACTAGCTTCCGAGTCTGTCTCCCAAGTGAGTCTGTTCTGACATTTTTCCGATGAGCCCTGAAATAACTTCAATGATACTGGTGAAGTGCTTTGTTGAGCCGGCACCAAACCTATATCTAGGTGTCGGTATACCTCATATGTGTCAATCTCAACAATGGCACTCATCGCAGTTGGAAGTTCTATATCGCTATCCAAAGAATCACTTTCACCCATTTTATACTGAGTAGGCGTCAAACCTTCCGGAAGCTCAATCTCGATCTGATAATTACCGGGAAACAAATAATCAAAATGAAATTGTCCTGGTTTATTATCTATGCTGGAGGTCCGGATGGTATCGATCATCCTGGGAGACTTACCTCCCATCGGATCTATCCAAAAGAGATTCACCTTCACATCATCAATTCCTTCTTCTCCTTCGTCCTGCAACCCATTTTCGTTTGCATCCAACCAGACTCTGTTGCCCAGGCTAGAGGCTGCCATCTCCAAATCAAAACCACAAAAGGTGATGGCTTGACTGGCTTGAGCAGCGTTACCACACCCATCGGTAGCTGTCCAGGTTCTAATCAATGCTGCCTGACTACTGTCACTGGGATTAAGTAATTGGAGCTCATGAAAATCAACGGGGATGCTTCCTTGGCAGGCGTCATTGGCAGAAACTTCTGTTAAGGCTCCAGATTCAAGGTCTTCACAAGAAAGTGCTAAATCTGCTGGCACACCCATTAATATTGGAGCGTTGGTATCATACTGAAGCACGGTAAATGAATATTCCGTCTCATTGCCTGCGCCGTCTGTAGCGATGTATCCACATTTCCATCTTCTATAATACCCAAATACACTGCAAACATTGGATGCCACTAGTTTATCGAAAGTGACTAGAGATACTTCTGTATTGGCATCAATCACAAAAGCATCTGCCATGGCGACATTTGGGGCAGCACAATCGAATATCTCCATGCTGCCTCCATTTGGCACATCTGTCAGCATGGGATTGACGATGGTGATTTCTGGTGGGGTCCGATCCTCCACATGGATCAACTGTTGCGCTTGGGCAGTATTACCGCATGCATCTCTAGCTATCCATGACCGCTCTAAGCGATACTCACCAGGATCTCCTTCTCTTCTGATCTCCTTCATGCTCACTCTGACGTCAGAGCATTGGTCATTCACCTGGTAGCTGGCCTCAGGAACAGCATCGCCCAATTCAATGGTAGTATCACCCGGCACTGACAGTACAGGAGCCACATCGTCCACCAATGAAATGATCTGATGTTCCGTAGCTTCATTTCCACATTCATCGACCGCAGTCCAACTACGTCGAACCATCCTGCCTCCACATGATACTTCGAATACTTCCTCTTCGAATAGAGGCTCTAGCACACCATCGCTGTTATCCATAGCCTTTACATTTGTCGGTACCGATGGTAAAATTCCCATACATGAGATCGACTGGTTGGCCGGCACTCCCCTGATTTCTGGCACAGTCAAGTCTTCCTTCCAGGTCAGTGTGCGACTGCAGGTCGAGGAGTTGCCGCAGCCATCTGTTGCCATATAGGTGTCGGTCCGTTGATAAGAGCTACCTCCAGTATGTAAGGGTTGTCCCTGGACTACTCTGAGTAGGGGTGTGCTGCATTGGTCACTGGCACTTACATCGTTGGCTAAAGCTAATGGAACTTGGGGATTACAGCCCAAATCTTTTGAAGGGGGGCAGGATATCACTGGTGATGTTGTATCGGACACGACGATGGTTTGCTGACAACTGCGGCTATTGCCACATGGGTCTATCGCTGTCCAGGTGCGGTTGATGATCATCTCACCTTCGCATGGAATCTCCACCACATCGCTGCGACTGATTTCCAATTGCTGACAGTTGTCTGTAGCACTCGCAAAACCCGTCTCGATTGCACTCGTATCGGCCTCACATGTTTCATCGGCATATAGTTGAACCGATGGTGGACAACTAATCAGCGGTGAAATCGTATCCACTAAGGTAATGATCTGATCACAGATGCTCGTATTGCCACAATCATCAGTGGCAGTCCAGGTCCGGGTGATCACCATTGTTGATCCGCAACGAGGTGTAATTTGGTCCGTACGAGAGATCAGTATGTCTGTGGTGCGGGTACAGTTGTCCGTAGCGGTGGCAATTCTGGTCGACTCTGGTTCGATAAATGACTGGCATTCTAGCGTAACAAAGATGGTGGTATCTGAAGGACATTGTATAGTTGGTTGGTCCGTATCATCAATGGTAATGCGTTGAATGCAAGTACTTGTTTGTCCACTTTCATCTGTGGCCGTATAGGTACGGGTTACGGTGCCGCCGCAAGGACCCCCCTGTAGGACTCCTTGGTCACAGGTGATGGTTGGAAATCCAGCACAATCGAATGCTTCCGCATCATTTTTATCACAAGCCGATACATCCTCAAGACATTGCACTTGGACGTCGACCGGGCAGTTAGTGAATTGCGGAGGAAAGAAATCCTCTACATTGACATTGAAAGAGCAAATTGGTGCACTTATTCCAGGTATGCGGACATCAATAGAGGTCGAGCCCAGGGGAAAATAGTTGAAGGGAGGCGCAATAATTTCAAAGTCCACAGCACCGCAACCTGATGAGGAGGGCAACATTAAGAAAGCACCACATTGGTCTGGCTGTTCGTTGATGACTATGTCGCTGGGGCACTCCAAAGGTTTAACAAATAGAATGACTTGCCCGGGTTCTCCCTCACAAAGTGGATCGTTTGCGTTGGTTGGGGTACAATCTACCATCGGTGTGACTTCATAGATAAGTTGCTTGGACTGATTAGAGAGGTTTACCCATACATCATTCACGATGGCATCTTCATCTATCAATTGGTTGGCATCAGCCATAGTATTGTTATCACCCGGAATCAGTCCCTGACTGCTGATGGCTTTGATCTTGTATTTTTCGATAGGTGAACCTAACGAGTACAATGGTTTGAGGTCAAGTTTCGTATCAACTTGCTCCCCTGAGCAAATCGTGCGTGTTGTTGGCTCAAGAAAGCTTGGACTTTTGATCCTGAAGGTCCGCGTTATATCATCCCGAATATTTCTATTGTCGGCATTTTCTACAAAATACTGGATGGTTATTTCACCACCACAATATTCGATAAATTCAACTTCGGATCGTGAAAGTGGATTAGAATGATCATCATTGATGATGAAGATCTCATTGACCTGAGTGCCCGGACAACTCGCCACTTCATCCACATTATAGGTAAAGCTGTTCAGGAATGCTCTAAAGAGTCCATCAATGGGAAAACATGCTGGAGCATCAGTTGGACTGCTGGCACTTGCAATAATAGGTGGACTCCCATCTATTACTTCAAAAGTAGATGACCTTACAATATTCCCGCACGAAGCAAAATTGCGGTCATGGATTATCTGACCGGTAATGCTTACCCCATTCATGATATCGTTTTCTTTAAGCCCATTTCCTAATTTAGTCCGGAAATCTGCCAGATCTGTTGCCCCACCCGGCAGTAGTAGTCGTAGATAAGAAGCATTGCCTCCATAGTTTACTGTAGGTCCACAACTACCGAAATTCTGGTAGAGTGGATGTCCAGGCTCATATACCAGGGGATCATCGAATTCCGCTACCCAGTCGGCATAGGCTGCAAGGATCTCATCATTGGTCATATTACAGGTAGAAATACTCACATCATCAGGAACGTAACCAGCACTAGGTATGAGAATTTCGATGGTCAACTGAGCTTCTTGTACCGACAGAACCTCCCTATCACAATCTCCGGTGATAAAAAAACTATAGTGTACGGTGCCGCCACAGGGTTCAGGAAAGGGTATATCCTCAAATGTAAATGAGCGGCCGGCTAAGACTTCTGTTTGGAAATCGATCATTCTAATGCTGCGGCAATTAGTTGAGGGATCAATTAAATTAGTAGTCCAATCTTGAAAGACCTCCTTGATCTGATCTTCAGTTGCTTCACAATAATTTAGACTGACCAATTTATTTGCGTCATTTAGGACGACTGATGGCCTTGAGCTAGAAACCTCCTCATACTCGCAGCCTACGTCAAATAAACATCCGAAAAAACTACCCGCCTGTGCATTGGCATCAATATGCAAAAGTATTAAGAGGACACAGATCGTAAGAATGAGGCCCTTTTTAATAAAATGATCGCTGTCAAATTTCATGATTTCAATTATTGGAAACAGTGAGATGGAGGAAGATACCTCCTGTGCGCTTACATCAAATTTGACTTTTTAAGAACAGGGTTCATATCCCCAAAATTGGGGGGGTTCTGATATCTTTGTTCCTAAGGTTGCATTGGGGTGCTGTTTTGACTCGTTCCTATTCTTGGTGAATATTCGACCGTATTAGTGAGGTCTGCTGTCTTACGCCAATACCTCCTTCGCCGGGAAAAGATGTGCTTCATTTGTTTGATAGAAGGCTCATTACGCCCGAATAGGTGCTGCTCATGACCGCTGTTGACCCTGCTGAAATGATTTCCAACTGGACTAAAACTAATTGCGTATTTAATCAGCCCGCCAAAGAGACTGTTTTATTGCAAGATGGTAGTCAACTCAACGGGAAGATGCACCTGGATCCTTGCTGGACACCTGTATTGAGCAATATTGTATCTATGGGCTTTTCAAGTCTCGTGCTTCCCACGCTGATGATATTATTTCCATATGCCCAAGCGCTCTAGAAGTTACATCTTTACGAATCCTTGGAAACAAATCCATATCAAATGGTTGATTGGGCTCCACGTTCGTGGCAAAAAAATAAGTCTTGTGTTTTGTCTTGACATAGCCGACAAACCAACCATTGTTATGCCCATCATGGATTGACCAACCTGTCTTTCCACTTAATTGGTAGCTGTCCCTGTGCTCCATAATCATCATTCTCCTCATGATGGCCTCTGTTCGTGCTGCAATAGGCAGTTTGGATTGATGGAACCTCTTTAAGAAATCTATTGTTGAAACTGACTAATGCGAGATGCTCCCTCTAGCCAGAATAGATCAATATTGGAAGTATCAACATCCATATTTCTATACTCAAGCATATCAAGATATTGATTCATTGTATGCACTCCGATTTTCCGTGCGACTTCCTGATAGCAAGGAACACACGAAAAGTGAAAGGCGTCTCGAAATATCAGATCTTGTTCCCAAATCTTAAGGCTTCTTTGCTCACCATTCCACTCTAAAAGCGTACTGTCGTTTTCCACCATTCCGGTTTCAAGTGCTATAATGGAATGAGGGATCTTAAATGTAGATGCCGGTAAGTTCCTGTTTTTAGCCCAGACAAAGTCATTGGAATAATACTTGTCCTCTTCCAGTGTCAAGAATTGTTTGAAATTCTGGGACTACGATTTTACGTTTACTTGAGCTGTTCTCACCTCCAGTAGTACTCATTTTGCTAGTGCAGAAAAGGATGAAAATTGCCAGTGAGGCGATATGAACTATTTTCATTTATTTGTTTTCAGCTTTAGACATTACATCCCGATTGAGTTAGTAGCAGTTCTACGACTCCTTTTTTAAGTAGCTTTCAGATATTTGTTGCCTTCCACTATGAATCAGTGTTGAACCTACTCATCTTTTATTGGTGCCAATCGCGACCAAATTGGTGAAAGGTTTGGCGCTTTGTTCGTGAACTACTACGTCCATAAATCCCGATTCCTCTAGAAAGACTCGGATACGCTCCTTTGAAGAGAGTTGAAAAGAGATGCTTGAATATTGACCGATTAGTCTTCACAATGCCATTGTCCTTCATTTCTTCCTCTGGCCGCAAAGCACAATAGAATTGTCCTCCGCTCTTCAACGTTCGATATATTTCATTGATGTTATTCGAAAGATCTGGCCAAAAATAGATGGTGTTTGCGGTGACTATCTTGTCAAAATAATCATCTTCCATCGATATCTTTTCTACCGAAGAATGATGGAGTTCGACTTTTCCAGTAGGTATGAAGGCAGCATTCTTCTTCTCTGCTTCCAATATCATTTCTTGGGAAATGTCGATCCCAATTATCCTACCCGTATCTAATTTTTTCGCCAATGCTGAAATGAGCCTTCCGTTTCCAAATCCAATTTCCAAAATAATAGCATCGGGCTGGATGTTCATCAGTTCTAAGCCCATGTCCTCTAGCGAAGCATTTGCTTTATTTAGTATTTTTCCCGCTAGATTTTTACCAAACCAACCGGAGGATTACTTGCCTGTCTTGCCAAAAAAGATCTTACTCCCATTTGATGCCTGCTTATTTGACTTTGCTAGTCCCATTATGTCCGATTTTCTGATCCATTCCCAGAATCTAGTAGTGTGATTTTAGGCCAGCAATCAAGTTTTCGTTTGATTTGTGCACACATAACTTTCTGAAGCCTTCTATTGACTACTCACCACATCCGTTATCTTGACAACAATGGGGTTGTTCCATTTTCGGTCGTTGTAAATTCTCTGAGACCTAGTAACTGATATCCTCATTTCTTCCTTTGTTTGTGCAATATCAGGAGCAGGATTGACATCTTTTTGATATTCGAGTACGATTCCATTGTGTCCCAATACGGAAATTTGACTTTCATCGGTGGCTTTGAATGATTTGATGCTGTATGCTTTACGTTCGCCATGCTTCCAGTTGTCCCCATTGATAAAAAGATATGCGGTTCGTTTATCCTTCGATGTGAGAAACCAGATGTCATCTTCCTTAATGAGGTGATGAGGTATGGTCTGATCAAATGCCTCCTTGTTAATAAACATCCACAAAGAAATCTCATTTAGCACTCCTAACTGTTCCGGTGGAAAATTGCCCAAGGCATCTGGTCCAAAGTTGAGCAGCAAGTTGCCTCCTTTTGCCCTTATTTCTATCAGTTTAAGAATGGCATCTTTGGCGGTCTTATAATGTTCGTTGGTGGGTCGATATTGCCACTGCTCTCCAAAAGTATAACATGCTTCCCAAGGTGATGGGATCGGACTATGCGGTGTTTCCTGCTCAGGGGTTTGGATGGCACCTCGAGTGACCACCGCATCAGGATTTATCTCCCAACACAATTTTGCCAATTCTGTCTTGGCATATTGCTCCATGCCATCCAGAAACACAATATCGATCTTACCATATTGTTTCATGAGTTCTTTCACTTGCTCCTTGACATATGCATTTAGCGCTGGATTGCCACTGGCAACAGCTTCCTTTCGCACCCTAGAAATGAGTGTCCCCTGTTTGTGAAGAAAATAGAAATCATCGGGTGAGAAGTATAGACCTACGGCCAGACCAGCTTCGCGACAGGCATCAATAAGCATCTTCGTAACATCTTTTCCATAGGGGCTATACATAATGCCAAAATCGGTGGTTTGAGTATTGTACATGCAATAGCCATTATGGTGCTTGGCGGTGAAAACAACGTATTTCATTCCCGCAAGCTTGGCAGCGTTAACCCATTCCTTTGCATCGAAGTGTATAGGGTTAAAGGTTTTGGGCAGTTCATGGATATATCTATCTAGATATGCATCAGATGCACCAACCATGCTATGGCTTATGACCATTCCCAATTGGACATCCATACTCCAATGGATGAACATGCCAAATCCAAGGTCCGTAAACCATTGCTCTCTTTCAGGCTTATTTAGGTTTAGCAGCTCTTCATCTTGTGCGTAAGAGGTGTTGGGTAAAACAATGAATAGGGCAAGAGACAAGAATATCCATGACTTCCAACCAGGGGCAACGCTTTTCTTCATATGTAGGATAGTTTTGCTGGAAGATATCAAAAAGTTGATTTTTATAGCTTTCATTTTCAAAGTTTGTAGGGAAGAGAGAACCAGTATGGAAGAATGGATAGTTGGATGCTTACCAAAGTTGCTCATTCTTCACACTTGGAGCGGTCAGCCTGTGGTGCAAAGTTCCAAGATTATTACCAGCCATGCCATCCTGATCAGCGTATATGTGTATTAATTGCAATATCAATAGACTTGTGAGTGAGTGCTTTCTTGCCTTAGTTGATCATATATAAAGATGACTTAGTCTTGCACAAATTCCAGTGTCTTCTTTATTGACTGAATTGAATCTTTGCCAATCCAGAAAAGATGTCCCCATGCGTTGTCCAACTCAGTAAGTGTTGAATGTTCAATCATATCTTTTGCATGCAGTGCGTGCATAAACGAAACACTGTTGTCATTTCCACTATGGACTATGAGGCATGGACATTTAATTTTTGCAATGGTATCACTACTGATACTTTGGTCAATGTCATTCAGAAATCTTTTTTTGGAATGATATTTATTTAGAGCGAGAACTAGTTCATCGCTGTCTTTTTGCTTTAATTCATGGCTTGGTTTGGTTGAAAATTGAGGATAGAAGCTTTTTGCGATTAGTTTCGGAAAGAATTTTGAAAAGAGTCTGACCATTCCCCAGGTAAATCTTTCTGCATTTGGGTGGAACACGATCTGTGCCGTTTTATTAATCTTTTCATTTTCATCAAGCCCTTTTTTTGAAATGGCTGAAGCCAGCACTAGTTTTTCTATTTTGTCAGGAAATTGCGCCGCAAATTCAATTGCCGTCAGTCCGCCTGCAGAAATTCCATATACGATGGCGCTATCTTTGGTTAAATACACCAAGAGCGCTGCTATTAGTGCTGCGGCTTTTTTTGGTGAAGTGTTGTCTTTCAAGGGTGTCTTGCCCTAACCCGGTCTTGAAGGAGTGATGAGCAGAAATCTTTCCAGATCAAATCCTTTGTGGGCAAGTGTTTCGTAGCAATTCGAGTGACTACCGTGAATAAAAATTATGGGCGTACCCTTTCCAATAGCGCAGTACTCGATTTCTCCATGTTGTGTATTAGCTATTTTACTGTCCACTTACGTGCTCTTTATTACGCAAATCCCCAGATGCAGATTAATCAATAGTTTTATGGATAGGAGATTTTGAATGTTCAATTTTTGCATCAATTCCAATCCAATTTCTTTCTTTCGTCCCAATACTGATCTGGTTTTACAGCCAATTTTCGCATGGACTCAATGTCTTCGTTTTCTAATTGAAAATCATTCGCTCTTAGATTGTCAGCTAAATGGTGTGCAACATCAGCACCACTTAACACTTTAAAGACAGGAATACTATCCATGCAAAACCTTAGGGCAATTGCATCAATGCCAACACTATATTTTGCAGCCAACTGGATCAGAAGGGAGTATGCCGAGGAATAGTTCGGATATTCCTTATTGGGAAAAACTCGGCCGTTTGCCAATGCCTCTTTGATGACCAATCGCTTGCCTTGAGATGAAACCTCATTAGCTAGTGAGGCAAGGCTTTGGTCGAAAATGTTATAGGTCACCTGAAACACATCAAACAATTCTCTGCCATCAATCTGGATGTCCAGGGCATTCCTCAGTACCACCATCTGATTGGCACCAGTAGTGGTGATGCCCATCAGCAAATTGTGGTCATTTCTTAATTCAGCCAAGCGATGGAGAATAGCTTCATTTTCCAATACGCCTGTCTCGAATGTTGCAGAGTGTATTTGGTAAGTTGTCAATCGCGGCAACATGGTTTTCGATTTCTCCCACTGCTCATCCAGTTTTTTCAAAGAATGTTCCTTTACCTCATGCTGTGTTGCATTGGGGTCAAAATTGGCAACGTAGGTATAACCCCACTTGGTTGCTACCTCGATGCTGGAATCATTCTTTTTGATTATCCAGTCCGCAAGCATTTGCTCTGCAATGCCATAGCCCGGTGCAGTATCGTAATAGCGAACTCCATGATCATATGCATTATCGAGCAAGTCAATCCCCTTGTGTCGAAAGGTTGCTAGATCAAATTCAGAAGGCTTTGTCGCTCTTATGTTGATGTATGAGGGTCGACCTATGGCAGCCATTCCAAGACCAATTTTACTCTTATTGTTCATCATCAAGATATATGTCCCAGCGAGCCATGAAACTAATATGTGTGATTGTATTTGGGCTGGTAGAGTTGTAAATAGAAATTTCCGGGCACCTTGAAAAAGGTCACATAGCCATAGCCGTGGTCTTCAATTTCCCCCTTGAATTCAACACCATTAGCTTTTAATTCAGACACTGTTTGTTCGATATCCTCGCAATAAAATGAAATATCATGAACTCCAGCAGGTGATCCTTCTTTCCCACTTTCGTCTGCAGGATGTACACCCATATCACCTTCTGAAAAATTGAAAATCAGCCAGCCGTCACCAATGTCCGTTGCCTTGAATCCAAGTTTGTCCCGTAAAAAAGCCCTTAGTTCGGTTGGTTCAGAGCTGTAGAACATGGTATGTACACCTTTTATCATAACTATTCAATTTTTGACGATGCCAAGCCCCTGAGAGAGTGCTAGTTGGCAGTAGGAAAATAGTTTTTTGAATTTTTCTCAATTGTATGCTGCAGATTGCTAAGATTTGTGTCCTCCTGAGCTTTGATGGAACTACCCATTAAGGCCATTAAGGACTTCGAAAGCAGACTACTTCCTTTGGCGATGGTACTGGAACTAATCTTCGTTTTTCCATCTGTCGATGTCATAGCTAAATAATAATCCATAATCATGAAGTCTGAAGTAAAAGACATGGAAACAGATTCATCTGGCACAATATCGGTAATGGTCTCTCGGATAGTCATTGCCTGTCCATCGGCAATGAAATAAACATCTGATACTGCGCCTATGGTACCAGGAGTACCACTCACATGCTCGATTTTTTGAAATCCATCTATCCAAGCTGACATTTTTTCTTCGTCCTGGCTGACTGCCCAACATTCAGCTATTGGTTTATCTACCATTACTTCGCATTCATATGATATTTGAGGTTTGATAAGCCCAATAAGAAAAAACCCGACAACTAGGAGGGCTAAAATTCCCAAGATGTATTTTAGATATCTCATATGCCTGATTTTTTTGTTTATCAAATTTAGTGCTGATGCTTTTTATTCACGAAAAGTGTTCAGTTCAAATTCATTTCATTATTGGCAGCGCGTCTAAACAACATACTTGATAAATAGAACAGTAGTGCAAAGAATCCGCTTAAGAGAAAAACACCGATCACACTTGGTGTCCATGATATTCTTGAAGGGGGCCAAATAATCAATGCCATCATTGGCACCGTCATTTGTACAATGGAAGCTACCATTAAGGTTATGGACATCCCTTTCGCCTCAAAACGGGATGCTAGGGCACCTACCAATCCTACTACGAATACAGCACTATATAAAAGATTGGCATCTTGGTTCTCGCTACCAATAATGCCCACGGCACTGTTTACCCAAAAAAGTAAAAAGGCTCCCAAGAGGCCAATCATAAATGCAGTTCTATAGGTGACCTCTTTCGTTTGTCTTACGATGAGTTCATAGAATATTCCTATTCCTGCTAGGGCTATTCCCATAACTAGGAAATCAGATAATTTCCAGTTTATTTGATCCGTAAAAATCATGGATACGTAGGGAATCAGCAGGATACAAAACACAAACAGGATCCAACCTATGAGTCTCTTTTTAGATACAATCATCTACTACTATTTGTTATGCACATGTATGTTTCCAAATGATTTCATGGTTCAGTTTGCTGTGCTCTATACCTTGATTGGCGAGAAACTAGCCGAATTTTAGTAGGTCTTTATGCCGCCATGAGAGCTTGGTGGTCATGATCTGCTAGATTAAATGTTTGTGCAGTGATGCCCCACAAGCGGATTAAGCCCTAAAATATGCATAACACGGCTTTTTAGGCTATCTCTTAAGCCCTTTTTTCTGGTTGTCTTATGTAGATCATAAAGCTTGACCTCAAATTTCGATAAGTTATAGAAGTGCCAGATAGTATCATTCTTTAGGTTCTCCGATGACTTGATTTCTCACAGTCAGACTAGGCTGTCGAAGGAGTTTGTCTCGATAGTTAGCCTTCTGAAAGCTACTGCTTCAGTAGTCGTCTTTGACCCCTTTACCTTTGCCCACAGAATTAAGATGGTCCGGTTATGCTAACTCGCCCTACTCGATTATAGGTTTTTTCTATAGACGCCACTCCGTAACATTATTTTACCTTCCTTTAGACCATTGAGCAAATTGATGATTTTGGTTCTTGTTGATACTCCAATTAAAACATTCAATCCAAGAGCTGGAGCACCAAACTTTTCAATACTTTCCACAAAATTTTCAAAGAAGGCAATGCCTCTGTTTGTTTCATCTTTAAGCTGGATCTTTGTAAAATTTAGCGATTGAAGCAATTTCTCAATTTCCCCTGCATACACAAGAAAGCTGATATTGGGTTTGTCTGCCCAGGGTAGCGGGTAGTTTACTTCTTCATCGCCTTTCTTAAAGATGTCATAGTAAAGGAAAATTCCTTAATCGGCAAGAACTCGCTCGATTTCGGCGTAAAATTTCAGCTTGTCGGAGACGTTCATCTGAACATGTTGTGTCCACACCACATCAAAGGCCTGATCCTTAAAGGGCAGTTCCGTAGCATCGCCACATACAAATGAAGTCGAAGCTGAAAAACCAACTAATTCTGACAACTTAGTTGCTGTTCGAATGAATTCTCTACTTAGATCAACACCAGTAACCTCGCAGCCATATTCGTCAGCTAGCATTCTGCTAGGTCCGCCAATTCCACAACCTACATCTAGTAGTTTGGAATTACTGATATCAATTGACTCAGCAAGTTCTTTGGAAACTTGGGCACCTCTAACATGAAATTCATCAACTCCTGCAATGTCATCTCTTTTTACGTTGGACAAATCGATATTCAAATCTTTTAAACGACTGATTATTTCTTCAAATAGGCCAGTTCGATGATATTGCCCTTCAGTCTGGGTTTTAGATGCTTTCATTTAGCATCTTAATATGACTAGTATTTAATTTCAAACGGTAAGCCGAAACATTCTTTTGTTATTCACGCTTTTTCAAAAAATATGGTTTTTAACTACTGTTGGTTATTGCCTTGATTGTGGTATATCAACTCTTTTCTATCATGGAAAGAGATACATCTCAATAGCCCCGAACTACTGTCAAATTAGTAGTCTGCTCCGGTAAGACTTTGCAAGACAGATTCCTGCCATGATTTCATCTCACCTCGCATTTGCTTCACCAGCTCTGGATATTTTGCTGCTACATTTACTTGCTCAGCACGATCATTTTCTAAGTCGTACAATTCATATCCATCGGATACATCACCCTCTAAAACCAGCTTAAATTTATTGGTCACCATGGCTCTTTCACCCACCAAATCATTTGCAGAAGCCTCTGAATAGACATAATTCCTGAACGTACGTGTATATTTTCCCGCCATCATTTTGGCAAGTGGTGTGGTGCCCTCTTGCAATGCTGGATCGATGTATGGTTTCGGGGAATCACTGAAGGCGTTTTCGATATTGAACTTCCAGAAGAAGATGGGCTCGGTCCTTTCCTTTTGAGGTTGTAGCAGGTATGGCAAAAGACTCTCGCCGTCGAGGGGCCGATCTGGGATTGGTTGCTTGGTAATGTCTGCGATCGTGGGTAAAATATCACTTGTAACGGCCATGTTTATATTGACCGCTGGTTTTGAAATCACGGCAGGCCATTCGATCACACCGGGCACCAGGATCCCTCCCTCATATAGTGACCCTTTATCCTTTCTGATGGTCATTCCGGTTCTGCCGGCACTAGAGGGTGTGCCGTTATCACCACAATACAGCAGCAAGGTATTGTCCCGTAGATCATTCTGCACCAAATGATTTCTCAAATCTCCAATTGCCCGGTCCATGGCGGTAATTTCGGCATATCGTTCTTGCAAGACTGCTCCCAATGGTCGGCGTGTGGACCGTCCTGTTTCATTAGACGTAAGTCTGACCGTATCTTGATTAAGTGTATCTGGCAGGTTATCGTAGAACGCTAGATCTTCTGGTAGGGCTGAATATGGCTCATGGGGAGAACCAAACCAGACGACCACCATAAATGGCTGTTGATCTGCCTGCGCTTGCTCCATGAATCGAATCGCTGCGTCAATGATGACCTTTGAACTCTCACCGTCAATCTTTTGCGGTTCATTACCATTTTTAGATAGTACCGGATCAAGTTCAAAGAAGTTATCGTGCGAAAGCCACTCATCAAAGCCCATGGCTCCCGGAGAGATCGGAGACGTACTTTTAACTGGTCCTACATGCCATTTACCAAAATGCGCTGAGCGATATCCGGCTTTCTTGAGCATATGTGCAATGCTGATTTCTTGCGGGCGGATCGACCAGTTGGGTGAGAAGGTACCATAGCGATTAGGATGCCGCCCGGTCAAAAAGCTGGCACGTGTAGGTGAGCAACTCGGGTGCCCTGAATAGAATCGGTCGAAACGCATGCCCATGCTCGCCATTTCATCTAGCACCGGAGTCTTCACGAAGGGATGCCCGTTGTAACCAACTTCGTCCCAGCCATGATCATCACCCATTAACAGGACAAAATTGGGGAGGTTGGTGCCGCCAGGCTTCTTGTCCAACCTTTTATCGTTACAGCCAAAGAATAAGCTTAAGCTTATCGTTCCTGCGCATAAAATCAATAGGTTCAACCTCATATTTACGTTTTGTATTAAAGATACAGATTGTGGCGATCCAATGGGCGCTATCCCCATCGGTATCATTCTTTGCAGGTACGCTGATCTCCATTGGCAACAATATTTAGGCGCCTGATTGTAACATTCATAGTGTAGAAATGCAATGATTCTGTTAGAACGGTGATCACTGGAGTAAATGACGATTCAGAATGAAGGGATTGCATCTTAGAGTGATACATATAACGATTTGGAATGATTTATGCAGTGAACATCATATGGAGCTGTATGAATTTGTTTCACTTCCGCTGAACGATCGAGCCACCACCGTGTGGAATCAAGGCGTCTATCTTTGTACACGTAGAACTGAGCAAGGCTATGTGAACCTATATGGTATTGAAAGTTTCTATGTGGAAGTATCCCATCACAGCGAATACAATGAAATTGATGACATTAGGTGTTTCCAAAGTGTATCTATATTGGATCCCTACCTAGATTTGATTGAATTCCCGTCCCTGGATCTTGAATAGATATGGTGACGCCGTAGTGCACTTCTTGACAATATTTTGCTTGACAGAGTACTGGTTGAAAGGTTGCGTTTAATTCTTCCAATGGAGGTATTCTGAATCTATGTCTTGCACATCCTTAAAGGGCTTGTATACCAAACGGGCCTTAAAAGAATATGCCTTATCTGAGATAAAGTTGGGTATCATGAATTGAAAGTCCCAAGCCGGGTTGCCACTGCCACCACCGGTAGGAGATTGAGAAAACCGAATAATTTGAGTAGCATCAAAAAAATAGGCCAGGACCATTTGTTTGTACCGACCATAATAATATGGATGAGAATAGCGATAATCTGAAAAATGGCTAGCTAATGGGGCATTAAAATCGGGATGGAAATATAGGTCTTGATGGTCACTGGCACTCCGGTGAGTACTTGCCTGACCATGTTTTGGGGAATAGGTACTTTGCCATGTTGGCTCACTTTCATTACCCTCATATCCTTTGAAATAGATGTTGGGATCATCCGGCGTTTGAATGTAACTTGCCCAGAATAACCCGGCATAGTTGTGCCGAAAGAAGCCACTTTGTTGGATCTTACATTTAAAATTCACATCGATGTAGTGGGGTGCTACTACCGTAAAGGAAGTTAGGCTTTCCACATTGGACAATGGCGTGGGAGATTGATACAACAAGACCTGATTGCTATCAACTTGAAACAACTCCATTGGATGTATTCGTGGTTCAAACAGTTTCTCTAGTGTGTCACCACCGAATATGTGTTCCAGATTGAAACCTGCATATCGGGAAACGAAGGGTGACTCCTTTTCCTCGATATGGATCAAGGAGGCAATGCCATTATATCCGGCTCGGTGATGATCACCATAAGCCTGGTTATCCACGAAAGTTACTCTCAAGTCTCCTACGGACAGGATGGCCGACGATTTCTGGACTAATCCCAAAGGTCGAAGGGATTGCTGGCCGAAGCCACTGGTCCACATTCCTGCGAGGAATAAAAGCCAGAAAATAGAAGTGCAAACTTTCATGAGCTGAGAGAATCAATTTACATAAAGTTGGAAACGTATTCTAATGTAAGCAAAAGAACCAAGTACTTGTGCCAATCAGCCTTCCTATAGTCCCACGGGCTTTATTGATCTATGATAAAAGGTATTTTATAGATATCATCCCATGGGGCGTAACTTACAACCCTGTAGTTGCGTCCAAGAGGTATGCGACATGTACAAACTGATCTTGTAATTTGAAAACTAAAGATGTAGCCATGAAATACCTATTCGCCAGCCTATTTTTCCTACTCACCTCTCTTTCTAGCTCGGCTCAAGGTAATTCCAGTATATCTGGAAGAGTAGTCGGTGTTGATCATTCGGCAATCTTCTCTGCCACCATTATGCTATATCGAGCCGCAGATACTTCCCTGCTTAGGGCTAATTTTTCGGAACTGAATGGCGCATTTTCTTTCGATGAACTCGAAGCGGATACATATCTACTTAAGAGCACACATTTGGGATTTGAACCATTCTGGTCGCAAGCCATTAAGCTTGGGGAGGAACAGACCCTTACGATCCAGTCGGCCATCTTAGTTGAGCTAGCTGAAGTGCTCGACTAGGCAGTAGATTAAGGGAACCTGTGCTTTCGGAAATGCTGCCTATGACAGACTTCATAAGGGGCATTTATTCAGTTGAATAACGGTAGTTGACAGGATTCCCTTCTTGCCAGCCCCGAATTCTTTCTGAATGGGGATCTCAAAAGACCCCATTTGGGGTCTAATATTTTGCCCCGGGTAAAACCGGGGGTTAATTTAAGGACAACCTTCGGATTGGCGGCTTTTTGAATAAAATCATGACAATCCCTCATACAGATTTCCATCAATAATCTGTCATTTCCCTCTTTCCATTTTTGTAAATAATGTGTGCAATCGAGGAGAGCAGCATGCCTTTACTGCGTGTATTCAGAAATCAGATTGAGATTTAGATAGCGTGAGCAGGGGGAACTGTTCTCTGACACACCCAGAGAGCGCATCCTCTTATTGCTGTGGATATTTAATTGGTAAATGCATGCAAGAGAACTGTACTCCGGTATACACAAAGAGGTGCCTTTTCAGGCCACTACCAACTTTACATCTTAACTGGAAAATGTATGTTGCAGGATCTTTTATTTTAAAGGTCGAAGGAATTGCTGGCTGCAGCTAATGGAAACCATTCCTATGAACACTACAAGCCAGAAAATAGGATTGTAAACTTTCATGAACTGAGCACATCTATGTAGATAGAAGTTGGAGCCGGAAGTGATTCCGATGTAAGAAAAAGACCCTATTGCTGGTCCTAATCGCGCTCCTTATAGTCCCAAAAGTGTCTTTCATCTATGACTTCAGTTGTTTTATAGATAACATGGCATGTGGTGTAACCTACAGCCCTGGAGGTGCGTCCAATAGGTATACAACATGCACAAATTGATGGTATCATTTGAAACCTAAATATGCAGACATGAAATATCTAATATCCGGCCTAATTCTACTCATCAGCTTTCTTTCAAGCTTGGCTCAAGGTACTTCCAGTATTTCTGGAAAGGTAGTCGGTATTGATCATTCAGCAATCTCCTATGCCACCATTGTGCTGTACCGTTCTGTAGATAATTCCTTGGTCAAGGCCAATTTTTCAGAACTGAATGGCGCATTCTCTTTCGATAAACTCGAAGCGGACACCTATCAACTGAAGATCACCTATGTAGGATTCAAACCATTCTGGTCGAAAACCATTGAGGTGGTCGAGGGCCAGGACCTTACAATGGAGTCAGCGATCTTAATTGAGCAAGCTGAAGAGCTCGGTGAGGTGGTAGTTAAGGCAGCGAGGCCTTTGATTGAGATACAACCAGATAAGACGATTTTTAATGTAGATGGCAGTATTAACGCGGCTGGAAGCGATGCGCTAGAATTGCTTAGAAAGGCTCCTGGTGTGGTGGTTGACAATAATGAACGGGTGCTGCTGCAAGGCAAAAACGGGGTCAAGATTTATATCAATGGTAAGAAGTCACCCCTGAGTGCCGATGACTTGGCCGATTACCTGAAATCTATCCAATCTAACGAAATAGATGCCTTTGAAATCATCACCAATCCGTCCGCCAGATATGAAGCGGAAGGCAACGCCGGTATCATTAATATTCGTATTAAAAAAGACCAGGGATTAGGAACCAATGCGACCGTTACTTCAAGCTTTCGGCAAGGGACTACGGCGAAGGCAAATAACAACCTGAGTTTCAATCACCACAACAAGCATTTGAATTTGTTTGGTCGATATGGAAATAGTTTGGGACAATATCGAAGTTATAATCTCATTCTTAGAGAACAAGTGGGTCAGGGATTTGATACGAGGGCTAATATGGTTTCCGATCGAACAAGACACAGCTACCGAATTGGGACAGATTTGTTTTTGAATGAGAAAAGTACCTTGGGCTTTTTAGTTAATGGTGCCTTGTCTTCGGGAGATTGGCATAATAGGTCTAGAACTAGAATCTTTCCGCTTACAACCGGGATTACTAGTGGATATCTAATCGCCACAAATGATATGGAGCAGCAACGTGATAATTTTAATGCGAATGCCAATTATTTTTTCGAGGGAGTAGAAGGAACCTCGCTGAGTGTTGATGCGGATTTTGGACTATTTCGAAATAATGGCAGCTCTTACCAACCTAATACTTACCTGGATGCCTCGGAAACCTCGTTGATGGATGAACGTATATTCAGCAGCCTAACTCCAACTGACATCGAAGTATACACTTTTAAGGTCGATTATGAAAAATCCCTTTGGGATGGGAAGTGGGGTGTGGGCGGAAAGCTCTCTTATGTTACTACAGACAATACCTTTGATTTCTTTGATGTGATCGATGCCGAGAAAATTGAGAACATTGACCGCAGCAACAATTTTATTTATAAGGAGAATATTAATGCGGCCTACACTACATATAACTTTCAAAGAGGAAAATTCAATTTTATGGCTGGCATACGCATGGAGCACTCACATTCCCTTGGGGATCTTAATTCTGCTCAATCCAATAATGATGAACTAGTCGAAAGAGATTATGTTGATTTCTTTCCAAGCGGCGGCATTACATTTACTCCCAGTGACAAAAGTGCCTGGCGACTGAATTATAGCCGACGTATTGATCGACCGAATTATCAAGACCTAAATCCATTTGAATTCAAGTTGGATGAATTGACTTTTCAAAGAGGTAATGCCTTTCTAAATCCCCAATATAGCAATAGCTTTTCCTTGGGCCATACCTATAAACAAAAATTAAATACAACACTCACCTACAGCGTTACCACTGACTTAATAACAGAAATTACGGATACATTCAGTCGAGAGGCAACATTTATTTCTAAGGTCAACCTGGCCAAACAGAAAAATGTTAGCCTGGCGGTAAGCTATCCTTTTTCTGTGAACAAATGGTGGAGTGTATACTCCAATATGACAGCCTATAGAGTCAGTAATAAAGCCAATTTTGGTGGGACAAAGATCATCGACTTATCTGCCAATGTGTTCACATTTTATGGACAGAACACTTTTCTCCTGCCAAAAGGGTTGAAATTGGAGGTCTCCGGGTTCTATAACTCCCCAGGACTCTGGGGTGGAAACTTCCGTACCGATGCGATGTGGGCTATGGACTTAGGGCTGCAAACGCGACTTTTTAAGGATCGGGCCAACTTGAAATTTGCACTAACGGATGTCTTTAAGACACAGGATTGGTCTGGAGCAAATAGCTTTGGTGCGCTAAATGTCATGGTGTCAGGAGGGTGGGAGAGTAGACAGTTTCGAGCCACATTAACCTACAACTTTGGCAATACACAGGTAAAGAAAGCTAGAAGTCGTCAAACTGGTCTGGAAGATGAAAAGCGTAGAGTTAACTAATCCGATTAGGATGAATAGATCGACCAGCTTCCTCGTTTTGACTCACCATGAGGAGTGTCAGTTAGGCTAAGAACTTGAGAAATATGGCACTACGTTATTTCGATATTAATTGAGTGCTTGCTTTAGGTGTCTTATGAGCGGCCATGGTTTGCTCTGTAGAGCCTGATGCTCAATGAAATGGAGAATCCCTGGAATGGCGCTACACCTATTTCTCTTGGTGAAAGTGGTATAATGATGGCTCTTAGCAAAACTCTTTGTATTTGTAAAACATGGCTTTTCATTGATACTTACAATTCGCTGATTTGTGCTTGCAATCCGATGGTAGCACCTCATCTAGATCCTGAATAATTTGGGAAGAGCCACTTTATGATAATTTGGAGAGCACGTTCAATTCAACGGTTTCAATTTGGTTGGCCAATAGCAACGAATGCTCGTGCTTCCCTTAACTGCACCATGTTTAGAGTTGATGCTGGCACTGCGAAACATATTGCGATTAGCGCGCACGGGTAGAAGAAAGTGTCTCTTGTGTCACACTACACTCATCGCTTCATTTGGGCTAAGACCTTAGGCTAATTTTGTCTACCAGTTGTCTAGATCAATCACTGTCTCCTGACTGGCGGTTGTCGCAATGCTGTTTTTCTGGGCCACCACGGCTTTAGGATCATCCAGGACATGATCAAGTTGTAGCAGTGCATACAGCAGGTATCCCACGCCATCCATGGCCTCGTAATAAGGCTTGGCAGGATGACCTCGAAAGAGCCCATTGTGGTAGAGTTTCCCAATAGCCGTATCCGCCAGTGCACGGGCACTACCAAGGTGCTTATGCTCTCCAGTAATCACATGCAAATGCAAAAGGAAGGATATCGTGCGGCCGTATTTTCCGGCATAGGTCCCTTTTCGTCCCGGTCCCTCAGAATATGAACTGTACCAAGTGTGCTCAGATTCGATGGTTCCCGGAGATGTCTTGTTGATCCAGCTTGCGAATCGTTTGGCTGCCTCCAGCATATCTGGATCACCTGTCAGATGATAGGCATAAGCATATGCCTGAGCTGTATAGATGGGGTACTGGTATCCTGCAACATATGGTTCCCATAAATCCAGATGTCCCCGTGGTTGGGCAGCTGCGTACCCATCTTCAGAATCAATGTTCTCGGTATAGATGCGAGGTCCCGGGATAGGTGTGCCATCCATTTGCAGCGCACCCCAGAATTTCCCAGAATTCTCGTCATATCCGAATTTTGCGTATGCCTTCAAATAGGCTAGGGCGTGGTCCCGGAAACTGGCTTCTTCCGTTATATCGTAGGCTTTCAATAGGGAGTGACAATACAATCCCGTTATGGAGGTGACGAAACTGGACCCGTCGAATCGTTTCTTCCCAGCGTTTGGTCGTTCCGGAAGCAAATGGGTTTTGGGATTTTTTCGTTTCCAATAATATTCGGCAATCAATCTTGCACGGTTGAGCCATTGCTGATCTTTCGTCTGGGAATACATAAAAGCGAAAGCCTCAATGAATGCACCACCGGACATCGAGAAATCACAGCCCTTGTTGCCATCGCCATGGCGGTTAATTTCCCCAGACTCTTTATCGATGACATGCCACTTCCAGATGGCCTCGATCTCTTTTGTGACAGCGTCCTTTCCAACCGCCCACAACCGATCCCATGCAATGCCGTTAATTGCATGAATTTCATGTGGAATAACTTTTTTGCCCCATTTTGCCATGTTTGGATTGTGGCCTTCCCTACTGTCCTTGAAGACATCATAATGACGATGCCAACCCCACCAGAAGAACCTTTGATCATCGACCAGATGCTTCAAGACGTAGCTGGAATAGTGGTCTGCAAATGCAGCATAATCGCTATTGCCAGTTAGATTGGTGAGCGCATACATGGCTTTCAGCGTAGGCTGATCAGTGAGTAGATTGGATCCGCCAGGGCTGCGTCTGTCACGTCGAGTGACACGAAAATACTCGTCTAATTTCTTAGGAGTAGAAGGGCAGGTGCGTGTCTCTACATCAAGAATGCTAACTAGCATAGGAGCATGCACCTCTCCGTACCTGTCAACTCCGTGCTCCATTAGAATGTCCAGACATTCTTTGACGTATGATGTGTATTTACCTAGGTCATCAGATGTGTAAGGTGCTCCTGAATGCAGATTGAAGTGAATAGTCAGAACAAGTAGCACTGAGACCAGAGTCGATCTTATATTGGTTTTTTGCATTATGCTAATTTCTCATTCGGCACAAACATTTATCGATGTAATACTAATGATAAAGAAAGTAATAATTGCCTAATTCGATATGTATTTGGTTAATCTTGGATATTTATCGTCAAGCCTTTGCTGTACACCTTTTTTTGAATTCGTTGGAGAATTGCCAATTTATTATGAGTTCATATAGGCTCGAATCGATTGATTTTCCTTTGAACCTCGAGCGACCTCTCTAAGGCAAAGTACTGGCCTGTTTTGACTCTTGTGTTCTGAGAAGTCCATATCCCGATGGCTGGCATTTATCTTTCCAGTTCGAAAATTGCCTCTAGTGGATAATGATCAGAGATATGATCGGTTTCTTCATTGCTATGGATCTTCACCTGTTTACAGTTTAGACTCATCTCTTGAGTAGTCAGAATGTAGTCAATGCGCTCTGGCGTTCGGCCAATATTACCTGCTGTTCGCCATACGCCAATTAGAATTGGGCTTGGAAATGTCTTTCGACTGTACCATGGAACAAATCGCTCAGTAATATCTATTAAAGGAAATGAATAGAATGAAGACATTACGCTGTAATCGGGATAATCACCTACCAGATTTGGACTGGTATTATCTGGAGTTCCTTTTTTATACTTTTGAATTAGCTCAAGGTTTTGCTTGTAGAGTTCCGCATCAAAGGGAGAATGAGCATTAAAGTCGCCCAGTAGGATATAGTTATTTGTTCTTTGTCTTATGGAATCAACAATTACTCGAATGATCTCTGCTTCAAGCAAGCGATACTTCCAATCTGTCGGACTAAGATGGATCACCAAGAACTCGATTCCATAGGTCTTACAATGTAAGACACCATGCCGCAGACCCGTTTTGTGTTTTTTGACCAATTGAATAGGTTCTTTGGAAGATAATCCAATAGAACTAGCTTTTACATAGTACTTGTGCCCCCATTCTCTAGCATCTGCAGACAACTGTTCTTCACTTTTATACAATTCTTGCAGCGCAATTACATCGGCGTTTTGATTCTGCAGCCATTTCACACAGCGCTTATGCCTTCCCTCACCGTAACTTTCTACATTTCCAAGTCCTTCTAGAATATTGTAACTAACAATCTTGATTTCTTTCTGTGCCATAACTTGTAAAGAAAATGGGGCAGCAAGAAGCAACAAACAAAGTGAATTTTTCATTCTTAATTTTTAGAGCTAGATTTTGTATTCAAGTAGAATATTTACCTGAAATTTAATGTATTTTCATGACTACCCCACTAGTGATTGCTTAGCTATGCTCTATGGTTATTGATTGGAATGGTGAGCGAACTAGCGATGTGGCTGGCACCGGTCGGCAGTATTCTTCTGGTCGTCTTAATGTAAATAGAGTAATGATTTCATTTTTAAACTTGTGGTGTTCTCAATTGAGCATATGTAATCGTGGAGTATGTGCTTGGGTTGATTCGAAATATTAAGTTAGTATTCTCCACTTTCTCGTTTGGCAAAACTGTGGAATCTCGATTTCTGTGAGATATGATTGGGTGTCAGAGCTGGAATTCAAAAAACTATTTCATTATGGATTTAAGTACTGGGCAGATATGGAACAGATCAATAATTTGACGAACAAGGTGGCACTAATTACGGGTGGTGGAACCGGAATTGGTTTTGGTGTTGCGGAACAATTCATAAAGCTGGGCGCCAAAGTAGCTATAACCGGCAGGTCGAAGGATGTTTTGCAAGCAAGCAAGGAGACCTTGGGACCCAATTGCTTTTTATTTGTAAATGATGTCACTATGAAAGACACACATGAATTGCTAGTGGCGAACATAGAAGACAGCATAGGACCGATAGATATTTTGGTGAATAATGCCGGAAAGCATTGTAAAAAACCATCTTTGGAAACGACCGATAGTGAGTTCCAAGCAGTCATTGATACTAACTTGACTAGTGTTTTTGCATTGACGCGAACTATGTTGAAATATATGATTCCTAGGGGGAAGGGATCAGTAATCAATATCAGTTCGATGGCTGCCCTCTACGGTATCACAGAGGTAGTGGCTTATAGCAGCTCTAAAACCGGATTGTTGGGATTAACAAGGACCTTAGCTTCTGAATATTCACAGTATGGTGTTCGAATCAATGCCATTGCTCCAGGTTTCATAGAATCGAAAATGTTCTTGAACATTATGGAAAAGGATCCCGCCAGAAGAAGGAGAATTCTCGAGCGCACACCTGCCAGACGATTTGGTAAACCAAGTGATATTGGTAAAGCAGCTGCCTTTCTAGCCTCTGATTCATCGGCATATATTACTGGCATATGCTTACCGGTCGATGGTGGAAACGCTATTGGATTCTGACGAACATGAATAAACTGAAGAGCATAGTTACAAGCATATTGCCTGGAATTTTCCTCATTGGCTATAATGTTGGCACGGGTAGTGTTACGGCCATGTCTAAAGCAGGAGCCAATTTTGGGGTTGATTTACTATGGACCGTATTAATCAGTTGTGTGATAACCTACTACCTGATTACTTTGTTTAGTCGGTATACCATGGTCACTGGAGAGACCGTAATTCAAGGGATTAAGAATCACATAAACCCACATCTAACCATATTGCTTATAGTAGCTCTGGCTGTAATCATACTTACGGCTTTAGTCGGACTGCTCGGCATTCTTTCAGAAGTCCTGGAAGAATGGTCAAAGACAGCTCTCAATAGTGGCAATACTAGAAATACATGGGCCATTACTGTTGCAGTATTACTTTATGCCTTATTGTGGATTGGGGATTATACCCTTTTTGAAAAAGTGCTGGCCATCTTGGTAGCCATTATGGGAATAGCTTTTTTGGTAACCATGTTCACAAATTTTCCACCCATTGACTTAGTATTGTCAGGATTTGTTCCTACCATCCCAGAAACAGCGATTGGGAGTGATAACAATCCATTGGTCATCGTGACTGGAATGGTTGGTACAACGGTATCCGTGTTTGTATTTGTCATTCGGTCACAGATTGTCAGAGAGACTTCGTGGAAAATGAAAGACAACGCACTACAAAAAAGGGATGCCATGGTAAGCGCCTCCTTGATGTTTATCTTGAGCGCTGCGGTTATGATCACAGCAGCAACAACCTTATACGTCCAAAACATTAGAATGAATAGTGTGGTTGAGATGATCCCTCTTTTAGAGCCCATCGCAGGGAAGGCTGCTTTAACGGTATTTGTCATTGGAATTGTGGCAGCGGGATTGTCATCACATCTCCCAAATCTACTCGTGATTCCCTGGCTTATCATCGATTATAAAGAGGAAGAACGGAGGACTAACACCAGAAAATATAGAATTATTCTCGGTGTCCTAACGGTCTTAAGTGTTGTTGGCGTCACACTGGGATTTAGACCTGTGTTTATCATGTTGCTGTCCCAAGCTTGCATTGCTATTGTCCTGCCGGTCGTAATCGCTTCCGTATTTTATCTTACAAGCAGTGAAGTATTAATGGGAAAGTATCGCAATAAACAGGTGGATACTATCATACTCTCACTAATCATGATTTTTGCCATGTATATGGGAGGCCTCGGTATCAAGGGACTAATAACTGATTTAATTAATTGAAAGCCATGAAATTGGGATTTGGATTATATCGTCACATGCTCAACCAGCAGCATTATCGTTTTGCCAAACAATGTGGAGCTACGCATATCGTAGCACACCTGGTGGATTACTTTGGCCATGAGAAGAATTCCAATGTAGATAACAATCAGCCTGTCGGTGGAAGAGAGGGTTGGGGTCTTGCTGGCAGTGGCAAATTATGGAGTCTGCAAGAGTTGTTAAAGATTAGAAACGAAGTCAATAGTCATGGACTAGAACTTGAAGCCATTGAAAATTTTGATCCTTCAATTTGGCATGACATCCTCTTGGACGGTCCCAAAAAGGAACAACAAATGGAACAGGTGAGGGAACAAATTCGGATTGTGGGTAGGGCTGGCATTCCTGTGTTTGGTTACAATTTTTCATTGGCTGGCGTATCGAGCCGATCTGTGGGACCATATGCTAGAGGTGGGGCAGAATCAGTTGGGATGGAGGGGAGTGTAGACGAAACACCGGTACCCAATGGGATGGTTTGGAACATGGTGTACAATCAAAATGCTCCGACGGGTTCTGTAAAACGCATTAGCCATGACGAATTGTGGGATCGGTTACAATATTTCCTTGACAACATTATTCCAGTTGCAGCACAAGCTGGTGTGAAAATGGCCGCTCACCCGGATGATCCCCCGATGCCCTATGTGAGAAATACACCCCGCCTGGTTTATCAGCCCCAGATGTACCAACGTCTTTTAGAAATGAATCCCAGCCCCAATAATCAATTGGAGTTCTGCCTGGGATCAATTGCAGAAATGACGGAAGGGGATGTGCATGAAGCTACTGACTTTTATAGCAAGCAAAACAGGATCGCCTACATCCATTTTAGAAATGTGGTCGGAAAAGTACCTGACTACAAGGAAGTTTTTGTAGATGAGGGTGATATTGATATGTTCCGGATTCTCAAAATTCTTAAAAAGAATAGTTTTGAAGGGGTGCTGATACCTGATCACACACCGCAGATGAGCTGTGGTGCTCCTTGGTATGCAGGTATGGCCTATGCCATGGGCTTTATGAAGGCTGCCATGACCATCGTGGATGGTGAAGATTGAGAATGGATTGAATCAATAAAGATGAAAATATCGATTATCATACTGCTGGCCTTTTCTATCACTCCCGTGATACAAGCACAGATTCAGATTTCAAATTTGTCGGGCACTGAAATTGGAATGCATGCTGCTGGAGAACTTGAAAGGTACTTAGGAAAAATGTACACTGGCGTTGATTTCTTACGGGTTAAATCTGATAGCAATGCCCATATTCAATTTGTATCAGGTGTCCAGGCGAAAGCGGCGGGACTTAAAGCCATTCCAACTGAGGAAGGAAGTTTTAAAATCTTTGAAGAGGAAGGTAAGTTGTTTATTGTATCGCCTAATGAGCGAGGGCTTTTAAATGCCACCTATGCACTACTTGAGAAACTGGGATGCCGATTTTATATCTCCGGTGATGTAGTTTCTGAACAAAAAAAAGTGGTCAGGCTTTGAAGATTGGGAAATCGAAGATAAGCCGTTGACCGGAGACCGTTTCCTATTTAACTGGCACAACTTTTTGAGTGGTTGTACGGGTTGGAACTTTGAAGATTGGAAAAAGTGGATCGACCAAGCCAATAAACTTCGCTACAATGGTATCATGGTGCATGCCTATGGAAATAATCCCATGTTTAGCTTCGAGTATATAGGTGAAAAGAAGCAAACGGGTTATTTGAATAATACTAACAAGGGGCGCCATTGGGGAAATCAGCATGTAAATGATGTGAGACGATTGGTAGGGGGTGAAATATTTGATGCCCCAGTTTTTGGTGCCAAAGCTTCCTTCGCTTCAGAGGAAGATAAGGAAGAACAAGCCATTGATTTGATGCAACATGTTTTTCAATATGCGGAAGACCGAGGTACCAAAGTGACCTTTGCGCTTGATTTTGATACCTGGATGGCCAATCCTCGAAACATTATAGAAAAACTTCCCCATGACGCTGTTTTTGAATTAATTGATGGGCACATCACTCCGAATCCAGATCATCCAGAAGGATTTAAATATTACAAACAGATATTAAAATCACTGCTAGAAATGTATCCACAAATCGACCAGCTTTCGGTATGGCACCGTAGGCCGGGAACAAAAGGCGGTTTGGGAAGCATCTGGATGAGTTTTCCAGTGGAAAAATTTCCAGCAGGCTGGAAAAGGGAATATCGACGAAAGTTGAAAGATCACCCAGAAATTGACGATAATTTAATGGCATCCGGAACCTTTGCCTATGGAAAGTTAATAACTGCTTTACAAAAGGCAAGAGACGAAATCAAGCCCAATTTGGTCATTTCTAGTGGTTCATGGCGCTTTGAATACGTGCCTTATGCCGATGTTATGTACCCAGCTGATGTTCCCTTATTACCGCTTGACTGGCAAGTGGTTTTTGATGCACCTGAATCGAAGGATATACTCGCCAAGGCCGGTGAAAACCGAGAAGTGTACCCGGTGATCTGGGCACATCACGATGACCACAGGTACATTGGTCGCCCCTACACACCATGGGAAAATCTTTCCGATATGTTGAAAGAATGTAAAGCAAAGGGTTTCGGAATTATTCACTGGACCACACATCCCCTCGATTTATACTTTACCAGTTCTGCACGTCAGGTTTGGGAAAGCACAGAAAATGAAGCGATTCAACATACAGTTAGGGATTTCGTGAAAGTCAATTTTGGTGATGATGAAAAGCTGGCCAGCTATTATGTCAAATGGCTGAATGAAGGACCCATGTTCGGCCGTGAAACCTCAGACCACTTTATTGATTTAGGCCAACAACGCTTGGGGCATAAAATGGAAAGCTGGGAAGAGATGAAAATGAAGGCCGAAGAGAGACTGAGGATTCTGAAGGATATTTCTATAGAAAAGGAAAATTCCTATTTAGAATACCAGAAGTCGATGGAGGAGTTTTACATCTCTTTTTTTGCAAATCAGGTCTTGTTTCAGGAGGCCTTTACAGCATTGAAGGAGGGGCATCTTGAAAAGGCTCAAAGGGTCATCACAAATCTAAATCCAGACGAATCGATCCAAAAGTACACGGATGCAACAAAACTTATCGGGTTTTCACCCGGTGAAAAGTCCATAGTGTTCTCCATGAATCTACGTTGGAAAGCGGATTTTCTTAATCTGAGTCAACGTGCAGGCTTGGAACCAGTTAGATTCAAATTTTCTCCGACTCATCACGACCCATTAGCTCAGGCCCCCGGTCATTATTCATATTTTATTGATGAGGAAGGGGAGTGGTGGCGGTGTTTGTGGAAGGATGAGTTGACTAGTGAAGCATTTGTTGAACTAGGAGACGAATCAGCCTTGCAGATTGCAGATGAATTTGTCCTCGATTTGACAAGCATGCATGGGCAACATATTCCTGACGGTTATCATGTGGAAATGAAATATCAATATAGTAACCAGGAAGGTGCAATTGAAGTGAGGGATGAAACTGAAGTGAGTACCGAAGATTTGGAAGGAATAAAAATTCACTGTAGAGAGGGAAGGCTTTATATACATCTGGGGAAAGGAAAGAAAAATTTGCTGTTATCTGAAATAGTAATTTGGCCTTTAGGAGCAAGATAGCTAAAAGCGGATCATGATCCGTTGAGGTACCTAGGTTCTGAGACCTATTTTTCCAAATATTTTATCAAGTTCATTAATGTACGCTCATTAGCGGGAATGAAGTAATTCATGAGCTCCAAATATTTTGGTGTTTTCTTGTATCCAATGCCATATGATTCCACTCTAGTCAGGTTTTCTTCTATCTCATGAAGGTATATTACATTATAAAAGTCTTCTGCTTCCTTTTTCATGAATTCTGGGAAGTTTTCAGTTATCTCAGATTGGAGCGTTAGAATTTTTTCAGGCACATAATTTATGATGTGTGTCACAATCGTTGAACTATCTCCAATTTTTCCAGATTTGTTATAATTTGTTTTAATATACCCTCCGACTTTCAATTCAACTTCTGCTAATGGTACTGCCCAATTTTCCCATCCTGATTTAGTAGTATATGCTTCCCAAACTAATGCAACAGGTGCCTTAATGGTGAAAATCTGACTTAATACTAATTCAGGACTTTTAGTTGAATCAATTTCCGACTTTATCCTCCTGATTTCTGTGTTTTCTATTTGCCCATAACTCAAAGACCCAATGAAACTCAAGATTAATATCAGAATTAATTGCATTTGCATTTTTGTACGTAATTTATTTTCGAAGTAGTAGATAACATTCCAGGAATGTCAGTGTCTATCATTGTAATACCCTCCAGCAATGAAAGCTAAAGTAAAGAAAAGGACACAGACATGCTTACCCTATATGTCAAAACGATGTTCATTTGGAGTGGTGCTGACCGAACTGTTCGTGCGTCCTTTCCCTAGAAGGACGCATCGACGCATTCAGAGGGATAAGATAGCGATTTGTGTATGTTTCGCATTAAGATCTCAACACATGGTAGTGATAGTAATTGAGGACTGGCTATTCGTGGGTTCGATTCGGTCAGAGATGCTGAAATGTCGTCCTTACTAGCAGGTTATGACATAGCTTTGCAATAGCATAGCGTAGTTAATCCCTTTGCTGCAAATACTTAAAGCTAGATCAAGATCATGATAGTACTGGTAGTCGAATCTAGTATTAAAGGGTGCCAATGCAGATTTTCCTTATACCTACTATTTTATTGCGACTTGTAACTTGCAAAAAATGGATACCTGCGTTCATATCACTTAAATCAAGTTCGAAATTATCCTCTTTGTCGCATTTAAACCATTGAGCACTTTTTAGCTTTCTGCCATACAGATCAAACACTGATGCATGAAATATACTTGTATGGTCTGTCGATATCATTATCCTGCAAAAGTCGTTGCACGGATTAAGGAACCACCTTCAGTTTGGTCTCTTTGAGGGCTAGCAATGTTGTACTAGTTGTCAGTCTTTCGAGCTGCAAAGTTAGAGATGTGTCTCCGCTAATTTGGATGTCTTGTGTATAGTCCTGATAGCTGGTTCCACTAAAACCTGATCGGTCTGTTTTTTCAGTCCATCCGGCGGCTGGGTTGACTGATTCGATCTCATCAACAATCAAGCCATTGACTTCATTAAAATACAGTAGGTGATAATGCTAGTAAAATGGCTGCAATGAATCCCATGTCTGTTCTTTGTCAATGGCGGAGGGATGATATCAATGTACCCGGCCATCTCCGATGTTCTCAAACTAGTAAACGTTTCCAAGGTACAACATGATCTTGTAATTGAATCAACGCCACATTTAGTCGTTCGTCATTTGTTTCACCTCTTTAGGCAATACAATACTGTTGGGATGCACTTTGTTTTCTGTAGCCAGTTTTTTGCAATATTCTTTGAGGATGGGCCAACTATTATCCCAATCTTTTGTGACATTTTTCTTCATAAAGAGACTGAATAGTATGCCTTTAAGGAAATGGGGTTTCATAAAGGATGAATGCGTAATGTGGGTCGAATCTTTATCAATTGCTTGAAGGATCCAAACAACAGATATACTGTTGATTTTGTCTGATTCGACAAAGGTTATTTTCTTTTTGTTGAAGTTAAAATCATGTGTGACGAAAACAGGGTCTGGAACCGACTTACCAAGTAGGCAACGGTGAATAGAGCCATGTTGAAAGATTTTGTGGTTTTGCATATCATTTGCCAGTTGACCTACAACGAACTCAGACCGAAAATAGTAATCTGACAACACGTTGAATGTAATTTCAATGGGAGCTTCTACTACTCCTTCTGTCTCAAAAATCTTTTTGGTTGCATTGGGGATGCTAAAATCTTCAGGTTCAGGTTCTGGAACCCGTTCTTTGAGCTTCTCTAATTCTAAAAAGCTATAGATAACCTTTCCAAAGTCATATTCTTCTTCCAAATGAGAGGTTTCTCCCCAAGCCAATTCATTTAGCTTGAACCAAGAAGGACATGCTGACATTAATTCGCTTGAAAATAAGCCATAACTTTCAGAATCAACTTTGTTTTTAAGCAATCGATGGGCTGCAATAACTGCTGGCCCAAATAACCCTGGTCGATTGTTTATTACCGTCTCAGCCAATTCTCCATAATGTGTAACAAACTTCAATTCCAAATCAGTTGCAGCGATGCATGCCCCACAACTACAAATACGCTGGGTTTCATATTTTTTAAGATGTGCATGAAAATTGATGTACATTTTTTGAATCTGGGAGAGTAACTCTTGACAAGTTGGAGCTTTTCCTCTTCTGTACATCAATAAAGCATCTCCTTCGATCTCGGAAAGCACTAGACCAATTTCATTGGCGGAAAGAATGGTTTCCAACAATTCTTCTACAATGTGCTTGGAGTGTGAAATTTCTGTGGAATTCAGAAAGGTCGTATAGCCACTAATGTCAGGGATGTAAATTAGAGAATTCTCTATTTTGTCGTGATTCGTTTTCATGGAAAGGTTTAGAGTTGATTTTCTTTCGAATGAAGGAAAAACCAGTATTACCTTTTACTTCGATTCTTCCGCGCTCTCCTCTTATATCTTTGGTCAGAGTAGACGAATTGGCCATGGAATGCTTTCGTGTAAGGACAATCTCAAAATGAGCTTAAATGCTTTTTGCAAAACAGACAATCCATAACACGGCGCAGTAAGAATTGGAACTCGAGCGATACGCAATGTACTAAAATAAATACCTTTACTGAAAACCTGTGCACATGAAGTATCTGCATCTATTTATAATCTTTTTATATGGCGTTGTTTGGTCGCAAAGTGTGCTGGATAATGACGAGCTCCATAATAGTTCAGGCCTATTCACCACCTACTATGATGATGACAAAGGGAAGATGTACATGGAGGTAAGCAACCTTGATTCTTCCTTCATTTATGTGAGTTCCTTGAGTCAGGGAGTGGGTAATAATGATTTGGGATTGGACAGGGGACAAATTGGTGGAACGAGAATTGTGTCCTTTAGAAGATCCGGTAATAAACTTTTGCTTATTCAACCTAACCTTAGGTACAGAGCAATAACCGCAAATGAATTGGAACGAAAATCGGTTGAAGAGGCATTTGCTAAGTCTGTTTTGTACGGTTTCGAAATATTGGAGGAAACCCAAAGTGGATATCTAATTGATCTGACCGACTTTCTTATGCAAGATACTCATGGAGTTCTAGAGGTGCTTAAAGTGAAGAAGCAAGGTGATTACAGCCTAGATGAGACCAGATCATCGCTGAATATGGAAAGGACCAAGAACTTCCCCAAGAATGTTGATTTCGATGTGTTGATTACCTTGAAAGGCGTGCCTGCTGGTAAAGAAATCAGAAGCGTAACTCCTGATTCGAAATATATTACAGTCTATCAGCATCATTCATTCGTTGAGCTGCCCAATAACAATTATCAACCAAGGATAGCACATCCAAATAGTGGGAGTATTACCACCTCATTTATGAACTATTCAGCGAGCATCGATCAGGCAATGGAGGTCAATTACTGCTGGAGACATCGGTTGGAGAAAAAATCATCGGGAGCCAAAAGCAGTGAAGCCGTAGAACCTATTATTTACTATCTAGATAACGGTACACCTGAACCCATTAGATCTGCGTTGATGGAAGGTGCTGGATGGTGGAATGAGGCTTTTGAACATATAGGATATACCAATGCATTTCAGGTAAAGATTCTTCCTGACGCCATTGATCCCTTGGATGTAAGATATAATGTGATTCAATGGGTACACAGATCAACGAGGGGTTGGAGCTATGGTGGTGGGGTGGTGGATCCAAGAACAGGTGAAATAATAAAGGGACATGTTAGCTTGGGTAGTCTACGTGTGCGACAAGATTATAAGATAGCAAAGGCTTTGACGAATGGAGCTGATAGTCAAGCGATGAAAGATTTCGCCCTAGCGAGAATTAGACAACTGGGTGCACATGAAGTGGGGCATACCCTGGGATTCTCACATAATTTTGCGGCGAGTATCAAAAACAGGGCATCGGTGATGGACTATCCACATCCGTGGGTTACCGTCACTGATGGTAGTATTGATATCAGTAATGCCTACGGTGTTGGAATAGGTGAGTGGGATAAAGTTACCGTGGCTTATTCTTATGGTGATTATCAAGGCAATGAGCATTCGGCATTGAAGAAAGTTATTGGAGAAGCCATGAGCAAAGGGTACAGGTTCATTTCAGATGCTGATGCAAGACCAATTGGAAGTGCCAACGTACACGGTCATCTGTGGGACAATGGATCAAATCCGATAGATGAATTGAGGAATGTGATGGATGCTAGATCGTTGGCTATTGCGCAGTTTGATTCAGATGTGTTGGTTGATGGAGAGTCGTTCGCTGAACTTGAGGATTTATTTGTTCTACTCTATTATTATCATCGTTATCAGGTTGAGGCAGCGATTAAAACAATAGCTGGACGTGAATATAATTTTGGTTTAAAGGGAGAAACTGAAATTCAGGGCAAGGTCGTACTAGCTGATGAACAACGACGTGCACTGGAAGCAGTATTAGGAACTCTAGATGTAGACTTTTTGGCGATACCTAAATCGAAACTGAATTTATTTCCGGATCGTGGATGGTGGCAAGAAAGAAATAGGGAAAGTTTTGATTCCAAAACAGGCTGGACTTTTGATCCGCTTACTGCAGCAGAAGCTGCGTCGGATTTTGTCTTAGCGAGATTACTACATCCAGCACGTGTAAATCGGTTGGTGAGTCAGTCAGCTATTGATGTTGGGCAATTGGGGCTACGGGAGATGTTGGACAGTCTGATTAATAGAACATTGAAGCATTCTTCATCGGATCCCTACAAAGGTAATGTAGAGATAGTGATAAAAAGCAAGGTACTATCTAATCTGCTTCAATTAGCTCAAAATGAAGCTACGTATCCACAAGTAAAGGCAACTGTACATCAGAAGTTATCAGAATTCAAAGAATTGCTGGAAGATGAAGAGAAAAAAACCGCTATGGAAGATGAATGGATACAGACTATAGAAAATTACTATAGGTTTCCACAAAACGAGATAAAACTTCAGCCAGCAAAAGTGCCTGACGGGTCTCCCATTGGAAGTTTTTTATGCAGTGGGCCTTGATTAGTCCATGAAGAAATGACAACATGCGTCGTGACTACTAAGGAAATATATTGTCCTTGTCACCTTTGCATACCTACTGAACCATTTTGTGAAAAGTACGCAGGACAAAGAATACTTGTAGGTGCTTGCCTAAAAATGTGGGATTCTTGCTGGATAAAATGCCAGCGATTCAAAAGTGCAATAAGCATGATATTAATAACCCAGGAATGCTGTGCCAAGTAGGGCAGAAATGAAATAACATTCCTAAACAACTAGAAGAGATGACGCACAAGATGTTTTGGATATTCATGCTGTTATTAGGTCTTGGTTCCTGCACTCAGAAAATCCCCAAGCCCAATATCATTATTATCTATGCCGATGACCTGGGTTATGGAGATGTGCAGGCTTACAATCCCGTCAGGGGGAAAATCCCAACACCTCATATTGATCGTCTGGCAACCGAGGGCATGCGCTTCACTGATGCGCATTCATCATCGGCAGTCTGCACACCATCCCGCTATACACTGCTTACCGGTCGTTATCACTGGCGCAGCAGATTACAGAAGGGAATTGTTGGAGTCTTCAGGGCTCCATTAATTGTGCCCAACCGGCTGACCATTGGCGGATTGGCAAAGCAGCGGGGCTACCAGACTGCCTGTGTAGGTAAATGGCATCTGGGATGGAACTGGCCGATTTCTCAGGAAAAGCGTGCATTGTTCACCTCAAGAGATAAAAATGTACGGGCTACCGAAGCACACCGCAGAGCCTGGCAAGAGGTTTTCTCCCAGCCTATTGCTGGAGGTCCAACTGCGGTTGGATTTGATAAGTATTTTGGAACCGATGTGCCCAATTGGCCACCTTTTTGTTTTATTGAGAATGACCATACCGTTGGCATTCCCATTGAATTTGGGTCAGGAAAACTATTTGGCAAGAATCAGGCAAGCCTGCAGGGGCCTTCACTTAAGGATTGGGCCTTAGAAGATGTGCTTCCGGCGTTGGAAGATAGATCAGTAGACTTCATTAATAGAATGGCTGAATCACCAGATCCTTTTTTACTCTATCTACCTTTAACTTCTCCGCATACTCCCCTTTCGGTAAATAGAGAATGGAGGGGCAAAAGCGGTCTCAGTCTCTACGGAGATTTGGTCATGGAAACCGACGCTGTTGTTGGCCGAGTTCTCCATATATTGGAGAAAACTGGTGAAGCCGACAACACGATCATTATTTTCACCAGTGATAATGGCTGCGCTCCCTATATTGGAAATACGACAGCAGCAGAGGCTCTGGATACCTCTTTCAAAAGTTGGCCTTGGGATCGTAAAAGACACCAGGATATGCCGATCGCCGCTCTTGAAGCAAAAGGGCATTATCCCAGCGGACCCCTGCGAGGCTACAAGTCCGACGTTTGGGAAGGTGGCCATCGTATACCCTTTATAGTCAGATGGCCGGGAGTGGTAGCCCCTGGTAGGTCTTCTGCACAACTTGTACATCAGGCGGATATCTTGGCTACCATCGCTGAAATCCTGGATGTATCGTTACCTCCGGACGCGGGTGAGGATAGTTACAGCCTGCTGCCATTGCTTAAAGGAGAGGATGGTCCCGTCCGTGAACATGCAGTGAGTGCTTCCATCCATGGTTTGCCATCTGTCCGCTTGGGTGCATGGAAACTAATCCTTGCCCAGGGCTCCGGAGGTTGGTCACCAGGAGGTGACAGCAGCCGTATCCAACTCTATAACCTAGCTGAGGACCTCGGGGAAACCCAAAATATTGCAGATGAACAGCCGGGCCGTGTATCAGAAATGAAAGCGTTGATGGAAAAGCTCATCAGCGATGGAAGGAGCACACCAGGGCCGAAGCAAGAGAACGATGTTGAGGTAATAAGATATACCGACTAAGAAATATACAACTAATCCGTGGCGGGTTTCGATGGTATGTAATTTTCACCTTTTTCAGACTTATGACATTTCAATTTTAGTCATCACTTACTATTCTGTCCAAAATAAATCCGAAATGACCCAAGATGGGTCAAATATAAATTGTCTCGGGTTACAACCCAGGGTAAAATAGGGTTCTGAAGCGGGTTGGCGGGATTTTTGGATAAAAATCGTGACAAGCCCTAATTGGAGGATCGATTACCGTGCAACGAGTCATTGGAGCTTATTCCGTTGATTATCAATGAATATCTGAACGCTGCTATAGTATTTTGGAAACTTGTGATCACTTACCATTCGAAGAAAGTACGAGCTTCTGAGACCATAGGGTATTTGTCAAATCCTTATTTACCGAACCTGAATTTTAAGAAATCTTCTGTCGTCTGCTACCAAAATCAGTCAAGGGTCAGATTTCCAAAGATGAAAATTTCAGTATCCGAATATCTTCCATTATAGCTCAGCGAGCGAATATGTGCCCTCTGTAATTTCTAGGACATGTGCCTCCCTTGCTCAATTGAAAATGCAAGGTATCGAATCTTACAGTGCGATGGGATAGCGCAGATGGGATTGGGAATAGCATATGGATAGGTAAATTCCCCACCCCCATCATTGGTGTACAGTTTCGAGATTTGAGTCTCTGAAGTGTTTGTCCTTTTTAGCCCCGTAATCAGAAGATCGTTGTCGTTGTCGCCGTCGACATCGGCAAAAGCAATGTAGCTAAATAAAACACCGTCAAAAGGAGTGTCGGTCATTTCGACAAAAGTGCCATCCCCGTCATTGGTGAATAGTTTCGCGATGCCAGCTGAACCGATTTGTCCCGTGATAAGGAGGTCGTTGTCGTTGTCGCCGTCGACATCGGCAAAGGCTATGGAGCTAAATGCTACGCCGTCAAAAGGAGTGCCTGACATTTCAGTAAAAGTCCCACTCCCATCGTTGGTGTACAGTTTCGAGATTCTAGAGATTTTGGTTAGCCCTGTAATGAGGACATCGTTGTCGTTGTCGCCATCCACATCTGCAAAGGCGATGGAGCATTTATCAACACCATCAAAAGGGGTGCCCGACATTGCGTTCTGTATTCTCCACAGTCTACGACCGTGACTACAAGCAGAAGTACCACCTTTTCGTTTTCATGGTTTCAACTCTGCGAACGTACCAGGTAGTTGGTTCAAGTAGTTCTTAAGAACATTCTGCATCTCAAGCAACTTGTGGGCATACGCAGGATGCTTTGCAAGATTGGTGATCTCTAACGGATCAGTGCTGATCTGATACATCTGGTCCTGGTCAAAGTAATTGTGTCTCCATGGAGCCGGGTCGTGCCATTCTCCCTGCTGAGCACCCGGTCTAAAAGGATCCTGTTCGAAGGCTGTACCTCCAGGTGATAAACCCAAATGAAAGAATCGTGCTTCCGGGTCTATTTCGACGAATTCCATCCACCAAGGTTCTTCCTTACGAAGCCTCTCATGATTAAGGAGTTGCGCAGCCATACGTTCTTCAAGCGGACGTAGGCTGCTGGGAGGAACTCGAAAGGCAAAGTATTTCCATCCATCGTCTGTCACCACACAACGCACGTATCCTATTTCCGAATAAATGGAACTGCGCCATTCCACGACCTCTCTAGTGAACAAGGGAACGAGATTTCTACCATCAATCTTCATGTCTGCAGGTACCTCCGCACCACTCAATTGGAGAATGGTTGGCATAAAGTCTACATTCTGTATCAAGCGTTCCTCTGAAGCCGGTTTAATGGTACCTGGCCAGTAGGCGATCGCCGGCGTAAGAATACCTCCCTGGTAGCAAGTTCCTTTGCCACCGTAATCCATGCCGTGGTCGTTAAAATATATTACCAGTGTGTTTTCCGCTATACCGAGCTCTTCCAGTTTGTGAATGAGCGCTCCGATGCCATCGTCGAGCCAGGTTGCCTCAACCGCTCTTCCAGTTACTCCTGCTTCGGCTGCTCTTTGCAGGACGGACTCACGCGATGGTTGGATACCGGTTATGGGTCTTTCCATCAGACCTGCTGGACCTATTCGCGGATCGGCGTTCAGTGATTTGTAGACTTCGGGATAATGAAGTAGTGTGGTTGAAAAATATAGGAAAAAGGGATGATCTTGATTGTCCTCAATAAACTCCAATCCTGCCTGAGTCATCGCTTCCATGTTATGAACATCTAACCCTGTATTCCTCAGGCTTCGATCACCGTCCAGATTGGCACGGTAGACGGCCGCAGCATAGTCCCAGCCATACTTTTTCCTGAGCGCCCGACAGTAATTTTCTTGATTCTCCTTCAATATCCTGGTCACTTGAGCATTGGTAGGATCACTGCCTGGGGGAACCGATTGAAACTGGTCGGAAATGCCTCCCAGGTGCCATTTGCCTACCATACCGGTCTTGTAGCCCACTTGTTGCAGTAGGTGTGGGAGTATGCGCTGGTTCTCGGCTAGGCTGATGTTCCAGGTCACACGTGTCTGGCCTTCGGGTGTAATCCCATCCAGGAATCTGGGTGTCCGACACCTGCTAGCGTATTGTCCGGTCAGGCAAGAGTAACGACTCGGGGTACAAACACTGGCCGCCACGTAGCATTGAGAGAAGTAAATACCCTCCCGGGCAATTCGATCGATGTTCGGGGTAAGTGCCTTGTTTTCAATAAAACCAAAACTCTCCCGATGCTGGTCATCGGTGATGATAAAAATGACATTCGGCTTTTCCGGAAAGCCTCCGGATTGGCTCGGAGACACGAAGGGGATTAGCAGTAAAGTCAGCCCGAAAAGGGGGTGAAATATCGGGAAAATCCTGAGATTTAAGAATTGGAGCATATAGATTAAAGTTTATTCCTATCTATCAAAATACCCAAATTTAATATCTGTGCCAAATTGTTTCATATCAAATGGGGATTAGAACACAGATAGCCATAAAGTGAAGTGCTCCGGCTTGCATAAACGCGGGTGGTGTGTTTAGCGACATTTGAGCGCCATACTTTGGAGGCTGTGTTTTCTCTATTGATTATTATTTTTATCAACAGGATTGTACAATTTTTTCAACTAATTCGGGTAACATTGTAAGATATGGTTCCTTTGGTTTTAATTTTGTATTGGCATTGAAACGTTCCTCTGTTTCTATTTTACCATAAACAGGATGATTTTGATCTTCAAGCAGGAACCATGTATCTCCTTTAGTCCCTTTTGGAGGATTAGCTTTTCGACCATTGGAAAGAATGGACCACTACCATAGCCAATGAAGAGATGATCACGATAAATTGCCCCCATCGGCCATAAGTAAAATAGGTATCATGTGGGACTGTAATCCGGTCGTGCATATTCCACCAGAAAAAACCGTAATGTGGATTTGCTGGTGTTCCAAGAGTTGTTTGAGATATCCATTCTTTAGGAATAACCTGCTGCCCTTTCCACATACCTATATTAAGATAGAGGTAACCTATACGGGCACAATTATATATTTTAGCCTTGGCAAGTCCCATAGGAGCTGAATTATCACCCTGATCACTCCAAGAGTAAACTTTCCATATCGAAAACGTCGGCAATATTCTTCTCAAAAGAATTTTCAATTTTGGCTCCGGTAGCTTTCTACAAAACACCTCCCACAATCATGGGGGCAATATCATTATATTGAAATTCAAAGTCCCTATCGCAGCCCGTTGTTCTACCATAGCCCCATTGATCGGGTTCCATAACATAGTAACCCTGCTCAGCAAGAGGGACCATGACTTTCCTCCAGCGGTGGGCCAGTTCAGGAAAGTCATGCAGTAATAATTATGGCCGGACGCGCTTCTTATTCATACCCAGCCTCCAACACGTGCATGCGCAAACCGTTTATGTCATCTACAAAGCGAGAGCGGATACCTTTCGGTAACCATCCAGAGGAATATGGGTTCATATCACCAATATGCGCTGACGAATTTGTTAAAGGTCCGGTCTGAACCGGTCTAGAATGGGACATACGAATTCCCAATGGAACAGTCGATCACAGGGCTGCAAGACGAACCAGGGTCTGACGGCGGGAATATTGCTTCATGCAAATTCCTTAGCCCTAATTGTATTTTCCAGTTGTAGCTAGTCTTTCCCCTTTTTTTCATGCACCATCTCACTCAATGAAGGAGCTTTGAAGTTTCACTAATTTCATTTCCATATATTCTTCCCATCAGTTTTGTTGTGGGTTTTTATATGTTGCGCTCAACTCAAGGGTCTACGTTTATGCATGAAACTGCAGAACAGCCCATTAGGATACTAATGTAAACAGATGGACGCATACATGTTATGATATGTTGAGAAATTTCATCACAAAGTATTGGACAGCACTATGTTCAGTTGTGCGAACTCCACTTATACCACCATAATATCAGAATCTGAGAGAAACGTGTCGGCCCTAAACTCAGTGTTAAGTTAGTTGTTTAAGCTAGCATATGAGGCGAGTGGCTACACAGAAGTCAGTTTTTTATTTCTTTGTGAATGGTAGTAGCCAATGTCCCTCCAATTGCTGAATTTACTAGGTCCGAAAATGTCAGCAACAAGTACGAATTCATCCCAAGGGTATAGTAGCGTGGTGGGTAATGGTGCGCCTCTACCTTCCGGCAAGCCATAGTTTTGCCCTACTGAAATTCATGCGGCGATTGAAAATTATACTCTACTCATTTGGGTTCTTTCGACGGCCCTTTCAATTTGCCAGTAGGAAGTCACAACACTTATAAACTCCACTGCGATTAGCCAAAAGCCCGGATCGGCAAAGAAGCTCATTTAATTGCCGCCGTATGGGATGATGATAAGTGGAACGGTGAAGATGGCGTCCAATACCATAACCACTGAGAATATGGAAATTACTAACAAGAATCCATTGGTCTCGTGTCCCTTTCGATAGTAAATATGCGCTCCGAGGGAAGCAGCCGGAATGAGTGCGATTGAAAGCACCCAATTGGCCTGTAAGTCGGGATCTTCTATTATCTGAACAAAATCAGAAGAGACGTATGCCAAAACACCCAAACTCCAAACAATAGTGGCCGAGATGACAACGCTATTAAAATGGATTTTTTTCATGATCTAATTTTTTAAGTTTGAATGGTCAATAATTAGATAGATTGAGGTATTCCTTGGTGCCAGATACCCTTTCTGGTAGTATACTGAACAAATTCCCTGAAATCTGTCGCTTTTCTGCCGAGCACCTTTTCTACATCGTTTGTAATTGCCTGGTTCTCTTCCTTGCCCAAAACCTCACGGAAGAGATAGTCGAACAGCCAAATGTAATCATCCGGTAGACCAGCGGCACTCATCATCGATTTGTACTTGCCTAATGAAACTGCCTCGTAGTGGATACTTCTGCCTGTACCTTTTGCAATTTCCATAACGACTTCTTTAAAGGTCAATGCTCTAGGGCCCGTTATTTCGTAAGTTTTCCCATTATGGAAATCATCCAAAAGAACTTTTACCACAACATCGGCAATATCAGTAGTATCTACGAAAGGGATTTTGGCATTAGACATAGGTAAGGCTACATGGCCTGCCAGGATAGGCTCGAGTAAGAAACTCTCACTAAAATTCTGATTAAACCAGGAGGCTCTTATGAGGGTATAATCCATACCGGAATTGGCTACTACTTGTTCACATCGCTCTGCTTCTTTTTCTCCTTTACCGGAAAGTAAGACAACTTTCTGCACGCCGGCTTTTTTAGCCTCTTCGGTGAGTGATTTGATGGCTTCAAATGCACCGGGAACTGCCAGATCTGGATAGTAGACGATGTATACTTTATCCATTCCTGCTAAGGCGTTTGGCCAGGTAGCGGGTTTGTCCCAATCAAAGGCTGGCACATTGTTGCGTATCCCTAGCCTAACGTTCTGGTGCTGTTGTTTCAGTCCCTCGACAACTTTGCGTCCGGTTTTTCCGGAACCTCCAATTAATAAAATGTTACTTGTCATTTAATTTTGATTATTTTGATTGAAATAATTATTTTGAATTGCTATTATTGGTGTGTGCTGGAAAAGACCGCCAACACAGAGAGAAGAAAGGACAGCACTGAAAAGGCAGTTCTAACCAGATGAAAGCGATTCCATGCCTGTTCGTAAAAATGTCGGAATTCTTTCGCTTCAGCTGCAGTTAAGCCTGCAACATCCATGGCATCTAAAGTGTCATTGAGCAACATATTCGAATCATTCTTCAATCTGTTTTACTGCTAAGTTGCAGGAATGGTAAAATTTATTTGCCATTTTTACAATTTTGGATAGGCGCCTGTCATATGATGAGTAAAGGAGTTTAACATTCTGAATTTCTTTTTACCACGCAATCTATAAAGTTGTTGTGCATTCGTGCATTTTTATTACTATCATTTTTCTGCTATCACAAGCATCTCAAAATCTTCTGTTGATAATTTATCATTTCTCGAAAACGCTCCTAATTTTGCTCCATAAATGTCAATCTTCAAGTAGTCGAGTGATTTTAACAACCAAGTTATCTCGCTTGGCACATAATATCTTTCATTACATTCTAGTTCCTTTTTATGGCCTAAATCATCTTCAAATTCCGTGATATTATAATCTCGAAATGTCATCAAATCAAAAGTATTACTTCGATATGTCGCGTTCCCTTCTTCGGTCGTTGAAGCCAAGAACTTTTCGACAGAATGGTATAATGGGAATAATCCGTTTAGGGTCGTAAAAATCAATTTGCAGTTTTCCCTTAATGATTTAGTCACGCTTTTCAGTATCTTATAATTCATTTCATCCGTTTCCATTAATGGAAATCCACCTTCACAGAGCATTATGGCCACATCAAATTCGCCACTGAAAGGCAATTCCCGTGCGTCCTGTTGCTGAAAATCTATTATTAGATTGTCATTCTCTGCTTTTATCTTCGCTCTTGCGAGTTGGGTCGCTGACAAATCAATCCCGGTAACATCATATCCGCGTTTTGACAGTTCAATTGCATGTCTTCCGGTTCCACATCCCACATCCAATATTTTTAAACACTTGTCTGATTTTATTTCTGCTTCTATAAAATCACACTCACCAGTCGTTCCTTGTGTGAAGCTTTCACTATCATATTTTTCACCATAATTTTCAAACAGGGATTCATACCATTGCTTTCTATTCATATTTCTCAAATTCAGAATCGGTAATTGTTATTGCTGTGTGCTTTTGTATTACACACTTTGTTTAGATTGCAAGGACAGAGCGACTTGCGAGCGAGCATGATCTTTTTGCAACATCGGTGTGCCTTGAATGGCTACTAAATCATTCTATTAAAGGTATGAAGAATACTTGTAGGGTGGAAGTACTTATGAGGCGGGATCATGGTAGATCTGCGCATTCATTGTTCTCTACATTTTCCTTATTGATTTTGCCATCTCTTCGTTATGGTGATTCGCAGGGGCTCGACCTGCTTCGCTTCTGCTGCCTCGATCTGCAAAAACCAATGTTGAAATTCCTTGGTGAACATTGGGGATGCTTAAGCTGGACTGCAAATAACGTTAGCATGAAGTACCATGTCTTGATTGCTGACGAAAATGAATGCTCATCTCGTTTTGGCTATACACAATGTTTTACATCTTATTTGACTTTAGATCAAGATAAAGTCCGATACAACACCACAATTAGCCCAACAACAAAAATTGAGGTGAAGATTAGTTTGTTGTGCTTGGCCAACCAGTTTGGTAAAAAGATGTTAAAATTGTCTTTTTGGGAGTCCGAATAATTACGAGCAACGACCGTTAATGGACAGGACATTTTAAACAATAGCAAAACCAGACCTTCTGCAATTATTAAACCGATGCCGATCCATGTATAAATCGTAATTGTGTCGCTAAAACCTGCATATCCGATATAAATAATCAAGACTACCAAGAACGCCCAGACCAGCGTGTGAATCAGCTTGATGGTTAAGAGTTTATTGGCTTGGTTCATAGTTCCAATTTGTTATATGGTATTGGCGATCAGCGCGGACAACGTGGCCAGCTTTTTCTGTCTAAATGTGCTGGTGCATTACTACCTGCTTTTTTGCAATTTACTTTCAGAAAAATTTAACTGCTAGTTTTGGCCAACCCAAAAATTGCGGCAAGAACCGTAGCTAGTCCTACCCCTATTGTTTCAAAGTAATAATTTAACCCTACGAGAGTACTAAAGATCTTTCAGTTTTAGTTTTTTAAGGATATTCATCGCAGCAATTATTGAATAGTTCTTTTCCGGACACTTATTTTGAAAAAGCGTCATGATCTCGAAAAGGAAACTCATACCATTATCGGGCTTCAGAGATACTTTAAATCGGATATTTTCTTTAGATGAATTCCTCAATGAATGAACCGATCCTTCATGTGCAATGATTTTGTTCTGAGGTTCAAGTTCATGGACTTCTTTAACTCATTGCTCGCACGAACTTGGCCATATGCCGGAAATTCAATAGCCACATCTACAACTTGTCTTTCTACTTCTGCCGAAACTCGATTCTTGTGGTTTGGTTTGCGTCTGCTTATCTCC